>JANQFG010000223.1 GCA_028277985.1 bacterium | reverse complement strand
TCCGTCTGCACTCCCTCCGCCATACCTTCGCATCACTCCTCCTCAGCCAAGGCGTTTCCCCGGTTTACGTGAAAGAGCAGCTAGGGCACCACTCCATTTCCATCACAGTGGACATCTACGGACACTGGATACGGAGCGGAAACCGGGACGCTGTGAACCGCCTTTCCGAGCAAGTTTTTGCAAGTCATACGCAAGTTACCAAAAAAGAAGCCCGCAACTAGTTAAAGTCACGGGCTTATTTCAAGATGGTGCCGAAGCCGAGATTCGAACTCGGACAGGATTGCTCCCACTGGACCCTGAACCCAGCGTGTCTACCAATTCCACCACTTCGGCATCTTCTTACTTCGTGCCTTTCCGTTTGAATTGGAAAAGCAATTTCAATATACTTTGTGCTGCTTATCTTGTCAATTATTCTGGATAATTCAAGTAAATTCTTGGTCAAGGAGAGCCGTTCCCATGATCCCCGAACCGATGCTGGATGAGTGGCTCCAGGCCGCTCTTCGGGAGGATTTGGGCACGGGAGATGTGACGAGCGAGCTGCTCGTCCCTCCCGATCTTCGCGGAAAGGCCGTGATCCGCGCCAAGGAGCCTCTGGTTGTGGCCGGCCTGGACGTCGCCATTCGTGTATTTGCGTTACTGTCCGGCGAAATCGAGTCGGGGGCCGTGGCCCAAGAGGGCCAAAAGGTGGAGAAAGGAGCCGTGCTCCTCGAATTAGAGGGGCCCGTGAGGGCCCTCCTGGGTGGGGAAAGGGTGGCTCTCAACATTCTTCAGCATTTATCCGGGGTGGCCACGCTGACCCGCAGGTTCGTGGACGCTGTCGAAGGAACCGATACGAAGATTCTCGACACCAGGAAGACCCTGCCGGGGATGAGGATCCTAGAGAAATATGCGGTCCGGGTCGGCGGCGGCGTAAACCACCGGTCCAGCCTGTCGGAAGGGATTCTCGTCAAGGAGAACCATCTTGCTGCATGCGGCGGTGTCACTGCTGCGGTGAAGGCAATCCGGAAGAACGCCCCCCACACACTCAAGGTGGAGGTGGAGGCCTCTACCCTGGAGGAGGTGGGGGAGGCCGTCGCGGCGGGCGTGAATGCGATCCTCCTGGACAACATGTCGATTGAAACCATCCGGGAGGCGGTGAAACAGGTCCGTGGATCTGTCCAGTTGGAGGTTTCGGGGAACGTGAGCCTGGAGAACGTTCGAGAAATCGCGGAGACCGGGGTGGACGCGATCTCGATCGGCAGGCTGACTCACTCCGCACCCGGGGTAGACATTTCCATGTTGCTCAATCATGGCTAAGCGACCGTCACAACGGGAGCGAATCCTGGCACTCCTTCGGGGGGCCGAGGATTTCGTGTCCAGCCAGGCGATCTGCAGAGAGCTGCAGGTCACGAGGGCAGCCGTCTGGAAGCAGATCCAGACGCTCCGGAACCAGGGCTACACGATAGACGGCGTCTCGTCGCAGGGCTACAGGCTCCGAGAGGTGCCGGACGCGCTTCACGTGCTGGAGGCGGACCCCGGGATCCGCACCAATAGGATCGGCCGGACCATCCTGGTCAAGGACGTGACCGAGTCCACGAACGACGATCTCTGGGAGATGGGGCGCCAGGGTGCCGAAGAGGGAACCGTCGTCATCGCGGAGATGCAGCGCGCGGGCAAGGGCCGGCAGGGCAGGCAGTGGGTCAGTCCGGCCAACCGGAACCTCTACATGTCCGTTCTCCTGCGACCCTCCTTCACGCCCGCCGACGCGGGCATGGTAACGCTCATGGCGGGCGTCGTGCTTGCAAAGGCGATAGAGGATGTCTTCCCCCTGGAGCCGAGGATCAAATGGCCGAACGATCTCCTCCTGGAGGGGAGAAAGGCCGTGGGCATACTGGCCGAGATGGACGCAGAGCAGGAAGGCATACGTTTTCTGGTGCTCGGCATCGGGGTCAATATCAACATGACCCCCGACATGTTTCCGAAAGACCTGAGGTACCCGGCCACCTCGGTTCAGATCGAGTTGGGAAGACCCGTTGAGCGGCTGCCCTTTGTTCGGCGGCTCCTCGAGCATCTGGATCAAGGCTATGAGCGCCTTCTGCTCGATGGAGGTTCCTGGGTCCTCGAGGAGTGGGAGCGCTATTGCGCTCACAGCGGGGAATGGCTGGAGATCAGCACGGCGAAAGGGACCGTCCAGGGCCGGTTCAGCGGGCTGGACGAGGAGGGGTCCATGATCCTGGAGAACACACCCGGTCAGACCGAGAGGATTCGAGCAGGGGACGTGGTCCGGGTCATCAGGGAAGAGAGGTGAGCATGCTCTTTGTCATCGACATTGGAAACACCCACACGGTTCTGGGCGTGTTCGAGGGAGAGAGATTGCACCAGGACTGGAGGATCAGCACCGACAAGACCAAGACTGCGGACGAGTACGGGGTCCTGATCCAGAGCATCTGTTCCGCGTCCGGGGTTACATTCGACTCCTTCAAGGCTGTGGTGATCTCGTGTGTCGTGCCGCCTCTTCTTCAGACCTTCGAAGAATTCTGCAGGAAGACCCTTCGGCTGGAGCCGCTTCTCGTGGAGCCGGGAATCAAGACGGGCATGCCCATCCTGATGGACAACCCGCGTGAAGTGGGCGCCGATCGAATCGTGAATGCCGTAGCCGCCTATCAAGAAGCCCGCAAGGCCTGCATCGTCGTCGATTTCGGCACGGCCACCACCTTCGATTGCATCTCGCCGGACGGAGAATACATGGGCGGAGTCATCGTGCCAGGAATCGGGATTTCCCTGGAGGCGCTCTTCCAGACAGCCTCCAAGCTGCCCAGGGTCGAGATTGCACGGCCCAGGTCGGTGATCGGGAAGAACACGATCCACAGCATGCAGTCCGGCATCCTCTTCGGATACGTCAGCATGGTGGATGGCATGGTGGAGCGTATTCGTAAGGAGATGGCCGAGGAGGCGTACGTGATCGCCACGGGTGGAATGGCGGAGCGTCTCGCCCCGGAGTCGAGCACCATCCAGAAGGTCGACCGGTTTCTCACCCTGCGTGGCCTTCAGATCCTCTACGAGATGAACAGCAAAGAGGATGCCTGAATGCGTCCCGCAAGCTCGGAGACAACCGTTTCGATCGAGGCTTCCTCAAAGATCATTCAGTTCTTCAACGTGACCAAGTCCTACGGCGGTGGCGTGGTCGCTCTGGACGATGTCTCCCTTCAGATCGAAAAGGGGGATTTCCTCTTTATCGCCGGTTCGTCCGGAGCCGGCAAGACCACCCTGCTCAAGATCATCATGGGTATCGAACAGGTCACGAAGGGGCAGCTCGTGGTGAATGGAAGAAACGTCACCCGGATCCCCCCCGTGGAGCTGACCCGCCTGCGCAAGGCGACAGGTTTCGTGTTCCAGGATTTCAAGCTCCTGGAAAACCGGAGCGCCCTCGAGAACGTCGCCCTGGCCCTTCAGATACACGGCCTTCCGCCGGGCGACGTGCGCAAGAGGGCCTACCATGCACTGAGGGCGGTCGGTCTTGCCGACAAGAGAGACCAGAAGCCCCTCCGGCTGTCCGGGGGTGAACAGCAACGCGTCGCCATTGCCAGGGCCCTGGTCAACAACCCGCTCATCCTGCTCGCGGACGAGCCCACAGGCAATTTGGACTCGGCCCTGAGCAGGGAGATCATGGACCAATTTCTCGAGATTCATCAGCGGGGCACGACCCTGCTGGTGGCAACCCACGACGAGTCGCTGCCGGCCTATTGCGGAAAGGGCCGTATCGTGCTGGACAAGGGGCGTCTCGTCCGGGAGGGATAGGCAGAGTTTCATGTGGACCTACAAGCTGCTCTACCACCTCAAGACGACCGCACAGAACATCAGGGAACACCTGAACACGGTGCTCATGAGTCTGGCCGCGGTAGGATTCACTCTGCTCCTTCTTGCCTCCTACCTGCTCATGCTGACGAACCTGCAGGTGATCGGGGAGAGGCTCGGCAAGGAACTCCAGATCATGCTGTACCTGGAGCAGGAACTCCGGGAAAAGGATCGATCCGGCGTACGGGACGCGGTGTCGGCCATGGAAGAGGTAGAGGCGGTCGAGTACTGTTCTCCCAAGGAAGCGCTGCGCTCGCTGGAAGAAGCGATGGGTGATGCGGCGCACGTTCTCAAGGGGCTCTCCGAGAACCCCTTGCCTGCCTCCCTGGAGGTCCGCCTCAAGCAACCCTATCGGAACCTGGAGACCATCGAGAAACTCGCCCAGGATCTCTCCGAGATGAAGGGTGTGGAGGATGTCGAGTACGGAGGCGGCTGGATGAAGCGCTTCTTCGCCTTCATCAGCGTCCTGCGATGGTTGGCCCTCACCCTGGGATTGCTCCTCCTGTTTGCCTCGGTGATCGTGATTTCGAGCACCCTGACCCTGGGATTCTATTCCCGCAAGGATGAGATCGAGATCCTGCGACTCGTAGGCGCCACGGAAGGATACATTCGATTCCCCTTTTTCCTGGAGTCCTTGCTGCAGGGAATAGGTGGGGCCCTTCTGGCGGTCGGCCTCCTCTGGATCTTCTATCACGGCTTTCGAATCTATATGGGGACATCCTGGAGCCTCTTCGCCGGCTGGGTGCAGCCTCGGTTCCTGTCTGCCCCGTTGACGATCACGCTCATATGCCTTGGGGCCCTGGTCGGCGTGGTCAGCAGTCTCTTAACCTTCTCCCGGTTCTCTGTAGAGCGATGAGACGCAGATTCCACTGGTTGCTGATCGTCTTGCTCATGGTCTTCGGCCTCGAGGCGGGCCTGCCCGACGCCGTCTCGCGTGCGTCGAACCCGAAGAAGGGCCTGCGTGAGACCCGCAAGAAGATCGTCGACGAGAAGAAGGCCCTGAAGGATCTCGCGATCAAGGGCAAGAATCTCCTCAAGGCGCTGGAGTCTTTGGACAAGGAGATCGTGGTGGCCGAGAAGAGGCGCCGCATTTCCGAGGCCCGCATGGAGGACCTCACCGAGGAGAAGAACCAGAAGAGGCGAGAGTTGAAGACGCTGGAGGAAGAGATCAAACGGCAGAAGGGCGAACAGAGCCGCCGTCTGGTCGCCTACTATCGGTTGGGCAGGGCAGGCATGCTTCCGGTTCTGTTCTCAGCGGCCTCTCCCCCGGAGAAATTCCGCAATCTGGATTCCCTGAAGCGTCTGCTGGTTGCCGACTGGCAGAGGCTCGAGACCTTCCATCGTCTGGTCAGGGAAAAGGAGCGCGTGGAGGCCGTGCTTGAGGAGCGACTGGAAGCAGAGGCTGCTCTTCTAAAGACCATCGAGGACCGGAAGAAGGTCCTGAAGGCGAGCCGGCAGGAGAAGAACGCCCTTCTGTTCCGTATCGATCAGGACAAGAAGCTGCATCAGCGGCTGCTCGAGGAGCTCAAGGAGGCTGAACGGGATCTCGTGGAGGAGATCCGGCGGAAACCACCGGCCCCGGTGATCGTCGACCAGGGGCCCATAAGCGCCCACAAGGGCAAGCTGCCCTGGCCCGTGGAGGGAAAGATTCATAGGACCTTTGGGATCACCCGGTCCGTCCGGTCGAAAGGGATCGACATCAAAGCGAAGCCGGGTGCCCCGGTGAGGGCCGTTTGGAGCGGCGGGGTCGCGTTCGCAGACTGGTTTCGGGGGTACGGCAAGCTCCTGATCATCCATCACGGGGCCAAGGACTATACGATTGCCGCCCACCTGAGCGAGCTGACCAAGCGGAAGGGGGAGCGGGTCGAGGCAGGGGAAATCGTGGGCCACGCAGGGGCGACCGGCTCGGTGGACGGATGTCTGGTCCATTTCGAGATCTGGCACGGGGGAACCCCCGAGGACCCGCTCGGCTGGCTTCAGAAGAGGCCGAATCGACGATAATGCGGCTCCAGCGGCATATTGCACGAAACCTTCCCCCGCTCCCGCGGCGAAGTCTCGTACAATATGCGGGCCGGATTGAATGTTGTTGCAGATTTGTAATAGACTGTAAGGATTAAGAGAATCGGCAGACGGGCCGATCCTAATGATATGCAGGAAATGCATGCTCCGGAGGAGCTTATCCTACATCGTCTTTGGCGACAGGGAGGACGTGACGTTGAATAATGTGTGGTCGAGAGCGCAATGGTTTGTCCTGTTCCTTCTCTTTTTCATGGTCGGGACCCTGGGGGTGGTGAAGGACGACGTCGGGGTCCGGGCGACCGCAGACCAGAGCTACCAGCAGCTCCAGGTATTTGCCGACGTAATCGAGAAGGTGGAGCAGAACTATGTCGAAGAGGTGGACATGGAACTGCTCATTTACGGGGCCATCGACGGAATGCTGAAAACCCTGGACGCCCATTCCAGCTTTCTCAAGCCGGACCTCTACAAGGAATTGCAGGTGGAGACCAAGGGGAGCTTCGGTGGACTGGGCATAGAGATAACGATCCGGGACGGAATTCTCACTATCGTCTCGCCGATCGAAGACACGCCCGCCTTCCGGGCCGGCCTGGAGGCCGGGGACCGGATCGTCAAGATCGAGGAGGAGCCCACAAAGGACATGACGCTCTTCGAGGCGGTCAAGAAGATGCGGGGCAAGAAGGGAACCAAGATCAATCTCACGATCTTCCGTGAGGGCCTGGAGGAGCCCTTCGAGGTCGCGATCGTTCGTGATGTGATCAAGATCATGAGCGTGAAGGCGAAGACCGTTGAAGACGTGTTCGGGTACGTGCGAATTACCCAGTTCCAGGAGAACACGGGCAGGGAGTTGAAGAAGCAGCTTCAACGGCTCGAGTCGGAGGCGGGAGACGAGGGGCTGAAGGGGCTCATCCTGGATTTGAGGAACAACCCGGGCGGATTGCTCGATCAGGCCGTTCTCGTGGCCGATGAGTTCCTGGAAGGCGGGAAGATCGTCTACACCGACGGCCGCATGAAGTCGCAGAAAATGGAATTCTTCGCGCACCCGCAGAAAGAAAAACACTCCTATCCCATCATATGTCTGGTCAACGGAGGAAGTGCCAGCGCATCCGAAATTGTCGCCGGTGCGCTGCAGGATCATCATCGAGCGGTGATTCTGGGGACGCCCACCTTTGGGAAGGGGTCCGTACAGACCATCATCCCCATGCAGGACGGTTCGGGCCTGAAGCTGACGACCGCGCAGTACTACACCCCCAACGGCCGCGTGATCCAGGCGAAGGGGATCGAGCCGGACATCGAGGTTTCCAACAGGGTGGAGGACAAGGGCAGACCCCTGCGGTTCCTCAGGGAAAGGGACCTGGACCGACACCTCGAGAACAATGGGGAAGGGCTCGAACAAGAAGATGCCGCACCCCAGGAGAAGCCCCCGGAGCCGGAGGCGGATGTGGAGGACAAGGACATCCAGCTGACCCGTGCACTGGAAATTCTCAAGAGCTGGGATATCTTCGAGCAAATGCAGCACCAGGCCAGGGCCGTAGCGATGGAAGACGCATCACCCGTGCCGTAGTCTTCTGCGGTCCCGGGAGGGGTCATCCCCGATGCTCACGGAACAGGTCTATTCTGTAACGCAGCTCACTCATGCCATCAAAGAGCATCTCGAGGAGTATTTCCCGTCCCTCTGGGTGGAGGGGGAGATCTCCAACTTTCGTGTGCCCTCATCCGGGCACTTCTACTTCACACTGAAGGACGCGAACTCCCAGATTCGGGCCGTCATGTTTCGTTCCCGGAACGCGGTGCTCCCTTTCCTGCCCGAAGACGGACTGCAGGTCATCTGCCGGGCGAACCTCTCTGTCTATCCCCCGAGGGGGGATTACCAGCTCATTCTCGAATCCATGGAGCCCAAAGGGCAGGGAGCCCTTCAGCTGGCCTTCGAGGGCCTGAAGAAGAAGTTGGCCGCAGAGGGGCTCTTCGATGAGGAGAGGAAGAGGCCGCTGCCCTTTCTCCCGAGGGTGGTCGGCGTGGTCACCTCGCCTACGGGTGCGGCGGTTCGGGACATCCTGAAGGTGATCTGGCGGCGTTACCCGAACCTGGATATTCGTTTCTGCCCCGTTCGGGTGCAGGGTGAACAGGCAAAGCACGAGATCGTCGAAGCGATTCACACGCTCAACCTCGACGGTGCGTCGGATGCAATCATCGTGGGCCGGGGAGGAGGATCCTTAGAGGATCTCTGGGCCTTCAATGAAGAGCCGGTGGCCAGGGCGATCGCCGAATCGGGCATTCCGGTCGTCTCGGCCGTGGGTCACGAGATCGATTACACCATAGCCGACTTCGTGGCCGACGTGCGCGCGCCGACCCCATCTGCCGCGGCGGAGATGATCGTTCCGGAGAAGAGGGTTCTGGAGCAAGTGGTTTCCGGGCTGCAAGATCGACTCAGACGGTCTGTGGGAAGTGATCTGGGCAGCAGAAGGCAGGGACTGACCTCTCTGGGCGCAAGGCTGGTCCATCCGGGAAGAAGGGTCCAGGATGGCTACATTCGACTCGATGAGCTCGGGGAGAGGCTGCGGGCGGTCGCGGGTCGAGGCATCCAACAGAGGGCCCTTAACCTCGACAGTATTCGTACGAGGCTCTTCTCGGCAGGCCCTTCGAGCAGGATTCAGGCGTATGCGGTTCGTACCGAGTCCGCAGGAAGGGATCTCATACGACTGGTGAGACACGACCTGGAAAGGAAGAGGCAGCGGAGCGGAGAAGCCGCGGCCTGCCTCGGATCTCTGAGCCCCCTGGGCGTGCTGGCCAGGGGATACAGTATCAGCCGGCGGCTTCCGGCCAGGGAGATCATCCGGCAAGCACAAGATGTGACCGAGGGGGATCCGGTGGAGATCCTGCTCTCAGAGGGACGCCTCGAGTGCGTTGTGGAGACCGTATGCCCGGCGGACCGGGAAGAGGGAAGCAAGGCCAAGGAGTAGAGGAGGATTCGGATGGATTGTGGAAGGATGGGAAAGCGAGCCTGGCTGTTGTCGGCTTCGGTGGTGTTTGTTCTAACTGGGATTGCCGCTCCCGCGGCAGGGGAGGGGGACATAGGTGCGCCGCCCAAGGTGTCTTGGTCTCCGGAGGAGCCGAAGCAGGGCGAAGTGCTCCACATCTGGGTGGATGCACTGGAGGGGCAGTCCGTTGAAGCGGGAGAGTTGCTATCGAAACCATTGCACTTCTCCCCGTCGGCCGGGAAGCCCGGAAGATGGGATGCCCTGTTCGGAATCGACATGGCACAGAAACCGGGAGAATACAAGGGGAGCATCCAAGTGCAGCAGCCTCTAGGGCCCTTCGGAGAGAAAGTGACCTTCTCTATCCGGATCCGGCCTGAGTCCTTCGGAGAAGAGCGCTTCACCATCCCGGACAAGTCCAAAGTCCATTTGAGCAAAGAAAGCCTCGCGAGGGTGAAGAAGGAGAAGGCCGAGATCTCTTCTCTCTGGTCTGCCGAGGCATCGGAGAAGTTGTGGGAAGGCCCTTTTCTGACGCCCGTGGAAGGGAGGCCGGGGAGCGCCTTCGGTTTGAGGCGATGGATCAATGGGGAGCGCAGAAGCTCCCATTCCGGTATGGATGTCAAAGCGCCGGAGGGTCGGCCCGTGGCCGCGGCAAACAGGGGCCGGGTCGCGCTCGTGGGCGACTTCTTCTTCGCAGGAAAGGCGGTCTTTCTGGATCACGGGGCGGGCATTTACACGATGTATTTCCACCTTTCCGAAATCCAGGTCGAACAGGGCCAGGTAGTGCACAAGGGGGAGGTAGTGGGCCTCGTGGGCATGACCGGCCGTGCGACCGGCCCGCATCTTCACTGGGGGGTGCGGCTTGGGGGCGCCCGGGTGGACCCGGCCTCCCTGATCGGCCGAACCGAGGCGGATTTCTAGATGCGCGGGGTGGAAACGTGGAAATCCGGTCATTATGCGGGCTTGAGGGCTTCACCTGATCGCCGGGGCATAGTATGAGGGGAGAATCATGAAGAAAGAAGGACGAGGGGGACGCAAGAAGCCGGAGACGTTCGAGGCGGCGCTGAAACGGCTGGAAGAGATCGTCCAGCGGATGGAGAGCGGGGATCTGGCATTGGAGGACTCCCTCGGGCTCTTCGAAGAGGGCGTCCGGCTGACGCGCGTCTGTTCGCAAAGGCTGGATGAGGCGGAAAAGAAGATCGCCCTTCTCACACGAGACGAAAAGGGTGGGGTCGAGGCGGAGACGGTGGACCCCGACCTGTTTCAGCAGAAGATCAGCCATGCCGACGGAGAAGGAGAGACTTGACAAGCGGCTGGTCGCCTCCGGGCTGGTGGCGACCCGGGAGAGAGCCCGGGCCCTGATCCTGGAGGGCCGGGTGGAAGTGTCGGGCAGAAGAGTCGACAAGCCGGGCGCGCGTGTGGGTCCGGAAGATCAGGTCGACCTTCGACAGCCGGATCACCCCTATGTGAGCAGGGGGGGCGTCAAACTGGAAGGCGCGCTTCGCTCTTTCGATGTGGCCGCGAAGGGGAAGGTGGCCCTGGACGTGGGGGCATCCACCGGAGGGTTCACCCACTGCCTTCTCCTCCAAGGCGCATCCAAGGTTTTTTCGGTGGACGTGGGTTACGGGCAGTTCGACTGGAGCCTGCGTAATGATCCTCGCGTCGTGCTGTTCGAACGCACGAACATCCGCACCCTGCCGGACGGAGTGATACCCGAAAAGGTTGATCTGGCGGTCATGGATGTCTCGTTCATTTCCCTGAAGAAAGTCATTCCCTGTGTGCTGCCACTCCTGGCCCGACCGGCCGAGATGCTCTGTCTCGTCAAGCCTCAATTCGAAGCGGGAAAGGGCAAGGTCGGCAAGGGGGGGGTGATCAGAGACATGGAGCAGGTTCAGCAGATCCTGGACGACATGCAGTCCTTTGTGGAGGATCAGGACCTGGTGTTCTGCGGCATTCGTGAATCCGTCCTGAGAGGCCCGAAGGGCAATCGAGAATTCTTCCTTTACGCCCGCAATACATGATAGTAAAAGGGGTCAGGGACCAGGGGTCAGGGGTCAGGTACCGCACCCGACCGCGCCCGGAAGGTCTTATCGAGGAAGCTGTTCAAGCGAACCGGGTTTTCTGATGACTGGACTGAGGATTCTGGTTGTTGCCTCGGAGGCGATCCCCTTCTCAAAGACGGGTGGCCTCGCCGATGTGGTGGGCGCACTGCCGAGGGCGCTGAAGCGCCGTGGCTGCGACGTCAGGGTCGTCTTGCCTTTCTATCGTGGAACGCGGGAGATGGAACTCGCTTTCGAACCCTGCCTGGAAGACCTGCCCGTCGAGATCAACGGAGAGGTTCTGCCTGCGGATGTTCTGTGCGCCCCCATGGAGGACGAGGTGCCCTGCTATTTCATCCAGCGGGACGACCTGTACGACAGGGGCCACTTGTACGGGACCGTGGAAGGGGACTACCCGGACAATGCTCTCCGCTACACCTACTTCTGCAGGGCGGTCTTCTCCATGTGTCAGGCCTTTGCCCACGCACCGGATGTCTTCCACTGTCACGACTGGCAGACGGCCCTGGTTCCGGCGTACCTTAGGCACCTCTATGGGGTCTCTCCCCTGTTTCGACGGAGCCGGTCCCTGCTGACCCTTCACAACATTGCTTATCAGGGCGACTTTCCGGCCGACGCCTTCCCCCAGACCGGGCTGCCGGAGACGTTCTTCTCGGTCGGGGGCATGGAGTTCTGGGGCAAAGTGAACTTCCTCAAGGCAGGGCTTGTCACGGCCCATCTCCTGAACACCGTCAGCCCGACCTACAGCCGGGAGATCCTGACCCAGGAGATGGGGTACGGCCTGGAGGGGGTGCTGGCCGGCCGTGAGGCAGCCCTTCACGGCGTACTGAACGGCGCGGACTATGACGATTGGGACCCGGGTCGGGACCCGTACCTGCCGACCCGTTATGGTCCGGACTCGCTCGAGGGGAAGCAGGCCTGCAAGATCGCCCTGCTCCAGGAGTTGGGGATCGACGAGGGGCGTGCGCAGAAGCCGCTGTTCGGAATGATCTCCCGGCTCACCTCCCAGAAGGGCGTGGACCTGCTCGTGGAGGGGCTCGAGGAGATCATGGCCATGGGGGCGAACTTCATCCTGCTGGGAGACGGGGAGGAGCGTTACAAGACCCCTCTGGATGGCCTGGCAGAGGCTTTTCGTGGCCGATTCTCGTTCTGCTACGGTTTCGACACAGGCCTTGCGCACAGGATCCAGGGGGGAATCGATTTCCTGCTGATGCCCTCCCGCTACGAGCCCTGCGGGCTCAACCAGATCTACAGCATGCGGTACGGCACAGTCCCGGTAGTAAGAGCGACCGGTGGGCTCAAGGACACGGTGAGAGCCTTCTCTCCCGCCACCCAGGAGGGAACGGGTTTCCTGTTCGATTCCTACGATGCCCAGGCCATGGTCGAGGCGGTGGGCAAGGCCGTTGACCTCTATGCGGACCGGAAGCTCGTCGATCGTGTTCGCAGGAACTGCATGGAGCAATCGTTCACCTGGGACCGGGCGGCGGAGGAGTACATTAGACTCTACAGAACGCTCGTAAATCCAGACCGAGGCGCGAAAGAAGCGTCAAGAGATCGTTAAGGGAGCCCTGGCGAGAAGAATTCTATTGTCGCCCTGCATCATATATGTTCATGGATTGAACACGGGAGGAGCCGTCCGATGAAATGGCATACCGTAACGGTCGTCCCCACCCTGCCCGAGAAGCTCAGGCCTTTGCAGCGGTTGGCGAGGAACCTCTGGTACACCTGGCATCCTGATGTGATCGAGCTGTGGCGAAGGCTGGACAGGGATCTGTGGGAGGAGTGCAGCCACAACCCTGTCTGCATGCTCAGCAGCATGTCCCAGCAGAGGCTGGAAGAGGCGAGCCGGAACGAGAGCTTTCTACTTCACATGGACCGGGTCATGGAGGCCCTGGACCAGTACATGAATGTGAAGACGCCCTACAGCTTCCATCTGGAGAAGGGGCTGGATCCGGGGTTTCTGGTGGCCTACTTTTCGATGGAGGTCGGCATGACCGAGGCCCTTCCGATCTATTCCGGAGGGCTGGGCGTACTGTCGGGCGATCATTTGAAATCGGCCAGTAATCTGAACCTTCCCCTCGTTGGTCTGAGCCTCCTGTACAAGCAGGGGTATTTCGGTCAGTACCTGAACAAGGAGGGGTGGCAGCAGGAATACTATGCAATCAACGACTTCGAGAACATGCCCGTCACCCTGGAGAGGGATGCCGAGGGAAAACCCGTGGAATTCACCCTGTCCATACAGGACCGTTCCGTTCGGGTGAACATCTACCGGGTACAGGTCGGCCGCATTGCCCTGTTCCTGCTCAACACCAACCTGCCGGAGAACTCTCCGGAGGACCGTGAGATCACCTCACAGCTCTACGGAGGCGATCAGGACATGCGCTTCCGGCAGGAAATCCTACTCGGCGTGGGCGGGGTGCTCGCCCTGGAGGCGCTGGGTCTGGAGCCCACGGTCTTTCACATGAACGAAGGCCATTCCGCCTTCTCCGGGTTGGAGAGAATGCGAAAGCTCATGAAACGGGAAGGGCTCTCGCTGGAGGCGGCAAAGGAGGTCGTCAAGTCGAACGCGGTCTTCACGACCCATACGCCCGTGCCGGCCGGAAACGACTATTTCCCGCCCGACCTGATGGGCAAGTACTTCGGAAAGTACGCGGAAGAGTTGGGGGTGTCCTTTCACGATTTCATGGCCCTCGGAAGGCAGAATCCGGATGACGACCAGGAAGCCTTCTGCATGACCGTGCTCGCCATTCGACTCTCTAATTACCGCAACGGGGTGAGCAAGCTTCACAGGGAGGTCTCTCGAGGCATGTGGAAGGGCATCTGGCCCACCTTTCCTGAGAGGGATGTCCCGATTCTCTCGGTGACCAACGGCGTCCACATCCCCTCCTACATTTCACAGGAGATGGCGGACCTCTACAACCGGTATCTGGGGCCGCGCTGGATCGAGGACCCGGACAACGAAAAGGTCTGGGAGCGGGTGGACCTGATTCCGGACACCGAGCTGTGGCGGACCCACGAGCGAAGGCGGGAGCGGCTCATCGCCTTTTCCCGTAGGAAAGTCAAGGATCAACTGATTCGGCGGGGAGAGCTTCCTTCGGAGCTCAAGCGTGCGGAGGACGTGCTCAATCCGGAGGCGTTGACGGTCTGCTTCAGCCGGAGGTTTGCCACGTACAAGCGTGGGGACCTCCTGTTCAAGGATGCCGACAGGCTTGCCAGGATCTTGAACGATCCGGAGCGCCCGGTTCAGATCATCTTTGCGGGCAAGGCGCACCCGGCGGATATGGCCGGCAAGGAGATCATCAAGAACATCGTCCAGTACATCCACGAGGAGGAGTTCCGTTACAAGATGGTCTTCCTCGAGGATTACGACATCAACATCGCTCGGTACATGGTGCAGGGCGCGGACGTTTGGCTGAATACGCCCCGCAGACCGATGGAGGCGTGCGGGACGAGCGGGATGAAGGCGGTTGCAAACGGGGCCCTGCACATGAGCGTCCTGGATGGCTGGTGGGCCGAAGGGTACAGTCCGGGCGGCGGCTGGGCCATCGGCGCCGGCGAGGAATACGAGGATACCGAGTACCAGGATGAAATCGAGAGCCGAGCAGTGTACGAGCTTCTCGAGAGGGAGGTGATTCCCGCCTTCTACGCTCGGACGAGGGACGGTACGCCCAGCGAATGGATCCGGATGATGAAGGCCTCCATGCGCTCGCTCTGTCCTATCTTCAATACCCATCGGATGCTCGAGGACTATGTGGACGGCTTCTACGTGCCGGCTGCCCATCTCCACACGAAGATGCACCCCGAGAGAAAGAAAACTTCGGAGTCGTTCGCCGCGTGGAAACAGAAGATGCACAAGCACTGGAAGGAAGTCCGGATTCAGGAAGTGAAGGTCAGTAACGGGAGCGCCGAGATCCCGGTGGGCACGGCGATGGAAGTACGCGCTCGCATCGGGCTGGGACAGCTTCAGCCCGAGGACGTCTGGGTCGATTTGTACTACGGTCCCATGGACCCTGACGGCGATCTGATCCGTTCGTTGACCGAACCTATGGCCACCGACGGTGCCGCCGGGGACGCCGGGTACCTCTATCGGACAGAGATCCCCTTCAGGGAAAGCGGCAGGTTCGGTTTTGTGCTCCGGGTCCTGCCCCGGCACCCGCTGCTGGTTCATTCGGCCGACATGGGCCTCGTCGTATGGGGATGAACAGCACAGGGATCAGGGAACAGGGATCAGGGCCATGCCACCCGCCCCCGGGGGGCTAAGTTGGGGAACACTGCATGCTGAATGTACTCAAGAAACTGTCCACATTCGTGATGGCAGGGGGCAAGGGGGAGAGGCTCTACCCGCTCACCCGGGATCGTGCGAAACCGGCCGTGCCCTTCGGGGGGATCTACCGTATCATCGACTTCACCCTGTCCAACTGCATCAACTCGGGCATTGGGAAGATCCACATCCTGACCCAGTACAAGTCCATATCCCTGGCCCGGCACCTGAAGCTCGGGTGGAATATCTTCCACAGCGAGCTGGGCGAATACATCAATGTCCTGCCGGCCCAGCAACGTTACGGCGCACACTGGTACAGGGGCACTGCGGACGCGATCTACCAGAACATCTA
>JANQFG010000013.1 GCA_028277985.1 bacterium | reverse complement strand
ACCGGAATACTTCGACATGTATTTCGGCCTGGGCAAGATCGGTGCGATCCTTGTCCCCCTCAACCACCGTCTGGCAGGGCCGGAGCTTCAGTACATCCTCTCGGATTGCGAAGCAAAGGTGCTTGTTTTCGGTAAGGAGTACACCGAGGTGGTGGATTCGATCCGGGACGACATCCCTGCGAAGGATATCATCGCCATCTCGGACGAAGTGCCGGACTGGGCGAAATCCTACGAGTCTGTCATCGGGGATGCGTCGGACGAAGAGCCTCCCGAGGAAGGGGGCGACGACGACACCCTGACGATCCTCTACACGTCGGGCACGACAGGGCGGCCGAAGGGTGCGATGCTTACGCATACCTACTACTACTGGAACTCGGTGAACCTGATGTCTACCCTGGGTTTGAACGTAGGCGAAACGACCATGATCGCGCTGCCCCTCTTCCACATCGGGGCCCTGGCCGGCCCGCCTTGGCTCATCCACGCGGGTGGGAAAGCCGTCCTTCTCCGGAGTCTGGATCCGAAGAGGTTCCTCGAGCTGATCGAGGAAGAGAAGGTGAACGGGTTCGGCTCCGTGCCCCAGCTCCTGGACTTCCTGAAACTCGTGCCCGACTTCGAGAAATACGATTGGAGCTCGATCAAGGTCATCCTCGTGTATGCGGCCCCGGTTCCCGTAGCATTGATCAAGGAATACGCCGAGGCGGGGATCAGCGTCCGTCAGCTCTACGGATTGACGGAATGCAACACGGCCACCGTTCTGGACGGTGAAAACGCGCTCGCCAAGGTCGGTTCATGCGGCAAACCCTTCTTCCACACCGAAGTGAGGGTTGTGGACGACGAAGGGAAGGATGTGGGGCCCGAGGTGAAGGGCGAAGTTCTGCTGCGAGCACCCAATGTAATGAAAGGATACTGGAACCGGCCCGACGATACGGAGTCCGCCCTGAAGGACGGATGGCTCCACACGGGTGACGTGGGAAGGTTGGACGAGGAAGGCTTCCTGTACATCATGGACCGCAAGAAGGACATGATCATATCCGGTGGAGAGAACATCTACCCGGCAGAGATCGAGGACTCCCTGCGCCACAACGACAAGATCCTGGATGTGGGCGTCATCGGCTACCCGCACGAGAAGTGGGGCGAGGCGGTCATGGCGGTGGTGGCGGTCAAGGAAGGGGAGACCCTGACAGAGGAAGAGCTCCTCGAGTGGTGCAAGGGCAAGATCGGGAAGTTCAAGATCCCGAAGAAGGTGGTCTTCACCGATGCCATTCCGCGGACACCGACCGGAAAGATCCTGAAGCGCGTTCTTCGAGACGAGTACACGTAACAGGGCCCGAAGGCTACCAGGCTACGATCCCTCGAGATCCGCGATGGGCTTCGGGTAGGTGTCCTGCATGAGGCGTGGCAGGGATCTGTCGGCCAGGATTCGGCCGACCGTCCGGCACTTCGCGTAGTAATTCGACTCGTTCTCCGCGCGAACGATACGCTGCACCGGAGCGCCGCAGACCGGGCACGGGTCCTTGTGCTTGCCATGCACGGCCATCTCGGGGTGGAGTGCTGTGACCTTCTTCAGCCACGCGTCGCACGGCTTTCAGAGTCGAGCAGACGACGCGTCGATCGAGATGCTCTATGTAGAGGGTCAGATCGGGGAGTTACGGCATACCCGGACGATAACCTCTGAATGGCAAACGGCGATTTCTGGTAGCACCACGAAGAAGCTAGGCCTTTTCAACCTCGGTACTCCTTTCCATGTAGAAGTGCACGTCCCGCTGAGGGAAGGGGATGGCGATGCCTTCCCTGTCGAAGCGCATCTTCACTTCCCGGGTAACGTCCCAGTAGGTATCCCAATAGTCGTCTGTCTTGACCCATGGGCGTACGATGAAATCAACCGACGATTCGCCCAGGGTGTGAAGCTTGACGACCGGTTCGGGATCTTTGAGCACCTTTTCGTGCTCTTCCAGGATCGACATGAGGACCGTTTCCGCCTGCGGAATGTCGTCGCTGTAGGAAATGCCGAACACCATGTCCACCCGCCGGACCTTCTGGGCCGTGACGTTCTTGATCACATCCCCCCAGATCTTGCTGTTCGGCACGACGAGGGTCTGGTTGTCGATGGTCAGTATGGTAGTGCACACCAGGCTCATGTCACTCACCTTGCCGAAGGCCCCGGCCGCTTCGATCAGATCCCCCACATCGTAGGGGCGATAGATGAGGATCATCATTCCGGAAGCGAAGTTCGAGAGCGTGTCCTGGAGGGCGAAGCCCACGATGAAGCCTGCGACACCAAGGCCGGCGAGCAGGGGGGCGATCTCGAACCCGAGTTGCGACAGGGCCACAAGCAGTCCGAGAATGAACACGAGATTCGATGCCACGCTCACGAACATGTTCTGCAGGAGCTGGGAGAACTGGAGCTTCGAACTGGCCATGGACATGCGGACCACCTTGCCTGTGAATCGGGCAAGGACCTTGAACACGACCAGGATCAAGAGGAAGAGGAGAAACTTGAAAACCATGCGCGGACCGTTATCCATGGCCCAGGTCTTGACGTTCTCCATCCATTGCTCCATCAGGCCGAACGCCACCTCCGTGTCGAAGATGTCTCCGGTGATGTCCCCCGTGGCCTGGATGAGCAGCTGCGAGTATTCGGCTGATTCGAGATCCAGCCTTTTCATGACATCGACCACGGCCTGAAGGCTCTGGGTAATCCGATTGAGTTTGGCCTCCTCAGCGGGTAATTTCGCTTGGTATTCTGCGTTCTCCGGGTTCTTCTCCAGCACCTCCTTTGCGCCGGCGATCTGCTCGAGTGTGAGCTTCACCTGCCCAGCGAGGATTTCGGCCCGGTCCGAGAGGTTCTCCGCCAGGTAGGAGATCTCCTGTGAGGCATCCAATCCCATCGCCTGCATCCGGTCGACGTGATCACAGAGAGTTTTGTAGAGCCCGTCCAGCCGTGTACTCTCGGCTGCCAGCCTCTCTTCGAAACCGACGAGTTCCTCCGGAGCAAGGCCGTCGCGTTCGTCTCTCTGTTTCGCTATCTCCGCTCTGAGCTCCTCTGTGTACTTCTTGAAGGTGGGGAAGATCCCCTTCAACCACGACTCCGCTTTCTGCCTGACGGCAGAGGCGTCCAGCTCATCTTCCTCCTGTTTGAGAACGTTCTCGCACAATGCGTAGACATCGGAAACGATCTGTTTCTGCCGATCGAGGATCTGTTTCTGGAGGATCTCGCGATCTTCGCCGTTGACTGCGGACAGTTTGGACTTGATCTTTGCCATTTCCTGCCGGATGGTTTCTACGCTCGCCACGAGGGCATCCGCCTCCTCAAACAGGGGATTTCTGTCTCCTCCGGGGACGGGTACGGAGGCTGCAGCAGGATCTTGATCAGTTGCCTCTGCATACGAAACGGTCGGCGTAAGGGCTAGAAGGCTTGCCAGCAGAAGCGCAAGCGGGATCGTCGGGAATCTCATCGGTTTCTCCCTTGGTGATACATGACTGTTTTGAAGGAAAAGGGTGGGGAACGCCTTCGATGTGTCTAGCAGGAATGACGTTCGTGTGTCAACAGAACGGGCTCTCAGAACGGGCTCTCGGTCGCCTTGTTCAGAGCATGTCGGCCATGATGGTTTCCATGAAGTCTGAGAACTGGTTCCGAATCTCCTCCGGCGAGGTGACGCGAGGGTCTGCAAGGTCGTAATGGATGTCCAGGAGCGGGATGTCCTGTTTTCGGAACAGATCGCGGATGATGCCGGCCATGGCAAGCGCGTTCTTGCATCCCTGGTGAGAAGCGATGAGCACCATGTCCGCTTCGTATTCCGTGTACAGGCGGATCAGGTCTTCGTAATAGTTCTTGGCAGGACCGCGGGTATGCCGGGCCATCGGGCCCTTCATCATGTCGTCGGCCAGGCCCCGGATCATTGACTCCGGGCTTTTCGTGTCGATCAGGCCGTAAGACCGATACGCAAGCATGTCCATGACCACCACGGCTCCGTAAGTATCCTCCATCCACTGGAAAAGGCCGCCGTCGATCAGGAACGGCGGGTTCCAGAGAACCATACGGATCTTCTCGTTGTCGAGGGCCCCGATGCCCCGGTCGACCCGGCGCTTTGCTTCGTCCCGCAAAGCCTTGCTGCACTTCGTCGTGGCCTTTGATCCCGGCAACAGGAGACTGCCGAACATGCTCATGGTCAGTAGGAGCCCGCCAAGGGGAGCCGGCCGGTTCCGCATCAACTCGCGGAACTCGAGCACGTACTCGGTGGCCTTGTTACGTTCCTCGCAGATCTCCTTCAGCCTGTCGTAATCCATCTTTCTGCCTGTTTCTTCCTCCAGGAAGTCGATCATCTTCCAGAGGCCCTTCGTGTAGTAGTCCAGACTCCTCTCGTTCGTCTCATAGGGTTGATCCATCCGGTAGACCGGAACGCCCAGCCGTTGTTCGATGGGTACGTATCCTGCCATGGCGCTGTCGCAGGGGGAATTGGTGGTGAGGATCAGCCGCGGTTTGGGCAACTGGTCGGCCAGGATCTGTCCCAGCGAGGTCTTGATGAACGAACACATGTCGGCCGGGTAGCCCGCGTTTTCCGTCCTGTCCACGCAAGCGATCGCCGCCTCGCTTTCGATCAAGGGGAGGACGAGACCCAGTGACTCGGGCATGAAGGTAGTGAAACCCATAGCATTCGGGATCTCCGGCGTGAGGAGCTCTTCGTACCAGACCAGGTTTTCCGGCTCTCTTGAATGGGCATCCAGCACGGTGCTCACGTACTCGAGGAGAAGGCCGATCACGTTGCCCATGCTCTGCCGGTAGTTCATGGAGTGATCCATGAGCTCGTGGATCCGGGCGGCAAGAGGAATCCATTGGTACTTCTTGTAGAGCCGGGCAAACTCCATGGGGCCGACGCGGGCGACCAGGGAGGCCAGGATCGAATAGTTTCTCGCTTTCAGGGGGATTTCTTTGAGCTGCTGCTGGAAGGTAAGCTGTCCCATGGATTCTCCTGTTACTTGCCCATGCTCTCGAGGAATGCCTGCACCCTGGTTCGTATCTGGCCTTTTGCGCTGACCAGGTATTCTCGTTCCAGCTTGAGGATTGGAAAGCCTCGGTCTTTCAGGTCGTTCATGAGCACGTTTCCGTCGATGCCCCAGGTTTCGCAGAATTTCAACTGTTCCAGGATGATTCCGTCCACACGCGCCTCTTCAGCCATCCGGGTGATCTTCTGGAGCCTGCGCGGATAGTCGCCATACATCCTCGGGCACGAGAGGCGATCGAGATACCTGCGGGCGATGGCCTCAAAGGGGTCGGCCTTGTCATCGCTGTCATCGACCGGATCCAGCTGATCTCGCAGGCCGCAACAGTAAGCGTCCCGGACCACCAGGGCCCCGGTGTCTTCCAAGACGTCGATGAACCCGGGATCGTCCAGATGGGCGCCTACGACCAGAACCCGCGCACGGTAAGGCTCGGTCAGAGATTGCTCCTTGACCTCTTCATTCAGTTCTTCCAGAACCGGTATGGCTCGTTCCTTCGGTACGCTGGCCGCGAACAGAGAGATTTCCTGAACCTGTCTTCCGCTCAGCCTGGGAGTGTCCAGCCATCGCTGCCTGTCCAGTTCCTCGAGAAGTTGCCGAGCCCGGTTGGTCCTGCGGATTCCCTCCCAGACCGCATCCCGCCCGTCGGAGAGCGAGAACTTGTCCGTGAGTTTGTTCCAGAGGACCTCGATCTCGTCTCTGTACCATTTCAAGGCGTCTTCGTCGCGGAGGTGAGGCATGTCCACGAGGGCGAGAAACTCAGGCTTCACAAAGTGAGCCCAGTTGTCGTAGAGCCTGCGCATATGGTCGCATCCCGGGACGAAGACGAAGCCGTCCAGGAAGCCGTATTCCCCCTCCATGCCCTGTTCCAGGCAGTGCCGTGTGTAGCTGCAGTTGAACAATCCCATGCAGCCATCCGCCACTTCCGTGGAGTGGCAACCGATGGACCTCATCCGAAAGGAGGTGAGTCCGTCTACGTTCAGCAGCTCTTCCGGCACGTAGCTGCAAAAGAACCCGATAGCGCGGCCCCCTTCGGCCCGGAACTCGGCAATCTCAGGGTTCTCGAGGGTTCGCACCGCCTCTTCAATCCGTTCATCAAGCATCGGTCTTCCTTCTAGGAAGTGGATTCTCAAGATCCGTGAGTATGCGGGTGAAGAACTCGTTCATATCCGTGGGCGGCTCGGTGGTTTCGTCCCGCCTTTCGAGAACAATCGATTTCGACGGGCATTTGTACGCGCACACACCGCAGCCAATGCATTTTCCCTGTTCCAGGACCGCGACTTTTCCGACCTTGTTCTGGGCAGCGTCGCTTGCCTCGAGCCGGATCGCTTCCATGGGGCATCTCTTTGCGCAGAGACCGCACCCTATGCATGTTTCAGAGTCGATGTTTGCCAGATAGTTGGAGGCATCTACCGTTCCGCCATGACCATGCTCGTGATACGCCTTGAACCACATACAGCAGTCCTTGCAGCAGTTTCAGAGCGTGTCCACGGGTTGGAACCAATTGGACACCCCGTGCACCATGCCCTCATCTGCGCAACGCAGAAGGACTTCTCGGCACTCTTCTCGGGAAAGCTCGCGGCCATGACCGTTCTCCACCATGTACCGCGCAAAATCACCGAAATGAACACAATTCTCCTCGTATGGGTGGTGCTGGCAGTTCTCGTGATCCGGGTCCAGGTTGTGCTTCGCCTTGCAGGAGCAATTGCCCACGCAGAAGTAGTCCTGGTCGTCGAGAACCTTCAGGACGTCCTCGAAGGGTAGGATCGCCCTGGTGTCTTGTATGGAGGTTTCGACCGGCAGGGTTCGCAGGCCTCGGGTGCGCGCGTGTGCGAACATCTCGAAATGGGCCCCGAAATCGTTGTTCAGCATGGGCGCCATGACATAGTGTTCCGAGTTCCTGCCGCCGCCCCAGTAAACGGAGCGATAGAAGACGAGGAAAGGGTCGCAAAGCTGGTAGCGGTATGCCCCGTATTGGAAGACCTTCCAGACAACCCCTTTCCTGGCCAGGGCGTCCAGCCTGGGCTTCAGGTCTTCCACCGCCATCTGCTTGATTTCGGCAATTTCCTCGATCGTTCTGGGATCAAACGGGACGTTCGTCAGGAGCACCGCGTCCTCCGGCGTGTAGCGTGCCTTGATCAGATCGACCGTGTTCTCTGCAGGGGGTAGCGTCATCGGTGCGTTTGCCAGCCAGTCTATGAATTCCTGGTACTTCTTTTCGCTGTCCATGCTCTGTCCCTCCTATCTGTAACGGTCGGGTTCCGTGGTTCTCTTCCTCGGAAGCCTTCCTTCTGTGCGAGATGGAATTATACCCGACGAGCCTCCGTTTGACCAGTTTCGGATGGCGGTTCTGTACCGGTTCCGTTCGTGTAGAAATCCGTGTCTCTTGGCACGATCTGTGCCAGCTTGTGCTGGTCGCTCCCACGGATCCATTTGAAGAGAACCACCATCGGAATCAGTGCCATTCTAAGGTACAGATCCTTGAGATAAAGGCTGAGAGAGCTCGGCTGCCTTTCATTTCTCTTCACCTCTCGGCTCTTCACGATGGTGATCGTCCGGTTAGGGCAGGTGTCTTCGCAAACCCCGCAACCGAGGCATGCCTCCACGTCGATTTCAATGTTTCCGCTCCCGTTCGAGATGGCCGAAACGGGACACCTCCCCACACAGTCACCGCAGGCGAGGCATTCTTGCTCGTCCATTCTGGGCAGATAGGGCCCCGACTTGTAGACATCCAGGCCGAATCGATATCGGAATTCCCTCGGAACACAGCAGCAGGAACAGCACATGCAGATGTTGTACTGGTAGGGCCTGAGGCAGTGCTCGAGAGAGAGTACGAGGCCGTGGTTGCAGGCGTTCTCGACGATCCTCAGGGCTTCGTCCTTTCCAATACTCTTCCCTGTTTGCTTCTCGCGCACTTCGGCCGCGAAGTTGATCCGCAGGCAGCTGTACAGGGGAGCATCGCAAGCGCTGTCATCCTTGAATACCCTGCATATGCAGGGATCGATGAAAAGGGCCGTGCTCTTGTTGATGACGGCCTCGATTTCTTTGCGGGGCAGAATAAAGGAGCCGGGATGAATGTTGTGGTAGTACGTTTGCATGATATGGCGGAGGAAGATGGTGCCCAGGATCGGAATTTCGGTTTGGCGAGCCAGGAAGTGGAAGAACCGCATGACATCGAGGTTGTTGGAGAACCACCTCTTCAGGAAGTTTTCACGAATCCTTGATTGATTGTCTTGGACCTTGACACTGTCTTCGAGTGAAGCGTGCATTTCATCCCCCCCGGTGAAAAGACGATGTGGAACAAGTGAAAAAGGAGACCGTAGCTCTTTCTCCTGCTACGCCAGGCCTCGTTCTTCGGCGACCTTCTTCATCATCTCCGGGAAGTCCTTGGGAGGCGCTTCCATGCCGGGCTTGGCGGCGAGGGAAATCGCTTCTACCGGACAGACCGAAACGCAGAGCCCGCAGCCGATGCACCGGCCATCGATCATCGCAGACACATTGTCGCCTTCCTCGATCGCATCCATGGGACAACGCTCCACGCAATCACCGCAGGCCGTACACTCATCCGGGTCGATCTTTGCCTCGTAGTAAGTATGCAGCATATCCGCCGGCCGGGGTGTGGGCTTGGTGAACTTCAACAAGGGACAGCAGCAGGAGCAGCAGCAGCAGATGGCAGCGAGATCCTCACCGGTGTTGCTTGGTGAAAGCACCAACCCCGCCGCCTCCGCCTTGTCCAAAAGCTTCAGGCACTCGTCCACCGTGATCTCTTTCGCCATGTTGTTGTCGATATAGAATTGACCGAAGTCATTGAAGCCGAGGCAGAGATCCCTTGGATAGTCACACTTGTTCTCCAGCAGTTCCTGTTCCTTGCGGCAGATGCAATTCTGAACCGAGAAGACCTTCTGCCTCTTCACAAGCTCACGGACCTGGTTGTATGGTGCAACGCCCTTGCCGGCACCCACGGCAGACTCTACCGGCACAACACGCATCTGCTTGGTTTGCAGGGCCAGCACGCTCATGCCGGCGTAGGGCAGGTACTCGTCAAAGAGCTCGGCAGCCTCCCTGTCCATGTTTTTGACCTGAAATTCATAAACACCGACCACGAACTGATAGGCCTGATAGAGTTTCTGGTCAGCGGACCGGATTCGGTAGATGATCCCCTTCTGTGCCATGGCCTCGAGCTGTTCGGCCAGTTCGCTTTCGTCTGCTCCGATACGCTTGGCGATGGCCGCGACCTCTTCCGGCTCGTTCGTGAGCTTCATCGTGAGCTCTGCCTCGTCCGGCGTCCATAGCTTCTTGAGAATCTTGATCTCGACACCGGTCGGTGTTTCCGGGTATCCTCCCGGCAACTTGTCCATGAATTCCCTGAGCCTCGCGTATACGTCACTCATCCTTTCCCCCCTTCGGTTTCCAGAAAAGAGAAAGGGACGCACCCTTTTTCCGCGAAAGAGGTGCGTCCCCTTTTTCTTGATCACTCTCGTTTGCCGTCCTTGTCGTCAAATCAGGCAGGCTCCTGTACGGCGGCCCTTGCCTGTGCATCCACGGTGAGATGCTTGGCCAGCCGTTTGGCCATGGCCACCACCGTTACGGTAGGCGGTAGGCCCCAGGGTTCGGGAATGATCGTTGTGTCCATGCAGTAGCAGTTCTGGATCGGCGTCTGGCAATCCTTGTCCAGGAGCTCACCGATTCGGACGGTGCCTCCCGGATGAGCCGCTATGACCGCGCTCTGCATCACATCTTCCTTCCTCGCGCCCGCCTTCATCAGGATTTCCTCTGCGAGGACCGCCCCCTTGTTCAACTTCCACCAGGTGTCATAGTCGAGGGGCTTGGAAAAGGATTCGTCCATGTTGACCCTTCCGTCCAGGCCGTCCCGCACCTTGATCATGATGCCCATCGTCTTCTTGTAGTTCAGAACCTTGGGCAATTTCACCCAGCCTCTCGGGCCTGCAAAGGTCATCAGCCCGGCGAACATGGTGGGCGGTACGATCAGGTCGGTCATCACGATTCCATCGTCGGCCATGATCGTCCCCGCGGTCATGGTTACATCGTACTTCGTGCCCTGGCCCTGACCGGCACCCATCACAAATACGAGGGGATCCGCAAAGAAACCCTGTCCCGCGTCATGCACTCCGGAGCGGTTGAGGATCGGCGGCGTGCCCTGACCGCCCGCCGAGAGGATCACTGTCTCGGCCTTGATGTCCATCCATCCCTGGGGTCCTTTGGCCCTTACACCCACGGCCTTTCCGTTTTCGGTGAGGACCCTATCTACCGTGGTCTGGAGATGAAGGTCGGCGCCGTGCTGCTGGGCCTCTTCGATGTATTCCCTGGCCGTCCACTTTGCCCCGGTCGTGCAGCCGAGCGCGCACTTGCCGCAATTCGCCTCGCACTTCTCGGGCCGGATCCATTTGTCGAGCAGATTCCAGTCGAGCCCGATGTCCTGGGCCGCGTTCATCATCTTGCGAGCCGCGGGCCCGACCAGGTTGTCGGGCAGGGTCTGGATCGGGATCTCTTTGTAGACCTCGTCGACTTCCTCGTCCAGGTCGATCCGATACTTCTCCTTGAGCCATGCAGGTGGGCGTACGGCCGTACCGCAATACACGACAGAAGCTCCGCCGGCCGTTTTCGGGCGGAGGACCCATG
Organism: bacterium; assembly: GCA_028277985.1. Lineage (GTDB taxonomy): Bacteria > Desulfobacterota > DSWW01 > DSWW01 > DSWW01 > S015-6. Next base: position 3,095 of record JANQFG010000013.1, on the reverse strand, counting down.
TTCCTTCCTTGGAGAAGGTCATGCCCATCTTGTCCATCATCCCGAGAAGCATGACGGAATTCTTGCCCAGCCACTGGTGGTTCTTGCCCGCCTCGCAAAGGACGACCTTCTTGCCCTTCTTGCTCAACTCGCGGGCCATGGTGGCCCCTCCTGGCCCTGAGCCCACGATTACGACGTCGGTCTGAATGGTCCTCACGGGTTGTGACATGGTCGCTTCTCCTTTACGTGCCGCTCTTGAGTTCGGGCGGTGTGGCCTTGTCCAGGCCGTTCGACATGGCCGAGAGCACCCCGAAGAGGCTCAGTTTCTTGAACAGGCGATACCGTACGAGTCCGACCACGTAGCCGAGGCCGTAGGCAAGGCCGTTGATCAGCTTCGTACCCACCTTTTCGGTGCCTGACAGCTCTACCAGGGGAATGGGCTCCCCCTTGAAGACTTGACCGTTCATGAGTTCCTCCTTTGACAGGGATTTCTCGGGTAGACGTGCGTAGCCGTTGTAGCCGATATCGCTGAGGTGTTCTCTGTAGAGCATGGGTGCGATGTTGAAGAGGGGCAGCACATAGGAGAGATCTTTGACTGTTCCCCGCACGAGCAGCTCTCTTCTGCCCAAGGCTACACCGGGCTTCAATTTCTCCAGGAAGATGTCGTGCATGACGCCGCCGTTGATCGTCACGTAGACGTCTCCCGATCGGGCCCCGTTGTCGACCGACACGGCAGCCGGCGATTTGCTGAAGTCCATCAGAACCTTCTTCTCCGTTGTCCCCCGCAAGGTGAACAATACACTCATGCGAGCCTGAGACATGACGATGCGCACGATCTCCTCGAGGGGTTCGAGGCGCGAGAAAAAGGAAGAAAGGATGACGGTGGCTTCGGGTGTGGCTGAAGGTGTCATGTGTTCACTCCTTCTTTGGTTCGGGAAGGTGACGCCTAGGACGTTACCGCCTTGCCCTCGGAAAAGTCAGCGGCGATCAGGGCTGCGCCCAGAGCGCCCACGATCTGGGGATCGGTTCCGTTGAAGTTCTGCATCTGGGTCTTGAGCTTCTTCTCGATCGCGTCCTGGACGCCCTTGTTCTTGGCTACGCCGCCGGTCATGACCAGGTCATCCACCACGCCCAGACGTTGAGTGAGCGAGCAAACCCGGATGACAAGGGACTGGAGCAGGCCCTTCACGATGCGGGGAAGCTCCACTCCTTCATTGATCAGGTTGATCACCTCGCTTTCGGCGAATACGCTGCACATGGAAGTGATCGTGCAGGGATCCCCGTCACCGAAGTATTGCTCTTCCATCTGGTCGATCGAGACCTCCATGGAACGGGACATGGCCTCGAGGAATCTGCCCGTGCCGGCAGCGCACTTGTCGTTCATGGCGAAGTCGAGCAGATTGCCCTGGGAGTCGACGCAGATCGCTTTGGTGTCCTGTCCGCCCACGTCGATGACCGTGCGCACGGAAGGCCGCAGAAAGTGTGCACCTCGTCCGTGGCAAGTAATCTCGGAAATGTTCTTCATGGCGAACTCGACCTGAGTGCGGCCGTACCCGGTGCCCACGATGAAGTCCACCTCCGAGGCTTTCACGCCTGCTTTCTCAAGGGCCTTGTCGTAGATTTCCTGGGCCGTTCGTTTCGGGTTCGTGGAACTCGGTCCGATGATCTGTGCCACCGGCTCGCGGTCGACCATGATGACCGTCTTCGAGGCTGTGGATCCAATGTCAACACCTGCTGTAATCGGCATCTCTTTCCTCCTGTCATGCTGCCTTTCTCTTTTTGTGGGGCCAGACGATCTCGTTCACGAACCGCTCTACTTCGAAATAGACATCGTCGTAGGAGGTCACACGATCGTCGAACATGTCGAACTCGAAGACCAGAAGCGGAATGTCTGCGCGGCGACAGGCTTCTTTGAAGAGACCGATGCCTCCCCACGCGTGTTTGCATCCGATGTGGCCCGCGAAGATGAAGCAGTCCGCCTGAAAATCCTCGAGCATGCGCATGGCGTCCCCGATGTAGAAGTCAACGTCTCCGCGGAACTGACGCGCCATGGGATGACAATCGACGAGCTTTCGGGCAAGGCCGTAGAGCATCGTGTCCATGTTGCTCGTGTCGATCAGGCCCTGGTTGGCAAAGTAGCCGAAAACGTCCACCGGGACGGTGAGGCCGAGCTCCCGTTCGAACCAGTCGTACATCTGCAGGTCGGTCCAGACCGCGTCCTGGTACCAGACGCAGCGGACCCGCTCCTCGAAGAATTTCTCGCCCCGTTCGGTGCGCTCTTTCGCCTCACGCAGAAAGCCCTTGGCCACCTCGACACCTTCCTTGCAGCCCGTGAACAGGATCTGCATGAAGAGGGTGAAGCCGACGAGCTTGCTCGTCTGCGTGAGGGGTACCTGTTTGCGCCAGTCGAGCCACTCCCAGAGGTATTCGGATGTCTGGTTGGAGTACTCGCAGGCCTGGCGGAGCTTGTCGAGATCCATCTTCCGGCCCGTGTTTTGCTCCAGGAACGGAATGAGCTCCTTGAGCTGGCCCGCCACGTGGATGATCGTGTCCTCTTCGTGATAGTAGGGAACATCGATCGGGAAGAACAATGTGGCTGCTGACGCCTTATCCCGAATCCCCTGGCCCGCAGAAATCACAGAACTCGACGAGGAGACTAACACCGGCGATGCTTACGCGATATGGGAAGAGTCACCAGAGGACCGGGATGACATCGCGGCCCCGTACTAGTGAACTGAAAAGAAGTCAGCACCCAACAACGACGCGATCAACACTTCGAACAACTTCGCCAGTGGGTCGCAGACGGACATCCTCCGACGCATGACGAACTCGCCCCGCAACCGGCCTTTATTAAGTCACTCGCGCACCAGTACGACCGCCTAGCAATCGTCGATGATGTGCTGATAACGATCGATCCTGACAACGCCGAACACCGTCGTGTTGTTCTCCCACCGGAGCTGGTTACTGACACCGTCACCGCCGTTCACGAAAGCACCGGTGCCACCCATGAAGGTTTCGATAAAACGTTGGAAAAGATATCGCGCAATTACTACTGGCCGTCGATGCGCAGCGACGTCAAACAATACATTCGAGCTTGTCCTGTGTGTGATAAATTC
>JANQFG010000241.1 GCA_028277985.1 bacterium | reverse complement strand
CGCGTGGCGCAGCGCGTTCAGGGCGGCCTCTGCCCCCATGTCCTCGATGAATCGGTCCGGGTATTTCCCGAACCGGATCATGCCCGCACCAACGATTGCCGTCTTTCTCAAAGCACCCTCTCCTATCCTGCGCGGGCGGGCGGCCCCGGCTCGTGGATGGGCCTATACTTGTGGCCGATCACCGTCTTGCCTGTTGCCGGATCCGTCTTGATCTTGCCGATGGTCAGCGCCAGAGGCATGCCGATCCGAACCCGATCAAGGTCACAGCCCTCGATCTGCGCGAGCACCCGCAGGTTCTCCGCTTCCGGAAGTTCGACGAGCCCCAGGATGTAGGGAGCCTCGAAATTCGGAAACGCGACCCGCACGATCGTATAGGTCTGGAGCACCCCTTTCTCACCGATGAACACCTCTTCCATCAGTTCCTTCGAATCGCACATCGTGCAGAGCTTTCTCTTGGGGAAGACCACATCGCCGCATTGCCTGCACTTGCTGCCGATCAGCCGGGGGCTGCCGTCGTTCCGGGACGGAAACACGAAGAACCCTTCCCGGATCGGAATCTCATCCGGCCCTAGACAGGTCTTCTCTCTCCTCATTCTGTCCTCTTCTTCTTCATCGCTTCCACCTTGGGCCGGACCTCCATGACCGCCTCGAGCATCAGCCCTGAGTTCTTCTGCTGGAATGCGGTGTACTCAGGGTCCGGGCCGATGCTCCCGTACTCGGGCGGCCGGGTCCACCACTCCCCTTCTCCCTTCATGGGCGGCTTCAGATCACCGGCGAACATCTCCCAGTGGACCGCAACATTGTTCCGCAGCAGCTCCGCCTGTGCCTCGGGAGTGATCACCTTGCCCATGGTCGGCCGGTTGTAGTACCAGAATTCGGTCACGGGCCCGAGGGGCAATGCCATCACGGCCGTCACATCCTCCATATACCCCAGGGCCAAGGCCAGCAGCCCGTAGGTCCCCTGGATCCGGTTCTCCATGTTGAGCTCCCACGCAGCAGCACACGCGTAGTCGCATGCAATCCCCCAGTCCAGGGTCTTCCAAGCGCACGATGGACCCACCATCATCCTTCCCATGCCGCTGTTCTTCTTGAAGTACCTGGTCAGCTCTCCGCAGGTAGCAAATCCGCACGCACCGCAGTCCCAGCCCAAGTCCGCTTTCGCAAGGTCCGCGCCCAGCAGAAGGAGCGCCGGCGACAGCCCCTCATCGATGGCCACCCGGTAGGCCAGGTAGTCCATGTACAGGGGTGCGAACATGTTCTGTGTGGCCTCGTGGCCACCCACCTTGTCCGCAAGGACTTCGATGACCTCCAAAAGGGGCATCATGTCCTCGTCCGACAAGATCATCGCCTTGTGATTCAACCGGCTCGTGGTCAGCGGCGCTTTGTAATAGGCGTTCAACACGAGTGCCGCATTGTCCATCAGCTTTTCCTGGGCAAAGGCCCGTCCGTCCATCATGGTCATATCTGTTCCCTCCTCGGGCAAATGCGCTCCTGTCTCGTCCTCGTCCTTCACTCAACCCTTCTTCTCACCCTTCTTGCCGACCTGCATGGTGGCCTCGGCGGCTACAGCTTTCTTGGCCTGCTTCTTCTGCGGGATCAGCCGGTAGTCCACGCCCATCTGCCTGGGGATGATGAAGGCCTGATGGACCGACTCCACGATCTTGCGCATGTTCACCAGATGATAATTGTAGGGAACATCCACATAGGGGTTCTTCGCCATGGCCGAGGCGCCGACACCCACTACGAAGTCCGAGTGCCTGCAGTAGCCCAGCTTGCTTGCCGCAAGTCCGACCGTCATGAAGGGCCTTGCATCCACGAGCAGGGTCTTGGCCATCCACAGGGCCGATCCAACCCCATAGCCCAGGTTGTGCACGTACATCTGGCACAGGGGGCCGTCGATCGAAGTCTGGCACAGGCTGCGGTCCGAAGGGTCGATCTGTCCTCCACCGGTCCTTCGCCTGGAATAGACAAAGGTACATCCCGGAGGGCCGCCGCAAAGGCCGCAGTGGGCGTCAAAGGGCATGTTTCTCGCCCGGAAGCTACCCAGGGCAAGAACACAGTCCGACTCCCGAATCATCTGGGCCTCGGTGCGGAACATCTCGTCGGTTCGCTTGTTCTCCGGAAGGTACGAAAGCTCGTCCATCTTGTCTGCGAGTTCAACCAGTTCCTTGTCTCCCCAGATCAGCTCCGTCTCCAGATGGTCGACGCCCCCCGTGATCGGTGCCGTGTGGGCCGCGTTCATCATGAGCTTCGCCATCTCCAGGACATGATCACGCCGGTTCTTGTCCGAATCGGACTGCCAGGGGAACTCCTTGCTGTGAATGCTCGGCATTGTGCCACCCCTCCTTCTCGACGACTGGCTCGAAGTAGTGAGAAAACCCCAACTCGGTTTCCGAGGTCAACGGAGCAAAGGGCATGCCAGAACGCTTCATGTGAATATCTGCATAAAATACAGCTAGTTAGACTTCATTCATTTCTCTGCCGCAAGCTCCGTTGATTCAGAATGAATCATCATTTGATTCACTTTGCATCAATCGCCTTTCTTCAGGGCGGAACACGTCCCGCGAACCCACGGTTTGCACGACTTCCAGAAGGATCGAAGCGAGTGAGCCGTCCTGTTCAGTTCAGCAGATAGGCAAAGGTGAAGGCGATCTGATCCCTGTCCCGGAACACGCCGAAGCTGGCGTAGTTGCCCACGATGCCGGCGTACTGGATCCCGAACCGGAAGGGCTCCCGTATGTAGTTGATCGAAGGGATGAGCAGCCAGACCCCTCGCAGATCGTAGGCAGCGGCCATTTGGGGCGTAATCGTGCCCTTCCTGTAGTTCGTGTTGATGATCGCCGTGAGGATGTGCTCGGTCTTCTTGATGTGCGTGAGTTCCGTGAGGAGTTGAACACGCTCGCCGGTAATGCTGTTGACCGTGTTCGGCACGAATCTGTCCGGGATCACGGTGGGAAAGATCGTATCGTCCTGATGGTTCTGGATCCATTGACCGAAGTACTGGAAGGAGGTGAAGAACATGCTCGACCTGTTCAATTTGCGGACCCAGATCTGCTTGTCGAAGCCGAGCATCCACCGAAGGACGTCTCGCTTCGGAATGCTGCCGCTCTTCGGGCTTATGGGGATCCCGAAGAATCCGAAGGAGCGGGGATCCTCGCCTGCGAAAACAGCCAGTGCGTCGAGGGCCGCTGGCGGCAAGGGTAGGACGTCGGCAGACAGGGGTCGGAGACTCTGTGATATCTCGACCGTGGGCTCGTCCCAGAATTGGGCGATCTCGCCTCGGAGCACGATGTTCGTAAAGGACTCCCAGTACGTCATGCTCCCGCCGGTGACCTGCACGGTCGGATAGTCTTCGTGGATCGCGATGTTGGCAAAGTCCAGCAGCAAGTCGCCCTCGGGTACGGGCTCCTTGAGCACGAAATAGGTGGTGGGCAGATCCAGGAACGACTGATAGTGCGCGATGGAACAGTTCATGTCAGGCCCCAACAACCACTGGATGCGCCCCCCCCAACGGCTGTTGCTCATCTTCTTTGCCGGCGGATTGATGAAGAGCCGGTCGTACACCTCCTTCTTCGGATCCGGCGCCATGTAGGGGGTGCCGAAGGGCGCCCACGGAGAAACCTTGGCGTCCACACTGCCCGGCACCCAGAAGCCCTCGACCGTGAGAGAGGAGAACGGTCCTACCGTTCCAAGGTTGTAGCTGCCGCGCAGCATCCAGAGCGGGATCCGCCGGTCGTCCAGGTCCTCGAAGGGCCCGCCAAAGGTGTTGTCCAAAGGATTGATCATGTCCAGGAGCCGGAAGATGTCCGTTTCACCCCACCCAAGGATCTGTCGTCCGATCCTGACGAACGCAGGCCCCCGGGAGAAATCGGCATACGCCTCCCACAGCTCGTAGGATTGCTTGAAATCGTCGATATTCACCCTGTCATTTTCGCGAACATCCCTGAATCCCTCTGAACCCACATTGTAGAGGGCCTCGTACATGAAGCGGGCCACCAGGTGGTATTTGGCCTGGATCTCGAGCTTCTTCAGCGGCCATAGAATATCCAACTCCTCGGTCAACTCACCCAGATCATGATCGATCTCGATCAACGCCAGGTTGCGCCATTGGACGAGATCACCAACCTTGGTGTCCTGCGGAAAAGTGAACCCATTCTTCTCTGCGTCCTGGAGCCGAAAGGAGGCTCGGGTCTGCAATTTGGCGCTGACAGACAACGTGTTCGCCTCATCCACATAGAAGGCCCCGGCAAACCGCGGCAGCCCCGTCAACGCCAATGCGATACAAAACATCCCCCAAACACGATTCCTGAAGCCCATTTCATGTCCCCCCTTTTGCGGCGTGTATTCGATGGACCACGGAAAGCACAGCGCCTTTGACGAGCAAGCGACATGCCAGAGATTCAGAAGATTTTTTTGTATTGAATTTCAAATACTTATGCCGAAGACAGGCTCTTTTCTGGTGCCCTTTCTGATGCGATATGAATCGTGATATGATTCATATTGCATCAGTCGTGGCTCACCGAATCCACGGATTATTGCATTCGGGAACGGACTGTTCTATGATCCGGCAACGATTCATTCCCCCATCCAAAGGAGAATATCGTGGTCTCCCGGTTCCCCCGATTCACAGAACCCCAATGGGAATTCCTCGCCGTACTCGACGCCTGTGAGGAACCGGTCCACATCGAGGTGGCCGGAACGCTGGCTCCTCTCCTGCCGGGCCCGCTTTTCGATCTACTCAGACAAGCCGACGAGCATGACATCATCCGCAAACACGACGCCGATGTCTTTGGCCTGTGTCCGGATCTGCCGGAGGCGGTTTTCCGGAAACTGAAAGAGATGAACACAACATCCCGGCTTGCGGCTCTTGTCGACCGGATCAGGGAGAAGGGGCTGCTCGCACGAGTCGATCCGGCGGTGGCTGCCAGACTGCTCGTTCGGGCAGGCAGGCCCGAAGAGGCGGCAAGAATCGAAATCGATCTGGCGGGCAAGGCCCTGGAAGAACGCGACCACGAGACGGCCACTCGCTATCTCCAGCAGGCCGCCGACCACAGTGACCTCGCGGAGAACGCCCGGAGGTTCGAACCCGATTTTGTTGCCGCCGCCCTCGATCTGTCCCACCTGTCCGTTGCGATGGGCAAAGGGTTCTCTGACGTGCCCAGACTCCTGGAAAAGGCGAGAGGCGTTGCCGAGCACCTGGGGGACCGCCGGTCCCGTGCGCTCATCAACCTGCACCTCGGCCGATTCCTCTACTTCGGCGAAAAACGGTCCGAGGCATTGGCAGCCCTTTCCTCCGGTCGCGAGGAGGTGGAGGATCTGGGCGATGCCGACATACTGACCCAGTCCTCCGAATTCCTGGGACTCTTCTTCTTCATACAGGGGCTCTTCAAAGAGGCGATGGTGCATTACGAACGCACCCTGACCTCGGTCCAGGATGAGGGGGGAAGCAGGCCCTCCGATCCTCTGGCCCCGGTGTTGATGAGTTTCTGTGCGGCCAACCTCGGGCAGTTTCATCGCGCCATCGGAATCCTGGATATGCACTGGCGCTGGGCCACCCGGGAGCAGGAACAGGGCCAGGCGATCACCTATCGAGCCATCATGGGTGTGCTGCTGCTCAGGTTTCACAAGAAGAGGGAAGCCTCTTTCCACCTGTACGGCGCCCTGCACGACGCGATCGAAACGAAGAACGCGCTGGCCGCCTATTTCGCCAAAGGCGGCCTGGCCATGCACAGCTTTCTCGAAGGGCGTTTGAAGGAGGCGCGCGACACGTGGGCCCAGGCGGTGATCGAGGCGACCCGAGCGGGCATCGTTCGGCAGTGGGTTTCACCGCTTGTGCTGGAGATCCTTCTCGAGCTCGACCGGCTCGGCTACGAGCCGATACCCGACTTCAGCTACCGGTCCCAGTGCGAGAAGGCTCTCAAGGATCCCAGCATTCACCTTCGAGGCGTCGCGCTGCGACTCGAAGGTCTGCGGGCCAGGGCCGGAGGTGAGCAGAGCGAGCAGATCCAATCCTATCTCGAGGCGAGTGAGGGCAACCTCGTCCGTTCGGGAGACCCCGTAGAACTCGGAAAGACCCGGCTGGAAATGGCCCGGCTGGAACTCA
>JANQFG010000240.1 GCA_028277985.1 bacterium | reverse complement strand
CGCGTGGCGCAGCGCGTTCAGGGCGGCCTCTGCCCCCATGTCCTCGATGAATCGGTCCGGGTATTTCCCGAACCGGATCATGCCCGCACCAACGATTGCTGTCTTTCTCATGGCTCCTCTCCCATGCCCGGGGAGCATTCCCTGCTACTCGACGGGCCTGTACTTGTGCCCCACCACGGTCTTGCCGGTCCTCGTATCCGTCTTGATCTTGCCGATCGTCAACTCCAGGGGCATACCGATTCGAACCTGATCGAGGGGGCAATCCTCGATCTGGGCGAGCACCCGCAGATCCTTTCCGTCGGGAAGCTCCACGATCCCGAGGATGTAGGGCGTCTCGAAGTTCGGGTATCCGGCCCTCACGATGGTGTAGGTGTACAAGGTGCCCTTCTCGCCGATGAAGACCTCTTCCATCAGCTCATCCGACTCGCATAGTGTGCAGAGTTTCCGTTTCGGAAAGACAACGTCACCGCACTTTCTACATTGGGTACCGATCAGACGCGGCCGACTCTGTTCGTTGTCCGGGAAGACGAAGCATCCCTCCCGGATCGGAATCTCGTCCGCGCCGTAGCCGGTTCTCACCTGTTTCATGCTGTTCGTCCTCCTCCCTCGCTACCGAGGGGCGACCTCGGTCTTTCCCACTTGCGCCAGCATCTCGGTCGAAACCTCCCTCCTGGCCGCTTTCTTGTACAGATACTGGACGCAGGGCGACTTCGGGTCCTTCATTGCGTGACCGTCGATCACGAAAGTGAAAGGTTTCCCATCGAACTGGTCGCGGTTGCTCGAGGCACAGTGAGTGCAATAGACCGGGTAGTCCTTCCGGTTGAAGTTGATGTTTGCCGGCTCCTTCATCAGACAGGGCATGCCCTTACCGTACTCGAACCTCCCCTTGTGCATATCCGCCCGGTACATCCGCCCACCGCTGCCGCAGGGATCCAGTATGAAGGCAAACCGATCCTCCTCCTCCTCGACCCGGAACGTAGCCTGATGGTAGTGCCAGAGCTGGACGAACATCCGGAGCAGGCCCAGATCATCCAGTGCGTCGTAGACCGGATAAAACATGGCGAAGCCCGTGTCATAGGTCTCTTTGAGAAAATCATCAAGGTAGTCCGAGCCCTTTTGCCGGTAGATCTCTGCCTGGATGCACACCGCATAGGTGATCATCAGATCGTGGTAAGGCAGCCACTCTCGGTGCTGATCCTTGATGAGGTCCCGGACATTGAAATCCCCTTCCCGGATCCTTTCGATCGCCTGCTGACAACGTGACTTGACTACCTGATAGAGCTCGAGAGGCTCGAAGAGCTTCTGTCCCTTGCTCTTCTGTTTCGAGAAGCGCATCGTGCAACCGCCGAGAAGATCCTCATTGATTTCCGTGGTCCACACTTCCGCGCCGCACGCCGCATTGAAGGCCTTCTGCAGGGCCTTGCACCCACGGCAGAAGATCGGTGTGCCGTCCGAGCATGGACGGAAGATTTCCGGTGTCGTGTCAGGCCAGCCCGCGAGCAGAAACCTCCCACCCGAACCGCAGGGGGTCAGAGAAAAGGCGACCTCGTCATCGTTTTCTGCAATGGGAACGATGTGTGCGCTGTGCTGGTACATCCACATCTGGATGATCTGCGTAATCACACCCTTTTCATCTCCGCCCGAGAATTCCTCAACGTACGGCTCCATCAGATAAGAGCAGGATTTCCCGAGCATCCCGTCCAGGACGTCCTCACCGAAATCGTTCCGGATCCTGCCGAACATCCTCGGGAGCCACTGAAGCCCCAGTCCGCAGAGTCCTGCATGGCCCTGGTTCATTTCGTTCAAGAGGTAGTAAAGGTTCTTCACCTTTCCCGCCTCGAGAGCCTCCAGGGCAAGGTCCGCCAGGGGCCGGCTCTCTTTGAGAAGCTCGTCCTCTGTGAAATATTTCATTCGTACCTCCTATAAGCCAAAGTCTCCGGCCTGCATGAGTCCTCCGTCGATCACGATGGATGCGCCGTTGATATAGGTCGCCTTGTCCGAACAGAGGAAGAGCACGCAGTTGGCGATGTCCTCGGCCTTGCCCGCTCGTCCACACGGGACCCTGCCCGCCACCAGCTCGAGTATGGCCGGAACATTCTCCTCTCCGTAGTTATTCAGGAGTGGCGTCTCGATCACCCCGGGAAGGATGCAGTTGAACCGGATGCCGGGAAGATCCCGCGTCAGGTGCTGGGTGTATCTCTCGAGGGCGGCCTTGGCGGTTGCGTACAAGACGTGTTTCGCTGCGTTGATTCGCGCCGCAACAGAGGCCATGTTGATGACCGAGGGGTTCGCGGATTTTCGGAGCATGGGAGCGAGGTCCTTCACCAAAAGGACGGGACCCTTGAGCAGGATGTCGTAGTTGAAGAGGAATTCCATTTCCCCGATCTCTTCGGGATCCTGGAGAATGCCCGTTCCGGCGTTGTTGACCAGGACGTCCAGCCGCCCGAATTCATCCCCTATGTACTTGCACAGATCGCGTATCTGGTCCGCCTTCCTGACGTCGCACAGTCTTGCGATGAACCGGTCTCCGAGGCTTTCGTCCGTTGCCTGAAGGTTCTCCTCGTTCCAGTCGACACCTACAACGGTCGCACCTTCCTCCACGAACTGCCTGGCGATCTCGAGACCGATTCCGGATGCCGCACCCGTAACGAGGGCGATCGTCTCCTTGAACACGCTGCATCTCCTTTCGAATCGTGCAATGCTCGACTACTTCTTCGCGGTCCACCTTTTCTTCAACTCCTCCACCTTGGGCCGGACTTCCATGACGGCCTCGAGCATCAAGCCGGAGTTCCTCTGCTGGAATTCGGTATACTCGGGGTCCGGGCCGATGCTCCCGTACTCGGGCGGCCGGGTCCACCACTCACCCTCGCCCTTCATGGGGGGCTTCAGATCCCCGGCGAACATTTCCCAGTGGACCGCAACGTTGTTGCGTAGCAGTGCGGCCTGCGCCTCCGGCGTGATCACCTTGCCCATGGTCGGGCGGTTGTAGTACCAGAATTCGGTCACGGGTCCGAGAGGCAACGCCATCACGGCCGACACGTCATCCATGTACCCCAAGGCGTAGGCGAGCAACCCGTAGGTCCCTTCGATCCGGTTCTCCATGTTGAGCTCCCACGCAGCAGCGCACGCGTAGTCGCAGGCGATCCCCCAGTCCAGGGATTTCCATGCGCACGAAGGCCCCACCATCATCCTTCCCATGCCGCTGTTCTTTTTGAAATGCCGGGTCAGCTCCCCGCAGGTGGCGAAACCGCAGGCACCGCAGTCCCAACCCAGATCCGCCTTCGCGAGATCCGCACCCAACAGAAGGAGCGCGGGCGACATCCCCTCGTCGATGGCCACCCGGTAGGCGAGGTAGTCCATGTAAAGGGGCGCAAACATGTTCTGCGTGGCCTCGTGGCCACCCACCTTTTCTGCCAACACCTCGATGACATCCAATAGGGGCTTCATTTCCTCGCCCGTGACGATCATGGCTTTGTGATTCAACCGGCTCGTCGTCAGCGGAGCCTTGTAATATGCGTTCAGCACGAGTGCCGCATTGTCCATCAGCTTTTCCTGGGCAAAGGCCCGTCCGTCCATCATGGTCATATCGATATCCTCCCCGAGTGAGTCGTAGGCTTTTTTCGTCCTCGTCTTTCGCTCAACCCTTCTTATCCCCCTTCTTCCCGCCGATGGTCGCCGCCGCCTCGGCCGCCACGGCTTGCTTGGCCGCCTTCTTCTGCGGAATCAGCCGGTAGTCCACGCCGAACTGCCTGGGGATGATGAAGGCCTGATGGACCGACTCCACGATCTTGCGCATGTTGACCAGATGATAGTTGTACGGAACATCCACGTACGGGTTCTTCGCCGTCGCAGTGGCCGCGACGCCCACCACGAACGCGGAATTCTTGCAGTAACCGAGCTTGCTCGCTGCGAGGCCGACGGTCATGAAGGGCCTTGCATCCACGAGCAGCGTCTTGGCCATCCACAGGGCGGACCCGACACCGTAGCCAAGATTGTGCACGTACATCTGGCACAGGGGGCCGTCGATCGAGGTCGTGCACAGGCTCCGGTCCGAAGGATCGATTTGTCCCCCTCCTGTTCTGCGTCTGGAGTAGACAAAGGTGCAGCCCGGAGGGCCTCCGCACATGCCGCAGTTCGCGTCGAAGGGCATGTTCCTCGCACGGAAGCTGCCCAGAGTGAGAACACAGTCCGACTCACGGATCATCTGCCCCTCGGTGCGGAACATCTCGTCGGTGCGCTTGCTCTCCGGCAGATAGGACAGCTCGTCCATCTTGTCCGCGATCTCATTGAGTTCTTTCTCTCCCCAGATCAGCTCCGTCTCCAGATGGTCGACACCGCCCGTGATCGGAGCCGTATGGGCCGCGTTCATCATGAGCTTGCCCATCTCCACGACATGGTCTCGACGGTTCTTGTCCGAGTCGGACTGCCAAGGAAACTCCTTGCTGTGAATGCTCGGCATCAGGACCCCTCCTTCTTTCTGGTGGTTAAACGTGGGTTCAAACCGCTGACTATCGCATTTGTGAGTAGGGCGAAATCGTTCGCCGGTGCACACGGATGATCTTTGGTGTAGGGCACGCTATCCGGGCCTCGAGAAAGGGCGTGATGAGAAACAAAGGTTGCTGCAACCTTTGTCGGCGCAGGGGCTTTGGTCGCTGTTTGGTAGAGCAATTCGGATGCCAGGTGAGGCGATCCCCGAATTCTCAACGCCCGCAAAGAGTTACAGTTGGATGGGACGAATCGGCAGCCCGGCTTTGTTCATATTTCACCAGACTTGTGTTCGTATATGAACATGGGCTTTGACATTGGAAACCGAGGCCGGTTAGCATGGAAGCAGCCTTGAGCCGGGGAGGAAAAGGCGATGTCAGCCGAGCTGCTGCCGCCATTCACGGACGATCAATGGGGATTTCTCGCTGTACTCGAAGCCTTGGGTGAGCCCGTCCCGATCGAGGTTGCAGGCACGCTCGCTCCCCTCTTGCCGGGCCCTCTCTTCGATCTGCTGAACAGGGCCGAGGCACAAGGGCTCATCCGGAAGACGGACGGAGACGTCTTCTGTCTGGCACAGGACATTCCGTCGGCAACGCGGACCCGGTTGAAGGAAATCAATACTCCGGAACAAATCGCGTCCCTGGTCGAGGGGCTAAGGGAAGCGAATTTGCTTGGTCGGATCGAGCCCGCTACATCCGCCAGGCTCCTTGCACGGGCCGGGCAGCACGAGGAGGCCGGCAGGTTTGAAGAGGCGATGGCGCACGAAGCCTTGCGCGCCCGCGACTATGACACCGCGATGGAATGCTTCAGGGAGGCGATCGAACAATACGGTCAGTGCGAGGGATCGGAACCGGCCCTTGCCGCAAGCGTCGCTTCGACTCTCGAACTCTCCCACGTCTCGTTCGCTCTCGGCAAGGGATTCCCAGAGCTTCCCCCACTCCTCGAGATGGCCAAGGATTGCGTGGACCGGCTGGGTGACCGGCGGTCCCGGGCACTGATCGAGCTCCATCTGGGCCGCTTCTTCTATCTGGCCGATCGTCGCGAAGAAGCCCTGAAGGCCCTTCGGTCCGGACAGGCTGCCGTCGAGGAATTGGGCGACGAGGAGATCCTGTCTCAGTCAGCCGAGTTCCTGGGGCTCCTCTGTTTCATGCAGGGGCAGTTTCGAGAAGCCTGGGAACACTTCGAAAGGGCGGCTGTCTGGGCCGAAACACAGGAGAAGAGGCTGCGCAATCCGCTCGCGCCTGCCTTGATGAGCTTCTGCGCCGCCTACCTCGGGCGTTTTCACGAGGCGATCGGGACCCTGGACAATCACTGGCGCACCGCTCAAAGGGATGGCCTGCAGGGCCTGGCGACGAATTTCAGGGCGCTGCTGGCCAACATCCTGCTCATGGTCAGGAAGAAGCGGGACGCCCTGGTTCACACCTACTGCGCACTCCAGGATGCCGCCCAGAGCAGCAACGCGCTCGCCCTATACTGGGCAAGAGGGGCTCTTGCCTACCATCATTTCCTCGAAGGCCGCCTCCGTGAAGCGCGAGACACTTTCGCACTGGTACAGGAAGAGGGGGCCCACACCGGGATCGTTCGGCTCTATGGATCACCCTGGGTCCTCGAAATGCTTTTCGATCTGGAGCGACTGGGCTATGAGCAGATCCCGGAATTCAGCTTCGATTCACAGGCCGAGCGAATTCTCAAGGATCCGAACATCCACCTGCGCGGGGTCGTTTTGCGACTCCAAGCCAGGGAAGGCATAGCAAAGGGAGAGGACCCTCTTCATATTCTGGAACATTTGCGGAAGAGCGAAAGACATCTGGATCATTCAGGGGACCCGGTGCAGCTTGCCAAGACACGGCTCGAGATGGCCCGGCTGGCCCTCGGAACCGGGGAACGAGAGCGGGCTCGCGGATTGGCCCGGAAGGCCTGGCAGGGCCTTTCAGGATACGCCGAGGAGTTCTTCCCGGATGACTTGAGATACCTGCTCGAAGCCCCGGAACTCCGAGGAGTGGAAGACGGCTCGGATCCTCGCGAGACGGTCTTCCAGAGATTCCTCGACATGATGGAGGATTTCATTCCGAGCCCTGACTTGAACGAGATTCTCCGTCGCGCCGTGGCGGCCACCAACCGCTTCCTCGGAGCGGAGAGGGGCGCATTGCTCTGGTTTCCCAGCGGCAGGCCGGATCGGGCCCCAACCCTTCGCGCCGGAATCAATCTGACCGACAAGGAAATCGCTTCGGAAAGCTTCCGCTCCAGCCTGGCGCTGGTGTTCAAATCCCTCCGGGAACAACGGCCCTTGCTCATTCGCCCGAATACGACCGAATCCGGCACACAGGGGCAGACCGTCCTGGCCATCATCTGCCTGCCCGTCGAAGTGGGTGGCCAGCTTCGAGGTGTTCTCTACCACGACAACTCGTATCTGGATGACTGCTTTGACTTCCTGGACGGCCCGCTGTTGCTGAGGCTGGTTCGGCAAGTCAGCCTCTTCATCGACCGCATATGGGAGTACGGCCAGCTCCTGGAAGAGAAGACCCGTGAGGCCACGGAGAAGGCGGTGCAGGCAGAGCCGTTGGAAGAGGATGCGATCCTGGCCCAAAGCCGAGCAATGACGACCGTGCTCTCCCAGGCAGACCAGATTGCCGAGTCGGACGCCATCGTTCTGCTCTCCGGAGAAACGGGAGTGGGAAAGGAACTCCTGGCACGACGAATCCACAAGAAAAGCGGCCGCAGGAACGGCCCCTATGTGATCATCGATACCCCGACCATCCCGGAGACCCTCCTGGAGAGCGAGATGTTCGGCCACGAAAAGGGAGCCTTCACCGGCGCGGACCGGCAGAAGAGCGGACGTGTCGAGCTGGCCCACCGGGGCACCCTCTTCTTGGACGAGGTGGGCGAGCTTCCCCTTTCGATCCAGGGCAAGCTTCTCAGGGTCCTCGAGCAGAAGACCTATCAAAGGATCGGCTCCAACCGGATCCTGAAATCCGATTTCCGACTGGTGGCCGCAACGAACCGGAACCTTTCGGAAGAGGTCGCGGCTGGACGATTCCGCCAGGACCTGTATTACCGCCTCAACGTGGTGCCACTCGAGATCCCTCCCCTCAGGAGGAGGGCACAGGACGTGGTCCTGCTGGCCCGCCACTTCCTCGCCCTGTACGCAAAGAGATTCAACCGTCCGCAACTGGCTCTGACGCCTGCCGAGGAGGCGGAACTCTCCGCTTACGACTGGCCCGGAAACGTTCGAGAGCTGAGGAATGTGATGGAGCGGGCCGTCCTCCTGTCGGACGGTGAGCGGCTCGCCCTGAATCTTCCTGCGGATCCACGGTCGGAGGCGGACCATTCTTTCGAGGATTGCCCGACCATGGACGATCTGCAGCGGCGCTACATCCGTTACGTGCTGGAGAAGACCGGAAACCGGATCGCCGGCAGCGGCGGCGCCGCCGACGTCCTCGGTATGGACAGGGCCACCCTGTATCACCGCATGAAAAAGCTGGGTTTGCGCTAGAGGCAGGTTCGACTGCCGGAGGACAACCCGCTTACAGTACCATGTTCACCCTTCTTCAACCCTTCTTGGCGAATCCGCCCAGTCTTTCCAGGGTGTCGCTGATTTCGGGCATGGTGGTGTATTCCCGTTCGAGCCCTTTCTCCATTCTCTCTTTGCGGCTCTGGGTGTACAGGGCCTTGTGGGCGGCCACCGCATCCGCACTGTTCCCGACGATCTTTTCGGCGATCTCCTTTACGGTCCTCTCCAAGTCCGAAACGGGTACGGATTTGTTGGCAAGGCCGATGCGTGCCGCCTCACTGCCGGAAATCATCTCTGCGGTATAGGTCAGCTCGCGGGCTTTGGCGTCTCCCACACGCTCCGGCAGGCGCCGGCTCATTCCCCAGGTGCAACGGAGCCCCCAGCGAGTGTGGGTATCTCCGAATTTTGCCTCGTCGGCAGCAACGATGAAATCGCAGGCCAGGGCCAGCTCCAACCCGCCCGTGAGGCAGAATCCATTGACCATGCCGATGACGGGTTTGGGAACATCCTCGATGGCGCTCTGCAGGTCCCGGGCGGCGTTGTTCAGATCATCCCCGACGTCGGCGCCTGCCGGTTTGTCGAGGGCCTTCAAGTCCACACCGGCACAAAAGGCACGTCCGGCGCCCGTCAGCACGATGACGCCCACCTGGTCATCCTTGCCCGCCTCATCGACTGCAGTGTGAAGCTCGGAAAGGAGACTCGGTGTGAGGGCATTCAGGGCGTCGGGCCGGTTGATGACGATCTTCGCGACACCCTTTTCCACTTCGTAGAGAACATCCTGATAGGCCATGGCAGGGCTCCTGGGCAATGTGGATCAATACAGCTCTTCTAATCCACATTTGCTCGAGGGTCAACCCGCAGTAAAGCCCCGTAGTAAGGCCCCTGGGATACAACCCTCTTTGGTGAATACAATGCAAAGGGGGAGTGTTACAGAACACCTGTTCTTAACACGAGGTCTGACAGCGATAGCATGCCCAGCAGTTCTCCCTGGGCTTCCACAGGTACTCTCCTCACGCCTATTCGATACAGAAGCCGCGCCACATAACGAATATCCATGTCGGGAGGCACTGTACAGACCGGTTTTGTCATGATCTCGTAGACGTGGGCATCATCCGGGGAACGTCCGGTAGCTATGATTTCCCGCACCAGATCTGTGATGGTAACAATGGCCCAGGCGTCCCTCGCATCGCGTTTGTTCACAATCAAGGAGGTGACGTTTTCTGATCGCATCTTTTCGATGGCCTCGCGGACTGTGGCCATACCATCTATGGTCGCCACATTCCGGCGCATAACATCCTTGGCTTGGACAATTTCGGTTTTGGCTTTCATTTTTTTGTCCTTCCTGCCCGTCTGGAGGATTCTTCCTGTCGAGCATTTTTCAGAAGATTCGCCTGTCCTGAAATCCGGGGTCCGGATCCACGTCTCCGCATCAAGAGGTTCAGAAGTACTCTTCTCGAACCTCCTCCTTGAAGCGTTCCATCTGGCTTTCCAGGCCAGCCACCTGGTCCACCGGCAATACGAAAGCGATACCGGTGCCAGGCTCCTTGAAGTGCCCTGCTTCGGAGATTTCTTTCATAACCGCCTCCACCGTGTGTTCTTCCAACAGGAACATGACCAAGTCCGTTTGTGCCTCGAGCGTCAGGCTGAAGAACGTCTTCGCCTCATGTATGCCTGTGCCCCGCGCCGGAATAATGGTGGCGCCGGTGCCGCCTGCCTTCTTTGCCGCATCTACCACGCGGTCCGTCAAATTCGGTTTCAATGTTGTAATGATTAACTTGAATCGCATGTCATCTCTCCTTCTGGAATTTCAAACGGATTGTTGCCCACAATTCAACAATCTGGGCATAACCCATCACGGTTATGATTGGGAACAAACTTGCGAACGCGATCAGGCCAAAACCGTCCAGGGCCGGGTTGCGTCCCGGTATGGTTGCAGAGAGGCCCAGGCCCAAGGCCGCGACGATTGGAACGGTTACTGTGGACGTGGTTACCCCTCCGGAATCGTATGCAAGGGGGATGATGGTTTTTCGAGCAAAGATAGTCTGTACCACCACGATCAGATACCCCGCTGCGATATACAAGAAAAGGGGAGTCCCCGTAACGATTCGGAATGTGCCTAATGCAATTCCGATCGCTACGCCAAAGGCAACGACAAGCCGCAAACCCCATTGGCTGATCGTACCCGCGGAGACCTGATTCGCTTTATAGGCAACAGCAATGAGCGCAGGTTCTGCAATGGTGGTGGAAAAACCGATGAATGCTGCAAAGACGTAGACCCAGGTGTAAGCCTGCCATTCCGGATGAGCAGGTGCCATCTCGCTTCCGAAAACGAACTCCGGGGCTGAAAGTTGCTGGGCCATGATCTTTCCCAACGGAAAAAGCGCTTTCTCCAGTCCAACCAGAAACAGTGTGAGCCCTATCAGCACGTATCCGAAGCCCACAACCACCTGGCGCAAGTGGGGGATGGGTTGGCGCAGTAGGATAATCTGGAAACCCACGATGAGCGCCAAAACCGGAGAAACATCCCTGCAAGTAGCGACAAATGTCTGTGCAATCTCAAACAGCATATTCATTTACCATACGAATTCAACGCCGAAAAATATCATGCCAAAGCCCAGTACAAAAATCATGGGAAACAGGGAGGCAAGGGCAATCATGCCAAAGCCGTCCACCATGGGGCTACGTCCCCGGACAGAGGAAGCAAGCCCTACTCCCAAGGCAGTGACAAGAGGCACCGTCACTGTGGAAGTGGTGACGCCTCCGGAGTCATAGGCGATACCCACGATTTCCTTGGGGGCTATTAGAGTCATCAAGATGACGATCATATAGCCAGCGATCATCAGATAATGGACGGGCCAGCCGCGCAGGATGCGTATTATGCCGATAGCGATAGCCAGCCCTACCGAAACCGCCACAGTAAGACGCAGGCCCATGGCATAGGAGGTCCGGGCGCTTTCCCCGGGTGAAATAATGTTCCCTTGAGCTGCCACTTCTGCTGCTTCCTGGGTGATGGCAATCAGGGCTGGCTCGGCCACGGTGGTGGAAAACCCTATGCCGAATCCAAAGATCAACAGCCAGACCAGGCTCCCTTTTTGAGCAAAGGCAACGGCCAGCGTCTCCCCGATGGGGAACAGGCCCATTTCGAGGCCCTGGACGAACAGCATGAGACCGACTATCACCAGGACCGCGCCTATGAGCACCTCAAGGAGCTCCGGAAATGGCTGCCGAAGTACAACAAGCTGAAAGACGGTGATGACCAGTATGACAGGCAAGAGGTCGCGGCCAGCATCTTTCAGCTTTCGAAATACCGGCCCGATGCGTGTGAGGAACCGATTTCCACGTTCAGTCTCCTGGGGCAACGGTTAACTCCCTTCAAGTTCTTCTACGTATTCTACCGCATTGAGAACAAATTCCTTGTCCGATCCGCCAACGGGCGATGTAGTATTTTGGAATAAAGTCTACGAGGGAGTATATCGCAGTTCCTAGGTAGGTCTGAGTGGCATCCGGCCGCATGATTCCGCTTAAGTTCAAGTGTCCCGACGCCCACATCATTTCACGGTGAGTTCCAAGCTGGGGATTTCCGATCTCACAGGGGATCAGGATACAACAAATCTCGAATGTGTGCCAATGGCAAAACCATCCGAGCGTTGTAGCGTTTTCCGGTGGAATCTGAAGTCTGTAGGGTGATAGCGGGAAAGACCTTTATTGAATCATTCACCAGCGCGCCTGTCTTTTCCGGATTGAAGGTCGCCGGAGATGCATTACAGATGTGAAATCCACATCTGAGAAACAAAACATCATTAGAATAACGGGCCCTGAAGCATTCAAGATATCGATGGCGACGACTGTGTCTTGAACGATCAAGGTATCGCTGCATGTGCTCTGGTGGGTGAAAAGAAGATTTCGTTCGCTTGCTTTTATCCCAAACCGAAGGTCATGGGATCGGGATGTCTTGCCTCCAATCGCTCAGCGTATCGGAGGAGGCCGACGAGAAGGGTGGCCTCGTAGAGCTCCTCGAGGCCGATGGCGACGGCAAGAACGATCAGGACTTGTTTCTCGAAGTGGACGCCCGCGGCGAAACCGATCAGACCTAGGCCGACGACGAAGCAACGAAATCCACGGCCCACACAGATGAGCTGCCTCACCTGCTTCGCCTTTCCTACATGAACCTGTCTGGCCTGCCAGGCAACTCGAAGACCCTTCACAAGAAAGCCCGCGCCAAAGAGTAAGAAGGCGCACAAGACCCACGTTGTCGAGGCGATTTCCATCATGGCATTCATCCGGAGTCTCCCTCGCTCTTTACCCTCCATTGTTCCGATGTCGAAGCATGGGGAAAGGGTGCAGCACAATCTCAGGAAGGATACAAGGTCCGGCGTCTTCGGGGCGAGCAGAACGGGCGGGTAGATTTCGAGCTTGACAAGAACTCTTTTCTAGAATATACTTCTAGAAAATAGTTCGGAAATAGGAGGCGGGAATGAAGGAACGCGCTTTTCAGCAGGCACGGTCACCGAAGAGACGGCAGCAGATCCTGGAGGCGACCCTTGCGTGTTTTTCCGAGTCCGGGTTCGACCAGACCACCATGGACGATATCCGTCGTCGTTCGGGGGCAAGCACGGGCAGCCTTTATCATCACTTCACGAACAAGGAGCAGCTCGCAGCGGCCCTTTATCTGGAGGGCCTGCGCAGCTATCAGCAAGGCCTTCTGGCGGAGCTCAAGCGCCACAGAAAGGCCCGAAGCGGTTTGACCGCGATCGTTCGCTACCACTTGAGCTGGGTGACTGAGCATACGGTCTGGGCCCGCTATCTGTTCCAAATGAGGCACACGGAGTCGGTCGCCACGACGGAACCGCTGATCGTTGAGCAGAACCAGGCTTTCATGGAGAAAGTCTTCGCCTGGATCGACCCCTTTGTTGAAAGGGGGAAAATCAAGCGTCTACCCCGGGACCTTTATCTGCCCATGATCATCGGATCCTGCCACGAGTTCGCCCGGCTCTGGCTGACCGGCCGAACCGAGACCGACCCGGCAAAGGCTGCCGGTGCGCTGGCGCGAGCCGTCTGGTCAAGCCTCGGGTCGCAACCAGGGAAGTGAGCAGGAGGAAATCACATGTATCTACATTTCAGAGAAGAATTCGATTTGCCCATAAGCGACATATTCCCCTACTTCAGGTCGCCTTCTGAATGGGCAAAGCTGTACGGAGCGGTCAAACCTACCCGACTCCTCAAGGATGACTGGCATGCGATCCCGCTGAAAAAGGTTCCGTTCCCCCTGCTGGCCAAGAACGTCGAGTGCAATCACCATGAGAGCGTTCGCTGGATCTTCGGTGGATTCTGGAGAGGGGTAGGAGAAGTCAATTTCTCTTCGGAGAATGGCAGAACGATTGTAGAAGGGTTCGAATACATCACGCCTCATGGAGCCTGGTTCCTCTCCTCATTCATCGAGAAACGGTTCATGGAGAAAGAATTCGCGAGAATCTGGAATCTGGGCTGGAAAAGAATCAGGAAGAACAAGAAAGGAGACAACCATGGATAAGGCAAAGGCGACCGAACTGGCCGAGAGGATCATGGTCACCTGGAGCGAGCAGGATGTGGAGGCTGTGGTGGACTGCTACACCGACGACATGGTCTACATCGACCCGAACACCCGGGGAGAGGTGCAGGGCCCGGATGCGATGCGCCGGTATCTCAGCAAGCTCTTTGGCCGGTGGGAGATGACCTGGACGCTTCGCGAGGCATTCCCTCTTGCCGACCAGGAGGGCGCTGCCGTCTTGTGGCATGCCACCTTCCGCAAGCCGGGCTCGGATGTTACCGTCGAGACGGACGGAATGGATTTCGTCCTGGTACGTGGCGACCGAATCCAGCGGAACGAGGTTCGCTTCGACCGGGCCGTGCTGGCGCCGCTCATGACCTAGCGGAGTGGAACGATTTGGGGTCAGGCCGCAACTATCAACCCTAGCCGGCTGGTTTCTTGTCGGCGTTTCGGCAGCTAGGGTTGATAGTTACGGCCTGACCCCTTCCGTCCCCGGTCTCATTCGGTCCAGGTAACCGTGTGGTCGCAGATCGGGTCTCCGTCGACCAGCGTCTGGGTGCGCGAAAAAGAGACGTTCGGGTGATAGCTCTCCCAGAAGATGTAGTCGCCGTAGCACAGCTTGTCCGCCAGGGGATGGAGGCCTATCTCCCGAGACACCTCATTGATGAAGCATCGCGTGACCCGCATGGAGCCCGAGTTTCCCTTGGCAGGACACGCCTCTGCCACAATATTGGCATCCTTCGGGATCATCTCCCTGTAGAGATCATTCACCACATAATCCCGGGTCAATCGATTCGAAGGGGGAATGAGATTTCCGATGAACTGGAGCGTAGGGGCTCTGGCGATCGAGACAAAGAGATCTTCGGCCTGCTCCGGTCTTCGATCACACAAGTAGTCATACACTAGCTTCATAAACTGCAGCTTGAACCAGACGCGCTGTTTCCCCTTTTCCGGATAGAGCCCCTCCCCTCGCAGGATCGCTGCCGATTGTCTCCGTGTGGCATAGGCCATGGCCCGGGCCCCCTCTGCCCACCCCAGGGTTTCTACGATGGCGGCCACACCCGCCCTCATCTCCTTGAAATCGTCCTGTGTCAGCGAAAGGAGTATTCTCAAAGCGGACCCTCCTCGTTCTATTACGATTTCCCTTCAGACCCGTACCGGGCAGCGCCCTACTCTACCGGAATCGCCCGGCGCAGGAAAGGGAGGCGCGCCCCCCCCGGGTCTGTTATAATCATCTGCTGGTTTCTATAATTTCTGCTTGACGGATCGCATCACGGCCCATAGTATCTTGGACAGATAGAGCATTCCCCTAAGCACTCCAATGTAAAGGTGGCTCGACCATGCCGGCAGACAAGCAGAACGGACTGGAAGACCGGACGGGTGCCAGAGCTTCAGGTGAATCCGAAATCACCGACTTGTATCGGGGCTTTTCCAAGGAAAAACCGAAGGAGGGCAAACCTATCCCGAACCATGCGACCCTTTCTGTCTGGGCGGCGGCGCTCATACTGTGCAGCGTTCTTGTGTTCAGCGCTCATCAGCTCAGGGGAAAGCTGCAGGGGATCCAGGACACGCTGGCACAGGTTGGCCAGGAGAACAAGCTGCTGCTGGAAGGATTGGACGAGCTCCTCGTGAGGGCCGATCGGTCGAGACCAGGAGGAGAAACCGCCTCACTCGCCCCGGAATCACCGATCGAAGCCGAGGCGACCGGAGAGCAGGAGGGTGGCCCGGACAATCTGGCGAGAAAATACAAGATCTACTACCGCGCAAAAGACGGAGAGGATCTGACCGGAATCAGCGAGAAGTTCAGTGTCTCCGAGGATCAACTACGTCTCTGGAATGCCCTCAAGCCGGACGATTCCATCATGCCGGGACAGGTGCTGGTCATCAACAAGAGCACACAAGAGGACAAGCCCGTCGATGTGGCCAAGGCACCCGCTCCCCCTGACGAGCCGGCTCAGAAGAAGCAACCGGAACCTGCCAAAGAAGAAACGCCGGCCCAAGGGCCCGTCTCCAAGGCTCCGCCCCAGAGCGAAGAGCAACAAGACGAGCCGGTCGTCGATAAAACAGTTGCCGCCGATCCGACACCGATGGTTGAATCGGGCAAAACCCTCGCCGCGGCAGAAGACACACGTGCGCCCGAGGTGCCGGAGGCCATGGCGGATGAACCGGCAGACAAAACGGTGCATGTCGTGCAGCGAGGTGAGAGCCTGACCCAAATCGGGCAGGACTACGGTATTTCATGGCTGGATCTGGCAAAGCACAACGACGTAGAGCCGCCGGGAACCATCTACGTGGGCCAGAAATTGAGGATCCCGGAATTCTCTGACGTGGAGGAAGAGGCACTTCCCGTAGCCGAGGTCAAGCACAGGGTGCGGCCGGGCGAGAATCTCTACCGGATCGGGCTCGCCTACGAGGTACACTGGGAACAGATTGCCCGGGCCAATGGGATCACCCATCCGTCCCAGCTCTACGCAGGGCAGGTTCTTAAGATACCGGTGGCAAAAGGGGGGCCGGAAAACTGAGATTCCGTGAAATGTGGTGGATTCCAGACCGGCGACTTGACAATCGAAACAGAGGAGTGTATACATAGGGGTTAAGTCAACCGAGGACAGAAGCTCATGCAGACCGACCGAAGACCAACAAACTATTATTTCTGGCGCTTCTATTTTAGAAGCGTCTACCCGGTCGCATAAGCCCTAAGCAAACGACCCCGGGTAGACGAGAGGCATGTCTACTCGGGGTTTTATCATACAAGAACTACAGAAGGCCCCGAGAGACAGTCTCTCGGGGCCTTTTTTTTCTGGGGTCGGGGTGTTCACCCCAATCGAGGGTGCCGAAGGTCACCCTCAACAGAGGAGATGGAGAAATGATACTGGTACTGCAGGAAGGGATCACAAGGGAGGAGAAAGGCCGTCTCGACAGCAGTCTCGAAGATCATGGCTGTATCGTCCGCGAGATCTCGACCTACCAGCTTGGAGTGGTAGGCGCCGCAGGGAAGGCGGAAAAGGACGTGGACTTCTTCCAGGACCTGCCCGGCGTCGAGCGGGTCATCCCCATCTCCACATCGTTCAAGCTGGTGAGCCGGCAGATGCACCCGGAAGACACGGTCGTCAGGGTGCGGGACGTGGAGATCGGGGGCGATCGGATCGTAGTCGTCGCGGGCCCCTGCGCCGTGGAAAACAGGGAGCAGGCCTTCACCACTGCCGCGGAAGTCAGAAAATACGGCGCTGTCATGTTCCGCGGAGGGGCCTTCAAGCCCAGGACTTCGCCCTACTCCTTCCAGGGCCTGGGCGTGGAAGGCCTGCAGATCCTTGCGGATATCAGGGAAGAATTCGGGCTTCCGGTCGTTACGGAGATGACCTCCACGGATCAAGCGGAAAGCATGGACAAGTACGTCGACGTGGTTCAGATCGGCGCGCGGAACATGCAGAACTTCGAGCTTCTGAAGTGCGTGGGCCGGATCGGCAAGCCGGTCCTTCTGAAAAGAGGCCTCTCCGCCACGATCGAAGAATGGCTCATGTCTGCGGAATACATCTTCTCCGAGGGCAACGACCAGGTCATCCTGTGCGAACGGGGCATTCGAACCTTCGAGCGCTACACGAGGAACACCCTGGATCTGTCCGCCATCCCCATCGTCAAGGAGCTGAGCCATCTGCCCATCGTGGTCGACCCGAGCCATGCCACCGGCATGAGAAAGAAGGTCGCCCCCATGGCAAGGTCCGCCGTTGCCGCCGGCGCGGATGGCCTGATGATCGAGGTCCACCACGATCCGGACAAGGCCCTTTCGGACGGCGCGCAGAGCCTGTACCCGAAGCAGTTCGGACAGCTCATGCGCGACATCTACGTGATATCGCCCGTGGTAGGCAAGCAGCTCGACTTCGCATATGACAAGAAGTCCGGCAGCTCGGACGAGACATGCGAGGAAAACGGCCGAGAGAAGAAGCGAGCCGCCTTTCTGGGCATGGAAGGAACCTTCAGCCACAAGGCCTGCAACCAGTTCTTCGGCAACAAGGTCTCAACGGCATCCTTGCCCTCCTTCCGCTCCATCTTCGAGGCTGTGAAGACCGGAGAGGTGGACTATGGAGTCTTGCCCCTCGAGAACTCACTCACGGGCAGCATTCACGAGAACTATGATTTCCTTCTCGAGTATGATCTAAAGATCGTGGGGGAAGTCACCTTGCGGGTAAAGCATCACCTCATCGGGATTCCCGGAACGAAGAGGGAGCAAATCGAAAGGGTCCTTTCCCACCCGCAGGTCTTTCAGCAGTGCCGCCTTTTCCTGGAGCCCCACCACGAAGAGTGGGCGCTGGTTTCCGTGACAGACACGGCCAAGGCCGTACGCCTAGTGCGGGAGGCAGGCAAGCCGACGGATGCCGCCATCGGAAGCCGGGAGGAGGCGAAGATCCATGACATGGAAATCATCGAAGAAGGGATCGAAACCAACCCGCGGAACTTCACCCGCTTCGTAGTGATCGGAAAGGAGCCCCTTCCGAAGGGACCGCGGAGCAAGTCTTCGCTCATCTTCTCGACGGTCAACCAGTCGGGGGCCCTTTATCGACCCCTGAAGATCTTTGCCGATCGGGGAATCAACCTGGTCAAGCTCGAGTCGCGACCGATCCCGGGCAAGCCCTGGGAGTATATGTTCTATGTAGACTTGGAGGAGGACGTTGAATCCCCCGGGTTCGAGACGGTTCTCCTCAGCCTCGAAGAGCACACCGACTATCTCAAGGTCCTGGGGAGCTATTGAAACACAGCTGCTCAGGGCCTTACCGGCTGGAACAGGCAAACTCAGCACATCGCTCGCACGAGCGCACACCCACCCGTACGTGCGACGATGAGCACAGGTCCTCCGTCGGTGATGAGGTGATCGCCATTGGATCCCCTCTCGGAGAAGGTTTGGAGCGTTCCATCTCTCAGGGAATCGTCAGTTCCATAAGGTTGATTGACGGAATCAAGGTCATCCAGACCGATGCGGCCATCAATCCCGGCAGTAGCGGCGGACCGTTGATCCATTTAGCTTCCAAGCGGGTATTGGGTGTAGTGACCTTGGGTGCGCGTGGCGCGGACGGGATTGGATTTGCCGTACCGTCGGACACCATTCAGGGGTTCTTGAGAGCCCACATGAAGAATGGTTCTTCGTCAGCCGCTGCAGACGGGAAACCGCATACGGCAAGGTAGCGATACATGACTTGGCGACAAGCCCTGGGTCAGGCCCCTTGAGGAGCTTCGTATTTGAAAACCAGGGACATAGCCTCGGCCGCCCCGAATCGTTTCACCATGGCCACAAGAGGAGAGTCTCCGTGGGCAGGAGTCTTCATCAACTGACATCTTGGCGGATTCCCTTTTCGGTATTGGCATTGCTCTGATCGTCGTCGCATTCTGCCACTTTTCTTGACACACATCTGCGATCATCGATATCCTCTCTTCGTGTCGGAGCAGACTCCTGTGACAGGAGAAGCCGAATGCGAAAGTCAGGGCTTATTCCACGTGTATGTCTTCTCATGGCTTGCCTGGTACCGATCCTTTTCGGTTGCTCAACGTCAGAAGATCCCCTCTTCAGCAACTCCACCGAGATCGAATGGATCGCTTCGGTGGATTTGAGAATAGCGGAGAGCAAATCCACTGCCTCGGAAATCCACTACATGACCACGAGTGATCTGGACGAGTACAAGCCGGCCTATTCGCCGGACGGCTCGCTCATCACGTTCTTTCGAGCGCTGAGCTACGGCGATGGGAACGTCTTCAACTGGAAATCCCAGGTATTCGTCATGAATGCCGACGGCACCGGGGTCAGGCAGCTGACGAGTGGCGACTATATGGATTTCAATCCGATGTGGACACGGGATGGATCCGACAGAATCACCTTCACCCGATTCGAAGGCAGCGTCACGCTTCTGGGAATCAGCATACCAACCGGCATGAACATCTACTGGACGAGTCCGGAGAGCGACGTAGGAGAGGAAGAGCTCATTTCCGATCCCACGGCGTTTGAAATGGGTTACAGCAGTCTGGTCGACGGCCGCATACTCGTACGGCGGGAGATCGTCCAGGAGTACCTGCTCCTGACTCCCAGCGTGGGTGGTACGCCAATGTATGAACGCATCAACTATCCTTTCGCGGATACCTACCTTCACAAGATGACGATCTCTCCGAGCGAAAGCAGAATTGCCTACATGAAAGTGGAAGGTTACGGCGGCCTCGACGGCTTGATCAAGGACAGCTACTCGCCCGCGGTGATTGCCTATGCCGATTTCGACCCTGTCAATCGGGTGATCGACAACGAAGTGGAAATCACACCGTACGACCCTTCGATTGTCAGCTGGTATCCGAGTTGGGATCCGGATGAGGCATTCATCATCTGGGCACACGCCGCCAGGATCAACGCCTATTTCCTGGGTGACGGGACCATGACACAGATCTCGAGCAATGATCACCTCGAATACCGATATCCGAATGTAAAGGGCAGCGTGAAATAACGGAGGCTCCTCGTATGAGTGAACACCTTTACAAGCACCTTCTCCGACTCAAGGAGAAGAGAAGGAGGATGGGGCTGCCGCCGATGAGCCGCCGCGAGTTCCTGAAAGCCGTGGCGATCACAACAGCGGGTCTGCATCTACCCTTCACTTCCTCTTGCGGATCGGAAGATCCGGATACGGGTGGGATAGCGAACCCTGCTCCCGGAAGCCCTGCCTCAGCGGGAATCGCACGGGCATCGGATATCGTGACAACCGTCAGGCGTGCGATCGATCTGGCGGGAGGGTTGGGTGACATCAAGGGTGGCGACAAGGTCGTCATCAAGCCAAACCTTACCGGGCCGCTCCCCAATGTGTGCACCAACGTCGAGGTGCTGCGAGGTGTGATACAGGCTGTGGCCGAGCACACGGACAGCAGGAATATCACCATCGCCGAGTCCAGCGGCCTGGGCCTGCCCACGCTTCTCTTCGCAGGAATTTCGGGATACCTGGAGCTGTGCCGTCAGGAAGGTGCGAGATTCATGAGCTGGGACGGTGAGGAGTATGTGGGCTTCCACGACCCGGAATGGCGATACATTCAGGGAGAAAAACGAATCCCCCGCTCACTGGATCCCCGGGCGCCTGAATACGATCACTTCATCAATGTCCCCATACTCAAGAACCACGAGGACTGTCCCCATTCCAACGCGGTCTTCACCGCCTGCATCAAGAACTTCGTCGGCATACTCCCTTTCGCCGGCGAAGGCTCCAGGATCGAGTCGAATATTCACGATGAGAACCTGGGCTTCCAGGTTGCCGAGCTTGGACGCATCGTGCCGCGCATCACGATGAATGTCATTGACGCGACAACCCTTGCCCTGAAGAACGGGCCTGCGGGCGGTTTCTGGGGCTCGGGCAGTCAGGACGGCCCTCTCATGACCGTGAACGCCGGGATTGTTCTTGCCTCCCGCGACAGGGTGGTGTGTGATTCCCTGGGTTTGGCCATTCTCAAGCACTACGCGATCGAGGAGGGAGTGGACAGGCCATACGTTCATCGTTCCGTGTGGCAGGACGCACAGATCAAGCGGGCCGTAGAGCTTAGGCTCGGGACCGGGAGTCCCGAGTTGGTCGAGCTCGTCCACGACGGCGTGGATATCTTCGACGCGATCAAGGCACAGTGGAGTTGATTCCGGACTCTTGAGCAGAGGGATTCCCACCGGAGCCTGCCCCCGCAATCTTCAGGCGGGGGCGGGAATGACGGGCTACGGGATTCCCGCTCCCCGCCTTCGTGGGGATAAGCTTCGCGGGAATGACGTTTACTCGCCCAACAGGACCTCGACGGCGTGTTTCCGGATGTTGATCCCGTGGATGCAGATGCACTTCTTGCATCCTCCGCACCCACCGAGCCCCAGATCGAGGGCCTGCTTCTTCCGGTCGATCTTGTTGCGTGGGTCGAGATGGAGCTGCGCGAGTTTCACGAAGGTATATGGGCCAACGAGGGGATTCTTCTCGAAGTCGTAGCCCGGACAGGTCGCGTTGCATGCGAGGCATTCCACACAGGAGAGAAGTTTTGTGTGCACCTCACTCTGCTGCAGGACCTGAGGCTCTGAGCGTTCCCCCTGGTCCGGGATGTAGATCTCCAGTTCACGAAGGGCCTCGAAAAATGCAGTCCGGTCGGTCACCAGATCGCGCACGACGGGCATGCCCGTAAGGGGCCCGATCTTCATTCCGTCCTTGATGTCTGTGTAGCATGCCATCCTGGGCTTGCCGTTCACCTCCACCGCGCAGAGGCCGCACTTGTCGAACCGGCAGCCGAACCGGAAAGCCAGGGTCGGATCCATGTCCTCATAGATCTGCATCAGGGCTTCCAGCACAGTGGTCTTTTCGTGGGCGGGAATCTCATAGTCGACCCACGCCGGCTCGCCACCTCTTTCCGGGTCGTATCTCTTTATCGAGACGCGGATGCTCATTCGCCAGCCTCCATGCAACGTGTCGTGCACGTACCGTTTTTCAATTCCACGAGAACATTCTGTACCGGGTTTTCTTCGTCATGGTCCGGGAAATCGGATCGCACGTGCGCCCCCCGTGACTCGCGCCGCTCCCCTGCGGACACGGCCATTGCCTCTGCCGCCGCAAGCATGTGCGGAAGCTCGATCGCGTCTATGATTTCCTGGTTGCACCGGCTGAAATCCGCAATGCTCAAGTCTCGCGCCCGCTCCTTGAGTCGTTCGATTCCCTCCAGGGCCTGCTCGAGTGCGTCAGCGTCACGAAGAGGACCGACCTTGTTCCACATCAGCCTTTGGAGGTTGCGCTTCACGTCGATGGGCCGACAGGTTCCTTTCGATCCTTGAAGAGATCGAAGCCTGTCGATCGCATCTGCGGCAACGCCTTCATCCGCAGACTTTCGGCCTTCCGCCTCCGCCGCTGCGGTTCGGCCGGCCCTTTTACCGAAGACGAAAATTTCGGTAAGGGACGTCGACCCGAGCCGGTTCCCTCCCATCACGCCGCCCTGAGCCTGCCCGCAGGCGTAGAGGCCTGCCACCCGGCTGCGACACGATGCATCGGTCTTGATACCCCCCATGTTGTAGTGGGCCGTCGGGAGCACATCCCATGGAACCTTGAAATCGGCGGCCTCCTTCCCATAGGCCCTGCGCACCCCGTCCAGGAATGCCCCCGCGAACTCCTTCAGCATGGCGAGGAAGAACTCTCCCTCAGGGCTTCCAAGGTTAGGGGTAAGGTCGAGTAGAAGTCCTCCATGCTCCGTGGCGCCTCCCTTCCGGATCTCCTCCACAACGACCCGGGCCACCTGGGCCCGCGTCAGGGGCATGATGTTTTCGAGAACCACCTCGCCCCGGCTGTTTAAGAGCCGGCCGAGGGGCCCGGCCATGGAGGGCTCCCCGCACGGGATGCCGAGCAGGGCAGGCGGGTGCGTAATGCCGAAGGGAAGGAACTGGATTTGCTCCATGTCCACGAGCTCGGCCCCCGCACGCAAACCGAGTCCGAAGCTGTCCCCCACGACCGAAGGCATACAGTCCGTGTGAGGATAGTAGAGGCTCCCTCCCCCACCTGCGGCGACGATGGTTGATTTCGCCAGCAGCGTAATCGGTTCGCCCGTCATCATACGAAAAGCCGCCGCGCCGACGACCTCTCCGTCCTTCACGAGAAGCTCGGAGCAGACGGTCTCTTCAAGAACCTCGACCTGAGCCCGCGCCATGCCTGACCTCAAGGCATGGCTCATGGAGATACCCATGAAGGGGCTGTGGAGCGCGCGCGAGGCCCGATGCCCACCTGGAGGAAGCGACATTCGGGTAAGGACTCCTTCCGGATTCCGCGAGAAAACGTGACCCATCCCTTCGAAGTTGAGCGTGGCGTCCATAGCATCCCCGACCAGGGCCCGAACGAGGCCGGGATCGTTCAGGTACTCGCCCCCGCGGATCAAATCCTCCACGAAGGCTTCCTCCGTATCTCCGGCAGCGGTGTCGGGGGAGGTGGACATGATGCCGAGCGCGATGCGGGTGTCTCCATACCCGACCGGCTCTTTCGACGCGACGATTACCTTTGCTCCGGCACGCTCCGCCTCGACAGCGGCCATGATGCCCGCACCTCCGGAGCCGATGACGAGCACATCCGCCTTGCGCACTTCCATTTCACGAGCTCCCGTCAGGTCGAGTGTGTCTTAGTTGGCGTTGGTAGCCGGCGAGATCGCTGTCCGCAACGATCTAGCCACGACTCCTATCCAACCAGGTGCTTCGTTCTCCTCCTACGACAGGTTTTTTACGGTATCAGGTTCGGCCTGTGAGAACAAGCGGATAGGGTCGGATGCCCGGAACCGAAATGAATTGACGCCGATCTCGCTCCTGTTTGACACCTTTTTCTATCTTTTCCTATACTTCATCCGCACAAGGGGAGGGACGATCGTGATGGATCTCGTCATTAGAAACGGGCTTGTGGTCACCCCCCACGGGATCATTCCCGGGGCCCTTGCGGTCCGGGATGGCGTCGTCGCACAGATCGGTACGGATTCGACCCTACCGGAGGCAGAACAGGAGGTCGACGCCGGGGGCCTGATCGTCTTTCCCGGATTGATCGACCCTCACCAGCACATCGGGCTCGGGATGGCCCAGGACGAAGCCAAATTCGTGAGTGACATCACGACCGAATCGGTGAGCGCCGCGGTGGGAGGGGTCACGACCCTGATCAGCACCATGGGCGGTCTCGACATCGAGACTTCGGTCCGACCACTGGAGATGAGCAGGAACGCAGCCGGCAGGCACTCGATCGTCGACTTCAAGTTCCATGTCGCCCCTATCACGGATCCGCTTATCGCCGAAATCCCCACAATGATCGACGACCATGGTGTCACGTCCTTCAAATTCCCGCTCGGTTACATCGGACCGGAAGGCGAGCACTTCGGGATCACCTGGTTCGACATGGGCACGGTCTACCGGGGCTTCGAGGCGATCGCCGGATACGCCGACCGCGCCGTGGCAATGGTGCACGCCGAAGAATCGTCGATTATCCAGGCCCTGGCAACCCGACTGAAAGCTGAAGGTCGCACCGACATCCGTGCCTGGTCCGAGGCCAGGCCGAACATCTGCGAAACGATTCACGTCTTCGAGAGTGGCTTGATGTCCATGGAGACCGGGTGCCCTCTGTATATCGTGCACGTTAGCGCGAGGGAAAGCGTCGATGCGATCGCCTGGCTGAAGGAAAGGGGCATCCCCGTATATGGAGAGACAACGCCCCACTATCTGGCACCTATCACAAAAGACTGCGACCTGGGCATCATCGCGAAGGTGAACCCTCCTTTGCGGGACCAGGAGGACTGCGACAAACTCTGGAAGGGCCTGGCCCAGGGAACCTTGGATACGATAGGCAGCGACAACTGCATCTACAGCCGGGAAGAGAAGGAGAGAGGCGGGCTCTGGGACGCCATCGTGGGCTTCTCGGGCACGGGCGCCATCCTGCCCATCATGGTAAGCGAGGGCGTACTCAAGGGCCGGATCACCTGGGAAAGGATGGCCCAGGTGTGCGCCGAAAACACGGCCCGCATCTTCGGCATTTATCCGAAAAAGGGTGTGCTGAGCCCGGGATCGGACGCGGATATCGTCATCATCGATCCGAAGAGAGAGTGGACCCTGGGCGTGGACACGCTGAAGCAGGGCTCGGATTTCTCGATCTACGAAGGCAGAAAGGTGCGAGGCAAGGCGGTCAAGACGTTTGTCCGGGGAAGGCTGGTTGCCGAGGAGGGCGAAGCCGTCATCCAGGCGCCCCACGGCGGGTATGTTGGAAGTGTGTAACCAAGATTTTTCGGGGGAGACGCAGATGGAACGGTACGAGATCGCGACAGTTGCGGACATCGAGGAAATCGAAAAGGTCCCTATCGAGGAACGCCTCACGGTCACCAATACGTATGAAATGATCAAACAGGGCGCCTCTATCGACCCGAACGCACCCGCAATGAGCTTCATTCTCTCGGGTGAACAGTACGACCAGCCCACGCGGGTGACATACGCGGAACTCCTCACAAAAGTGACCCAGAGCGCAAACCTCCTCCATGACCTGGGCGTAGGCCCGGGCGACGTGGTCACCTATCTGCTTCCGAATCTTCCTCAAACCCACTACACCATCTGGGGGGGCGAAGCCGCCGGCATCATCAACCCGATCAACCCGATGCTCGAGCCTGCAACCATGAAGCACATCTGTGAGGCGGCCGGCACCAAGGTTCTGGTGGCCCTCGGAGAGGTTCCGGGCACGGACATGTGGGAAAAGGCCCTGGCCGTGCGAAAGGAACTGCCGGGTATCAAAGCCGTCGTTCGCGTAATGGGGCCCAGCGATGAAAAGGAAGGCATCTACGGATTTGATGAGGTGATCTCGAAATACAACGGAGACAAGCTCGACTCGGGGCGTGTCATCGACCCGAAGGACATCGCCTCCATCTACCATACGGGCGGAACGACGGGTACGCCGAAACTCGCTCCCCGGACCCATTTCAACGAGGTGGCGATCCCCACGATCCTCAGTCTCACCGTGGGCCTGAACACGGGCGAGACGATCATGTGCGGCCTTCCCATGTTCCATGCAA
Source organism: bacterium (assembly GCA_028277985.1). Taxonomy (GTDB): domain Bacteria; phylum Desulfobacterota; class DSWW01; order DSWW01; family DSWW01; genus S015-6. The sequence continues at coordinate 24,038 of JANQFG010000240.1, read as the reverse complement.
ACGCAACCATGGCGACCGGTGCGTTCCCCTTTGCCATTGGAGCCCACGTGCTCCTGCTGTCGCCCATGGGATACCGGGACCCTGCGATCCTTCAGAACTTTTTCAAGATCGTGGAGCACTACCGTGCCGTGACCTTCTCCTGCGTGCCCACGGTGCTTTCGGTCCTGCTCGACGTTCCGGTGGAGGGCACGGACATCTCCTCTCTGCGCTACGCGATCTGTGGAGCGGCTCCACTCTCGGTCGAGCTCTTCAAGCGATTCGAGGCCCACAGTGGCATGAAGATCCTCGAAGGATACGGGCTCACCGAGGGGACCCTCGTCTCTTCGATCAATCCTCTGCACGGAGAGCGCAAGGTGGGATCCATCGGGTTCCGCCTCCCCTACCAGGAAATGAAGATCTGTGTGGAGGATGCGGAAGGATGGCGTGACGCCGAGACGGACGAGATCGGATGTGTCTGCATCAAGGGGCCGAACGTGTTTCCCGGATATCTCGAGGAGGAACACAACCAGGGCGTGTGGCTCGGGGATGGCTGGTTCAACTCGGGCGACCTGGGCAGGCAGGATGCGGACGGCACCTTCTGGCTCACGGGTCGGAAGAAGGAGCTGATCATCCGGGGCGGCCACAACATCGATCCGCTTCTGATCGAAGATCCCCTGTACCAGCTTCCTGGGGTCCAGGTGGCTGCCGCCGTAGGTCGACCGGATGCCCATGCGGGTGAGGTGCCCCTGGCCTACGTACAGCTCCAGGAAGGCTCGGACCTGACGGCCGAGAAGGTCCTCGAGCATCTGAAGCAGACGGTCGGTGAACGTGCGGCCATCCCCAAAGAGGTCATTCTCATCAACGAAGTTCCGCTGACCCCGGTGGGTAAGATCTTCAAGCCTGCCCTGCGATGGGACGCGATCCGGCGAGTGTACGAGAAAGAACTTGAGCCCCTCCAAGAGATGACCGAATCGGTCGAGGTCGAGGTGACCGAAGACAAGACCCACGGCTGCCTTGCCACGATCCGGATCCGACCGTCTTCTGGAATTTCACAGCAGGAAATCCAGGAAAAGGTGGACGGGGCCCTGACCCGCTTCACGATCCGGTACAAGCTCGAACTGACCGGCTGACCCCTCGAGGAATCCGAGGTCCCCTTTCCGGACAGGCCCGGCCCGAATTCTGTAGAACGGCTTGTCTCGCTACAGAAAGTATTTGCATTCCTCCTGTCATTGCGATAGACCTACGGCGAGCCGAAGAATGTGGACGCAGAGCGGAACTTCGCACGGGGACCCGTTCGCAGGGAGGCCGACCCCGATGAAGATCGAAATCATCGTGCCGTCAAAGCAAACCTATGTGCCGAATCAGTGGCGAAAGGTACTCCACCTCTTCAGCCTGACGGGTCCGGCGATCGCAGCATCGATCCCGTCCGACGTCGAGGTCTCGTTGACGGAACAGAGCGTCGACGAAATCGACTACGAACGAGAAATCGATATGGTTTGCATAAGCACCATGACGAGCACCGCGGTCAAGGCCTACCGCATCGCCGACACCTATCGCGAGAAACGACCGGACGTGAAAGTGCTCCTGGGAGGAATCCATGCCTCCATGCTGCCCGACGAAGCGATCGCCCACGCAGACGCCGTGGTCATCGGCGAATCGGAGGAGCTCTGGCCGGAGATCATCGCCGATTTTCGGAGCGGGTCGATGAAGAAGTTCTACCGCTGCGCGGAGCTGCCCGACCTGTGCCGGCTCAATCCTCCGAGACGGGAGCTTCACGCGGCAAAGTGCCTCTACGTTTTCAACACGATTCAGACGAGCAGGGGCTGCCCCTACAAATGCCGATTCTGTTCCGTTCATCTCTTTTCAGGAGGCAAGTACCGGACACGCCCGGTGGATGACGTGATCGATGAGATCCGCAACCTGAAGGGCAGATACCTCTTCTTCATGGACGACAATCCGACAGGCAATGTCCCCTATGCAAAAGAGCTCTTCCGAAAGATGATCGGGTTGAACAAGAAATGGTTCTCCCAGGTGCACATCTCCATTGCAGACGACGATGAATTGCTCCTGCTGGCGAAGAAGGCCGGCCTCACCGTGGTCGGCATCGGCCTGGAGTCGATCATCGGGGACAGCCTCAAGGCAACCGCGAAGCCGAAGGTGAGCCTCGAGAAGTACAAGGAGAACATCCGCAAGCTGCACAAGCACGGAATCATCGTGCTCGGGTCGTTCATCTACGGCTTCGATGACGATGATGAGGATGTGTTCGAGAGGACGATCCGGTTCGCGCAGGAGTGCAAGATCGACCACGCTTCTTTCCATATACTGACTCCCTACCCGGGAACCGCCTTCTACGATCAGCTGAAAGAGGAAGGGCGGCTCAACGAATCCCTGGGCTGGGACCACTACACGACAAGGAATGCGGTGTTCAGACCCAGCGGAATGAACCAGGATCCGGACAAGCTGAACAAAGGAATCCTCTGGTCATACCGGGAGTTCTATTCCCTTCCTTCCGTCTGGAAACGGTTGAAGCTGAACAGGCATCTGCCCCTCTACCTCACCGCGAGCCTGGTCTTCTACTTCGGGACCCACAAGGACGAAAGGATTACCGAGAGGAAGGAGGCCAAGAGCCTGGGGCTGAGAGTGTTTCTATCGACCCTGGAGTGGGCCGAAAAGAAGATCCTCGATTCCGCCTCGTCCAGCCTGGCCAAGAAAAGAGCTGCCATGTAGGGGAAGGAGGACAGAGGAGAAAGCGGGAGCAGGCGCCTTTCAGCCCGGCCCGGACAATTCGGCCAGTTCCCTCTTGACCCTGTCAGGCTGCACCGGGGTTCCCAGGCGCTCGAATATCCTGAGGGCTTCGGTCAGATACCTGATTGCGTCGGCGGACCGGCCCTGCATCATGTAAAATCGGCCATAGCCCGCGCAAGCCAGGGCAAGGGCATTCTCCGCCTTTGTCTCTCGAAAGACGGCTATGCTCTCACCGAAATGGGCGGCTGCACCGGTCGTTTCGCTCGCAAGCGCAATCTCCGCAAGCCCGGCGTGAGCCAACCCGTAGAAGTGTCTCGCCCCACAGAGATCTGCAAGCTTTCGGAGCTCGTTGAGGGTGTGCCTTCCCTTATCGAACTCTCCGGCAAGGCCGTACGCTTCACCCAGCCAGTGCATTGCGGGAAACACGGCGATCACGTAACGGGCGGCCTGGGCCAGCTCGACGAAGAGAGCCAAGATTTCGATCGCCCTTCCAGGGTCTCCGTTCCGCGACCAGGCCCAAGCGAGACACGCCTCGGCCCACCCCTTGTCCATGGGCGTGGGCGCCTTCTTCACTGCAAGCTCACCGTATTCGAGCGCTTTCGCAACATCCCCCTTGAAATTATGGACAACCGAAATGGTGGTGGCAGCCGAGCAAATCTGGCTGTTGTCCGAGAGTTCCTCTGCGGCAAGCAGCGCCTTTTCACCTTCCTCCAGTGCTTTTTCCCATCGACCCAGGAACGCGAAGGCCGAAGAAGCCATACACAGGACACGCCCGTACAAATAGATGTCTCTCCGGTAGTCCAGCCTGCGCAGGGCCTCTTCCTTGTACGCAACGGCACGTATCAGGTCGCCCTTCCACAGATATCCGCATTCCAGCACCACGAAAGCATAGGCCACCTGCTCCTTGTTTCCGGCCGTCTCCCCGAGTTCGATCGCCCTGCTCGATGTATGGATCGATACATCGAAGAGGCCGAAGGACCATTCACATCCCGCCATACGGTTGTAATACGCTCCCAGCAACGCGGGATCAGACACACGCCTCGCGCGCGGTTCGTAGTGGGTCAGAAGGTCGTAGTACTCGATCCACTGAAGGAGCAGTTCGAAAACGACGCTCTGGTTCACGAGCAGTGCCGTCCGTCTTTCGCGACTCTCCTGTGTCTCGGGCAGGGTGTCCAGGAGTTCCATTGCCTTGTTGAAATACGCCTTCGCCTGCTCCATAGCGCTCGCTCTGGCCGTCTTCCTGTTCGCCAGATCCAGATACTCCACCGCTTTCTTATGATTGCTGCTCCCTGCATAGTGATACGCCAGGAGCTCGTAGTGCTCCTCCAACGATTCAGGGTGAAGCTTCTCTATGACACCACCGATCGATTCGTGAACCTCCATCCGCCTCTTCAGCAGGAGGCTTCCGTAGGCCACCTCCTGGGTCAGCGCGTGCTTGAAGCTGTATACCAATTCGGGAAAGAGCTGTGTTTCGTAAACGAACTCCAGCTTCTGCAGGCTCAGCAGGTTTGCTTTGAGCCGTTCCTCGTTGCCCGTAATCTCCTTGAGGATCCGATAAGGGAACTCCCTGCCGATCACCGACGCCATCTGCAGGGTCTGCTTCAGAGACCCTTCCACCCGATCGAGCCGAGCGCCTATGATGCCCACGATCGTGCCCGGCACCTCGATGTCGGCCACCCTGCGGCTCAATACATATCGCTTGTTCTTCCTCAATATGGATTCACTCTCCAGAAGACTGCGGGCAAGCTCCTCTACAAACAACGGATTGCCCCCGGCCTTGCCGAGGATGAACTGCATCAGGTCCGGGTCTACCTCTCCTTTCGTGAGAACGGCCTGAACCAGTTCGGCGCTGGTCGGGCCCGAAAGCTGATCCACGAAAATCTTCCTGTAATAGGCCTTGCTCGCCCAGACGTGCGTGAACTCGGGTCGGTACAGAAGAACGAGGAGGATCGGCTCGTCGCGCATTCCGCCGATCAGGTAATCCAGGAAGCCGAGCGAGGTCTGATCGATCCAATGAAGATCTTCCACGACGAGGATCAGAGGCTTTGCCCGACTCTCTCGAACGAGCAGGTCGCGAAGCGCCTGGAAGCATCGTTCTCTTCTCTGCTGGGGTCCGAGCTGGAGATACTTCTCGTCATCCACTTTCAGGGACAGAAGCTCGTGAAGGGCTGGAGGAACGGGCCGTGGCTCCCCGTCCGTGCCACACATCCTGGCTTCGATCCTCTCCTTTATCGTGGACTCCGAGGAATGTTCCTCGATCCCGAAGTAGGCCTTCAACATGTCCAGGATCGGCAGGTAAGCCGCCGAGGTTCCATGGTGGAAGCACCGCCCCTCCAGGTAGGCACAGGTCCCTTTGGGAAGGCTGCCCATGAACTCCAACATGAGCCTCGACTTGCCCACACCCGCGTCGCCGACAATTCCGACGACTTGGCCGGAGCCTGAGCGCGCCCCTTCCAGCGCCTCTCCAAGGGCTTTCCTCTCTTTCCGCCGGCCCACGAATCTCGTGAGCCCCCTCGCGGCTGCGGCTTCGATCCGCGTCTCTACGCGGGTCGTACGGACCAACTCGAATGTCTCGGGTTTCTCCTTCTTGCCCTTCACCTCACGCCTGCCGAGAGACTCGAACTCGAAGAAGTCACGAACGAGCTTAAAGGTGTGGCCCGAGACAAGAACGGCACCGGGTTGTGCAAGATCCTGCATCCGAGACGCAAGGTTCGTTGTGTCCCCCAGAGCCGTGTAATCCATCCTTAGATCATCCCCGATGCTGCCCACGATCACCGGCCCCGAGTTGAGGCCCATGCGCATGGCGAATTCCGACCCGAAGACCTCACGAACCTTCTTGTCGTATGCGCGCAAGGCGCCGCGAATCGACAGAGCCGCGTAGCAGGCCCGTTGTGCGTGGTCCTCATGGGCCACCGGAGCGCCGAAGAGGGCCATCACGCCATCCCCGGTGAACTGATTGATCGTTCCCTCGTAGCGGTGGACCTGCTCCATCAGGATTTGGAAACATCCGTCCATGATCTCGTGGACTTCTTCCGGCACAAGCTTCTCGGAGATGCCGGTGTAGTTCGCCACATCGGCGAAAAGGACGGTGACGACTTTCCGCTCCCCTTCGATCGAACTCCGGGTGGTCAGGATCCTGTCGGCCAGGAACTTGGGCGTGTAGGACCTGGGTTGAGAGTAGTCGACGAGGGGGACTTCCGGAGGTGCCTTGAGGTTGCGGCCGCACTCGCCGCAGAAGTTCCTGCCGGACGGCAGCAGGGTCCTGCAGTGGGGACATTCCGTTTCCATCTTTGTCCCACACCGCTCGCAGAACCGGATGCCTGCACGATTCTGAAAATCACATTCCGGGCAGTTCACGGCGCCTTCCCGAGGAAATGGTTGACGGAATGAAGCGACCGGTTTCCTTGTTCACACCTGAATGTTGTATCGAGCGATCTTGTTCAGCAGGCCCTGGCGTGTCAGGCCCAGGCTTCGGGCCGCCCCGGACTTGTTGCCCTGCGTCTCCTTGAGAGCCTCCCGGATCATTCGCTGCTCGATCCGTTCGGTCACCTGCTGCAGGGTCGCCCCACTCATCCCGTTGATCGAAACGGGTCTATCCGACGGGGCCTTGAGCTTGGGAGACAGATGTTCGTCCCTGATCTCCTTTTCGGTGATGGCCAGGGTCATTGCCCTCTCCACCTCGTTTTCCAGCTCCCGGACGTTTCCGGGCCAGTCATAGCGAGAGAGCAGATCGAGAGCCCGGGGAGTGAATCTAGGAGGCTGCCCCTTGAATCGCCTGGACAACTTCTGGCGGAAGTGCTCGACCAGAGGAAGGATGTCTTCCCTTCTGTGACACAACGGAGGAATCGTAATGGGAAATACGTAGACCCTGTAGAAGAGGTCCTCCCGGAAGTTGCCCTTCCGCACCTCCTCCTCGAGATCACGATTCGTGGCCGCCACGAGTCGTATGTCGACCTTCTTGGATTGACTGCCGCCCACGGGCCGAAACTGCCCCTCCTGCAGAACCCTGAGGAGCTTCACCTGCATGGCCGGTGACATCTCTCCGATTTCGTCCAGAAAGACCGTCCCGCCGTCGGCCGCCTCCAGGAGCCCCTTCTTATCGGAAACCGCGCCGGTAAAAGCACCCTTCACATGTCCGAACAGCTCGCTTTCGAGCAGGCTCTCGGTGAGGGCGCCGCAGTTCTCCGCCACAAAGGGCTTGTCCTTGCGAGGACCGTTGTAATGAACGACCTTTGCGATCAGTTCCTTGCCCGTACCGGTGTCACCTTGGACCAGGACCGTGGTGTCCGTCTCGATCACCTTCTCGAGAAGACCGAAGAGCTTCCTCATGGCCGGGCTCGATCCGACCACTCCCTGCAGATTGAATCGCGACTGCACCTCGGATTTGAGCCTTAGGTTCTCCTGCTCCAGGGAACTCGCGTACTGCTTCAGGTCGCCGTAGAGTTGGGCATTCTCGATGGCGATGGCGATCGTGCCGGACAGGTTCTCCAGGAGCTTTGCATCTCTTTCGGTGAACTCCCCGTCCAGTTTGTTCAGGGCATACAGGATCCCGATGAGCCCTTTTCGAGTCAGCAGGGGAAGACAGATCATGGACCGGGTCTCGAAATCCTGCTGGATGTCGATGCCCTTGAAGAACCGGTCATCCTTGCCCACATCCGGGATGATCGCCGGCTTTCTCTCACGCAGGACCCACCCGGCCACGCCCAGATGATCCGGGAATCGCATCTTCTTCTTCCGGTTGTGGTCCCCGTCTTTTTCCTCCTCCACGGTCCGGATGAAGTAGAACTCGCCTCGCTCCGGATCGTGCAGGGCCAGCGACGCCCCCTCTACCCGGAAAACCGTCTCGATCCTGAGCAAGATGTTCTGGAGCATCTCGTCCAGATCCCGGATCACATGAATCGAATTGGAGACCTCGTAGAAGAGGGTAAGATCCTCCTCAGTGAGTTGGACTTCGGCATGGGATTGTTCCATGATACGCCTCCCTTCATCACGGAGATACGGGGTTCATAACGGAACAGGTCCATTACCGCGAAAAACCGAGCCTTTGTCAACATAATTTATAGCTCGTTGGGCGTTCTGTATAGGATCTTGACATGCTGCCCATGTCGGTGTCCAACATATGGGTTGTTTTTCAACGGAAAAGCCTTTGCGGCCCGAATGCTGAAACCCATCCACAGCAACTTCCGTTCCAGACGGTTCGAACGCTACAACCATTCAATAGCGCTGACTTTTTGATTTCTGCGACAAACCCGGAGGGGGACAGGACGCAAACTTCGTTTACAGCACTGTGCACGACCGTCAATAGACAATGGAGCCGTCACGGGCCTTGACGGTCCAGGACGCTCCCAGTCTCTTGAATCCCCAGTCCATCGCGTCGAGGGCGCGGGCGAAAACGACCTGCGCATATCCGTGCGCCATCACGGTCACAAGCGGAGGGGTCTCCCGGGTGTAGTAGGTCCAGCAGGCCCGGCTCGTGCCCCAGTACTCCAGGAAGTAGCCCAAGGCCATGCCCGCGAGCAAGAGCGAGACATCCCGCCTCGGCGTCCTGCATGTTACGATCACCACGATGAGGACCCCGCACATCAGCAAGGTGGGCACCATCGTGATGGCCGGTCGGATGAAGCGCAGCATACCGAATGCGAAAACAGCCACGAAGAGCCAGTAGAGGATCGTCCAGGGCAGGTTCCACCGAATCAGGACCCGGTCGAATGCGAAGACAATGCGCGCCGTGGCCAGGGCGGCGACGGGCCACGCGGGCAATATGAAGAGCGGCGGCTTCTCGTCGGTGAAATACCACCACAGGTTCGTGTTCGTGCCCCAGCCCTCGAACAGGAACCCCCCTGCAAGGGCCACGACGGCGAGGGCAACATCCTGGGAGGGCCGGACATCCCAGCACAGAAGGGCGGTCATGAACAACCAGATCGTGATGAGAAACCAGTTGACCACCTGAAGATTCTGGCGGGCCAGGTCATTCCATATCCATGGGATCGCCACATACAGGACCGTCATCGCACCGAGGGCCGCAAGGCTCCAACGGTCGTACCGACTCAGCAGGAAGCGCAGCATGGTGTTTCTCCTTGATGCTTACCCGAACCTGGTTCCATCTTCCAGGATAAGAGCGATCATGTAAAGTCATACGGGCAGATGAGAACCCGGATGAAGTCACTCAGCCTTTCCAAGGTCATGTCCTTCACACCATTCGGAAACTCGCGGCCCAACAGAAAGGTCTCGATTCCGCAAACATCCAGGCCGACCAACTGCACCTTCTCGAGCGTCTCGCCCAGGACTCGTGCGAGCTCGTATAGCTCCCGGGCGCTCAGCCCCTTCACATTCATGAAACGAGCTGCGTGGACAGCGTCGAGTGATCCGATATCCGCGTCCAGCGAAATGTAGAGGCGGTCCGTCGCGGTCCGATTCAAGAGGGGGTTCAGCACATCTCGCACCCCCTTCCGACGAATCTCCTCTCTTGTCACGAAGGTGACCCCGGCCTCCTCGAATGCCCGGTAAGCGCTCAGATAGCGGCTCAGACCGGGATCCTGCCGCATGGGCGTCGAGGGATGATCCGAAGTGCCGAACACGATGAGTTTGTCCGGAAGAATGACCCCTTCCTGCAGCATGTAGCGCAGCCAGGTCGCACAGTTGTAGGACTCCGGGATCGCACCGCTCTCTGCTCCGTTGTCCGCGCAACCCTGCTGTTCCCCGGAACCATAGCTGGCAAGCTCCATTCGCTCGGCGAGTTGCAGCCCATCGAAATGGCTGTCCACCACGAGGACCGTCAGGTTGGATGGACCGTGCTCTTCGGCAAGCGCCCGTAGGACGCCTCCGGTCGTCGAATGATCCACGGCGACCATTGCCGGAATGCTCCCCGCCATCTCGGTTTGGACAAAGGAGCCTACCCGTTCCGCCACTTCCAGGCATCCACCCTCGTCGATGAAACGCACGTTGTTCTCAGCCGTTACCAGGGGCAGGTCCGCAGGGGTGGGGGTGGGCGTGAGCCACGAAGGGATGTCGATTTCCCCGACTGCCGTGCAAACGCCCGCATCGATCAGGTCCCGGAGGGAATCGACGACAGCATCGTAGGGGTTCCGGAAGCGAATCCGGCCCAAAGCGAGATCTCTCGCAAGGATCGCCTTGAAACCGAACTTCAGCTCGTCGTCGGTTGGGTCCAGGGCTGCACCGAAGAAGGCCGGCTTGCGAGAGAGAAGTTTCTTACTCATGCGGGTCCATTTCTGCTCCTGGATCCCCGATCCCCGATCCCCACCTTCGCGGGGACAGGCTTCGCGGGGGCAAGCTTTGCGGGTGTGACGCTGGTTGGGATGGTTTTCCGTCGGACCCGTTCAGCTCTTGTAACATCGCATGGGTTTCTTGTGGAAAAGAATCTCAATGGAGCAACGGTTGCAGCTCGTGCAGGAGATCGGGTCTCCATCGTCGCGCTCCAGGAGCCTGACCAGATTCGGTTGGCGGATGAAGGGGCGGCACAGGGAGATGAAATCCGCCTGACCGCTCTCGAGCACCTCTTCCATCATCTTACGCGTCCGCAACCCACCGACCGCCAGGACGGGGACCTTCACGTTCTTCTTGATGGTCGTCGCCTGGGACAGGAAGTAGCCCTCCTCAAAGGCCGCCGACTTCTCCAGGGAGCCTCGCATCAGGCGCACCATGAGGCGCTCCACTGGGCCACGTCCCTCCAGGAACAGGTCCATCGGAAGGTCCCCCTTGATCGTATTCAGCCCCTTTTCCGCGATCCCCCCGCTCACCTCGATGGCGGCAATGCCCAATTCCTCGAGCTTTTTGCAGTGCACGACGCACTCTTCCGGATGGACCCCGGTCTTCGCAAAGTCCTCGGCATTGATCTTTATCAGGATCGGATAGTCCGGTCCCACACGGGAGCGCATGGCCTGAAAGACCTCGACGAGAAACCGCATCCTGTTCTCGATCGATCCGCCCCACTCGTCCTTGCGCCGGTTCGTGTAGGCGGAAAGGAACTGGTTGATCAGATAGCCGTGGGCTCCGTGGATCTGGACACCGTCGAACCCAGCCTCCTTCACCCGGCGGGCGCCTTCACCGAAGTCATCGATCGTCTTCACGATCTCTTTCTCCGTCATTTGCCTGGGCTTCACAAGACTCATCTTGTCGCGGACCGGCGAAGGCCCGACCGGCTTGGCGTCAATGAGCTTCGGGTCAGCCTGTCTGCCCGCGTGGTTGAGCTGCGCGACGATCTTTGCACCGTGCTCGTGAACAACCGACACAACCTTCCTGAGATCATCGATGACCTCGCCGTTGTCCACTGTAGGCGCCTTCGGATAGTTGTGCCCGAGCGGGTTCACGACGTAGTTGCCCGGGAGGATCAGGGCCACCCCACCTTTGGCGAGTCGCTCGTAGGCGCGCAGGTATTCATCCGTTACGTGGCCTTCATCCGTGCACAGGAGCTCGACCGTGGCGGACCGTACAAACCGGTTCTTCAGTTCCATGTTGCCGATTCTTCCGGGTTGGAAGAGTAGAGACACTCAGATCACCTCCTATGGATTTCTCTGTGCACGGGGATTGCGTCGCTTCGCTCGCAATATCCATGCGTGCTTCCTCTTCTTCGACGATTCACGAGGCAAAGAGCACCCGGATGTCTTCCAGCTCATCGAGAGACAGGATGGCATCCCGCACTTCCCCGGTCCTCCGGTCTCCAAGGACCGGCCGGCACAGGTCCTCGAACTTGATCCGAAGCTTCTCCTTCTTCTCCTCCAGGTCGGGCACCTCTTGAAGAATATCGGAAGATGCGGAATGGACCTCCCCCGTGGTGGTCTCGAGCTCTACGTCCGCCTCCAATGCAACCTTGTCTGCATCCTTGACGAGAGAGATCTTCTTCATGAAGGCCTGGATTTCCGGATCGTTGACCTTCTCGTCGACAAAGGCCTGCATGCCGGTGTTGTCCCTGAGAAGCGCATTGGCCACGCAGTAGGGAATGCTGAATTTTCCTTCCAGCCCGGTTGTGGCTCCCACCTGATGCGCCGCTGACAGGCCCATCTCCGATGACTTGACCGTGATCGATCGGATCTGATCCACGGTCAACCCCTGCTCTTCCACGATCTTCCGGGTCGCCTCGATCGGTGAGTGGGTGGCGTGGCAGGAGGCGTGGTATTTCTGTGCCAGTCCCTCGATGTCCCAGGTCTGACCGAGCGTGGCAAGGACTTCCTCGTTCTTGTCGCCACCCAGGACGTCAAAGAACCCTTGTTGACCTTCCAGGACGTCCTCCGCACTGGTGAATCCTTCTGCGGCGAGCAGCGCTGAGTTCAGGCCGGCCTGTGAGCACTTGCCTGCGTGGAAGGGCTTGCACATGGTACCGAAGACGCGCTTCAGACCCGACGCCTGCGTGGCGGCGATTCCCAGTGCGTGTGTGGTCAACCCCCCATCCAGCCCGAGCAGACGGGCGCAGGCCGATGCGGATGCGAGATGACCCATCGTGGATGTGCCGTGCCAGCCTTTCATGTAGTGTCCCAAACCGGCAAAAGATCCCAGGGCCGTCCCTGCCCTCAAGCCTATGATATACGCGGTCAGAAGCTCCCTCCCCTTCTTCCCTCTCCACTCACACAGGGCCAGAATGGAAGGGAAAAGGGTCACGGAGGGATGGCCCAGAAAGAACGCGAGGCTGTCGTCATAGTCCAGGGCATGGGAGGCCGCCCCGTTGATGAGTGTGGCCTGGCTGGCCGTCTTCTTGACACCTTGCCCCAGAAGAGTTGCCTGCTCGTTCCCACCTTCCTGATCTGCAAGATGTGTCAGCTTTCGGACCAGAGGGTCGTCCTTGCCGGCGATGGTCACGGCGTACCAGTCGAGGAGCGCGACCTTCGCGTGTTCGTAGACGGATTCGGGGATCTGCGCATCGCCGGTCGCCGAAACAAACTCTGCGATTCTCTTCGTCAATCCTGTCAGGCTCGCCGCCATGGTCCTTCACCTCCGATCACTGTACATCTGCTTGAGTTGTGCCTTCTTGATCTTCATCGTGGCCGTGAGTGGTAGATGCTCGACGAACTCGATCATTTTCGGATGCTTGAACTTGGCCACCTTGTCCTTCAGGAATTCCCGAATCTCTTCCTCGGAGATCGTCTCCCCCTGGGCAGGCACCACAAAGGCCAGCCCGGCCTCTCCCCACTTGTCGTCCGGCACGCCGATGATCGCCACGTTCGAGATCTTCGGGTTCCCTGCAAGAATCTTTTCTACCTCGGCCGGATAGACGTTCTCACCCCCGCTGCGATACATGTCCTTTGCCCTGTCGACGATGTAGAAAAACCCTTCTTCGTCCACGTAGCCGAGGTCCCCGGTCCTCAGAACCCCATCGGTGATCGCTTCCGCGGTCTTTTCGGGCAGGTTCCAGTAACCGCTCATTACAGTGGGCCCCTTGGCCAGGATCTCTCCGATCTCATGTGGGTCTGCTCGCGTCCCGTCCTCTCGCGCTACCCAGAGGTCGACGAAGAAACCAGGTTTCCCGATGGAGCCCATCTTTCGAAACACGTCCTCCTTCGGCACATTGGTCATGGCGGAGCACTCGGTCTGGCCGAAGCCCTGCTGCATGTGGAGCCCTCTCTTCGAAAGTTCCTCGAACAGGCTCGGTGGTGTTCTCTCTCCGCCTCCCGCCACTGTTTGAACACTGCTCGCATCGATCTCGTCCAGCTTTCCGGTCTCGAGAATCATCCTCCACATGGTGGTCATGGCGAAGATGTTCGTGGCCCGGTACTTCTCGATGTCCTCGGCGAACTGATTCGGATCGAAGCCTCGGCGCATGACCATCGTCATACCGCCGCACAGGCAGGGGGTCGCCACAATGAACAGCCCGCCGGAATGGAACAGAGGGACCTGGGCCACCATGACGGCGTCCGAACTCGCACCGGTGAACGCAGCGATCTGGAAGTTCTTGAAATAGGTCTGCTCATGAGACAGGATCGCACCCTTCGGGTTCCCCGTGGTGCCGGAGGTGTACAGGATGGAGAGTGGCGCATTGAACTCCACAGGTTCAGGCGGATCGGGCTCGGTCACCGGTCTGTGGTTGACGAGCGCTTCGCATTCTCCCGCCCAATCCGGGCACCCGGGCAGTTCGAACCCCGGCATGGTGGGGCTGCCGCTCTTCAAGTAGACGAACTTGTCTTCTTCCACCTGGACAGCGGACCGGATCGCATCCACGTTCGCGAGGAAAGAGTCGTGAAACAGAAGCATTCGTGCGCCGCAGTCGTTGAGTTGGTACTCCAGCTCGGGCGGTGCCAGGCGCCAGTTCAAGGGTACAAAGATCGCCCCCAGCTTGGCGGCGGCGAAGAAGGCCTCCAGGAATTCGACGCAATTCAACAGGACCACGGCGATCCGGTCCCCTTTCCGAATCCCCTTCTCGAGGAAGAGATGGGCCCACTGATTGACCCCGTCATTCAGTGCCTTGTAGGTGATCGGTTGATCCTCGAAGATGATCGCCGTCTTGTCCGGACGCATGTCGGCCCGCTTCCGGGTGATGTAGCCTACATCCCAGTGTACCGTCACGGCCTTTCACTCCTTTCGCAGTCGGTCCCTCACTCGCCGATGAACTTCGGTTTCCTCTTTTCGATGAAGGCGGTCTGCCCTTCTTTCAAATCGTGGCTGTTGAAGGCATGGGCGATCATTTTCTCGGCCTCGGCAAGCTGCGCCTCGCTGAGCGACAGGGAATCTTCCAGCATGTTCATGATTCGTTTGCTTCCCTTGAGTGAAAGAGGCGCATTCCCCGCAATCTCCTCTGCCATGCTGTATACCGTCTCCTTGAGCTCGGCCCGGGGAACCAAATGATCCACGAGGCCCATGTCCAGGAGATCCTGCCCCTGGTAGGTCTTCCCCGTGAAGAAGATCTCCCGGGTCTTGGCCATCCCCAGGACATGAATGAATTGCCGCAGGCCTTCCGGATGGTACACGAGTCCGAGCTTGGCGGGCGGCATGCCCATCTTCACGTCGTCCGCGGCGATCCGGATGTCGCAACACACGCACGTGTTGACCCCTGCCCCAAAGGCATACCCGTTTATCATCGCAATCGTCGGATAGGGGAAGTTCTTCACGCTGTGCAGCCCGAGCTCCAGAGGATTGGCGTTCCTTAGCGCCTCCTTCGTCTCTTCCGTCACTTCCGTGGGGATGGCCGTGATGTCGTATCCCGAAGAAAACGCCTTTCCTTCCCCACCGGTGAACACGACGGCCCTTACTGTGTCCTGCTCCCCCCACTCCTTGAGGGTCTGATGAATCTGCATGAGCATGTCCGGGGTGACCGAGTTCCTTCTCTCCGGACGATTGAAGGTCACGGTGCCCACGTTCCTCTTGATCTCCATCAACAGCTCTTCACTTTGTGCCATCTGTACCTCCCGGTCTAGGCAATGATCCCCGGATCCACCTTTTCATCGATATGCAGGAGAAGCATCTTCTGACCGAATCGTTTCGGGTCGTCCCGCACGATGTTCTCTTCCTTCATCAGATCGTCTCCCATGATTCCCTGAATCGTGCGAATGGTCTTCTCGGTACAGGCAATGAACTGCCGTGCCGTCTGAATCTGGGACAGGGAGCCGACCACAGCATACACACCTATCCGGTGATGATCGAGGGCTTGCGCTTCTGCAATCGCCTCCTCCAGCCAGGTTATGATCGCCCTGGCCAGACGGACGGTCATCACGGGTGTGAAATCCCACAGGATGGCGGCAAAGAAATACTTGATAAAGGGAATGTAGTTCCTGAGGAGAACGGAGCGGCTGTACGTGTAGGTATGAACCGTAGCCAGCAATCGCTTGACCATGGCGTCCACTTGCTCCCGGGAAAAATCGATTTCCGTCGATCCGATCCATCCCATGAGGCTGAAGAACTCCAGGCTGACCCTTCGGTAGATATTCGTCGGATCGACGAGAGGCCTCTTGCCGTGAAAGAACCGATCGTTCTCCTTGAGCAGAGCCGTCAGCGCCCGGATATGCATCTGCCACGGGAAAGGCCTCATCCCGACCGAGGGCGAGACAGCGGTTCCTCGAGCAAAGCACTGTTCAGCCCGTTCGAGGAGAACGAAGACTTCATCCTTCGACACACCCCCTGCCGCCGTACCCTTGCGGCGCCCTCTGAGAACGGTCAGGAACTGGATCGCCCGTGCGAAGTACAACATACCCGTTTCGCAGAGGCTCTCCTCGTCCTGCACGCAGTACTGCTCGATCAGGTTGCTCTCCTCCCTCGCACGTTCGAAGAAGAGGGCGGAGGCGGAGAGGTCCGACTGCTCAAGCATCAAATGGCGGAAGATGGACATCCGCAAAGTCCGGGTGACCAGATGTTGTGGGTTGGAGGCGAGGATCGTCGACAGGACGGAATTCGCCTCGTGAAACATCCGGCGTGCGATGCATACCTTGGCGATCTCCAGGGCCAGGAGGGGGTTCTGAGGATACTGGTGAATCGCCCGGAGGGCGCGGTACCTCGTACCGTTCTTCACTTCGTAGAAATAGAGGGCGTTGTCGAATTCGCTCCGCGATTCCTGGGTGGCCGGGAGCATCTCCTCTTCCAGGAGCTCCGGGATGAAATCATAGTAGAGGAAAGACCAGAAGGAGGTGACCGGCCACACCGTGAGCAGCCTGCCGTCGATGACCTCCACCTCTTTTGGCGGCTCCTGGAAGCCGACCTTCACCTCTGCAACACGGGCGCACAGCCGTGCGAAGTCGGTGACCCGAATCTCCAGATTCCCCGGGAGCCGCGTCGCCAGCAGCGCCTGGAGTGCCGTATCCAGCATGGCAAACGGCCCGGCCGCAATCCCGATGACCACGGATCTCTGTTGGTTGGAGTGCTCGGACAGCCTCCAGCGAACCGAGATCTGGTGCGCCAGGGCCAGGCCGTCCCGAATCGCCCGGCTGTAGAGCCTGGGCTCACCCGAGGGCCCCTTCATCTTCGGCAGGCTCAAGGCCGCGGTCGTGGCCGTGTAGGTGATCTGCCTCCAGTTCACATGGTAGAGCTTCAGGTCCTTGATGCATTGCGGCAGTTCGGTCCGGAGCCAGTGCACCGCATCGAAGTCAATGATGTTGCCCCTCGACTGCAGGGAAAAGGCGATACGGACGCCTTCTTTTTCCTCGGGTGGGGCTTCCTCCTGCGGGGCGCTCCTGGGCAGAGAAACGAGCATCTCGTAGTCCCACCCCACATCGCTCCGGCTTACGCCGAGCCAGAAGGCGAGGAGCCTCAGCAGATTCCTCTTCTTGGACGTATTCGGGTGGAAGTCTTTTCGCAAACGGCTGAACATGGATGCCTGCACCTCCAGCATCCCGAAATCCCGGGCCACGCCGTTCAGCCAGCTGATCAGGCTGTTCACGGAGTTGCTGTCCGTGATCTCCTCCACGAGCTCGCCAAAGGTGAATCCCTTGGGCGGGGTCTTTGTCTCCTCGCCCGATCGATTCTGCTCAATGAACTCGAGCAGAGCACTCTCTTCTTCTTCCTGGATAACGCCTTTGGCCTTCGCATATCGGACGAAGAGGGGAATGGCCCGCCGAGCCACCGCCGGGTCATCCTCCTTGAAGTCCAGGAAGGCCTTCGTCGAGGGAAAGATGGCCAGGAGCGCGGCTCGGTCTTTCTGCCGGTCCTCCAGCGGATCTTTCGTCTTCCTGGGGGCCATGATGCAGCCGTGTCCTGAAATAGAGGAAACGTTTCATGAATTCACGTAGAATAACAGAAACGTTTCAACATGAAATGGTATTTCGTTGCAGAACTATCTTTGTTCTTGCATGCACATATTAATTTCTGTAAAAGAGAATTACAAGCAGAAAACGGAAAAAACGGGCGAGGGCCCGGGACGATCCTATGTATTATGTAAGGACATATAGAGAACGGAAGTCACCACGCAGGAGGGGACGGATATGAATGAGGAGGACCGCAAGGCCCTTGCGGAAGATGTCGCAGGGATCGTGGGGGAAGCCCACGTTCTGGTGGACCCCCCCGTGCTCGACAACTACTCGCGGGACATGACGGTGGAACCCCCATGCCTGCCGGACCTCGTGGCAATGCCGGGGAGCGTGGACGAAGTTCAGCAAGTCGTCAAGCTGGCAAACGCAAGGAAGGTCCCCATCGTTCCCTTTGCCACGGGCACCAATCTCGGAGGACTCACGATTCCCCGCAAGGGTGGCATGATCATCGACCTGAAGCGCATGAACCGCATCCTGGAGGTGAACGAGGACAGTATGTACATCGTCCTCGAGCCCGGCGTGAGTTTCGGTGACGTGGAGCGCCACCTGAAGCGGAATCATCCGGGACTGAAGATCTCGCAGCCCGCCGCACCGGCCTTCACTTCTGTGGTCGCCAACTACCTCCTGGGCGGACTCGGGACGCTCGCCATGAAGGCGGGCTGTCACGGGGACATGATCAACGGGCTGGAGGCGGTGCTGCCCACAGGAGAGAAGATCCTGACCGGATCAGCCAGCGCGTCACCTCACTGGTTCTCCCGTCATCCGCTGCCGGATTTCTGCGGCCTCTTCGTGGATTGGAAGGGCACATCGGGAATCGTGACCAAGGCGTCGATTCAGCTCTGGCCGAAGCAGCCCTTCGAGGACTATTACGCGGTCGGGATCTGGGACATCGATCACGTGCCTGCCGTCCTCGGTCGGATCGTGAAGGCGGAGATCACCGAGGAGCAGTCCGGGCGCACTCGAGAGGTGGTTGAGGTGGGTTTCGGCATGTACAAGCCCGGGGAGCAACAACTCCCCTGGGACCTCCTCGTGATGCACCGGCTCGCCGGCGCCTCGAAGAAGCTGTTCGATGCAAAGGTGGAACTCCTGCAGGAGATCCTCGAGGACGAAACGAAGCAGGGGCGTCGGGCCGAAATCCTGTGGGATTTCTCAGCGAACGAGGTTGCCAGAAGGGTGTCCGAGTTTCCCACCACCGGTTTCGTCCTGAGCTGGATGGACCTTGGGAAAGAGGGGGTGAAGAAACCGGGCGGGGGATCCACCTGGGTGGGTGGCTACGGGACGCTCGAGCAATTCCCCGGAGGGATCAAGAAGGCAAGGGAGATCATGGAGCGACACAAGTTCGTCCCCATGGGCAGCCAGCGGACCATGGGTCTCGGCCGGTACAGCATCATGCGCTTCCTGATCCCCTACAACCGGAAAGATGCCGAGGAAGTCCAGGAGGTCAGGGAGATGATGAAAGAGCTGGCTCGCATGGAACTGGACCAGGGAGCGCTCATGTACAAGGCCCCCGAATGGGCCACGGAAATGATGATGGAGAAGGTGGATCCGGGTTATCTGGATCTTCTGAAACGAATCAAGGAGCTGCTCGACCCGAACGATATCATGAATCCGGGCAAGCTGGGCATCTAGTCCGCATACTTGGGGGAAGTCATGGCGCTGATCGATCATAAGGAACATCTGAGCTGCACCCGCTGCGGGCAGTGCAGACACTTCGTCGGCAGCTGGACGAGATCCTGTCCTTCGGGAACGAAATACATATCGGAACCTTACTACAGCAGCGGCAGGGCGTGGCTTGCCGAGGTGCTCGTGGAAGGAAGGGCCGAGATGGACCGGAAGATGGCAGGAAGCATCTACTCCTGTGCCATGTGCAGGGCCTGCACCGAGATGTGCCCCATGGAGTACCAGAATCACGCCATGGACGTCGTGGAGGCCCTTCGAGAAGAGGCGATCGAGGCGGGTGTGGTTCCGCCGACGGTGAGAGACTTCCTGAAGAACGTCCACACGAGCGGAAACCCCTGGAAGGAGCCTCAGGATGCCCGGGGCGACTGGGCCGAGGGAACCGGAATCCGGCTGTACGAGGCAGGGGATGACTTCCTCTATTATGTGGGCTGTGTGGGTTCGTATGACGAGAGGAGTCAGGTCAATGCCAGGACTGTGGGAGCGCTTCTTCTACGGGCAGGATGTTCCTTCGGCATTCTGGGCAACCAAGAGGTCTGCGACGGGAACGAGGTCAAGCATCTCGGAGAGATGGGATTGTTCGAGCATCTGGTAAAGGAACAATCCAGAATCTTTGGGGAACGGGGCGTGAGGAAGGTCGTCACCCTGTCCCCACATGCTTTCCACACCATGAAGAACGACTATCCGGCCCATGGCGTGGATGTGGAGGTTATGCACTACACCCATCTCCTGCGGGACCTGATCGAGGCCGGGAAGCTCGATGTGTCAAAGGGCCTCGAGGCCCGGGTCACCTTCCATGACCCGTGTTATCTCGGAAGATGGAACCAGGAATATGACGTGCCCCGGCAGATCCTGTCGGCCCTGCCGGGCATCGAGCTCGTGGAGATGGAGAGAAACCGGGAGACTTCGTTCTGCTGTGGGGGAGGAGGCGGCAACTTCGCAACGGATCTGCTGGCAGGAAGGGAAGGCCCTGCCTGTTTACGGGTGAGGGAGGCGGAGGAAACCGGCGCGACGATTCTTGCCGTTGCCTGTCCCATCTGCACGAAGATGCTCTCCGACGCGCTGAAGACCGAAGGGCTGGAGGAGACGATTCGTCTCGCCGACATCTCCGAGATCGTTCTGGAGGCGTGCCCTTAGAGAGAGACAGAAGAGGATTGCATGTCCGTCCTGTTCACGCCCGGCACGATTGGAAACATGGAGCTGAAGAACCGCTTTGTCCGCTCTGCCACGGTCGAGTGCCTGTGCTCGGACGACGGTCGGGTGACGGAAGCCTATCTCAAGGTCTGTGAGCGGCTCGCCAAAGGAGGCGTCGCGCTCATCCTGCCCGGCAGCTACTCCGTGAATCAGCTCGCTCGTGCGCATCCCCGCTCGATCACGGCCGATACGGACGAAGTGATCGGTGATCTGCGAAAGGTGGCCGACCGGGTGCATCCGTACGGGACAAAGATCGTTGCGCAGCTGAATCACAGGGGCCGCCATGCGAACCGTGACTTGACGGGCAGCCGGCCCGTTGCGCCCTCGCCGGTTCGAGTCAAACCCGGCCTTTTCAAACCACGACCCATGACGACGGATGAGATCGAACGAACGATCACCGATTTTTCGGACGCAGCGTATCGCGTCAGGGAAGCGGGCTTCGACGGGGTCCAAATCCATGCGGCCCACGGGTATCTCATCAACCAGTTCCTTTCCTCCTATACGAATCGTAGGAAAGACGAGTGGGGAGGGTCTCTGGAGAACCGAATGCGTTTTCTGGTCGAGACGTACCGGTCCATCCGGACGCGTGTGGGCGCCGATTTCCCGATTCTCGTGAAGATCAACGCGGAGGATTGCGTGGAGGATGGAGTCACCCTGGACGAATCCATTTCGTTCTGCAAGACACTCGACGAACTGGGCATCGCCGGAATCGAGGTGAGTGGGGGAATTGCGGACAAAGGGCTGGTGACGGTGCGAGGGGATGTTCCGGGAGACCTTGTTAGAAGGAACCGAGGCTTCGTACAGCGTCTCTTGGTGAGACTCATGGAGAATTCCATGCGTGAAGCTGCCCGCTTCGAGGAGGCGTATTTCCTTCCGCACGCAGCGGCCATCAAGAAGCACGTAAAGGCTCCGGTCATCGCGGTGGGCGGCCTGCGCACGCCGGCGGTCATGGAGGAAGCGATCCGGACGGGGCAAGCCGACTTCGTTTCACTGTGCCGACCCTTCATCCGCCAGCCGAACCTGGTGAACCGCATGGAGCGTGGCGAGGCTGATCCCATATCTTGCACCAACTGCAATCGGTGCACGCTGGAGATTGTCGTCCACCACAGCCCCCTGAGGTGCTACTACACTCCGTCGTAGACGCGCTTCAAGCGAAACAGTGAACCCGAACGGACATTTCAAGACCAGGTTCGAACGAGAGAAGGAGGATTTCTCATATGTCGTCTACCAAGCACCAGAAAGAGACCGTCAACGCAGAAAGGAAAAAGTGGGAGGAAGGCACTCTTGCCAAGGGCGTGAAGAGGCTCGGGCTCGCCGAATCGCCGATCGAGTTCTACACCCCCGCGGACATGGCGGAGCATGACTTCCTCGAGAACGTGGGATTCCCGGGCGAGTTCCCCTTCACGGCGGGCAGGCACGCGATTCCGGTGCATGTCCCGATGTGGGGTCGCGGCAAACAATTGGGTGGGGGCAAGACGATCCGCCACGCCTTCGGCTACTCCGGCTACGGGACGGCCGAGGATATGCGGGATTTCTACATCGAACGAGGAAAGACGCCCTCGCGGGGAGGCGGCCCGAACATCGCTTTCGACCTGCCCACCCAGACCGGATACGATTCAGACGACGAGCTTGCCGAGGGGGAGGTAGGCAGGGTGGGCGTTGCCATTGATTCCCTCAGGGACTTCGAAATCATCTACGAGCCGTTTGTAGGCGACATGGAACTGGACAGGATTGCCTCCAACTGGACGATCAACGCCACGTCCAATATCATCATCGCCATGTACGCCGCCCTTGCAGAGAAGAGAGGTGTACCCCTCGATAAGCTGCGAGGCACTCCACAGAACGACATCCTGAAGGAGTTCGTGGCCCGGGGCACCCAGATCTTCCCGGTCGAGCATTCCATGCGAATGACCCGGGACACGATCACCTACTGCACCGAGCACATGCCGAACCTGAACACCATCAGCATTTCCGGATATCACATGCGCGAGGCCGGGGCGACCCGTGTCCAAGCGATTGCGTTCACGTTTGCGAACGGGATCGCCTATTTCGAGTCTGCCATAGAGGCGGGCCTCGACATCGATCAGTTCGTGGGACGGACGACCTTCCTCAATTTCGGCGGCGGGATGGAGCTTCTCAAGGAGGCTGCGGTCCGAAGGGCGGCCAGGCGGGTGTGGGCCAAGATCATGCGCGACCGGTTTCAGTCAAAGAACCCGAAGAACTGGGTCTACAAGGAGCTGGGGGGAGGGCTGAGCGGATACTGGCCCATGACCATCCAAAGGCCCTTGAACAATCTGGTCCGGGTGGCCATCGGTGCCGCGTTCTCTTCCCTGATCGGGGAGCCGCCCGCGTGCGAGCCCCCGTACGATGAGCCGCTGGGCCTCGGACACAGCATCGAGGCACGGCAGCTTGCCGCAGACGCGGCCAGGATCATCATGGAAGAGTGCAAACTCTGTGATGTGCAGGACGTGTTTGCAGGCTCCTACTACATCGAGTCATTGACCAATCAGTACGAGCAGGAGATGTCCGACATCCTGGACGCAATCGACGAGATGGGAGGGGCGCTCAAGGCGGTCGAGAGCGGTTGGATGAAGGACCAGGTGATCAAGAGCGCCTGGGACCACCAGACGAGGCTCCGCACCGGGGAAGACGTACAGGTAGGCGTGAACAAGTACACCGAGGAGGATGAGCTCGAAATCCGGATCCCCAGGACGTCCCCGTACAAGGCGGAGCGCCGCGAGGACGCCGAGGGAAGGCAGATCGAGAACTTGAAGAAGGTCAAGGCGGAACGGGACGACGTAAAGGTCCAGGCCTGCCTGCAGAAGATCGAGAACGCCGCCCGGGACGACAAGGCGAATCTGATTCCCTTCTTCATTGACGCTGTCAAAGAGTACACGACCATGGGCGAGATCTGCGGCGTGTTGAGAAGCGTCTTCGGCGAAGTGCACTAGCAGGGCAAGGGGTCAGGGATCAGGGGTCGGGGATCAGGCCCCGCCACTTCTCCTCGTCCTCGTCGTCGTCCTCGTCCTCGTCCTTGAGGCAAACCGGAGAAAAAGGTTCCTGACACCTTTTTCCGAGGGTAGAGGAACAGTGAATTTCAGAAAGGAACTTGAGCAATGAACGACGCACAAAGAATCCGGGTACTGGTAGCGAAAGTGGGGCTGGACGGTCACGACAAGGGTGCCAACCTCGTGGCCATGGCGCTTCGGGATGCGGGCATGGAGGTGGTCTACACCGGCCTGCGCAGAACGGCTCAGCACGCGATCAGCGCTGCCGTCCAGGAGGACGTGGACGTGATCGGGATCAGCATCCTCTCGGGCGCGCACATGAAGGCGGCTGAGAAGATCGTCGACCTGATGAAGAAGGAGAGGATCGAGGACAAGCTTCTCGTCATGGGCGGCGTAATCCCTGAGGAAGACATCCCGAAACTGAAGGATGCGGGCGTGGCCGGAGTGTTCACGCAGGCCGCGACATTTGAAGAGATGATCGATTTCATCCGCGAAGGGGTTCGACAACAACGGGAAGGAGCGCCCAGGGCATGAAAGACTACCAGATGTATGTCGGCGGCGAATGGTGCGATGCGTCCGATGGATCCAAGGCGGACGTGATCAATCCGAGCAACGGAGAGGCCTTTGCACGCGTTCCCCTCGGAACCGAGGCGGACACGGAGCGGGCGATCCTTTCGGCCAGGGAATCCTTCGAGAGCGGGGTCTGGCGAAACATGGATCCGTCGGAAAGATCCAGAATCATGCTCGACATCGTCGG
>JANQFG010000058.1 GCA_028277985.1 bacterium | reverse complement strand
AGGATGTACTGAAGCTCCGGCCCTGCCAGACGGTGGTTGAGGGGGACAAGGATCGCACCGATCTTGCCCAGGCCGAAATACATGTCGAAGTATTCCGGTTCGTTCAGGGCGAGCATCCCGACCCGGTCGCCATGGGTCACGCCCAGGGCTTTCATCGTATTCGCCAGCCGGTTCGCCCGCTCGTTCAGCTGCCTGAAAGTGCGTCGGACGCTTTCGCAAACCAGAGCTTCCCGGTCAGGGGTCATGAAAGCCCGCTTGGTCAGAAGTCCTCCGATATTCACTCGCATGGCACTTCCTCCTCTCTACCTGGATAGTGCAAAATCGAACCAATCACTCATCACAAGCTCCGAGCGGCCCTCTCCGTCGCTTCCACCGTCCTTGAGCCAGAACCGGATCTTCATGGACACTTCGGTCTGATCGTACACGACCTGCCAGACCGGCCGCAGCGTCATGGCCGGCCCTCCTCCGAGACTGGATGTATCCTTTCTTGGGAATACCTTTTCGTTCGCCTTCACCATGAATGAAAACGTGTATTTCCCCTCGTGCTCCTTCAAGAGGTTCTCAAGAACCTGATAGCGATACAGGCTGTCGTATTCGTCGTCGAACCGGGTCGGGTATTTCTCGGGCGGTGGTAGTGCCCACACCGGGCTGTTCGTCATGACCTGTGGCTTTCCCCCGCCATCGGTGATGTAGGCCTGCTGGTCCATATGGTTCACTTCGAAGATGAAAGAGTTTCCGTGGCGATCCGCCACCAGGTAGTGGATACCCTGCGCCACATCGTAGATTCGATTCTCCAGCATGGCGATCTTCGCCTCCTCCACGTTGGCGCACGTGTCGAGGAGCAGGCGCATGATTTGCGGCGGGTGCAATCCGATGACCCGGGTGCCGGAGGTGACCACCAGATTCTTCGGGCGCCCAAGATCGACCAGCCCGAACACGCAGAGCCCTTCCGAATTGATGCCGTCCCACGCACCGCTGAGCAGATCCGCACAGGACATGTACAGGGATGGATAGCCCTTGTCCGGGTACACCTCCATTACATAGGGCTCCGAGAAGATGTCCTTCTCAGCCGGGTGAGGCTTCTGCCCGAGCATCTCGCTCAACGTTCCATTCGAGTAGTCCATGCTGCGCACGATGAGCCCGTGCCCCGTGTCCGTGGTGCTGCCCGGAAAACAGATCATCGAGCAGGAGGCGGGGGGGCCGAAATTGTACGGAAGAGAGCTTATGTCGACGCTCCCGTCGGCCGGATCGATGCCGAACGCCTGGGCCACGCCCTTCATCCTCTCGAACAGGATCGGATAGTTGCGCTCCATATAGCCCAGACGTGCCTTGCCGTAGATCGGATCCGGGTTCTTCACCGGCCGGACGCGGTAACGCTCTCTCGCGATCTCGGCGAGCTTCTTCCCGATCACCTGATTGCTGCCCCCGATCACGATGTGTCGAACGGTGACGAACTCGCCTTCTCCCTTCGGCAGGACCACGGTCTCGTTGAATTGCAGTTCCGGTCCCTTGCCGGTGCAGAGGACCGTCTGCTGCGCATGAGCATCGAGTTGGAAATCAAGCAGGAGTACGAGCAGCAATAGGACAGCGTGAGGGTGAAGGTGCGGGTGGCGGAGCCTCATCATGATTCTCCTCCTTCGCAGGTTCGTTGAGAAAGTCGTGTCCGCGGGGAAAAGACGTCAGGAATCATTTTTGCAGCAAATTCGAAGGTATGGAAAAGAACGGGGTGTGTCAAGATGTTCTTGGAGCCCTGGAAAAAGGGAGTCCGGATTCTCATGCAACGTCTTGCGCCCCTGTTGTCCTGATCAGGCCATGGCATCGGATCGCATTCGCAGCAAGGAATACATGTAGAGCCCGTACACGGCCCTCGCCGAATCCTTTGGGAATTCGTAGAAGGGAATGTTTCGGTCTCTCATCAACTCATACACAATGCCGGTCATGAAGCGACTCATTGACAGAGCGATTAGGGGTTTGCCGTATTTCTCAGGAATCTGAGACATCTTTTCGGCGGCGTCCAGTCTCTCCTGCACGTTCTGGGGAGAAACTCCCCATAACGGTGCCTCTGAAATGATTGCATCGATATCGGGATGGAGGGCAAGAGCTTCGGCAACGTTGGCCAGGGTCATACCCCTCGGGTCTGCTGCCAGATCGACAGGGTTCTTGGGTGGCGCAGCATGGGGTAATAGGAGTCGCGAGATTTCTTCCACCGTATCTTGATCCAACTCCGGGACTCTCAATCCGTACCCGTTGCACGCATCCGTGGAAACCACGCACATTCCCCCACCGCCCGCCACGATCCCGACACGATTCCCCTTTGGCAGGGGCTGCTTCGAGAGGGCCTCGGCAATGTCAAAGGCATGGCTGACGTCATAGGTCCGGATGATACCGGACTGACGACAGACGGCATCGAAGGTAGCGTCCGATCCGGCGATCGAAGCGGTGTGACTCATGGCCGCCCTGGCGCCGTCCTCTCCCTGACCGCTCTTGTAGACGATGATCGGCTTCTTGCGAATGACCTCTTTCGCATTCTTGAGAAACCGGTGGCCGTGCTTCAGGCCCTCGATATACAGGACGATCACCTTTGTTCGGTCGTCTTCGCCCAGGTATTCGATGTAGTCCGCCATGGAGAGGTCCGCCTGGTTGCCGACGCTCAGGAAGGCATTGAATCCGTATCCTTTGTCGCTGGCGATTCCCATCAGATAGGCCCCCATGGTGCCGCTCTGGGAGACAAAGGAGATGCCGCCCGATTTGGGCATGAAATTGAAGGCGGTGTTCAGCCGGACTTCCGAGGTATAGATCCCCATACCGTTCGGCCCCATGATCCGAATATTGGCGGATCGGGCGAGCTCGACAACTTCATCCTGCAAGGCCTTTCCCTCAGGACCGGTCTCTGCAAACCCTGCCGAAATCACAACCATGGCCCGCACCCCTTTGGCAGCACAATCCCTCACCGCATCCGGCACCATTCGCGCGGGTACGGTCACGATCGCCATCTCGACGGGACCGGGTACGTCCCGGATGTTGCGGTAGACAGTGAGCCCTTCGATCTTGTCCGCCTTAGGATTGATCGGATAGATCGGCCCGCGAAAAGCCGACTCGATGGGTCTCGCCACCATGGAATGCCCCCACTTCCCCGGCGTGCCGGAGGCTCCTATGACGGCAATGGATTTGGGAGAAAACAGGGGTCTCAGTTCATCATACATTCGGTCGCTCATGGATTCCCTCTTGCACGCTGTTCTGTTGGGTCTCGATTCCTCCACAAAAACACTGAGTGGCAGGTTAGCACAAAGAAGCGGGTCGCAGAAGCCTTGACAATCCAGGCATAGTTAGCGACTATATAATTGAAATTTATCCACTCCGCGTTTCGTCGCGTCTTTTCCTGCAGGAGCGGTGCACCATGTCAGCGAAGCGAATCTTCATCCACGTCCTTCCCATCCTTCTTCTTGCCAGCGGATTGCCGAACGGCGCTCTCGCCCTCACCCAGATCCGCACCGTTTCGAGCGACGCTCAGGGCATCGTGCTCGAGTTCGATGCCGGCGCCTTCAGGCTCCAGGAGAGCGACGAACAAGGGAACGCATACTTGAAGGTTGAACTGCCCGGCGCAGGAAAATCCTCTCGCGAGGGTTACCCGCTGCTGCCGGTGAAAGGTCTGCTCGTCGGGCTGCCGGATCAAGCCGAACCCTCTGTCCAGGTCCTGGAGACCGACTACAGCGATCGGGCCGATACGTGGGTCCTCCCCTGCCCGCGCACGGTATTGGGGCAGGAGGATGGGGAGCCGAGGTACCTTCTCCAATCCTATCGAGAAGAGGCGGCCTATGTTTCCGATTCACTCTTTCCCGGTGCACTGGTGGAACTGCGGGAAGAGGGATCTCTGAGGGGCCTCCGGGTGGCCAGGGTCCTGATTCACCCTGCACAGGCAAATTCCGCGGAAAGACGGCTTCGACTCTACACACGGATACGCTTCCGCGTGGACTACGGCACGCGGCTGTCCTACATGGACTCGCAGCAGTCCCAGGCGCGGACACTCGACAGCTACGAGACGATGCTCGCGGAGCAGGTCATCAACTATGAAGCGATCCAAGGTACGCTCGTGAGTCCCGCAGCGACCGATTCAGGGTTACTCCAGGGCAGTCCGCGGGCTGCAACATTCTCGGGCGGGTCCGGCCCGAACGTAAAACTCGGGGTGGAGGCGCCGGGGATCTACCGTGTGGATTACGCAGACCTGGTCGCCGCGGGGTATGACGCGGGCAGCGTGGACCCGAGAAACGTACACATGGAGAGCCAGGGGGGCGAGGTCCCGATCCACCTGTCCGGAGAAGCGGACGGGGTCTTCGACCCGGGGGACTATCTGCTCTTCTACGGGCAGCCGGTCGACACGATTTACACGGGTCGGAATATCTACTGGCTCTATGCGGATTCGTTGCCGGGGCTGCGCATGCAGGAACGCCTTGTGACCCCCGGCGGTTCGGCGCCTGCCCTCACCTCCTTTGAGAACACCCGGCGGGTGGAGGAGAACCACGTCTACTACCAGAATCCCGTAGGGGGTGGGGAGGTGGATTACTGGTACTGGGACCGATGCAATGCACCGACGGTAGAGACCTACACGGTTCGTCTGGAGAACGTTTCGGCCGAGGCGGGTACAGGCACCCTGCGTGTCAGCCTCAGGGGCTCCACGGATACGGCTTTCAACCCGGATCATCACACCACAGTGGCACTGAACGGCACCTCGGTTGACGATGACGATTGGGACGGGTTCGTCGAATACCTGCACGAAATCCCGATCGCCCAGTCCCAGTTGCTGGAAGGCGACAACACGATTGTTCTCTCAGCTCCGGGCGATACCGGGTCGGAGGTGGACGGCTTCTACGTGAACTGGCTCGAGATCGAGTACCTGGATTCGTATACGGCCGAGGCGGATCTGCTGGCTTTCAACGGAGAAGGCACCGGCACCTTCCTCTTCAATGTGACCGGATTCTCCGTTGCCGATCTGGAGGCGTTCGACGTTTCCGATCCGCTGAACCCGGTCCGTCTGACCGGTTTCGACGTTCTCCCGGACGGTGACGACTACACGCTGAGCTTCGACGACGCACTCGTGGGCCGGACCGACTACATCGCCCTCACCCTGAACCGTCCCGAAACGCCGGCTTCGGTTGAACTCGACTCGCCCAGCGACCTTCTTTCATCCACGAACGGTGCGGACTACATCGTGATCGTCACCGAAGCCCTCGAGGGTGCAGCCCAGACATTGTCTGCTCACCGTTCATCCCAGGGGCTTCGCACCCAGGTTGTGCTCACGGAGAACATCTACGACGAATTCAACGATGGAATCCTGGCCCCACAGGCGATCAAGGACTTCATAGAGTACGCGTATGCGAATTGGGAACCACCCGCGCCCCTCTATGTGGTGCTCTTTGGAGACGCCAGCTACGATTTCAGAGACCACCTGGGAAAGAGCTTTGGAGAGCAGGTACCTCCCTTCATGGTCCATCGCTCTCCCACCGGCCAGAGGCCGACGGATCACCCCTTCGCTTGTGTTGCCGGGGCGGATGACCTGCCCGATCTCTTTCTGGGCCGCATCAGCACCCCCTTTCCGCTGGGGGCCGCCGAGATCGTGGGCAAGATGATCGCCTACGAGAGCCTGGAGCAGTCCCTCTGGATGAGACGGGCCATCTTTGGAGCCGATGAGGGCCAGGGATTTCAGGACGTTTGCGAAGACATGATCCAGGCTGCGATTCCTGACAACTACCTTCCGAGGAGAATCTACATAGACAACTATCCCACGAACTCGGCAGCCAACGTGGACCTGGTGAATGCGATCAACGGCGGAGCCCTCCTGACGACCTACACGGGCCACGGCTCGTCGGTCAACTGGGCCCACCACTTCTTCCAGACGGAAGACGTGCTGGAGCTGCAAAACGACCGGCACTGGACCTTTGTGGTCGTGGCGAGTTGCAACTCCGGCTTCTTCGCGGATCCGGAGATCGATCTCTCCATGTCCGAGGCTTTTCTTCACATCCGCACCAAGGGAGCCATAGGCGCCTTCTCCCCCATCGGTGTTTCCGGTCTCTACTCGGATGCGGTGATGGTCACCGAGCTGCTCGAGGAGTTGATCGTGACCCGCAACCTCGAGCTCGGTTCGGCAACCACGGCGGCCAAGATATCTGCATTCGTGAGCCATGGTGTCGGCACCGATGTCCTGGAAAACTATGAGCTTTTCGGCGATCCCGCGCTTTCTCTCAAGGTGGAGGACCCGGATGCGGACCAGGACGAGGACGGGTACATCAACGATGAGGACAACTGCCCATTCACGCCTAACCCGGATCAGCAGGACGGCGATGGGGACACCTGGGGAGATGTCTGCGACAACTGCCCCCTGACGTGGAACTCGGATCAGGTCGACCGGGACAACGACGGGCAGGGGGATCTTTGTGACGACGATCCGGATCCCCCCTGCCTCATGGAGGCCGTTTTTGCCGGCCATGGCGCGCGCCAGAAACTGCACGCCCTCAGGACCTTCCGGGATCGTCATCTGGCACAAAACGAGCCGGGAAAGGCCCTTGTCGTCGCCTACGACCGCTTCTGCCGACCCCTGGGAGAGCCCGTAGAAGCGTTGGGGATCGCGCGGGTTCTGCTGCGCATACTGCTCATGCCGATCGCCGGCCTCGCCTCCGTGTTTGCCTGAGCAGGGGATCGCCCCGGGCCGGGCAAGACGGAAATTCGAATTCCCTCCAATTCCATCCGCTAAAATATCAATTTTTGACGAAAAACATGTTGACTCCCGGAGGACAGGGAAGTAGTATACGGCTACAATACTGTCCCCATGAACAACGTTTTAGAAGCACTACGGTACAGCCCACTTTTCAGACATAAAAGAGGAGGATGCAGTGATGCGCAAGTCGATGAGAATAAACACCCTTCTTCTTGTTCTGATGGCTTTTGTGCTGGCACCCATAACAGCGCAAGCCTCGATCTCCATTGCATGCCATTGTACGGACAACGACAACGACGGCTACGGAGATCCCGGGAGCGAACTGTGCACCTATCCGGAACTGGACTGCGACGACAACCCGTGCGACGACCCGCCCGTGTGTGACACGGCCACATGTACCGTGTGCGGGCCCGCAGAATGTGCTCCGTGCGCCAAGTGTATCCATCCGGGTGCAACGGAGATCTGTGACGGCATCGACAACGACTGCGATGGAAGCGTGGACGAGGATCCAGCCGCCTCTGCAAGCTGTGATGACGGGCTTGCCTGTACAGTGGATACGTGCGAAGCGGCCAGCTGTGTCAACACACCCGACGACAGTCTCTGTGATGACGGGGTTACCTGCACAGCGGATACCTGCGATGCGGGCAACTGTGTAAATACGCCCGACGACGGCAGCTGTGATGACGGTCTTTACTGCAACGGTACCGAGGTTTGCGATCCGGCTTCGGATTGCCAGCCCGGCAGTGATCCCTGCGACGATTCGAGTGATTGCACCAACGACACCTGCGACGAGGATACGGATACGTGCGATCATACCTGCATTGCCACAGGATGGGAGGATCCCTGCTGCAGCGACGCCGCGTGCTCGGGCGATCCCATCTGCGTCAAGGAGCCCCTGTGCGGTGATGGATACATCGATCCGGGTGAGATTTGCGGAGAGCCCGGACTGGATCCATGTCCGGAAATCGCTCCGATCTGTCTGAACTGCGTTGACTGCGGCATTCCGGTCGAGCTTCTCTATTTTCAGGTAGCGGGCAGTGGAAGCGGCGTGACACTGGTGTGGGAGACTGCGGCGGAGATCGATTCGGCCGGATTCAACATCCTGCGCAGCGAATCCCAGGATGGAGTGTTCGAAAAGATCAATCCCGCGCTCATCCCGGCCGAGGGTGGACCGACCCAGGGCGCCTTCTACACGTATGTCGACTCCAGCGCGGAAAGCGGCGTCACGTACTGGTACAAGCTTCAGGACGTAGATATTACCGGGGAAAGCTACATTCACGATCCCGGCGTGTCGGTCACTCCGGCCGGCTCGTGCGCCGACGCGAGTGCGGAGGCCTCGGTGCTCAACGGCACGCCCCGGAGAGGTTCCCTGCCTGTCAATCCGATCGTCCTCTTGCTTGCTCCGGTCGGAGCGGGACTGTTCCTGAGGTGGAGACGGAGGAGGTAACCTGGTAGTCCGGCCCTGAAAGAGCCGCTCGGCCATTCAGGGAGACCCGGAGCAAGATAGGAAGCTGCTTCAGGCCAGGGGGCAAGACCCGCTCCCTGGCCTGATTTCGTTTCAGGTACGGAGGCATGCCATGAGGATCGCTGTGCTGGGAGCCGGCTCGTTGGGCACCGTGGTTGGGACCCTGTTGACCAGGGCCGGCCTGGACGTGTCCATGGTGGATACCAACCTGGACCACGTTGCGGCCTTGAACGAGAAAGGCTCGAAAATCGTCGGAACCTTGAATGTCGAGCAGGCGGTGAGAGCTTTGCCCCCAGAGAGGATGGAGGGAATCTACGATCTGGTCATCTACCTCGTCAAGGCCTTCTACGACGAACAGGCCCTCCCCCGGGTTCTCCCCCACCTGGGAACGGACAGCGCACTCATCACCCTTCAGAATGGGATTCCCGAGGAGAAGGTGGCCTCGTTTGTCGGTCGGGAACGCACCCTCGGCGGTGCGGTGATGTGGGCTGCCGAGCTGTTGGAGCCGGGTGTTTCCAGAATGACGACCGATCGAGACCAGATGGACTACACCATCGGGGAACTGGACGGACGAGTCACCGAAAGGATCGAGTGGGTGAAATCGGTCCTGGACAACGCGGGCACGGCCTCTATCACCGAGAACCTTCAGGGCCTCAGGTGGACCAAGCTGCTGCTCAACGTAGGGGGTTCGGGCATGTCCACGGTCCTCGGAGTCCCCGGAGGCGAGGTCATGGGCAACAACAAGGCTTGTAATGCCATGATCCACATCATGATCGAGACGATCCTCACCGCGAGGGCCCTCGGGGTCGAGATGGAGCCCATACGAGGGGTCGAGACCGAAATCATCCTGGACCTCGCGAAACAGGACATGGGCAGTCTCAGAAACCTCATCAGGAGCACGGCCTCTGATTTTCGGGATTCCAAGGCGAGTATGCTTCAGGATCTCGAAAAAGGGCTCCCCTGCGAGGTGGAAAGCATCAACGGCCATGTTGCCGCGATGGCATCGAAGGCTGGCGTGGCCGCGCCCGTGAACGATCAGGTGACCCGGTTCATCAGGGAGATCCAGGAGGGCACGCGGCCCTATCGGTTCTCAAACCTTGACTTGCTGGATCTGCCGCCCCTGTCCACCTATTTCCGGCCGAAGCAATGATCAGGCCTGCAGGGAATTGACTTGTTCTCCCAAAGGAGCGTATCCTACGGGCAACATAGAAACTCGGCTTCCTTCTTACCCGATCCTGTTACCTCACATCGAAGATCCTCGTGCATTCGGTCGCCGGCGTGGGATTCTATGCCGACGGTCTTTTCTTCTGAGATCTGCATTCTACACGGTACCTGAAAGGCACACATTTGAGAGCTTCCCTCATCTTCGTGCGCGACAGGCGCTTCTTCTCACCTCCCTCCTCCAAGTTCCTCCGCAGGAGGCAGAAGTCAGGTTACCCCCAGGGAAACGAGCACTACGTGCTCGGGGAGCCGCCCCTTGGGATCATGTACCTCTCATCGGTCCTCAAAGAGATGGGGCACGATGTGTCCCTGACGGACCAGTGCCACCCGGAATACTCCGATGACGGGTTCGTGGACTCGCTCACGAGAGAACGTCCGGACATGGTCGGAATCAGCTTCCTGAGTAACATGTGTTACCCTGCCGCCCGCAACCTCTCCAGGAAGATCAAAGCAGCCCTCCCGACAGCAAAGATCGTTTACGGGGGTGTCTTCCCTTCCATAAATGCACGGCAGATCGTGGCTGCAGAGGAGTCAGTCGACATCGTGGCGCGGGGTGAAGGCGAAGGAATCATCCGGGATCTGGCCGAGGGGTTCGATCGCCTCATCGATATCCCCGGGATAACCTTCAGGTCGAGGACCGGAGAGGTCGTCGAAACACCGGAGCGAGAAGGCATCCAGGACCTCGACTCGATCCCGTTTCCGGACCGTGAAGCGATCGGCATCAACTATGTCGCTTCTCTCCCGCTCGACGTCCCGGCAGTCATCTGGGACCGTGCCTACACTTCGATCGTCTCTTCGAGGGGCTGCCCCTTCGGCTGCACCTACTGCAACTGCCCGACGTTCAGCGGAAGAAAATGTCGGGCCCGGTCGGCCGGCAACGTACTGCAGGAACTGGAAGAACTCGACCGGAAGGGATATGGCGCGTTCACCTTCGTGGATGACAATTTCCTGCTCGATCCGGAGAGGGTGACGGAGATATGCAACGGGATGGTCGCACGAGGTCACGACTTCCGATGGGCCTGTGAGGGCAGAGCGGAACCGAAGGTGAACGGCGTCTTTGAGAAGCTCTCGACAGCGGGCTGCGATCTCGTCATGTTCGGCATTGAGAGCGGCTCTCAACGCGTCCTGAACGGCATGAACAAGAAGACCAAGATCCATGACATCGAGCAGGCCGTCAGCCATGCGAAGAAAGCAGGGATCGGCATTATTCACGGATTCTTCATCGTGGGGTCGCCGGGAGAAACGGTTGAGGAGGTAGAGCAGACCTTTGCATTTGCAGAACGGATCGACATCAACAGCTTCAACTTCAACTCTCTGACCGCATTTCGCGGGACCCCTCTTTGGCGCGACGCAGTCGACCGAGGCCTGATCGATGAAGAGAAGGACTGGGACAAGATGTTCCCGGTCCATTCGATTCATCCGGACTCGATCGATTCCAGGACCCTGTTCGCCCTGAGGTCACAACTCGTGAGGCGGCTCTTGAGACGGAAGGTCATCAGGAATCCTGGTGAGGCGGCAAAGGTCTTCCACAGATTTCTGCAATGCATGTCGCTCAAGGACCTCTACCTGCTCCTAACCTCGTCAAAGAGCGATTCATCCACCCAGCGAGTCTGAATATTATCGAGGATCCTGAATCAAAGGGTTTTTTGGGGAATCTACCCTTTTATGCGTTGTGTCATCACCCCAGACCGGACCAAGGAGGTTGAGAATGGTCGTTGAAGCAGGCAAGCAGGTATCGATCGAATACACGCTCAGCATCGAACCCGAAGGTGTCGTAGACAGCAATGTGGACGCCGATCCGCTCACCTACGTGCAGGGAGCCCAGCAGATCGTCCCGGCCCTGGAAAAGGCCCTGGAGGGCTTGAACGTGGGCGATACGACCGAGGTCAGCATCAGCCCCCAGGACGGATACGGAGAGCGATCTGAGGAGGCCCTGCAGGAGGTGAGCATGAGCCAGGTCCCGGAAGAGGCACGCAAGGTGGGCGTCGTGCTTCAGGGCCGTGACCAGAGTGGCGGGGTCGTGAACGCCCGTGTCGCAGAGATAAAGGACACGACCGTGGTCCTGGATCTCAACCACCCATTGGCAGGCAAGACGCTCCAATTCAACGTGAAGATACTGGACATCCAGGAACAGAGCGCCTGAATTCGAGTTCTTCCTGCATAGGGACGGTCCGCCCTGATGACTCGGCGTACCGTCCCTCCTGCCTTGAACCACCCACCGCCCGTGTCCTATACTGCTTTCCGTCGTATGAGACTTCTTCTGTTCGGATAGAGGGCCACGTGACATGATCGGTGTCCTCATGACGAGCACCTGCCACTATCCGGGAATCGACAAACAACCCTTCTCGGACAGGGTGGAAGAGCTCTGCCATAGCATGTCGACGCTCGAAAGATGCATTTCTCAACCCTTCGAGTTGATCGTGGCCGACAATTCTCCTGCCGACTGCGTACCCACCGAAAAGATCCTGAACCTCCGGCCCCGGCGCACATTGTTCCTCCGATCGACCGAGAACGAAGGCAAGCCGATCGGAGGATTCATCAAGAACAAACGTTCCGGTCTGGGCCTCACAGTGACGGAATACCTCCGACGCGACCACAACCCGATCTTTGAAACGACGGAAGATTACGACAGAATTCCGCGCGTAGAGATCGAGGATCTCCTCTGAGCCGGGTCATCAAGGGCACACCCTGAGGCGAATCTCAATTCCGCCTGCCGCACTATTTCGCACGGTTGTCCATCATGAACTGGTAGTAGGTGAGCACGAAATCGGATGACACATCGGGCAACGCGAGGGTCTCCGATCTGTCCAGCAATCCTTCCGTCCTTCTTGCGACCGGGTCCAGCTTCGGAAGGGTCGTCTCGGGGCTATCCAGGTAGAAGTAGGCACAACTGGAGAAGTCGTCCTCCCTTTCGAGATAGGGGGGCACCTCCAGGGGATCGGACAGATCGAATTCCTTCTTTTCCGCCCCGGGCTTGTATTGCTTCCTTCCGAGCTTTGACAGGCTTTCCCTCTTGTCGAATTCGCAGAAGCCGATCTGTTGAATCGTCACCCGAATGTCCTCATGAAAGAAAACGGGATCCGGGATGTGGTACCTGTAGAAGACAAACTGGTTGTTCTCGAAATCCGCGAGGGGGCAGCCCTGGTACAGGGTGGCATACTGCCCCTGTTCCCAGGCGGTTCCGATATAGTCCTCCGTCCCCGTGCCGCACAGGGAGGGGTATTCGGAATCACCGTCGATGTACATCTTCACCTCTCCCTCACCCCACCAGGTATCCAGATAATCCTCCGTGTTGACGATCACGCCCGCATTGACCCCCAGGAACCGCCCTTCCCCGCTGATTCCGGGAAGAAACGCGTAATCCTTCCTCAGGGAGGTCCTGTTCTCCCTTCGATAATGGGCATGAAAATAGAGCATCTCCTCTCCATGAGGGTCACCGACGGTGTAGTCCACGTCATAGTAAAGCAGGGGCTGGGGCTGGTCACTCTCGTTGGTGATCACGATCTTCATGCCGGACTTGAACGGCATGGGGATGAAACAGTTGAAGCTTCTGCCCTCCGGATTCGAGAACAGGGCGGAGTCAAAGGCGTACATCCGGCCCAGACCATGCCCGAAAAAATCGCCGAAGGGCACGCTGAAGGAGGGCTCGTCCATCTGGTCCCAGTAGAAGTCCAGCCTTAGAGACCTGAGCATCCAGGGGGAACGGTCGCTTATTGTCGCCCATATTCTTCTCACCACACCCGAGACCCCTGAGGCATCCGCCATGACATAGGACTCCCCGGGCAGCAGGGGCAGACAGGGGCTCCCCTTCCTGCCGCCATTCGGGATTCCCCCTTTTCCCCTTCTGGCTTTCGGGTTCTCAGGGCTTGCCCAGCAGGTTCGGATTCCCTTCGCTTTCCTGAAGAAACTGTTCGGATCGTACAACATCGCTCTCTCCCACAGGTTTCTTTTGCGAGTGCAGCCACGTGCGATAGGCTCTGGAATAGAGGCAGCCTAAGAGAAATACCTCGCCCATGTCAACGATTCGGATCGCCATTGTCGAGAGGCCGGTCAGATTGTATGATAACTCCTCGATCCGGCTTTCCGAATCAACCACCCAGCAGAGGAGCTTGCGGATGATATCCTCATCACATGCGTTGCTCGCCCTTTGCGCCGGTGGCGCCGCCCTGGCGGCACCCGGCCTGGGCGGCATGCTGTTCGGCGCCAGAGGCGTCGAATCAGGCGAAAAGCGCACGGAGGCCCTGTGGACATCTGAGACTCCCTCCATCGAACCTTGTCCGCGTCTGGAAGGCGAGCGTCGGGTGGACCTGGCGATCGTGGGTGGAGGCTGCACCGGACTGGCCGGCGCCTACTATGCGAAGAAGCTCAGGCCGGATTGGTCCGTAGCCGTCCTGGAATCCCATCGCCTGGGCTCGGGTGCGAGCTCTCGCAATTCAGGCGCCGTCTATGCACGCTACTGGGGTCTCGACGACGAGGAAATGCCGCGACGCGGCTTCGAGCGGCTGGCCCGTTTCATCGAGGAGGAGGAAATCGAATGCGATTTCAGGCCCAGCCCGACCCTGGAGCTCTTCGCATCGAGACGCTCCGCAAAGAAGGCCGAAACATGCCTGGAGCCCGGGTCGAGATGGGTCCCCGCAGAGGATCTGCGCAGGGGCGCTCATTCCGATTACTATGCCGGGGCCGCCCAACTCCCCGGCTACTACACGGTTCACCCGGGCAAGCTGGTCGCCGGCCATGTGAGAGCGACGAGGCGTCTGGAAGTAGACCTGTACGAGAATTCACCCGTCGTACAGGTCAAGAAAGGAAACCCGGCCGTGCTCGTCACACCCGGAGGGATCATCCGGGCGGACCATGTGCTCCTTGCCACGAACGCTTACACGCCTCGACTCGGGTTTCTCAAAGCCGCCATGATGCCGGTCCATCAATACACCTTTGCTACACGCAAGCTGAGCGACAGCGAGATCAGCGGTTACGGTCTGGACAGATGGCCCCTGAGGTTTGAAAGGTCGATCCTGCCGGTTACCAATTTCCTGACCCCGAGCGGCCATCTCTGCATCCGAATCGTTCTCGGATACGCGAGTTTCAATTCATGTGTCTGGAAGGACATCGAGGGGGCTCGATATCTTGCGAAGAGGATGTTCGAGCAGCGATACCCATGGATTGCGGATATCGGGCTCGAGCAGGGATGGCAAGGCGTGACGGGACACACGCTGAGGGTTCGCGAGATCTCAGGCCCTGTCATGGGGGCGAACATTCAGTCGGCCGTCGCCTTCAATGGCCTCGGCATCATGCCCGGGCACAACACGGCATATCTCTCCGTATGTCGCATCACGGGACATCCTGACCAAGACCTGCGCTACATGCTGGGCAAGGGGGCCCAGATTCCGATTCCCGGCGAATTCTACCGGAGCATGCTTCTGAAACCTGCCATGAAGATCCTGACACCGGACCAGAGCGCCAGATTGTCTTGACACGGTCTTGTCCAGGTGATATCGGATCTCCTGACGAAGTTCTCCCGGAGTGAGCGGGTCGCACGTTCATCCTCTTTGGCCCCGGTGCAGGAGCAGGCATGGAACTCGACAACGTTTGGTTTGCCTTCGGATTGACCCTGTTTGCAGGTCTTGCCACCGGTGTAGGCAGTGCCATCGCTTTCTTCGCCAAGAAGACGAACACGCGGTTTCTCTCCGTGGCCCTCGGCTTCTCCGCGGGGGTGATGATCTATGTGTCCATGATCGAAATCTTCTTCAAGGCCAGGGACTCTCTCGCTGCCATGTTCGGAGATACCCTGGGCTACTGGTATACAACCATCGCCTTCTTTGCAGGGATCGCCTTCATCGGTGTCATCGATCGGCTCGTTCCCTCCTTCGAGAATCCGCACGAACCGCGAAAGGTCGAAGAGATGGAGGAGGATGCGGAAACCGCCAAGAAGGGGGCGCTTCTGCGGATGGGCCTGTTCTCCGCCCTGGCCATCGCCATTCACAACTTTCCGGAGGGGCTTGCCACCTTCACCGGAGCGCTGAAGGATCCCGCCCTGGGCATCAGCATCGCCGTGGCGATCGCGATTCACAACATTCCGGAGGGAATCGCCGTTTCCGTTCCTCTGTACTACGCCACAGGCAGCAAGAAGAAGGCCTTCGGCCTCTCGTTCCTCTCCGGGCTGGCCGAACCGATAGGGGCCCTGATCGGCTACTTCCTCCTGCTGCGGTACATGAACGATGCCGTCTTCGGCCTACTCTTCGCCGGCGTCGCGGGGATCATGGTCTTCATCTCCCTCGATGAGCTGCTCCCCACGGCTGAGAAGTACGGCGAGCACCATCTTGCCGTCTACGGCCTCATCGCGGGCATGGCCGTCATGGCGCTGAGCCTTCTGCTCTTCGCGTAGCAGGTCCTGCCGGACAAGCCGGCACGATTCCAGTCCGACAAGACAGAGTCTTGTCCGACGATACTCTTTCTCACAGGAAGGGACAGGAGGAGCCGGGGACGTCCGCGCCTCCCGGGCTTCGCTGCCCTAGCGACTCGACAAAACCCAATTTTTCCAGCCGTTTACGTTCTCCGCCGCCCTCGCGACGGATCTTCACGAAAGCCTCCCTGGACCGAAGGCATCCTGGTATGTGCATTGCTTAACTCCTTGAAGCCACCCCTTCGGGCCCTTCTCTTGGAGCGGCTCGTTGCGGGGAAGGCACGATTCCCAAAAGAATCCAAACCCGAGCCGTAGAGGCCGGGAAAGAGGGGTCTGAGCATTGACGATCAAGGGGCTCTTCAGGCGCAAGCCCTCAGCGGCAAGGTTGAGAAAGCGTAGACAGCACGCCCCGGACAGGGCCAAAGAGCTGAACTTCCTGTTCGCCCTCTCCGGACTGATCCAGGAACAGAGTCTTTCCACTTCCGAGCTCCTCAAGTGGGTGGTGGATCTGATTCCGACCGGATGGCAGTACCCGGAGATCACCGGTGCTCGCATCCGAATCGGGGACGAGGAGTACCAGACGAGGTATTTCGCACAGACCCCCTGGCGGCTGACGACTCACATCTTTGCCGAGGGCGAACAGATCGGCATCATTGAAGTGGTTTACCTGGAGGAGAGACCGAAGGCGGACAAGGGGCCTTTCACCAACGAAGAGAGAACCTTGATCGACGCCATTGCGCTCCAGCTGGGGGGACACCTCGCGCACAAGGAAGCCGAGGAAGCATCGCGGAAGTCGGAAGAGCAGTATCGGCTCCTGTTCGATCACGCAAACGATACGGTCCTGGTCCTGCAGGACGGGAAGATCGTCCTTCACAACCCGCGTGCAGAGGAGCTTACCGGCTACAGTTCAGAGGAAATCAGGAGCAGGCCCTTCACCGATTTTGTCGCACCCGATGACAAACGGAATTTGCTGGATCGCCACATGCGGAGGATGGAAGGAGAAGACCACGACAGCTTGGCGCCGATTCGTGTCATCGACAGGCAAGGGACGGAGACCTGGGTCGAAGGAAATACCGTCCGGATCGAGTGGGAGGAGAAACCTGCCGGATTGTGCTTCTTGCGGGACGTTACCGATCAGATGCATGCCCTCGAGGAACTGCAGGAGTCCGAAGACAGGTACAAGGGGGTGGTGGACAACATCGGCATCGGCGTGGCCCTGATCAGCCCTGACATGGAAATCCTGACCTTGAACAAACAGATGAAGGAGTGGTTTCCGGCCATCGACCCCACCACGAAACCGATCTGCTACAAGGCCTTCAACAATCCGCCCCGGGAGGACCGCTGTTCCTACTGCCCGACATACAAGACGCTCGAGGACGGCCAGGTACACGAATCGATCACCGACACACCCGAGAACGAGGAGATACGAAACTATCGAATCATCTCCTCTCCCGTCCGGGATGAGTCCGGAGAGGTCTTGTCCGCCATCAAGGTCGTGGAGGACATCACAGAGCGCAAGCAGGCAGAGCAGGCCCTGCGCGAAAGTGAGGAGAAGTTCCGGACCATCAGCGACCGGGCGAACGACGCGATCATCATGATGGACGACACCGGAGCAGTCAGCTTCTGGAACCGCGCCGCAGAGAACCTCTTCGGATTCACGGCTGAGGAGGCGCAAGGAAGGGTTCTTCACGAACTGCTGGTCCCTGTGCACTACCGGGAGCCTTACTCCCGCTGGTTGTCGGACTTCCAGCGTACCGGCAAGGCCGTCGTCCTCGGCAAGACCATCGAGACGGACGTGGTTCGAAAAGACGGAACCGAGATCCCCGTAGAGTTCTCCCTGTCGGCGGTCAGTATCAAGGAGAAGTGGAACGCCGTCGGTGTGGTCCGCGACATCCGGCCGCGAAAGGAGGCGGAAAGGGTTCTGAAGGAAGCGAAGGAGACGGCCGAGGCAACCACCAAGGCGAAGAGCGAATTCCTCGCCAATATGAGCCACGAAATACGCACGCCCATGAACGGCATCATGGGGATGACCGATCTGGTGCTGCGGTCCGGGCTCAACGAGGAGCAGGAGAAGTACTTGAGGGCGGTCAAGGGTTCCTCGGACCACCTCATGCACATCCTGAACGACATCCTCGACTTCTCCAAGATCGAAGCCGGTCGCTTGGAGCTCGAAGAGGTTTTCTTCGATTTGAAGAGCACCCTGGATACTGCGATGGGCCAGATCGCGCCCAAGATTCATGACAAGGGGCTTGCTTTGACGTGCCGTGTGGACAGGGAGGTCCCTGTGTCACTCGAGGGAGACCCGGTCAGACTCCGGCAGGTCCTCTTCAATCTGCTGGGTAATGCCATCAAGTTTACTGAAGCCGGGGAGATCCGGGTCGAGTGCGGAGTGGAGAAGGACGACGGGGACACGGTCCTCCTTCACTTCATCGTTTCCGACACGGGAATCGGTATCTCGAAAGAGAAGCAGACGGACATCTTCGAGAGCTTCCGCCAGGCGGACGGCTCCATGACACGCCAGTACGGCGGGACCGGACTCGGGCTGACCATTTCGAGAAACCTGGTCGAGCTGATGGGAGGCAAGATCTGGGTGGAGAGCGAGCCCCGCGTGGGCAGTTCGTTCCATTTCACCGCTCGATTCCAGATGCAGTCGGAGGAGTGGACGGTTCCGTCTCATATGGAAACGACTCCCGTGCCGGCGCCCGACGCCATCTCGCGAGCCGAGCAGGGGAGTCTTCGGATTCTGCTGGTGGAGGACAACGATATCAACCAGATGATGGCGGCGAACATTCTGAGAAAATGGGGTCACGCTGTGGATGTTGCCGAAAACGGCAGCAAGGCCCTCGACAGGCTTGCCGAGGATGCGTACAGCCTCATCCTCATGGACGTACAGATGCCGGTCATGGACGGCCTCGAGGCAACCCGAGCCATACGCAAGCGCGAAGAGCGGGACGGAGGGCACGTCCCCATTATCGCCATGACCGCTCATGCGATGAAGGGAGACCGGGAAAGATGCCTCGAGTCGGGAATGGACGACTACCTTTCCAAACCGATCGATCCGGAACGGCTGGCCGGTGCGTTGGAGATGTGGGGAACGGGCAGATCGGACAATGACCGGGTAGGCGGCGAGGCGGAGACCCCGCAAGCCTTCAAGGCCGCCTCGACCGAAGGAGTTCCGATAGACCTCGAGAAGGCCCTGGCTCGCGCCGCGGGGGACAAGGCCTTTCTCGAAGAGATGCTTCAGCACTTCCTGTCGAACCTGCCGGATCAGGTCCGACAACTGAAGGAAACGCTCGAAGCCTCTGATACGGACGGCCTGGCCAAACAGGCCCACTCGCTGAAGGGCGCGGCCGGAACTCTGGGCGCCGAAAGGATTGCCTCGGTGGCCAAACAACTCGAACAAACGGGGCGCGCAGGCGACCTCTCGAATGTGGGCGTTCTCCTTGAAGAACTGGATCAGGAGCTGAAAGTCCTCGCGAACCATGTCCAGGAAGAGGACGTGTTGGAAAGAATTGGGGATGCCCAACATGCAGCGATGTAGGGAACTCTGCTTGTGAACTGTAGGCACCTGCCAATAGGCCTTCTTGTTTTTTCACTTTTGCTGCTCCTTTGGACGGCGGGCCCCACGGATGCTGCAGAACCGGTGGTGGCCGACGACGCACTGACCCGCCTGACCATCGGGCGGCATATCCAGTACCTCGAGGACCCTGAAGGAGATCTCTCCTTCGAGGAGGTGATCCATGGAGACAGAGAGTGGAAACAGGCCGAAGGGGATTCGCTGAATTTCGGGTATACCCCGTCTGCGTATTGGTTTAGATTCACCATCGACTGGAGGCGTGGATCGGGTCGGGACGCCTATTTTGAAATCGACTATCCTACCATCGATCACATCACGCTCTATGAGCCCAGGGAACCGAGGGGACTCCGAGTCATCCGGACCGGGGACAGCCTGCCTTTTGACACACGAGACATCCCTTCAAGGAGTTATTTGTTCGATCTGACACCGTGCCGCAAGCCGCAGACCTACTTCCTCCGGATCCAGACGACAAGCTCACTCGGATTCACTCCCATCCTCTGGTCGGGCGCAGAGTACTGGGACAAGACCTCAAGAGAGGCGGCGTTTCTGTGGCTCTTCTTCGGCGGTATGATCGTGTTGGTGGCTTTCAACCTGTTCCTATCTCTCGGCACCAGGGAAATCGCCTTTCTCTACCTGGCGCTGTTCATCGCCTGTCTCGAGCTGCTTCACCTCCATCTGTCCGGGCTTGCCTTTCAATTCCTCTGGCCGAACTGGCCCTGGTGGCAGAACCGCTGTGTCTTCACCTTAGTGGCCTGCGTGATCATCTCCGTTGTCTTGTTCTTCCGCTCACTGATCGACATGGAGAAGAAGCGGAGATTCGCAGACACCCTTTTCTTCTCCTTCCTACTCGCGGCCAGCGTTCCCATGGGCATCCTGCCCCTTATCATCGAGGCGGCTTCGGCCTCTCTTCTCAAAGGCCTTCTGACGGCTGGCGTACTCTGCTTGATGGTACTGTTGTTTGCACGGGCCATTATCGGGGCAGTCAACGGTTCCCGGCCGGCGAAATTCACGATGCTTGGCCTCTTCGTCTGGCTTGCAGGTGCCCTGGTGTACGCAGCCAAGACCTCCGGTTGGCTGCCCGTGACCATGCTCACGGAGCGCAGCATCCTGATCGGCTCGGCTTTGATGGCGCTCCTGTTCACCCTGGGTCTGAGTGACCGGATCGCGCGGATGAAGGCCAGCCTCGCGCGCCTCAACCGGGATCTTGTCGACTCGAACGAGAAGCTTTCCATCTTCAAGAGCCTGGTGGACGCATCCGGACAAGGTCTGGGCATGGCAGATTCCGATTGGAGGGTCATCTACGCGAACCCGACCATGATCCGTCTGTTCGGGTACCAGGGCGACGAGATCCTGGGCGAACTCGTCGGTAGGTTCTATGAGCCGGTTGAGCGGCAG
Organism: bacterium; assembly: GCA_028277985.1. GTDB lineage: Bacteria > Desulfobacterota > DSWW01 > DSWW01 > DSWW01 > S015-6. Next base: position 74,225 of record JANQFG010000058.1, on the reverse strand, counting down.
AGACTCGAGACGGCCATCGAGGAGAAGGTGAGACACGGCCACACCTGGACCGACGAGACCGAGATCAAGACCTTGGGCAACGAGTACATCCCTGTCATTCAGAGCGTGTTCACTGTTCGCGATTCGCAAGAAGAAACAGGATACCTGGGGACTTCCTTCACAGACATCCGCGAGAGGAAGAATGCGGAAAAAGCGATCCAGGAGTTCAACGACGAACTCGAAGAGAGGGTCATGGAGCGGACGGCCGAGTTTGAAGCGGCGAACGTTCAGCTCGAGGAGACGATCGGCCGCGCCCAGCAAATGGCCCTGGAAGCGGAGATCGCAAATACGGCAAAGAGCGAGTTCCTTGCGAACATGAGCCATGAGATTCGAACGCCCATGAACGGAATCATCGGGAACACGGCCCTTGCGCTCGATACGAATCTGACCGAAGAGCAGCGGGACTGCCTGGAATCGGTGAAGATATCCGCAGACCACCTGTTGTCCGTCATCAATGACATCCTCGATTTCTCCAAGATCGAAGCCGGACGCCTGGAGATCGAGGCGATCGAGTTCGAGTTGGTCACGACCGTGGAGCAGGCGGTCGAAGCCGTTGCCCTGAAGGCGGAAGAGAAGGGCCTCGAGCTGATGTGTCGCGTCAAACCTGGAGTGCCGGAGCTGGTTGTGGGCGACCCGATTCGGCTCCGTCAGATCATCGTCAATCTTGCAGGAAACGCCGTGAAGTTCACGGACTGCGGCGAGATCCTGGTCGAGTGCGATGTGGCACAGAGCGAGGACGAATCGACCCTGCTTCGTTTTTCCGTGTCAGATACAGGGATAGGGATCGAAGAGGAAAAGCTTGACTCGGTCTTCGATTCCTTCAGCCAGGCCGACGCATCGACGACCCGCAGATTCGGAGGAACCGGCCTGGGTCTGACCATCTCCAGAAAGCTCGTGGAAATGATGGACGGCGAACTCTGGGTGGAGAGCGAGTTCGGAAAGGGGAGTACCTTCTATTTCACCATGCGATGCCCGGTCGCGCCGGGAGCGCAAACTCGGGCATGGGAAGATCGGCAATCGAACACGCACGGGAAGCGGGTGCTCGTCGTAGACGACAACGCCACCAGTCGGAGCATCCTGCAGGAGATGGTGACCTTCTACGGGGCAGCCTGCACCGAGGCGGCCGACGGCGAAACCTGCCTTGCGGAGATGGAAGCGGCCGTACAGGACCAGAGGCCCTATGACTTGTTGCTCGTCGACGCCCGGATGCCCGGGATGGACGGCCTCACGTTGAGCAGGACCGTGCGGGAGACCCCCTCCTTCGGCCAGACCCGAATCATCCTGCTCAAGAGCCCATCCGACAGGCAAACGGACAAGGAGTTCACCGAGGCGGGGCTCTCTGCTTCCGTAACCAAACCTGCCAAGAGGGCTCGATTGCTCAAGGCGATCGACGACGTCCTGAGCGGCAACGTGACAGCAGAACCCGATGATCGAAAAGTATGCGAGGGGGTTGGCCAGGCAGGGGAGGACGAGTCCCCAACCTCTTTGAACATCCTCCTGGCGGAAGATAACTTCATCAATCAGCAGATGGCCATCAAGATGCTGGAAAAGCTTGGCCACATCGTGACCCTGGCGGAGAACGGGGAAGAAGCTACACAGCTTCTGGAGCAGGAGTCGATTGACCTGGTGTTGATGGATGTGCAGATGCCCGTCATGGATGGCTTCACAGCAACCGGCGTCATCCGGGAACGGGAAAAGGAGACCGCAAAGAGGACTCCAATCATTGCCATGACCGCCCATGCCATGAGCGGGGACGAGCAGAAATGCCTGGACGCAGGCATGGACGACTATATGGCAAAGCCCTTTGCCCCTGAGAAACTCGCATCCATCCTCGAGAAGTGGGGTGTCGGGGCGAAAGCCCACGCCGCGGAAGAACCGGAAGCCGCGAAAGTAGACTCTCCTCCAAAGCCAATGGGCGGCAAGCCTCCCGTAGACGTGGAAAGGGCCCTCGCCCGGGCCGCCGGAAGCAAGGACTTTCTGGAAGAGATGCTCCAGCACTTCGTGTCCAGCATACCGGATCAGATCAAGGATCTGGAGGAAACCCTGAAAGATGCTGACCCGGAGAAACTGGCCAAGCAGGCCCACAGCCTCAAGGGCTCGGCCTCCACCCTCGGGGCCGATGCGATTGCCTCCCTCGCACGCGACATCGAGATGCTTGGCAAGGAGAACGACCTCGCACGTGGCAGGGGTATACTCGGTGAACTGGAGGGAGAGATTCACCGTCTCAAGGACTTCATGAGACAGGATGGCTGGCTCGACACACGGTAAACCTGCCTGACCCACCCAACACGTCCCCGCCTCCTGTCTTCCTGTTCGCCATTCGCACCGGATTGAAGTATATTTCTGTTGAGAGCGTCAGGGTCAGACGACAGCCGGCGCACACAGGACCGCCTCCGGGGGAGGGATCGTGAAACGCATCGGGCTCAAGTACTGCGGGGGATGCAATCCATCCTACGACCGTGTGGAGTACGTGCGGGAAATCCAGGAGGCGGCAGGTGGAGCCGTGGAATGGGTCTCGCTGGGCGCGGAGGGCTTCTCCACCATCCTGCTTATCGGCGGGTGTGACAAGCAGTGTGTGGACATGGCAGAATATGAAACAATCGGATACCGGGTCGTGCGAATCAAAGACACGCAACAGGCCCCGACCACAATCCTATCCAGCCTGCTGGCGGGAGGTGAAGAAGCATGATCAGAACCAAGGAGGATTACCTGAAGAGCCTGAGGGATCTCGGCCACCTGGTATATTTCAAGGGAGAGCCCGTCCCGGACGTGACCGTCCACCCTTCTCTGGCACCCCATATCAACGCGGCGGCCAAAACGTACGAACTGGCCCTCATGCCCGAACACGAGGACCTCCTGACGGCGACGTCCCATCTCACCGGGAAGAGGGTAAACCGGTTCACGCACATTCACCAAAACGTGGACGACCTGATCAAGAAGGTCCAAATGCTCAGGCTCATCGCCCATGAGACCGCAAGCTGCTTTCAGCGGTGCGTGGGGTTCGACGGCCTCAACGCAACGTACATGACGACCTACGATATCGACCAGAAGCACGGGACCGACTACCACAAGCGATTCACCGAGTATATGAAATACATCCAGGAGGAAAACTTCATCCTGGTGGGCGGCATGACCGACCCGAAGGGGGACCGCTCCAAGTCCCCCAGCAAGCAGGCGGATCCCGACCTTTTCACCCGGGTGGTCGAGCGGCGGGAAGACGGCGTCGTCATTTCCGGCGCCAAGGCGCACCAGACCGGTGCGGTGAACTCCCACGAAATCCTCGTCATGCCGACCATGGCCCTCCGCGAGGGGGATGAAGACTATGCGATCACCTGTGCCGTGCCGCTCAACGCGAAGGGGGTCATCCTGATCTTTGGCCGTCAGACCAACGACGAGAGAAAGGCCGAAAGCCAGATGGACGCAGGCAACCCGGACTTCGGCATGGTCGGTGGAGAGGCCCTGGTCGTGTTCGACAACGTGTTCGTTCCCTGGGACCGGGTTTTCATGTGCGGTGAAGTCGATTTCTGTGGCTCTCTGGTCGAACGGTTCGCAACTCTTCACCGGCAGAACTACGGGGGATGCAAGGGAGGCGTCTCCGACGTGCTGGTAGGGGCCTGCGCGCTTGCCTGCGAGTATCAAGGCACCATGAAGGCCTCCCACATCAAGGACAAGCTGGCCGAGATGATGCACCTTGCCGAGACGATCTATACCGGCTCGGTCGCCTGCTCCGCCATGGGCTATGAAACGGATTCGGGCGCCTACTACCCGGACCCGGTGCTCGCGAACTGCACGAAGCTGAATGTTTCCCGGAACATCTACAAGATCGCGCAGCTCGCCCACGATGTGGCGGGCGGCATCATCGCCACCCTGCCGGCGGAAAGCGATCTGCGCCATCCGGAGATCGGCAAGTACATCGAGAAGTACATGGCGGGCGTGGAGGGCGTATCCACAGAAGCGCGCATGAAGATCCTCCGGCTGATCGAGAACATGACGGGCGGCACGGCCCTAGTCGAATCCATGCACGGGGCCGGCTCACCGCAGGCTCAGAAGGTCATGTATCAGCGTCTGGGCAAGATCGACATGAAGGTGAAGTGGGCCAAGAAACTTGCCGGCATCGAGGATTGAGAGTCGGTCCCCGCGAGGGCGGGGAATGAGGGGGGCACCCTCACCCTAACCCTCTCCCTCAAGGGAGAGGGGACGATAATCGCTGTACCGGAAGTGGCGTTCACGCAAATAGCATGGTAGACATAACCGGCTGACAGGAAAATCAACCCGCCTGGCAATGTCAGAGCGGGTTTTTCACGGGTCAACAACGTACAAAGAAGTGACGGATTCATGGCCCTCAGTCTGGCTGTCATCATCCTCCTCGGCCTGAGCGCGGACTACCTGTTCCGGCGCGTCGGCCTCCCGGGTCTCGTGGGCATGCTCTTCGCGGGGGTGCTTGCGGGGCCCTACGTGCTTGGCCTGCTCTCTCCGGAAATGATGCAGGTTTCGGGTGATTTCCGGAAGATCGCCCTCATCGTGATCCTCCTTCGGGCCGGTTTCGAACTCCACAGGGACACCCTGAACCGGGTCGGGCGTGCCGCGCTCATCATGAGCGTCTTCCCCGCCGTCCTGGAGATTCTCGCGGTCGTGGTCGTCGCGCCTCCCCTCCTCGACGTCACCTATCTGGAGGCCGCGATCCTGGGCTCCATCCTGGCCGCTGTCTCCCCGGCCGTTGTCGTGCCCCTCATGATCGATTTCATGGACAAGGGGCGGGGAACCCGAAAAGGAATCCCGACACTGCTCCTCGGGGCTTCTTCGATCGACGATGTCTTTGTAATCGTGGTCTTCACGGTCCTCCTCGGGATGCACGGCGGACAGGACGTGAACCTTCTGGTCAAGCTGGGTGAGATTCCACTGTCCATCGCCCTGGGGATCGTCGCAGGCATCCTTCCCGGCTACCTCCTTCTTCGCCTCTTCCAGAAGTACGATTGGCGACCTCCTCGACGCACCCTGATCGTTCTTGGAACGGCGATCATGCTCGCCTGGTTCGAAGAGGTCGTGAAGCCGTGGATTCAGGTCGCCAGCCTCATCGGGGTCATGGCGATCGGGTTCATCATCCTGGAGAAGGCGGAGCCGATTGCTCATCTCATTTCCCAGAAGTTGAAGAAGGTCTGGGTCTTTGCGGAGCTCCTTCTCTTCGTCCTCGTGGGGGCGCAGGTCGACATCCATGTGGCATGGAAGGCGGGCCTGGCAGGAACCCTGGTGATCCTGGTGGGGCTCGTCTTCAGAAGCATCGGAACCTATCTATCGCTGCTGGGCACACCACTCAACTGGAAAGAGAAGATATTCTGTGTCGTGGCCTATGTTCCGAAAGCTACCGTTCAGGCCGCTATCGGAGCCCTGCCGCTCGCTGCCGGAGTCGCCTCCGGAGAGGTCATCCTGGCCGTTGCGGTTCTCTCGATCTTGCTGACCGCACCCATGGGTGCCATCGGCATCCTTTTCCTGGGCGAGCGCGTCCTGGATCGGGAGGAGAGGCCCGTTTACCGGTTCCGGCAGGTCCGGGAGAAGCTGAGCCTGCCAAGGGTAGGAGAGAGGGTCCGGGACAAGAGGGCCGGCACGGTCTGGAAGATCATCGAGGAAAAAGAAATCTGGGTGAACCGGAACGATGCTCGGCAGGTCGGAGAGGATGCCGCATCCCCTGTCCCGGCCATCTCCCTGCGCTTCTGGAGAGATGAGCCCGGCCTCGAGCCCGGGACCGGCAAGACCGCATCATACCGGTACAGCCTGATCGACCCATCCTTTGATGACCAATGGGAGGTATTGTACGACGCTTGATGATGGGCGCTGGCCCTCCCTTCGCTCTGTTTCTCCCTCCATCTGGAACTCCTCGCCCCCTCTTTGACAAAGAACCAGGAAACCCTTTACATTAGCGGGGTTTACAGCGGCGTTCGGGAGCAAGAACCTTCCGCCAGGCTCGATCATCTATGACTATGTGAAATTCTACGAGAAGAAGGAGCCCGCAACCATGCCCCAGAAACCTCTCGCGGAACCTGAAAGCAGGCTCGCTCGCATCAGGGGCTTTGTCTCGGGATCGATCGCTTCCGCCATTCTCTTCTCCACCTTGATCGGCTTCAATGTACTGCAGACGGCCAGCCTGGTGATCAAGGTTTTCTCCCCCGGGGCCTTCCGCCGTGTGAATCAACGGATGGCAAGGATCTGGTGGGGTTGGTGCGCCCTGGGCGCGGAAAAGGTATACCGCACGAACTGGATCATGAGCGGTGACGACGTTCCGGCCGGCGAGAATGCCATCGTCGTGTTGAACCACCAGGAGATGGCGGACATAACGGTCATCTTCTCTTTCGCCCGGTGGAAAGGGCGGGTCGGAGACCTGAAATGGTTCGTCAAGGATATCCTGAAATACGTGCCAGGGGTCGGGTGGGGAATGCTCTTCCTTGATTGTCCTTTCATCAAGAGAAACTGGACCGCCGACAAGGATTATATACACAATGTTTTCCGGAATATCCTGGACTATGATGTCCCGCTGTGGCTCATGATGTTCGCCGAGGGAACCAGGGTTCGGCCGCAAAAGATTGTGAGAAGCCGGGAGTACGCCGAGAAGCAGGGCATGACACCTCTCGACCACGTCCTCATCCCCCGGACCAAGGGTTTCGTCGCGAGCGTACAGTCGCTGCGCGGCCACGTGGACGCGGTCTATGATCTCACGATCGGGTATGTAGGCGGCGTACCGACCCTATGGCAGTGGATCAAGGGCTACGTGCGGAAGGTCCATCTGAATGTCCGCCGCTATGCCATTGACGCGATGCCCGAGGAGGGCGAGGCCCTGTCGGACTGGCTCGTCCAACGTTTCGAAGAGAAAGATCGCCTCCTGGACCACTTCTATGCGAACGGCACCTTTCCGGCGATTCAGAGCGGATAGCTGCGCGAACCCTCTGCCCCCTGCACCCAATTCTAGAATACGTGGTACCGGATTCTCGTCGAGGCCGTGTGATCACGAATCACCAGGAAGAGGAGCCTGGCCATGAAAAGACTCGCCTGCCTCATCCTTGCCTTCCTCATGATTGCCCTGATCGTTTCGCCCGTTCCTGCCGATGATGAGCAGGGAGCAGCGCCACCCCTGCAGGGTCAGCACGACGCCAAGGAAACCGCCCGGAACGCGGACCCTTCGGGCCAGGATGTACCGGCTCCTGACCCGGACGCCGAGAGAATCTCGGATGCCGGCGTCCTTGTGGAACTCGAGAGCACGATCCAGTCGGACAAGGCGCGATTGGAGGAGCTCAAGGCGGAGCTCAAGAAGCGGGAAGAGACCTTCGAACAGATGAACGAATACATGAAGAGGGAGAAGGAGAACCTCGAGCAGAAGAAGAAGGAACTCGAGGAACTCGCACCGGAGGAACCGCCCGCCAGGGCGGAGGCCTTGAAAGCCGAGATCCAGACCCTCGAACAGGACCAGACCCTTCTCAAACAAAGGTCGGACCTGGAGTTTCAAACCGCGAAGACCACCATGGAACAGATCAGGACCTTGACGGAGAAGATTGAACGGAACACCCACACGGTAGATCGTCTCAGCGGCAAGCTGAAACCGGAGCAAGACGTAACCGCGCCTCAGGGAACACCCCGAACGCCGCAAGCCGAGGCGCCCTCCCCGCCTATCTCGCCCATACCCGGCGTGCCCGTCAGCACTCCCGAACCCCCTGCCGAAGAGGAGAAACCTCCCGACGTGCTCGAAACGGCCGAACAGATCGAGGCACGAAAGAAGGCGGAGAGGAAGGAACAGGAGGCGCGTGAGGCGGCAGAGGTAATCGTCGAATACGTGGAGAGAAAAGAGGCCCTTCAGGAACAGATCGCCCTCGAGAAGAAACTACTGAAGACCTCGCGGGAAGGCCTCGAGAATTTCGAGGGGCTTCTGGCCACTCGCGAAAAGCTGATGGACGAGAAGATCGCGACAGGGGCCGGCAAGGAAGAGCTCTCGAAAATACAGAGAGAAACCAAATACATTCAGACCGAGATGGAGAAGCTCCGCGACGAAATCGAAGAGCGAAACGACCGTCTCGGGGATCTCAACGATCAGCTGGACAGGATTCAGGAAGAGCAGATCCTCGTCATGGAGAGGGCGGAACGAAAGCGCGCAGAAGCCGAGAGCGCCCGAAAGAAGAGCACATGGCTCGAAAGCCCCCTCCATCCAAGGAATGTCAGCCAGTGGGGCATGACCCGCGCACCGAGGATGTTCGCTATTCTCCTCGCGACCTTCGGGATCCTGATCGTCGTTCGATTCGTGCTGAAGAGAACCTCCCGGGTCATCATGATGGGCTGGCGCGGAGAGGCTGAGCAGGGGGAGAAGCGAGCCACCACCCTCGCCGCCACCCTGACCAGCGCCGCGACGGGCATCATCATCATCGGCGGCGTCTTCATGGCCATCGAGGAAGCGGGCGTGGATATCAAGACGGTGCTCGGAGGCGCGGCTGTGATCGGTCTCGCCGTCGCCTTCGGCGCGCAGAACCTGATGCGGGACTACTTCAACGGGTTCATGATCCTCATGGAAGGGCAATTCGAGCTGAACGACATCATTACGATCGGCGACGTGACGGGCACGGTGGAGCGGATGAGCATGCGGATGACGCAGCTTCGCGACCTCCAGGGCCGCGCCCACTTCATCCCGAACGGCCAGATCCGCCAGGTCACCAATCTGACCCATGCATGGTCCCAGGCTCTCTTCAACGTGGGCGTATCCTACCAGGAGAATGCGGACCGGGTGATGGAAGTGCTCATGGACGTGGCCAGGGAATTCTGTCAAGACCCTGAATGGGGGCCCTCCACAATAGGGGAACCCCAGATGCTCGGCGTGGACGAGCTGGGCGAGGCAGTTTTTCACGTGAAGTTCGTCATAAGGACGAAGGCGGACAAGATGTGGGCCGTCCGTCGAGAGATGCTCAGGCGAATCAAGAACAAGTTCGACGAACTGGGGATTCGGATTCCGATCCCCCACCGCGTGGTTCTTCAAGCCCCGGAAAGTCCAGAGAGGAATCAAGGATGAACTTGAGATTCGCAATCCCGAGAGCCATCGTCTTGTCCGCCTTCCTGTGCATCGCCCTCGGCGGATGCGCGGCAAAACGAGCGCAGCAGGCAATGAACACGGAACGGATGCTCCACGCGGCCGGCTTCAAGATGAAGATCGCCGACACGCCTGAGAAACTCGATATGCTCAAGGGGCTGCCGCAACGGAGGATCGCGCCATACCCTCGGGACGGCGAGATGTTCTACCTTTATGCAGACGCCGGTACGTGTAACTGTCTGTACATGGGAACCGCCGAGGCCTACCAGCGCTACATCGAATTCCGGGTGGCCCAGGGCATAGCGGATGACAACCGCAAGGCCGCACAGGCCAACGCAGCCGCCTCTACACCGGTAAAGATGGGTTTCTGGGGGGTCTGGGGCCCCTGGTGGTAGACGAGAGAGGGGGCATGCTCCCGTGAGACTGATCGCTCACTCCGGGGAAACACCCCGAGCCCTTTCCTTCTCCTTGCCCAGAATCGAAGTCGTGTAATCCTTCCTTCTCCTGGCTTCCTTTATGAACTCGGGCCTCACGAGCGCAAACAGACCCCAGCCCCACCAGAATTCCGGATATTTTCGAATCGCCTTCTCCAACTCGGAGACAACCATCTGCTGGTCCTGGGCCAGTTTGCCGCTGAAGCTCAATTCCGGGGTAACGATCAGGGTCTGCTTCTCCCACTGCTCCGGGTCCCGAATGATGTACCCCACGTGAAAGGCTGCCTGTGTCAGGTATTTCACCAGGACCAGACCCCATGGAAACAGGACTTCCTGGCCAAGAAGCTTGACGGGTCGAAGATCCCGCATCTCCGGTAGGGCTATGTCGAAAAGGATGAACAATATCTTGTTGTCGGCCAGCACGCCCTCCAGCGCACCTTTCGGGTGACGTCCCGCCGCAAGGAATTCCGCTCCCGATTTCTTCTGCCCCAGCCAGATGAGATAGCGGTGATGGAGTTTCATGAAGAAGTTCACTTTTCTCAGATCGCCGGGCCACACGCCGTATCCAACCAGGGGGAATCTCTTTCCGAGAATTCCCAGGGGAAAGAAGTAGTGGTTGAAATGCATGGAACAGAAGATGGCACCCTTTCCCTTCGCGCGGGAGGCTTCCAGATGCTCGGCCCCCTCGACCCGGATGAACCTGTCGGTCCAGGTGTCGACGCTGTATCTCATCAAGAGGTAGCTGTCATAGAGAAAGGTTGCCTGCACCTGAAAGGCGCGGTGGGCGATCTCCTGGATCTCCTCTTCGGTGCGCTCAGGCAGGCATTCCTTCATCTCCCTCAGCATGTCTCTCCGGAGCTGGTGCATCCTGCGGAAATTGAGGGTTCCCTGCCAACGGGCGATCCGGTATCCCCAACGGTGGGGCAGAAGGCATAGAAACGGATAGAAGACAAGAATAAAGAAACCCTGGAGAGCGAGCCTGAAGAATCTCTTGGCAGTAGCCTTTGCTTTCCGGAGCATGCCCGTGGTCGTCCTTATGTGGAAGTATCGAAGCGTCCGAGGAACTTCAAGGCATCGACCCAGCTGCCTTCGGCGCTGATTCTTCCCGTGGCCCAGAGACCGGCAGGTCGCGCCATCTGGAAGATCATTTTCCGAAAGTCCAGGGAATCGAAAGTCAGAACCGCCACCGGGTCCGGTGTGCCGGGCAAAGGGTCACCCTCCACGATTTCGGCGATTCCTCGCCGTACCGTAATGGTGACACGCTTTTCCTCGTCCGGAAAGACGAACTGGAGGGATTCATGGACCTGGGCGGCCTTCTCCGGTATCAGCTTGGAGCCCAGGATGAAGAAGATGTGCTCCAGAGGAATCCGGGCCACGAGGCCTTCGGAAACGGTGGCCTGTTCCATTTCCTTATGACTCCTCCTGAGCTCCACGGCATACTGCAGCAGGTAGGCCCGCCCGTTTGTATTGAAAATTCCCTCTGCCAGCTTCTCATAGGAGAGAGCCAGCTTTTCGACGAGTTGATCGGCGTCCGCCCCTTCCGCCAGTCCACTGTCTTCCACCTTTGCCAACAGGTGAACCGCCCAGCGAAGGTCCCCCTCTCGGGTAGCCTTGTCTGCAAGACCCACGACCTTGTCCGCACCTCCGAGAAGATCCACCTCACGTCGGGCCGCCTCCTGATGAGGCAGGGGATAGAGCTTGTCCGCACGCCCGTCGAACCAACCCAGGTTGTTTGTGTAGATCGCCCTCACCGCCCAGTCGACCTGGCCGTAGAACTCCTTGTTGTAATGCCTCTCCGCTAGGTGCTTCGGGAGCCGAATACTCTCGGCCAGGGTGTCCACGTCGAGGCCCTGGTTGGCCCCTCTCACGACCTCGTCACGGACCCACTGGATCGCATCCCGATAGTCGGTCAGAACTTCGGCGATCTTCTCCTTGCCGTGGATCGGGCGAGTGTGATTCGGCACGAGGTGAGCGGGGTTGCAGCGACGCATCATGTCCACGCTCTCGATCCAGTCGTCCACGGGCCTTGGGCTCGTACCACGCAAGGTGTAGAGATTCGGAAACGACCAGTAGAAATTGTCGCCTGCGATCACCGTTTCATCCTCAGGGATCCAGACAAAGAGCTGATCGTGCGTCTCCCCATGGGCCTCGACGAGCTCGATCGTCAGGCCTCCGATCTCCAGCGTCTTTCTTCCCGAGAACGTGTGTGTGGGCAAGAGCATGCCGGATTCGCCCATCAGGTCGAAGTCGGGCCGGGGCCCCAGGCCGCTGCATGGAATCTTGCTCGAGGGGACACTGCGGCCGAATTGACGTGCACCCCGGATCGTTTCGATGGGCAGGTACATAGCGTACTGCTTGAGCAGATGCCCCGGGAGGCTCTCCGTAGACCAGATGGGAACACCCTCCCCGGCCCAGACCGTTGCCCCTCCCACGTGGTCGATGTGACTGTGGGTGAAGATGACCGCCTTGACAGGGCCCTTCGGCGCCTCTGCTTCGAGGGCAGCCCTGATTTCACGAGCCTTGGGGGGACTGATCCCTGCGTCCACGATCACGTTCCCCTCCGGCGTGTGAATCAGGACGGTACTCGCAAGATCGAACCCGATGGCGATCCAGACATGCTCGGAGATCTTCTCCACTCTCGGAGGTCCCACCATGTCTCTGCAATGCTCGTCCAGAAGCTCGGGCGTGGCGATCGACACACCCTCGTCCACTTCCTGCGTCCGGTCGCAAGCACCGAGGAGAAGCGTGAGGCTGAACAGCCCAGCGAATAGCGCGGCGAACGGAAAGGACCCGTACACTTTTCTCATTTTGAATGTCTCCCTGCCCTGTTGCACGACTCAGGCAATATTGCGTCGTGAGCTTTCCCATGTCAAGAACCCGCCCCTTGCCGAACCGCCGGAAAGCGAGGAGCGGAACACATGATTGACGGAAACCGGTTTTTCTGTCATTTTCGCGCAAACGGCAGAACCGTTCCGAAGATCTTCACTCGAACCTCTCGGGAAATCGCGATGATGCACAAGACGATTGCTCCTGGCGAAACCAGAATCGGCTGGATCGGCACCGGCGTGATGGGATCCAGCATGTGCGGGCACCTGATCGACAGCGGATTCACCGCCACGGTCTTCAACCGCACCCGAAGCAAGGCGGAACGCCTGTTGGCCAAAGGGGCCGCCTGGGCCGACAGCCCCGAGGAGGTCGCGGAACAGAGCGACGTGGTCTTCACCATCGTCGGTCTCCCCGCCGATGTCCGCGAGGTGATCCTGGGCCCGAAGGGCGTTCTGGCCGGCGCCAGGAAAGGGAACATCCTGGTTGACATGACCACGAGTGAGCCTTCACTTGCGGTCGAAATCTCGGAACGGGCTCGATCCAGAGGGGTATACAGCATAGATGCACCGGTTTCCGGCGGCGATGTCGGAGCTCGCGAGGCACGGTTGTCGATCATGATCGGTGGAGACAAGGAGGCGGTCGAAGCCCTGCACCCTTGCTGGGAGGCGATGGGAAAGACGATCGTCCACCAAGGCGGACCCGGGGCGGGTCAACACACAAAGATGGTCAACCAGACGCTCATCGCAACGAAAATGATCGGATTGTGTGAAGCCCTGTTGTACGCACACAAGGCCGGGCTCGACCTCGACACCGTCATGCAATCGGTGGCAGCCGGGGCAGCCGGAAGCTGGTCGCTCTCCAACCTTGGACCTCGGATCATCAACAACAACTTCGATCCAGGTTTCTTTGTCGAGCATTTCATCAAAGACATGGGTATCGCCCTGGAGGAAGCCCGACGCATGGGACTCTCCCTGCCGGGATTGGCCCTGGCAAACCAACTCTACCTGGCTGTGAAGGCCCAGGGGCACGGGCGAGCCGGCACGCACGCCCTGCAACTGGCCCTCGCGTCCCTGTCCAACGTTGATTGGAAGAACCGCTGAGGATTCCCTGCCGATCGACGAGCAGGCCGACCGATTTCGGCGATCGACCCGAGCCCCTCCTCTTTACACACAACCGTTCTCTCTCGTACACTGCTCCGGCAAACAGAGGGTGTATGCCCGGGAGGTGGAGACACATGGCCCCTGAATCACGGAACACGCTTTCAAATCCCATGTTTGAAAAGACAAGGAATGTCTCGTTCGCCTTGAGAAGGAAGCTCAACGTGTGCTTCCTGAGCCATCTGTTCGAGGTAAGAGCCCATACGAGACCCGATTTCCCCGTCCTGACCTTCGAGAACCCCTCGGGTCCCGACACGGTTCAGACATTCCGGGATTTGCACGAGAATTCACATCGTTTCGCGCAAGCCCTGGTCAATGCGGGCATAGAAAAGGGGGATACCTATGCGGCCATCATGTACAATTACCCTGAAATGGTTCATTTGATAGGGGCCGCGAGCATCCTGGGAGCGGTGATCGTCCCCATCGATCCCAGGACCAAGGGGGACAAGCTCGCTCATCAGATACGTAATTCCAAGAGCAAGGCTGTCTTCATAACGGCCGACCTGTTGGAGAACATGGAAGCCGTCAGGGACAAGATTCCTGGGGTCGAGAGGGTTTTCACGATCGAGAAACCAGGGAATCCGGCAACCGGCGATGTATCGAAACTCTCTTCCATTCAGGAAGTACTCGAAGCTCCTTTCAGGCCGGTCGACTATCGAGTCAGCGACCTGAACCATCCTCTGCAGATCATTTATACCTCCGGGACGACGGGTGATCCGAAAGGTGTGGTGTTCGAGAATCTTCGTATGCCGGTTGTCGGCTATCTTTTCAGCAGATACTGGAACTACAGGAAAGACGATATCCTCTATACCGGGCTGTCCCTTACCCATGGCAATGCCCTGGGTTGTACGCTGACACCGGCCGTGTACAGGTGTATCAGGGCCGTCTTCAGCGCGAAGTTCACAAAGAGCCGGCTCTGGGATATCACCCGGAAACACGGTGTGACGTCGTTCAGTATGCTGGGTGGAGTGGCAGCCGGCATTTACAACGAGCCGCCCAAGCCGAATGATGCGGATAACCCGGTGCGGCATATCGTGAGCGCCGGTATGCCGCGGGCCATCTGGGCAGACTTCGAGAAACGTTTTGATGTGAAGATCCTCGAGTGGTACTCCACCCTGGAGGGGGGAGGATTTGCCCGCAAGCCCCCAGGAAAGGGTCCCGTAGGCAGCTTCGGTAAGCCGGTGTGGATGTTCAAGATGCGGGTCGTAGATGAGAATGACAAGCCCTGCCCGCCCGGCGTTCCCGGAGAGGTCATTGCCAGTTTCAGAAGCGGCAGCACGGTCGTCAATTACTTTGACAATCCTGAAGCGAGCAAGAAGAAGACTCGTGGCGGATGGAATCGTACCGGGGATATTGCCCATGTGGATGAGAATGGCTGGTTCTTCTTTGACTATCGCGTCGGTGGCGGGCTGAGAAGGGCTGGGGACTTCATACAACCCGACACTGTGGAGAAGGTCATTGGTGACCATCCCGATGTGAGCGAGGTCGCAGTCTTTGGGATTCCCGCGGCCAGTGGGGCGCCGGGCGAATCCGACCTCGTTGCCGGGATCGTCCTCTTCCCAGGCAAAGAACCTGATTCGGCAAGTATATTCGAATGTTGCCGTAAAGGCCTGGAGGCGAACAGCGTGCCCAGCTATCTCCTGTTCCTTGACGAGATCCCCAAGACAATCAGTGAAAAGCCTCAGGAGAGGTTCTTGCGGGAAGCCTTTGAATCCCATCCTGAGCGTATCCACAAGTTGGAGGACCATAAGACCTGAAGGAGGAAATGAAATGAAGCGTCACAGACTACCAGGGTGGAGCTTGTGGATAACCCTCGCCCTGACGTTGCTGATTCATCCAGGCGCCGGAGCAAAAGAGACCTCCACACCGAACATCCTCTTCGTCCTCACGGACAACACGGGCTGGGGTGACTTTGGTGCTTACGGAGGCGGTGAGGCACGGGGAGCCCCTTCACCCAACGTGGACCGCATGGCCCGTGAAGGGCTGCTTCTCCAGAACTTCAACACGGAGCCGCAGTGCACGCCCAGCCGTTCCGCCTTGATGACAGGTCGATTTGCGATCCGCAGCGGGAATCAGAGTGTTCCGATCGGCGTCCCGTACTACGGGTTGGTCCCCTGGGAAATCACGATTGCTGAACTGCTGAGCGAGAGGGGCTATGCCACCGGCATGTTCGGGAAATGGCACCTGGGCAAGACAGAAGGACGCTTTCCCACCGATCAGGGTTTCGATGTCTGGTACGGCATTCCGAACTCCACGGACGAATCCATATGGATATCTCCCGACGAGATTCGAAATTTCACAAATGCAGGAGACCTCGAGGAGACGCTTCCGGAATCCCAGGTCCCCTGGGTCATGGAAGCCCGAAAGGGGGAAAAGCCCGAAAAGCTGAAACGCTATGACCTGAAGGAGCGAAGACGGATCGACGCCGAATTGACGCGCCGAACCATCGAATTCATGAGCAAGCATGCTCGGGCGAAGAAGCCCTTCTTTGCTTTCGTCCCCCTCACTGCCACGCACTACCCGACACTTCCCCATCCGGACTTCGACGGCAAGACGGGGTACGGGGAGTATGCGGATATGCTGGTACAGACGGACCACTACCTGGGCAGGATGCTTTCCGCCCTCGAGGAACTCGGTGTCGAAGACAACACCCTTGTCGTCTTCACGGCCGACAACGGGCCGGAAGACCCGGACAATGGAAACGACCGCTTCAACGGATGGACGGGTCCCTGGGCCGGCACTTACTTCACGGCCCGGGAAGGGGGTCTGCGGGCACCATGCATTCTGCGCTGGCCGGGGAAGATTCCGCCCGGACGCAGGAGCAATGAGATCGTTCACATCGTGGATTTTTTCACGACCCTGGCACGGCTCGCAGGAGCGAAGGTGCCGTCAGACAGGCCGATCGATGGTCTCGATCTATCGGATTTCCTACTGGGAAAGAGCGACAAATCAGGACGTGAGGGGTTTCCCATATTCGTGGGCAACGACTTCTATGCATTGAAATGGAGGAACTGGAAAGTTCACTACATCTGGCAGGAATCGAAGTACAGCCCGAAGGAGGTCCTATCGACCGTACCGAAGGTGGTCAATCTGATCACGGATCCCCGTGAAGAGCGTCAGGTGGCCGAGCCTTACAACACCTGGATACAGTATCCGATGATGAAGGTGCTGGCCGACTTCCAGAAGAGCGTGAAGCAGTACCCGAATGTACCCCTGGGTGCTCCGGACTCCTACAAACCTTCGAATTGACCGAGAAGGGCCGACTTCTACAACAGGCCAAGTTGAGACGCAACGGAGACTGCCTCGGCTCGATTGCTGACCCCAAGTTTGCCGTATATCGCAGAAGTGTGCGTTTTTACCGTATTCAGCGATATGAACAGCTTGCTCGAGATATCGCGATTCGAATTCCCTTGCGCCATCAGTTGCAGCACTTCTCTTTCCCTTGGACTCAGGGGCTCAACGAATCTGCCGGCCGATTCCCGGATTCCGCTTGCGGCGCCGGTATCGGGCTGTGGAACAGGGCTCGCGCGTTGCAGGACCTTCTCGATGAATTCCTGGTGATAGCCGCTTCTTCCGAGTCTTTTCAAGGGTTCCATCAGGATTTCGCCGTTCTCAACAAAACTCCTAAGTGCTGACTGGTTGAAAGCCGTACGAATGGCGTCCCGCAATGTTGAATCTGCCTCTTCCTGATCCGAATCCAATTCCGAGACCATGGAGAGGACCACGAGAAGCTCTGTTTTCAATTGGTTCAGACCCCAACGGTTGACTCCCGTCAATTGGTGCTTCAGATAGTTCTTGATGGTTGAGAACAGCGAAGGTGCGACGACCCTCTTCTTATCCGCTTGTTGATGGAGAACCATGCGAATCAACAGCAATCGAGCTTTCAGTTGCCATACGAAAATCTGATAGTAAGGCAATTCGTCTTCGAAACTCAGAAGACCGGTTTTCAGCTTCTCCTCGAGGTTGACGATTTCCTCCAATTCGAGAGCTCCGGCTCCCGCCTGAAAAGACAACTGCATTTCCAGTGCCTGCGAGAGCGTCTCTACGGCCGGATGGTACCGGGTCATGGATACAAGCCTGGTAATCATCGGGCGGATGTTCTCTTCTGATTCTCCTATTGCCAGTTTGGCCGATATTTGAACAGCCAGACCGTTGATGAGTATTCCGACTTCAGATGATGGCTGCAATGAACGCATCGCCAGATCGACTTCCCTGTTCGCCTCTGAAGGCTGGTTCCACTCCAGGTGAACCGCTCCCTTGATGATGCGAAGGGCATCGATCAGTTTCGGTCGAGAACGTTGTTGCGACCCTTCGAACTCGGTTTGTCTCAGACAGGAATCACATAGATGCAGCGCCTGGTGGTATTTCCCCTGTTGAAAGAAGATCCAGGCCTTGAGATAGGTCGCGTAAACAGACAAGTAGTGCTGCCCAAGTGCCTCGGCGGTGCTTTCCGCCTCATCCAGTGAGTGATACGCAGCATCCAGGTCAACCGCTCGCAGTTGAATATGCCCCATCAAGAAATGGACGGCGCTGTGGACTTCATTGATCTCGCCTTCGGAGTGGTGCAAGGACTGCTCCAACCCCTTCAAATAGATGGTGGAAGGCTCTCCCCTTTCAAAAGCGAATATGGCCCTAAGAATGGTAATGACTCCAAGCAGGTTCTCTTTCGAGAAAAACGGATCCGACAAGTTCTCATTTGCCGCGCAGCCGGACTGTTGCAGAAGTCGCTCCGCATCATCCAGCCGTTTTGCGAAAGTCTGATCCGATACGCTGGTCTTGTCGTTCATGATCGACCAGGCATGAATGAGACCAAGGAGGGGGCGCTCGCCGACGGTTTTCTCGTCCAGGTGATGGATCCATCTTCTCACATTCGAACGTTCCCCCTCCTGCAATACGACCTTGGCATAGGATTCCATCAGATTCACGACCCGGCTCGTATTGCCTGTCTTCAGGGAATATTCGATCGCCTCACCACGAAATCCTTGCCTGTGATACCAGTTCGCCGCTCTCTCGTAGATGTCCAGTAACTGATCCGGCATCTCCTTTTGCTGCACGCTGCGGAGCGCCTCGCTGAACAGATGGTGGTATCGGTACCAATGCCTCTGATCATCCAACTGAACGATGAACTGGTTTTCCGAGACGAGTCTTTCAAGAATGTCAATGCTGTCATCCCGTCCGGTGACCTCGTTGCACAGATCCGCTGAAAGATGTTCAAGCACGGAAGTCCGAACAAGAAAGGTTCTGATTTCCGGTGGCTGGTGAAACAGGACCTCTTTTGCAAGATAGTTCACGACATACGAATGATTCCCTTTGAATCCCCTTATGAAATCACCTCTGCTGTCGGATTTCGAAAGGGCCAGGGCCGCGATCTGCACCCCTGCGATCCATCCTTCCGTTCTTTCGGCCAGGACTTCGGTTTCGGCCTCTGCCAGGTCCAGCCCCATGATCTCATTCAGCAAAGACGAGATCTCGGTTGCCGAGAAGCTCAGGTCCTGCTGACGAATTTCCATCATCTGATTCTGGGCCCGATACCGATCCAAATCCAATGGGGGATCGATCCTGGTAGATAGAACTAGATGGAGCCGTGGTGGCAGGTATCGGATCAGGTAGGACAGCAGCTCATGAACCGAAGGGTTTCTTATGAGATGAACGTCTTCGAGAACGATGTAGAAGTCGTCTTCTTCCATCTCGATTTCATTCAGCAGGAGCCCTACCCCGGTCGAAACCGGTGCCGTTGGATATGCCTGGAGCGTATCATCCAGGTCCGCCAGTGTCGGAGCAATTCTTTTCAGTCCTTCTCTCAGAAGACTCAGAACTCGGTTGGGATCATCGTCGTTTTCATCCAGGGCAATCCACGAGACCTGTTCCGGCCTCTCCCTGGCCCATTCACCAAGGACGGATGTTTTTCCATATCCGGCGGGTGCAGAGATCAGGACAAGCCTGTATTCAGTGGCTTTTTGCAGTTCATCGAGCAGATGGCTTCGGGACAGCCATCTTGATGGGGCCCGGGGGACTCTGAGCTTGGATTTCAGGATCGGCGGGTTGTTGTCCATTTCTCACAAGTCGGGATACAGATTCACCCCCAAAATCACCCATTTGGGTGATCACTTCTTCTCGATCACGTAGTATGTTTGCATTTCAAGACAAGAACACTTCAACTCTTGCTTGGATCGGGTCATGAGAATACCATCTGGACATATCATACGGCTCGCATTCGGTATTCACAACCAGGAACGGGCAAGATCGAAGACGGATTCTGATTATTGCTTCTTTTCAATGGGTTATATGCTACCGGGGGTCTCCCCCGGTGGAGTCCACACAAGGAGGTTCCATGACTGAACAAATCCACGCAATATCCGAATGGCCCGACACCCGGAAGATCCTGGATCAACTGGACGCCCTGGTCAGCCAGCCCATGCGGCCGATCCCAAGGGATCGCATGGAGGGATACCTGGCCTACTTCGAGGAACGCTGCAAGAAGTCGAAGGCTCTAATCGAAGACGCCCGGGAATACATCCCTGGCGGGGTGCAACACAACCTGGCCTTCAACTACCCCTTTCCGCTCGCCATCGACAAGGCCGAGGGAGCACATTTGTGGGACGTGGACGGGAACCGCTACATCGATTTCCTGCAGGCCGGCGGTCCGACACTGCTCGGCAGCAACTACGAGCCGGTCCAGGAAAAGGTGATCGAGCTGATTCGCCATTGCGGCCCATCTACCGGCCTGTTTCACGAATACGAATTGAAGCTGGCTCGGCTCATCACCAAGCACATGCCCTCGGTAGAGCAATTCCGGATGCTGGGGTCCGGAACGGAAAGCGTGATGGCGGCCCTTCGGACGGCTCGCAATTTTACAGGCAACCAGAAGGTGATCAAGGTGGGCGGCGGGTACCATGGGTGGAGCGACCAAATGGTGTTCGGCCTTCGTATTCCGGGTACGGCCAATCTGGATGCACACGGCATTCCGATGGACTGCCTGGCCCATGTCCAGGAAATCTTTCCCAACGATGTGGACAGCCCGGCTGGATTGCGGAAAAGGATGGCGGAGAACGAGAAGCAGGGCGGCACCGCAGCGGTCATCGTGGAACCCCTGGGCCCGGAGAGCGGCACCCGGCCGGTCATGCCGGACTACAACCGGCAGGTGCGGGAACTTTGCGATGAATTCGGCTCGCTCCTGATCTTCGATGAGGTGGTGACGGGCTTCCGGGTCGGCCTCGGAGGGGCACAGGCCTATTTCGATGTCAGGCCGGATCTGACGATCTTCGGCAAGTGTGTGGCCGGCGGGTATCCGGCGGCGGGCGGCCTCGGCGGGAGCGCCGAGATCATGTCCACCCTGGCGGCCGGAATCCAGTCGGGCAAGCCGCGTGTCATGGTGGGAGGGACCCTCTCGGCCAATCCGTTGAGCTGCGCGGCCGGTTACTATTCTATCCTGGAGATCGAAAAGGAGAAGGCTCACATCAAGGCCGGGCGGGCCGGCGACCGGCTCACCCGGGGCCTGCAGTCGATCATTGCGGACTATGAGCTGCCTTTTGTGGCCTTCAACCACGGTTCCATATGTCACCTGGAGACCTCCGGGCCTATGCTGCTCGATATGACACACCCGAACATCATCGAGGAGGCACACAAACGAAAGGACATGATGGAGGAGATGGGCGCGGCCTTCATGGCCGAGGGCATCGTGACCCTCGCGGGAAGCCGTTTGTACACGTCCATGGCCGACACGGACGATGTAGTGGAAGACGCCCTCGAGCGATTCGAGCGAATCTTCCGCCACATGTGAGCGGACAGGGGTTCGGCGCTGCTGTCCGAAAGGGAAGGAGCCGCGGTGATGAAAAAGCCCGCGCTGGTCCTCACCTTCGATGTGGGGACCACGGGATGCAAGACCTGCCTCTACCGGATCGGCGACACCCTGGAACAAGTGGACGCATGTCTGGAGGAGTATCCGCTTTACATGACGCCTGACGGCGGGGTGGAGCAGAAAGTCGACGATTGGTGGGATGCTGTCTGCAAGTCCACACGGATGCTCCTCGACCGGACAGGCGTTCCTCCGGATCGTATCGCGGGAATGGCCTTCTGTTCTCAGATGCAGGGGTCGGTTCTCGTAGATCGGGAAGGAAATCCTCTGCACAACCCGATGATCTACATGGACAGCCGATCGACCCGACAGATCGAGCGGGCCCTGTACGGCGGGCTGATCCGAATCGGTCCCTTCAACGCCCGCAAGGCGCTCTACGCTCTCCATATCGCCGGGGGGTTGGCAGGCACGCCCAAAGACCCTCTCTGGAAGTACCATTGGGTAAAGGACAACCGGCCGGAACTCTTCGCCCTGGCCGACAAGTGGCTGGACGTGAAGGACATCCTGGTCTTCCGCTGTACGGGAAGACATGGCCAGACCCTGGACTCCGCACATCTGACCTTTGTGTACGACACCCGCCCGGGGAAGCTGGGCTGGCACGAGGGGCTATGCAGAAGGTTCGGCGTGAACCTCGAACACCTGCCCCCGGTCGTGAAGGCCACCGACATCGTCGGCCCCTTGACCCGGGAGCCTGCGGATCAGCTCGGCCTGGTCGCCGGGATCCCCGTCTTCGGCGGCGGCGGGGACACGACCCTCACTTCGATCGGCGCGGGCTGTGTCCGCCGCTACGACACCCACATGTACATCGGCACCTCGGGCTGGGTCGTCGCAAACCTGGACAAACGGAAGGTGGATGTAGGGAACTTCATCGCCTCGATCCTCGGTGCCATCCCTGGCCTGTACAACTACGTGGCCGAGATGGAAACCTCAGGGGCCTGTCTAAAATGGGTCCGCGACCATCTGGCCATGGACGAGATCGGCATCTACCTAAAGGATCAGGCGACAGAGGACCGCGAAGCTGAGCAGCTCGAGTTGTACGAACTGCTCAATCAGGCTGTCAGCGAAACCCCGCCCGGGGCAGGCGGCGTGATCTTCACCCCCTGGCTCCACGGCAACCGCTCCCCCCGGGAAGACACGCATGCCCGGGGGATGTTCTTCAATCTCGGCCTGAATACGGGGAAGCGGATGCTCATCCGTGCTGTCCTGGAAGGCGTGGCCCTTCACAAACGCTGGATGCTCGAAGCGATCGAACGGAGGATCCCGAGGCAGGAGAAGGTCCGGCTCGTCGGAGGCGGGGCTAAATCCGAAGTCTGGTGCCAGATCATGGCGGACGTGACGGGCCGGCGGATAGAAACCGTAGAAAATGCGCAGGACGTGGGCACCCTCGGTGCTGCCGTGGTCTGCGGCGTCGGTCTGGGGATCATTCCGGACTTCAGAACAGCAGCGGACTTCATTCGGGTATCCGGCCGATACGAGCCCCGCGAGGAGTACAAGAGCATCTACGACCGGCACTTCGATGTGTTCCGATCCCTGTACGAAGGCAACAAGAAGCTTTTTCGCAAACTCAACGCACCAACATGATCCACCGACCCGATTAGGAGGACCGAAGGATGGACAAGGTACTGGAAGCGAGAAAGTCGGTGATTCGAGTCGCTCAGGAATTACAGGCCAAAGGGTTCTTCGGCTCGGAACGCGGTACCGCCGGGAACGTCTCGGTCCGCATCGGTCAGGAAGAACGGGTGGCCGTCACCCCGAGCGGGCAGGCCTACGAGAACATGAAGCCTGAGGACATCTGTATCCTCGACTTCGATATGAACCTCGTGGAGGGGAACCTCAAGCCAAGCATCGAATCCAGCATGCATCTGTGCGCCTACCGGAAACGGCCGGACGTGGGGGCCGTGCTTCACACGCATCAGCACTATGTGAGCGTGCTCTCCGTTCTCAATCTACCCATCCCACCTCTTTTTGACGAAGTGACCCTGTACCTGGGCGATCCGATCGAGGTCGTGCCCTACAGCCTGTCCGGCTCCCCGGAGCTCGTAACCAACGTGGAAGCGGTCGTGGGCAACATGATGAACGCGTACGTACTCCAGAATCACGGAGCGCTCTGCCTGGGCGACACACTTGAAAACGCGGTAAGGAACGCGGAACTCCTCGAGAAGGTGGCAACCGTCTACTACCAGGCGCTGTGCACCGGCAAGGAAATAGCGGTCCTGCCGAAGGACATCTCCACCATGTTTCAGGATCTTCACAAGGCGAAGGGAACCCCTTGAATCCTTGAAGATGATCGCAGGAGTAAGAGAATGGCCAAACACCGATTGCTCTCAGCTCTGGCAAATCGAATCATCATTGTGGCGACTGTATCGTTTCTTATCCCCCTTGGCAGTGTTCAAGCCGACTTCGAGCCCAAGCCGGAATACAGATCCGTTATCGTTACGAACCCGAAGATCAAGGAGGTGTTCACGCAGCTTTTCCTGGGAATGAACAAGCCCCAGGTCAACAAGGTCACGGAAGGGGTCTTCCTGGCCCGTGGGTACGGGCAGGGCAACGCAATTATGCTGGAAGGTGAAGACGGGATCGTGATCTTCGACATGGGGGACAGCTACGAGCACGGCAAGGCGATGCTGGCCGCTTTTCGAGAGCATACAACCAAGCCGATCAAGGCGATCATCTATTCCCACTACCATTTTGATCACGTCTTCGGGTGCAAGGCCTGGGTGGAGGCCGCGGAAAAGGATGTACAGATCATCGCCCATGAATCCACGGTCAAATACCTGAACGAACGAGTGTCGGCTCTGGCTCCCCGTACCGACTGGGGACTGGCCATGCAGTTCGGCATGTACCTGGACGAGAGCTGTGAGGTCGGTGAAGGCCCGCTCTGCTCCGGTCTGCTGGGGATCCAGTTTCCGCGCATCGGGTCGGCAAAGGGCCATAAACGTCACGTGATCTACCCGAACTGCACCTTTCGGGACAGACTGGCACTCAACATTTCCGGAATCGAATTCGAGCTGATTCATTCGCCCAGCGAAACGCCGGACAACATCCTCCTTTGGTGGCCAGAGAAGAAGACCGTTCTTGCAGGAGACGCTCTGGTGCCCACCCTTCCGCCCATCTACACGGCTCGAGGTCAGCGGGTACGCGATCCGCAGGGTTACTTGAATTCCATGGATCTCATGCGTTCCCTCGGGCCCGAGCACGTGATATCCAGCCACGGGCCCGCCTTCTCCGGCCCCATGGCCCAGGAGGTTCTCATCCATTTCCGGGATGCGGTCGCGTTCCTCTACCACCAGACGGTCCGCCTGATCAACCAGGGACTCAGACCGGAAGAGATTGCGGAGAAGCTGAGCATGCCGCCCCACCTGGCGAATTACTGGGCCCTGGGCCAATGGTACAACGATTTTCAGACCCAAATCCGCGGCATATACAGCTATCTGGTCGGTCACTATGGGGATGTGGCCGAGATGCCCCTGCTCTCACCCGAGGTGGCCGACTCGAACATGATCGCTCTGGCGGGCGGCCCGGAACCGTATTTTCAGAGGCTCAAGGAAGCCTATGACAGGGGAGATTATGTCTGGGTAGCGCGTGCGGCGACCCACCTGATCCGTGTACAGCCCCAGAACCAGAAGGCGAAAGACCTCAAGGCGTCCGCACTCCGCGTGCTGGCAGCTCGCACCATTGCTGGTTCGCACCGCCATTTCTACTTGCAGCATGCGGCATCGCTGGAAGGACGGATCGAAATTCCGATGAAGGCCCGGTTCACGCTCGAGGCCGTCTCGATCGTGCCGGTCGCCTCCCTGGTCAAGAACCTGCCCTTCCGTCTGAACGTAGAGAAGGCGGTGAAGCAGAAGGGTCGGCTGACCCTGGCGATCACGGACACAGACGAGCGCTTCATCATCGAACAGCGCGGCGGGGTTGCAGAGGTCCGGTCAAGCACGGCCGACGAGTCGGCCGACCTTTGCATGAACAGCCGCACTTTCCGTCTCTTCTATATCGGGATGCAGTCGTTGGAGAAGGGCTTCAGGAAAGGCGACATGACCGGAAACGAGGAGAAGGCCCAGTCCTTCTTTTCGCTCTTCGACTGGCCGAGTCAAGCTTGAGACGAAAAGCCGGGATGACAACAAGTAAGATAAGCCAAATCGGCCGTTCATCGCTTTTCGTCTATCACCGGAGTCATTTTCGCATCTCGACCGTTCTTCTCGAGTCAAGGTCGTTGGTCAACAGCGGCATCTTGCGTCGTTTTCATGTGTCGAAACGAGATCGCTGCAATCTGTGCGGGCAGCAGAGTACGTGTAGATAAGAGCTATCTCAGTTCGGGATCTGCCCTTTCCTTTCGAATGTAACAGACACAGACATGAACGCTGGAAGACCAACCCAATACACGCCCGACTCAGAGTTATCTGAAGTGGATCAGGTCCGGTCGTTTCTCAGTCATCTTTGTTATTCAGAACGAAGTGCGGTCGAACCCGAATGTAAGAAGCAAGACTCCTGGCCGAGCTCTTCACCAAGGGGGGACTGGACTGCCCCGCCAGGAGTCTGCAAGCTATGGACACGGCACCTTGTCGGATGAGCGCAGAAGAAGAGTCCCAGCGTAGATACTTCTCTTGAGGTCCAGTTCTAGGGTTTTCTTCTCATAGGCTGCCCATGTGATCTCGAGCCTGTACGAACCGCTGTCCTCCTCGAGTTTGTCGAACTTGAAATCCCCATAGTTGTCGGTCATCTGCTCGTCGATGGTCTTGGAGTCTTTGAGCAGGGCAACCCGGGCACCCTCGGCGCACTCCTCCCTTCCATCCAACTCGATCGCCACACTGCCCGCTATGAAACACCGGTCGAATCGGTAGAGGTTCTTGTAGTATACGCGCGGACTTGTCTGGAATTCGGGACTCAGGACTTCCAGGCCCTCCGAATCAATGATTCCGTGTATCTCGTTTTCATTCGCACGCATCACCTTCAGAGCCCCGGTCGGGCATGCCTGAACACATCTGGGCTCTTTCCACCCTCCATCCAGCAGATGAGCACAAAAGGTGCACTTCTGCGACACATTCTTCTCTTCGTTCCACCAAATCGCACCGTAGGGACAGGCATCCACGAGTTCCTGCTGTCCCTTGGCTTCTTCCGGATCGATCATCGTAATACCGTCATCGCGCTTGTATACGCCACCGACCTTCGCTTCCTTCATACAGCTCGGCTCATCGCAGTGCATGCACGGGGTGGGCCGGTAGGCAACATCGATCACCGGACATTGCCCCCTCTCTTTGCGCATGATGTTCATCCATCTGTGCCCGTGCTTGGACTGACTCACGGAGTAGGGAAGAAAGTCGTTGTCAACGAACTCATCTTTACAGGAGAGGAAACAGTTGTTGCAGTCCTCACACCTCGCTATGTCGATGATGAGGTTCCATTTGCGCATGTCAGCTCTCTCCACCATTCCATTTGACGACCTGAACCAGGCACGAATTGAATGCTGCCGCGTGCGACTTCTTGATGATGAATCGGCTCGGAGTCAGCAGGTTCATGCAGCCTCCCCGATCTGCCGAGTAGCCGGGCTCACCGAGTGGGTCGTAATTGGCCGACGATTCGTAGGAATGGGCCGTACCGGGAGGAACTCGCTCGGTGACTTGAGCGGCACAGACCACGGCTCCCCGGTCATTGAACACCTTGACCAGATCGTCCGACCTGATCTGCCTCTCCTCCGCATCCCTGGTGTTGATCCTCACGATCCAGTAGTAGTATCCGTCGATCAAGACCCGGTGGTCCTTCACATCGTTCACAAAGCTGTCTTTGCCGTCTCCCATGGTGTGAAAGCTGAATTTGGGATGTGGTGTAACGAGATGCAGGGGGTATTTTTCAAGCAGATCCGTCGTGTGGTGACCTTCCCACGAAGGGATGTACTTGGGCATGACCGGCCTCTCCGGGTCATCGGGATCGAACCGCTTGAGACTGGAAGAAACGAACTCGATCTTCCCGGATTGCGTCTGAAGGCCTTTCCCGAACTCCTCCGTATAATCAGGAGGCAGGGGCGCAGCCTCCGGGACGTCCTTCTTCCTGCCCTCTGCGAACCAACGCATACTGACGGGAGGTTTGAGCTTTTCAGGCACGGGCGGGACTACGTAGTAGCCCTTCTTTAAGAATTTCTTCCACGTAGTGACACTTGGCAAGTCTGTTGCGTCAAAGAGCCTCTTCACCCAATCCAACTGTGTCATGCCCTCCGAGAAGGGTGAACTCATCCCCAGCCTCTTCGACAAGGCGAGGAAGATATCATAATCGGATCTTGATTCTCCCAACGGCTCGATGCACTTGTGTTGCAGGGCAATGACTCGATGGTTGAGCTGACTGAAGGAGTGCTGAACGACTCCGCCGGAGCTGGCCCATTCACCGATGTCCCACCGCTCGAAATTCGTACATGCGGGCAAAATAATATCCGCAAACTTCGCTTCCCCCTCGAACCAGATCGACTGGTTCACCACAAACTCGAGGTTGTCGGTCCGATAGGCTTTTACATAACGGTTCGTCTCAGCCTGGGTACCGATAAACGAACCGCCGTATTTGTAATACATCCGAACTCTTGAATAGCCCGCCTGGGGATAGTCGTACCTTTCGAACTGGCCCTCGATCGACCTCGGGTCCATGGGATAGCCATAACAGTGGCCATCAAGGATCGCCTCAGGAATCCGCAGTCTGGGGATCTTCTGTGCCGTCGTGTTCATGGTCGGCAGCTGTGGCATCCGCTGATACATGTTCACGGCCATCGCCGTGCCTTCCAGGTCACCGGACATTCCGCCTTCACCGTAACCCGGGAAGAAGAAGTCATGATCAAGAGGCGCCCCCATCTGCAGGTTGCCCATGTTGATCCCGGGCTTGCCCAAACCCTGCATGGCCATTAGACAGACCATCGTGCGTGCCCATTCGATTCCGGTTGCGGATCGGCAGGCCCCGCCAACCGTATTCCCCGCACCTCCGACAGCAAGGTATGTTTTCTTCGATGCCCATTCTCTGGCCAGAGCCCTCACGTTCTTCGCCGGGATCGTGGTCTCCTGTTCCTGCCACTCCGGGGTCTTGGGAATACCGTCCTCCCTGCCCAGGATGTAATCCTTCCACTCATCGAAGCCTTTGGTCCGGGCTGCAACGTACTCCTTGTCGTACAGATCCTCGGTTAACCAGACATAGGCAATCGCCATGGCCATTGCATGGCTCGTGGCAGGTCTCGGGGCAAACCACTTTCCACCCATCAGGGCGGCCGTGTGATTGTAGAAGGGATCGACGTGTACCATCTTGATCCCAAGCTCTTTTGCCCATTGGCGCCGCACCGTACCCTCGAAGGCCCCATAGACACCGCTGGTTGCCTCCGGGTCGCTCGACCAGAACACGATCATCTCGCATTCCTTGAGGCAGTCTTCAACCAGACCGTATCCTTCCAGGCCCCCTAGGCGCATGGTGTATCCCCAATGATGCACAGCGCCCCAGTACCATCCCTCCCAACTGTCCGGGTTCTGGACGACCGGCGTGTAACCGATGGTGTTCATGAATCGACGGTGGGTGCTCAACCAGTAGCCGATCGCTCCCCACGTGTGGTGGGAGCCCGTGCTGCTCATAATTGCACCCGGGCCATGGTCCTGCTTCATTCGTTTGATTTCACTCGCAACGATATCCAGGGCTTCGTCCCAGGTGATCCGCTCGTAGCCCGAAATGCCGCGGTTCCTGCAATTTCGTTCACCCTTCGGGTCGAAATCCACCCGTTTCATCGGGTAAAGGAGCCTGTCCGGGGAATAGACCAGCGACTTCATGGCCAACGAATAGGGGTTGATCGTTGTCTTTCGCGGAGGCGTAAACCTTCTTCCCCTGGCCTCGATCGTGTAGGGCCCCGCATCGCTCTCATCGAAGTCTATGGGCGTGATGCGCAGGATCTTGTCGTCCTTCACATAGACGAAGACAGGCCCACCGTTCGTGTTGTTGACGTATCTCCTGACCCCGTCCCCGGCATCCACCCCGTAATCCATGCCGGCTTGCATCATGAGAGCCAAGGTCTCCACGAACCACGAGGCCAGGTCATCGGGCCCTTCCAATTCGATCAGGAAGTTCTTCATGGCGTGGATCATGTCCTGCTGCTTTCTGGTCGGAAGAAGGAGCTTCACGGCCAGTTCAGCGTCCAGAAAGGACATACATACATCCGGGCTGGGATGAATTCCCCTTTTCGACGTGACCTTTCCGCCAAGGAAGGTGAAATACCTTCCTTCGGAATCATCCCTCACCTTGATCTGTGCGGTGAGATCCTCTTCCTTGAGACGTTCCCGGAAGAGGGGGTGCTTTCTTGCTGTGCGGTTCAGGAGTTGATACAGGCCATAGAGTATGACAGAGAGTTTCACGCACTCCCCCGTCTGCGATCACTTCGCCGAGGCGCAGGATTTGATTCCTATAGATCGATTCAACCTGCTACGTCAGGTCGAAGACCTCTTCTGCGGCTCCTCCCATCATGATCTCGATTTCCTCTTCGGTGAAGGGGACACTCGTGTCTCTCTCCGTAAAGACTTTCACATATTCCTCCGCCGGCAGCACAGCAGAGGGTAGAGGCGTGTCGGTGGCCCACATGATCTTCCTCACACCGCACTCATCGATCAACAGCCGGACCCACTCGTAGAATTTCTGGGCCCCCCAACCCACGTACGAGAACTGATGGTAGGACAGGTCAAAGTAGACATTCGGTATGAGCTTTCCGTACATGACCGCCTCGTTCCACAGATCCATACCAGCGTGGGCCATGATCATCTTCGTATCCGGAAAGCGCGTGGCTGCCTCGGCGATGAAGTGCGGCCGCTGCGTATCCAGCTTGACGGGTGCCGCCGGCTGCCCCCCTGTGTGGTATACGATCGGCACGTTCCAGTCCGCACATTTTTCGTAGAAGGGGTAAAGGATCTCGTCGGTCGGGTAGAACCCTGCCGCCGGGTGCATTTTGAGCCCCTTCATGCCCCATTCCTCGATGCACTGTTCGCAGTGTTTCATGGCCCCGGGGCGGCGGGGGTCGATAGCCGCGAGGGCAATGAGCTTGTCAGGATGCTTCTTGGCAATCTCCGCATAGATCTTGTTCACCTCGTAGGGATGAATCTCGGCATCCCCGAGTTCAGGGCCGAAGTCCGCGCCGAAGATAACCGATTTGGTTATGCCCGCCTTGTCCATCGTTTCCAGGAGCCTCTCTCCACCCGGGTCGTACATGCCCTTGATGAGGTTGTTTCGGGCCTCTTCTTCCGTCATATCCATGTTGTGTTTGTTCTTCAGAACCAGCTTCATCGTCCTTGCCATCCCGATCTCGTACGCATCGGGAATCATCTTGTCCATGAAGATATGAGCATGGACATCATAGATCTTCATTCTGCACCTCCTTTTTCAATTACGGCTGGTATGTGCCGGATTCCTGCAACCTCTTCACCCTCTCCCTTATGTCTTTGGCCCTGGCCCGAAATCGTTCTAGCGAGGTCAATACGTCCCTTTCGAAGTGCTGGCGCATCCATCCCGGGGAAAATCTGGACTCTTCATCTGGATCGGGCTCGAAGCGCGTTGCCTCAGCGCTGCTCACCCACCGTCCGGGTAGATCACAAAGCACACAATGGGCTCCGCCGTCCTGTCGGGTCTCCACCAGGTTGAAGTGGCAGCTCGGGCAGATCCCGGGTTCCCCTTGGAATTCGGTTTCTCCCCTTGCCATGGCTTCTCCGCCCCTCAGGGCCGCCTGGCAAGCCTCTTCGTGATAGAAGACCTCTCCGGGGCCCTGGCCGTAGCCCACAATCTGGTCGATCACCGGCATCCCCGCAAAAAGGAAGAACAGCGAAACCTGAGGCCGGGCAAGTCCGTCAAAACCTTTTCCTCCCGTGGCAACCAGGGCCAGCCCGGGTTTCCCTTCGAACTCACCTGTGTAGTTGGGCCGGAAGAACCGGGGAATCATCTTCTGAACCGACCCGGCCGCGCAAAGCGTATAAACGGGTGACCCAAGAACCACCCCGTCCGCCCAACGCATGGCTGCAAGCACCTCGGGAAACTGGTCAGGCTGGACGCAATCGACCTCTTTCGCCAGACAGCTGAAGCATCCCGTGCATTGACGGATGTCCAAATCCGTCAGACGAAGAAAACGGATCTCCGCGCCTTCGGAGGATGCCCCCTTCAGAGCATGATGTACAAGGATATCCGTGTTCCCCCACTTCCGGCAACTCGCGCTGATACCAAGTATCTTCATCGAATGGGCCCCACAACTTCCTGATGCTCCTCGTGGTTGTTCTTCCCCGGTCTTGGCCGAACGACTACCTGCCCTTGAATGCAGGCCGCCTTTTTTCCAGGAATGCTCCGACAGCCTCTGTCAGGTCCTCGCTGTGAAGGAGCACCGCGTTCTTCTGCGCAACAAATTGAAGGCTCGCATTCACGCCGTGATCACGGGTGTAGTTGATCACCTCCTTTGTTCCGCTGACCGTCAACGGGGAGTTGGCAGATATCTCCTCTGCCAGTCTCCGTGCTTCGTCAATCAATTCCTCCCTGGTTTCGCAGATACGGGTGACGAAACCCATCTGTAGAGCCTCCTCCGCGCAGAAGTCCCTTCCGGTCAGTGCCAGGTCCCGGAACCATCCCTGCCCGATAATCGCTGGCATCCGCTGGAGGGTTCCCATGTCTGCAATGATGGCGACCTTTGTCTCACGAATGGAGAAGACCGCATCCTTGGAAGCGATCCGCAGGTCACATGCGGTAGTAATATCAATCCCGCCGCCGAGACAATAGCCGTGTACGGCTGCTATGACAGGCTTGGAACATCTTTCAATGGTGTTGATGGTCTCCTGAAGGTCGAGGACATGTTTTCGGAGCTCCTCCCGTCCCGCTGCAGAGCTATCCAGCGCCAGGCTGGATGCCTCATTCATGTCCATTCCCACCGTAAAGCACTTGCCCTCCCCTCTGATAACCACCACACGAACAGCGGGATCCGAATCCACCTCGAGCATGACTTCGGCCAGTTTCGAAAAGAAGGCCGCGGTCAGAGCGTTTCGTTTCTCCGGCCGGTTGATGGTCAGCCATGTAACGGGACCTTCCTGATCGACCCTCAACAAATCGTCTCGGCTCATGCCCCTCACCTCTCCCAAGCTATTCCACCGGGACACTAGGTTCTTTACCGATCTCCTTCATGATCTGCCAGGCCCGCTTCTTTATGGGGAGAATCGGCCGCTTCATGTATTCATCCATCCACTGCTCCTGCCCCACGGTCGGGTTCAGGATGCATCTTCCCGGCAGGGCCAGCACGAATCGCGTTAAGCATCCGATGTTGCAGCGCGTGCATTTGATGATGTCTTTGAACTTGCCCGCCTGTACCTTGTTCACCCATTCGGGATCCGCGATCTGCTGACGTCCCTGGGAGACCATGTCCGCCTTCCCTGTCGTGAGGACGTCGACGATGTTCTCTGGGTTGTGAACCGAGGGGCAAATCAAGGGGATCTTCAGCCCCTTCTTGATGATGGCTGCCTTGGGCATCACCTGCCCTTCCTTGTCCGGGAGGAAATCGTTCATCTTTTCATAGGATCCATCAGAAAGATGAATGTAATCCGCCCCTTCTTCCTCACATCGTTTTGCGATTCTTCTGGCGTATTCCGGGTCGAATCCCTCGGGGAGATTCTCTGAGGCGCTGATTCTTACGCCCACAACGTAATCCGGCCCCACCTTCTTCCTGCAGGCATGAATCGCCTCGAGTACGATCCTGATCCGGTTTTCAAAAGTCCCCCCGTACTCATCGGTCCGCTTGTTGCTTCTGGGTGAGAAGAAGGAGTGCATCAGGTACCCGTGAGGCGCATGAATCTCGATACCGTCAAAACCGGCCCGCTTTGCATTCTTGGCAGACTGCCCAAGATCGGCTAATTGTGCCTTGATCTCCTCAACGGTAATCTCACGCGGGGTTTCTCCCCCCAGATGTACACCCGGGATCTTCCGGGCGAAATCCATCAATTCCTCATGGTCATCAAACTCAGGAATCTTTCCCTGGTATCCGCAGGCACGGGCGAGCTGTCTCGGCTCAAAGTTGTTGATCATATATTCGGGAAATCCCTTCCAGGGTATCGGCGACGCCGAAACGGGCTGACAGGCGCCGGCCTCGCTCGTGCCCTGCCTGCCTGCATTGACGGCAAGTTGGACAAAGAACTTGGCGCCGAAAGAGTGCACGTGCTCCACGAGTTCCGCCATCAACGGCACGTAGATCTCACTCGAGAGGCAGGCGTTGTTGTATTTCCTGTACGTATCCGAGATGGCCATTTCGGAAGCCATGGCGGCTTCCATGATGATCAGCCCGGTTCCCCCTTTTGCCCTCGCCGCATAATAGGCCATCTGCTGACGGCTCACATATCGGTTCGGGCCCGTGAAGTTCATGTTCATCGGGGCCATGGCAATCCGGTTCTTGATCTCCACATTCCCGATCTTGATCGGCTTGAATATGGGGCTCACGTCCAGTTTCTCTGTCTTCTTCTTTCCCATCTTCTTTGCTCCTTCTGCTAGTGTCCAATGAGACGGTTCAAATCTCACCTGATTACTCTACCGGTGTGCTGGGCTCCTTGCCGATTTCCTTGACGATCTGCCAGGGTCGCTTCTTGATGGGCAAAGTCGGCCGCTTCATGTATTCATCCATGAACTGCTCGTCGCCCACGATCGGATTCAAGATACATCTACAGGGAAGCGCTATAGCAAACCGCGTGATACACCCGATGTTGCATCGCGTACACTTGATGATCTCCTTTTCCCTCCCCTCCTGAACCTTGTTGACCCAGTCGGGATCCGCAATCTGCTGACGCCCCTGGGAGACCATGTCCGCCTTGCCGGTCTCCAGCACATCCAACACATTCTCAACCTCATGCACGGAAGGGCAGATCAGTGGAATCTTCAACCCTTTTTTGACGATCGCGGACTTCGGCATCACCTGCCCTTCCTTGTTGGGAAGGAAATCATTCATCTTTTCGTAGGACCCGTCCGAGAGATGAATGAAGTCGGCCCCTTCCTCTTCGCAGCGTTTGGCCACCCGCGCGGCAAAAGCCGGGTCAAATCCTTCGGGCAGATTGTCCGACGCACTGATCCTTACGCCCACAGCGTAGTCCGGGCCGACCGTCTTTCTGCACGAGTGAATGCACTCCAGCAGAATCCGGATCCGGTTTTCAAAGCTCCCTCCGTATTCATCCGTCCTCTTGTTCGATCGGAGGGCGAAGAAAGAGTGGATCAGATATCCGTGGGGTGCGTGAATCTCGATACCATCGAAACCGGACCTTTTTGCAAGCTTGGCTGCCGTACCCAAATCGTGAACGAGTTCCTGAATCTCCCCGACGGTGATTTCTCTGGGTGTTTCGCCCCCCATGTGCGTACCGGGTATGCTCCTCGCAAAGTCCATGAGTTCGTCAATATCGTCTGTATCCGGAATGGGGCCCTGATATCCCATGGCCCGCGCCATTTCACGAGGATCGAGGTTGTTGATTTGATGCTCCGGGTATGACATGTAGGGAATCGCCGAGGCGGAGACAGGCTTGACGCCTGTCAGTTCGCTGCTGCCCTGCCGTCCCGGGCTGATTGCGAGCTGGGCAAAGAACTTCGCGCCGAAGGCATGGACGTGCTGGACCAACTCGGACATGAGAGGAACATAGAGCTCGTTGGCAAGAGACAGGTTATTGTACTTTCTGTAGGTGTCTCCCGACCTCTCGGAGGCCCATATGCCTTCCGTAATGATCAGCCCTGTCCCCCCTTTCGCCCTGGCCGCATAGTAGGCCATCTGCTGTCTGCTCACGTAGCGGTTGGGGGCCGTATAGTTCATGTTCATCGGAGCCATGGCGATCCGGTTCTTGATCTCCACATTCCCGATCATGATCGGTTCGAATATGGCGCTCACATCCCGCTTTTCTGCCTTCTTCTTGGCCATGCTCACCTCCTGCCCTTCACGGATATCTGTTTATCCCCTGGCGGGCCTGAATCTTGGCAGGGTGATCTCAGGCGTGATCGGCTCAAAAACGACCTCGACCGGCATGTCGCAGGTGATCTTCTCCAGGTCACACTCTACGATGTTGCTCATCATGCTGAACCCCTCGTCCAGGTTGATAATCGCAAGCGAATAAGGGCAATCGGCTGCAAACTCCGGAGGGGCCGAATCGTAGGTCACGGTGAACGTGTGTATCTTTCCCTTTCCCTTTGACTCCTTCCATTCCAGATTGTGGCCCATGCAGTTGGAGCACAGCTGCTTCGGGAAGAAGACGACTTCGTCGCAGTCCTTGCATTGCTGGTACAGGAGCTTCTCTTCCTTACAGCCATCGTAGAAGACCTTGCTCAACTCGGTTATCAAAGGAAGTGGCTTCTTGTATTCGCTCATTTTCCTAGCCCTCCGAGCCCAGGATTCCGACGTGAAAGTCCATCCCCACACCTCCGGACGCTGTTTCTATGGCGATTTTTGCATCCTTGACCTGTCGTTCCCCTGCCTTGCCCATGATTTGACGGGCCGCTTCCACCAGAATGGCGATCCCCCCGCCAGCGCCTGTGTGGCCCTGGGCCATCATGGCCCCGTTCGTTGAGACGGGCAGCTTGCCTCCGGGAGAGGTGTGCCCTTCCTCCACGAGCTTGCCCGCTTCTCCTCTCTTGCACAGGCGAAGAATCTCCATCGAAATAAGGATGAAGGTGGGAAAGGCGTCGTAGATCTCCGCAACATCCACATCTTCCGGCCTCACACCCGCCATTTCGTATGCTTCATCCGCTGCCGGTCCCCAGGCGTCGAAGAAACTCTGGGGTTGCTGGGTTACTGTGAAATTCGTACACCTGGATCCCAGCCCGAGGACATAGGCCGGCGTGTCGGTCAGGTCCCTTGCCCTTTCAGCGGTGGTTACAATGTATGCTGCCGCACCGTCTGCAAGGATGTTCATCATTCGCTTTCTCACGGGGGACGAGATCATCTTGGACGCCAGCACTTCGTCCGCAGTCCTGGGCTTCCTCAGCATGGCGTTCGGATTCAGGGCAGCCCATTTTCGAAGGGACTCGACAACGGCAGCAATCTGTCTCTCCGTTGCCCCGGTTTCGTACATGTATCGCTGTTGAAGGAAACCTGCAAGGGCGAGTTGGCTGAATCCGTAAGGGGCTTCGTATTCCTGGTTGATCGATGCCTTTGCAAACATAGTGAGTGCAGAGGACAGATCCACCCCGGTTCCAAAGCGATCGCAGTGCACCACCAGGACGGCCTTGGAGAATCCCGTGAGGACGAGCGAAATCGCGACCTTGAGGGAACTGGCGGAACTCGACCCCCCGGACATGACCTGGAAGTTGCTCTTGGCCGTCTTGCCCATCCCCAGTTCTTCAATCATCCACGAGCAGACCATGTTCGCGTTGTCCAGCGGATTGGCCAACACGCCGATCGGTATGACCGTGTCGATCTCCTCCTTGGGTATCCCTGCATCCCTGATCGCCATTTCGGCAACACCCACCGCGGCCTCGATGTAGGACCGCTCCGGAAAGTGTCCGGTCGGGACCTCCCCGATCCCCACGATTGCCGCCTTTCCTCGAATCGTTTCCATCGATTCCGTCCTCCTTTCAACCTGTCCGCGGATAGTACCTGCGTCCGAATCGCCTTGCGTCACATCACAGCCCGGTCAGCATCCTTCCGATGATCGTCCGCTGAATCTGTGACGTTCCTCCACCAATGGTGGCCATCTTCCCTGCCCACAGGCTTCGGCCAATCGGGTATTCGCGCATGCACCCATTGCCTCCGAATATCTGGACCGCCTTTTGTGCCGACCGCTCATAGGCCTCGGTGATGAAGGTCTTCACAATGGCAGCATCCATTCCAATCCATTCATTCTGGTCTTTCTTCCAGGCCAGGTTGTAAGCCAGATATCGCGAAGCCTCGAGGTCCATCTTGATCTCCGAGAGCATGGCCTGCACAAGCTGGAACTTGCCGATGGGCTTGCCGAACTGCTTCCTCTCTTTCGCGTACTCGATGCAGCTGTTCAGGTCCGCTTCCATCAATCCCACAAAAGGAGCGAAAGCGATGCGTTCCCATCCCAGCGAGTGAACCATGGCGTGGAACCCCTCCCCCTCACCGCCCAGGAGGTTCTCAACCGGGACCTTGCAATCTTCAAAGAAGATCTCCCCTGTTGGCGAAGAATGGGATTCATACTTCTCCAGAGGCTTCCCGAGCGTAAGCCCCGGCGAATCCGTCTCCACGATGAACAAGGTCAACCCCTGGGCCCTCTTGGCGAGGTCTACGGATGCGAAGGTAGTGAGCACATCTGCGATGGGAGCGTTTGAAATATAGGTCTTGTTCCCGTTCAGCAGGTAATGATTTCCATCCTTCTTCGCCGTCGTCCTCAGGGACGTCGCATCCGTGCCTGCATCCGGTTCGGTCAACGCCATGGCCCCGATCCACTCTCCGGAGGCCATCTTGGGCAGATACTTCTTCTTCTGTTCTTCCGTGCCGAGGTCCGCGATCGGCATGGCGGCCAGAAGAAGGTGAGAGCCCCAGACAACACAGATGGACATATCCCTGCTGCCCCTTGCAAAGGCTTCCATGGCAAGGACGGTTGTGAGCGCGTCCGCACCGCCACCGCCGTAATCCGCCGGAATGGTAAGCCCGGCGAGGCCAAAATCCGCCATCTTCTTCCATACTTCATACGAGAATTCCGCCTTTCTCTCCCGTTCGTCCACGCCCGGGGCGATCTCCTTCTGTGCGAATTTTTCCACCGAGTCGCGAAACATGATTTGCTCTTCCGTGAAACTGAAGTCCATGGATCGACCTCCTCTTTGTTCAGCCCTTTCCGGGCAGTGAAACCGTAGCCTCGCCTACGATCGCATTCTCACCATTCTGCGTCACGACAGCCAGCTCGCAATCTACGAGGTTCTCTCCGCCTTCCTGGTATTTTCGAACCGTCCGGCCTTTGCACGTGAGGGTGTCGTTCGGCCAGACAATGCCTGCGAACCGGATCTTGTATCGCTTCACATTTCCGTCACCGGCCCACTCGGTTACGACTCTTGACAGAAATCCTCCGTGCATGAGACCCATGGCAAAGACCGAGGGAAGTCCCAGAGACTTGGCATATTCCTCGTCATGATGAATCGGGTTGAAATCCCCTCCTGCGCCTGCGAATTTGACGATGTGTGTCCGGGTCACGGTGATTTCGATAGAAGGAAGCTCCTCTTGTTCCTTCACATCTTCGAAGTATCGTGCGGCTTCTCCCATAACGTGCTCCTTAGCCTCTCTCGATGAACTCGTTTCGGACCGTGAGCGCAAGTTTGTCCTCTGCATCGTAGAAACGGATATCCATTTCTACGAAGGTCATCGCACCCCCGCGTTTCCCCTCCTTCTGGTAGATCCTGCCGACCACGACTTCCATCCTCAGCGGTTCCCCTGCACAGACAGGCCTTTCGTAGATCACTTCAAAGCTGCCGTGAACGCTCTTGCCCGCATCCATGTCCAGCGTTTCCATCATCTCCATGACCGCGTTTTCCGACCCAAGATAGAACGTGAAGGTGCCCGGAAAGGTTATGGGCATGAGAACGTCCTTGAATCCCTTACCTCTCGCATATTCCCGATCCCTGTACACCGGGTTCGGGTCACAGATCGCGCTCGCGAATTCCCGGATCTTCCCTCTCTCCACGGGGAACTCCCCGTCGGCTATCTTTTTTCCCGTCATCTCCATATTGGCCACCGAATGCCTCCTTCCCGAGTCATTCCCTTTACTCGTTTATGAATACATGGTCTCGATTTCGTTCGCATAGGTCTTCTGAACCACATTGCGCTTTATCTTCAGGATGTGTGTAAGCTCCCCACTCTCAATAGAAAAGGTTCTTGGCAGAAGCGTGTATTTCTTTATCTGCTCTACCCGTGAGAGCTTCGCGTTTACTTCGGTCACATGCTGCTCAACCTGTTTCGTGACTGCCGGGTCCACAATCAAACCCTCGAGACCCTTGCCTTCGCTCCCGTGGTCTTCACACGTCTTTCTCGCTTCTTCTTCGCTGAGTGTGAGCAGGGCACCAAGGAACTTCTTGCCGTCGCCCACGACAACCGCGTGCTCGATTAACGGAAAGCCCATGAGCGCGGTCTCGATCTTCGAGGGTGTGATATTCTTGCCACCCGAGGTGATGATGATGTCCTTCTTGCGACCCGTGATCCAAAGGAACCCATTTTCGTCAAGGTTTCCGAGGTCCCCGGAATGAAGCCAGCCGTCTCGGAAGGTCTCTTCCGTCAGTTTCGGGTCCTTGTAGTATCCGGGCGAGACGCTGTCTCCCCGCACCAAGATCTCGCCGTCATCCGCGATACGAACCTCAACCAGGGGGTACGGCTTTCCGGCGGAACCGAAATGAATGGCATCCTTGGTCGCGAAGCTGGTGGTTCCGTGCCCCTCTGTCTGCCCGTACACATCCTGCAGCCAGATGCCCAGGGACATGAAGAAATCCAGGATCTCTTTCGACGTCGGGGCCCCGCCGGTAACAAAGATCTCTGTGCGATTCAAACCCAGGGCGGCCCGCACCTTATCGATCACCAGGCGACGAGCGACTGCGTGTTTCATCTTCAACAGAGGAGATATCCTTGTTCCGTCGTACATGGCCCAATTGCATTCACCGCCCATCCGCAGCGCCCAATCAAAGATCCTCTGCTTTCGGGGGGACATGGTAGCTCGATTGCCCATCACGCCTTCGTACAGTTTCTCCCAGACCCGCGGCACGCCCAACCACATCGTAGGACGGATTTCCGTCAGGTACTCGGCGAACTTCTCGTACCCGCCCATGAAATACACAGTTCTTCCATCCAGCAGAGGGGACAACAGGTTTACGCACCTTTCCGCCACGTGGGCAAGTGACAGGTAGGAGCAGGAGATCTTCTCCTTGGCGCTCATCTCCGTTGTCAGGTGCACGTTCTTTGCAGCCGCAACACTGTTCTTATGCGTGAGTATGACGGCCTTGGGTGGACCGGTTGTCCCCGAGGTGTAGATGAAGGTCGAAGCGGAGTCCGGGGTCACAGCATCCCGAACCTGTTTCAGATCTTCTTCCGAAACCTCTTTCCCTGTTTCTGCGAAACCATCAGAATCGATGAGGATGCTTTCCCCCGGAGGCGCATCTCCGCTCAAGAGAACTACCCGCTCGAGCTGAGGCACCTTTTCTAGCAGGCTCTCGATCCTTTGAAAGTAGCCGACCTCCTCTACGATAAATACCTTGCTTTCCGAGTGATTCAGGATGTAACAGATCTGATCTCCGCTGTTGGTCGCATAAACGGGCACGGACACGGCACCCATCGTCATGATCGCCATATCCGCAATGAACCACTCCGGGGTGTTGGAGCCGATCAGTGCAACCTTGTCGCCTTTGCCCACACCCGCAGCGATCAATCCCCTGGCAAACCGATCAACCCTCTCCCCATACGATGCCCAGGAGATGGACGCCCAGTCATCGTCCTCCTTGGAGCACAAGGCAACTTCTTGGGGCGTCTTTGACACGCGACTCTCAAACAGCTTTGTTATCGTCTCGCCCATGGTTATTTCCATCTTCCGTTTGGCTCCCCCTGCTCTCATTCACCCCCCCGGCCAGCATTCCGGATTCTTCGAGCACACGCGCACAAATCTTCAGACAGACAGAACAACTCTTGAACCGGGCAAAGTAGGGGTAGCATTTCGTATTGTCTATGTGGGTCACAATCTTGTTCCCATGCTGCTTAATCGGCGGATCATGAAAAGCTCCGGCAGGACAGGCTCGAATGCATTGTCGACAGACCTCACAGAAGTCCCGAATGTCGGCCATCGAGTTCTCCCGAGGTGGCGGGATCGGCTGGGCATCGGTTGAAATGATGGTGAGGCGCTGGCGTGGACCGAACTGCTTCGACATCAGGAGGCCGTGAAGCCCCGGGGTCCCAAGGCCTGCCTTCGCCGCCATCAACGGGAAGAGAGTCGTGCCCCCATAGGGATGGACGGGTTGAGCCCGCACGCCTCGCTCTTGTAGCCATATTGCGAGTTCGATAACAGCGTCTCCGAGGTCTTGGTAGACGCGGAGAGTTTCTTTCCCTGCTTCGTAGCTGGGCGCCCGCGAAATTGGGCCCGCTTCCATTTCCATCCCCAGAACAATGGCATTCTCGAAAAGAACTCCCTTTTCTTTGAAGATGAACTCCCTCGGCACAGCGGTATATCCGATGAGGTCAACGCCATGGGCGTTAGCGACGCCTTCGAATTCTTGCCAGAAAGGAGTCGAGACCGGTGCGCTATGGGCCGAAAGATCCCCGTTCTTCGCTGAAATCTCAAAAGTAGCCCTGGCTGAGCGGATCACTTCCCTGTACAAGGGCATGATGTCCCGCATCTCCCTCCATTCATCACGCATAGGCTTCCAGCCCGCCATATCCCGGTAGCGGATGATGCCTTCCTGACGAACAGGGCTTGACGGAAGAGAAAGCCTCATCCTTGGTCGGTGTTTTTCGATGAACCGACTCTCCAGGTCCAATATCTGTCGCTCCCAACGCTCGAGAGAGAGACGGGCGCCCCATTCGGACAGAACCCTTCGGATGCCCGACCTCTTCTCCATGTGTTGTCCTCCTCCTTCCCTGCCAGACCAGAAGGGCTCTCACTACCAGTGCTCACCGAACGCTACATCCACGCCGAGGGTGCTGCGTACCCACGTGAGTAGAACATCTTCGTTGAAACGACTCGGTTCCATGAATTCCTTCAGCGCCACGATCGTGAAGTACTGGTTCACATACAGACAGGCGAGCGTATAAGGATCCAGT
Source organism: bacterium (assembly GCA_028277985.1). GTDB lineage: Bacteria > Desulfobacterota > DSWW01 > DSWW01 > DSWW01 > S015-6. The sequence continues at coordinate 32,134 of JANQFG010000058.1, read as the reverse complement.
GGACTCTTTATTTTCTCTTTCTTCTTTGCGCTCGCCAGTATCCTCTCGACCCCGATAATACTCGCTCCTATCCAAGCGTCGAGCACTTTCGCGAAATCAGGGTCGTCTCTGTAGCTGAGCATGTGGACCATGAACATGGACTTGTGGGGCTGGTTCTTCACAAAGCTCGCATAGATTCTCGTCACTCCTTCCATGTAGCTTATTTCATCTCCGCGATCCTGATACTCCCGATAGAGCGTGCGATATTGCCTCTGCAATTCCTCTTCGATCGAGCGGACACACTTGAGAAAGAGATCTTTCTTGCTGGGAAAGTGCTTGTACATGGTTGGTTCGGAAATCCCTGCCGCTTTGGCGATCTCTGCCGTGGTGGCGGATCGATAGCCTTTCGAATTGAAGATCGTTACGGCTACATCCAGGATATCCTGATGTCGTTGCTCGTACTCCAGGTACTTCCCCCTGGATTTCTCAACGATGTTCATGTGAAGACTTCCATATACAGAATTCAACCGGATCCCCGGGATTCTCATACGAACAAGGAATCGCCGGCGCTCTGGATTTCGGAGTACTGTTTGTGTTGCTCCATGATGAAGTCCATCTCCCTAGCCACCGCTCGAGCATAGATCTCTAGCGGCTGTCTTCCCGTTTTCATGCTTTCAAGGATAGACTCTCCGACTTTGCGACCCGTAATCAATGCAGTGGTGATTCCCTCCGTGAAGAACCGCATGAAGCCCGCCGCCTCGCCACAGAGCAGAATATTCTCTCTCCCGAGACGAAAATCACCCCGAAAACACATGTCCGTAAGCACGATCCCGTAGCTGTGCACACATTCCTCGGCCCTGAGACCATGCACGCTTTCGAGGTGAGCTCTGAATCGATTCAGGTAAGCCTTCGCAGAGTTCCCTTGAAGAGCCCCTGACACCGTAATCAGCCGGTTGTCCTTCTTGTGAAAACTCGCAAACCCCTGGGAGAGCTCCGGATCCAGGAAGGCATAGAACCAGTTCTCCACGTCCAGATCCACTTCTCCGATGTAATGTTCCTCGTATGCCGGAATCTGCATGATCGGCTTGGAAGGATCGGACAGGAACACCCTCCTGACCCGGGATTGGCCTCCGTCCGCCCCCACGAGAAAACGGCTCTTGATTTCGAGGGTCTCCCCGTCCCGTTCGAACCTTACCTGCACGTGTCCGTTGTCCAAGGACATGTCCAGCAGCCTGCACCCGTCCAAGACGTTCGCGTCGGATTGGGCGCACAACCAGGAATCCAGCCCGCCACGGGAAACGTTCAACAGACAGCCCGCAAGGTCCGGCAACTTGCTGAAGAGACGAGAGGGCATCGGGATCTCTGTAGGGCTGTCGAGCGGAGTTTCTTTGGTGGGATAGACCCGGATGCCATTGAATTCTTTCGGGTCGGAGAGAATCTCTTCCGGGATCCTTCCGAAATGATCCCGAATGATCTGCTGCGCCTCAGGAAAGAGCATGCCGCTGCACATCTTGTAGCGGGGGAGCCTCTGCTTCTCCAGGATGACCGTCTTCAAGCCTGACCCGGTCAAAGATTTTGCAGCCCCAGCCCCTGCCGGCCCGGATCCGATGATACAAACATCAAATTCTCTCATGATGTTCTCCTATTTGCAGTACTTCTGGAACCCGGCCAGAGAGAAGTCATTCACATCGAGATCGGCAAAGAAGACGAACTCGCTGTCAGGATTCGTGATCTTCAGATAGGTGGCATGGTCCCTGCGAGGATCCAGGATCAAGTGATCCACGGCTACCAGAAGCTTGCTCTTCTTGTCCTGACTCTCCAGGCCCACCATGGTGACCATAATGTACTTCCAGAAATTGCCCGTCCGGTCGTGTACCAGTTTATACAGGGGCGCCCAGAGTTCGGCATCCACATATATGTATTGGATCCCGTAGTTGTAATAGGGATCTTTCGACTTGGCTTCGATCACCCACGCCGGGCGCCTCGTATAGACCGTATTGGTCGGGCACCAGGGCTCAAGGGTTGTGCTTTCTTCCATAAACCCGTAACGGATGGGATCCACATTCTGGTCCATCAGCCATTCCCCCTTCCCGGTTTGGGTCATCCGTACTGGGTCCGGTGAGTGGAAGTTCCCCAATACGTCTTTCTTTCCAACGAGCTTCCACTCAAAGGCGGGTATCTTGCCGTCATAGGCGAGGATGTCATCCTGCGTAAAATCCGACCCCAGAAACCCATCGGAGCGGTTGGCCGGGGTCGTGCGCCGTACCCTGCGGATTGCGGGAACGTAGCTAAAATTTACGTCCTGTTTATTGGCCAGGTACCGCCAGAGCATGACCGATGTGCCGGCCAGATCGTAAGGACTGCGCACCGAGATGATCGAATACCTCTCCATGTCCTTTGGATTCGAATGCTTATTCGCGCCGGGGAATCCGGTGAAATAGAAATCACGAAAAAGGGCCTCCACCTCTCTCTCCAGACCCCCACGGCCCACCCAGGAAACAATGGTGGTGAAGCGTTTGTACCCGATCACGTAAGGCAAATACTGTTTATTGTACATGACCTTCACGGCGGCCTTCGGATCGGCCGGGTCAACCTTGGGGAAAGGAAAGCCCTCAAGGTGTACGGCCAGTTTGCCAGTATTCGCATCCACGACTTCGTTCTCTTCGCTGAGATCGAACCTCCCAACGTTGGCCGAGCGAGATTCCGCGGCAAAGGGCATGAAGTGCTCGACCGGGTCGTAGTTCAGGTCCTGCAAGGTGAGAATGAATTTGCCTTCCTTGACCCACTCCGGGAGGGGATCAGGCACGAGCCCCTTGATTTTCTCCCAATTGGTCTTGTCGATCACCTCTACGGATGGCTCACCGGCAATGGCCTGCAGCGCGGTGCAGAGAAAGAACGCAAGGATGAACAAGAACGTTCTGAGGTTTCGTGTTTCCTTCATTTTGGATCCCTCCTCTTGTATTCGTTCGTGTCGCCGTCAATTGAGCAAGTAGCTAAAAATGAAGCTTATTTGATCCCGGTCCCGGAACACGCCGAAGCCGGTGAAGTTGCCCGCAATGGCGCTGTACTGGATCATCAGCCGGAAGGGCTCCCGCAACAGGTTCACCGAAGGCTGGATCAACCATGCCCCGCGAACGTCGTAGGCCAGGACCATCTGGGGCGTCACTTTCCCGCTCAGGTAGGTCGAGTTCATGAGCATCGTGAACGTTCCCTCCATCTCCCGTACGGCCGGGAATTCCGTCGGATTCGGATACAGGGGCACCGCCTGCCGCATCCGGGCGTCGTAGTTCGGCACATACTGGCCAAAGTACTGCAGCGAGACCAGGAAGGTCTGGGTCTTGTTCAGGGGCCGGATCCACACGTTCTTGTCCAGGCCGATCATCCACCGCAGGAAGTCCTTCTCCGGGATCTGGCCGTTCTGGGGAAGCCCCGGCACCCCGGGAATCGGAATCGGCAGCGGCTGAAGCGGGATGTTGATATCCGGAATCAGGACCGCCTCTTTCCAGAACCAGGCCAGCTCGGCACGGATCACCGTGTCGGTCATAGACTCCCAGTAATTGAGCGAACCGCCCGTGATCTGGATGTCGTCAAAGCGCAACTCCTGATAGGGGCTGCCGATGGGTGGCGGGTTCGGCTCGATCACGAACACGGGCTGCGGAAGGTCCATGAAGGTCTTGTAGTGGGCCACCGACAGGTTCATGCCCCAGAGCATGGCCATCAGCCTTACTCCCCACCGGCTGTTCGACATGACCTTGGCCGGATAGATGATCCGCTGCTGCAGCGGAGCAGGCAGGAGCGGCAGGGGTGGCGAATAGGCTGTCCCGTAGGGGGCCAGTGGCGAGATCTTCACGTCCCAATTGCCTGGCACCCAGAAGCCCTCGATGGTCAATGAATCGATCGGGCCCACCACCCCCAGGTTGTAGCTCCCACGGAGCATCCAGAGCGGGATCCGCCGGTCGTCCAGATCCTCAAAGGGGCCGCCGAACGTGTTGTCCAGGGGATTGATCTGGTCCAGCAGGCGGAACACGTCCGTCTCGCCCCAGGCCAGGTTCTGCTTGCCGATTCGAAGGAACACCGGCCCCCGGGAGAAGTCCACATAGGCCTCCCACAGGTCGTACTGTGCCTTGAAGCTGTCGATGTTCTCCTTGTCATTGTCCCGGGCATCCTTGAACCCCTGGGGCCCCACGTTGTAAATCGCTTCGTACATGAACCGGGCCACCAGGTGGTACTTGGTGCGCACCCCGAGCCGGTCCAGCGGCTTCAGGATATCGAGCTCCCCCTGGAGCTTCTCCAGGTCGTGGTTCACCTCCAGGTAGAAGATATTCCGCCACTGCACCAGGTTGCCCACGGAGATGTTCGGTGGTGCCGTGAACCCCTCGGAATCCTGAAGCCGGACCGAGAGCCGGGTCTGGGCTTTGCCCGTCACCTCCAGGGTCCGGCCCCCATCGACGTAGAAGGCCCAGGCATTCCCGGCAAAGCCGATCGCGGCAAGTGCGCAGAGAAGGGCAATGCGAGTGGATGAAGAGCGTTTCATTTTTTCCCCCATTGTAGATTGCTCGTTTGACAAGAGTCTGGACCCATCATTGAGCGAAAACATTGTCTATTTCCATATTGCTAGTACACACTAGCCAATGGTTAACATTAGCTTTTCGCTATGTCAAGTCTTTTTTTGAGCCAAAAGGGGTCACCTCTGGACGGTTGCCAAAAGGAATCCCGGCAATGCGCTATGCCGAAATCGCGGACAGCCACCGAACTAAAGACAAAAACATATAGAAATCAATAGTTTAATTCGGTGGCTGTCCCCGATTGCGCCGGACGGGGCGTTACGGAATGGTTCAAGTCTGGACAACCGAAAGGAAAGACTTGACGCAAAGAAAACTTATTGCTAGCTTATCGCTAGTAAGTACTTGGCATTGGTTTTCTCCTAGGAGCTTTCGCAGAAAGTCTGGACAACGGAATCGGGGAGTGGCCCATGGACAGGAGCCAGCGTCTTCTTTTCCGGCCGATCAAGTTAAGGGATATGGAGGTCAAGAACCGCTTTGTCCATTCCGCAACTTATGAAGCCATGGCAGAAGACGGCGCAGTAACCGAAGCCCTGATCAACCGATACAGGACACTTGCAAAGGGAGAGATTGGGCTCATCATCCCCGGGTACATGTACGTGCACCCCCTGGGACGCACAAAGAACAGCCAGATGGGCATTCACAATGATGCAATGATTCCTGGACTCCGGAGGCTGGTAGAAACGATTCACCAGGCAGACGGCAAGGTCGTCTTCCAGTTGGTTCATGTGGGACGGCAGACCACGAAAGACGTCATCGGTGAAACCCCAATGGCCCCATCCCGTCACAGGCGCGACCCTTCCCTGTTCTTCGTGAAACCTAGGGCGATGACCGAAGAGGACATTCAGGTCGTGATCGAGTCATTCGGCCACGCCGCAAGGAGGGCCGTGGCGGCCGGGGCCGACGGTGTGCAGATCCACGGAGCCCACGGCTATCTGATCAACGAGTTCCTCTCCCCTTTCTTCAATCGAAGAAGGGATGCATGGGGAGGTTCCGAAGAGAACATGTTTCGGTTTTTGAAAGAGGTCTTTGGGCAGATCAGGGCAGCCCTGCCGGAGGGGATGCCCCTCATGATCAAGCTCAACACCAACGACCACACGCCTGATCCAGGAATCACGCCGGACCTCGCGAGAACGTACATCGCGTGGCTCGCGGAGATGGGCATAGATGCGGTGGAGAACAGCTGCGGGTCGGGTTTCTCCTTCATGAGCGCAATACGAGGTGACGTTCCGGTGGACGAGCTTGTCATGATGCATTCTTCCTGGAAAAAGCTCTTGTCCAGGATCTCACTCCAAAGAATGGTCGGCAAGTTTGATGTCTATGATGGGTACAATCTTGAGGATTCGAAGGCGATAAAGCCTGCCCTGGGCGAGATCCCGCTCATGGCCGTTGGAGGCATGAGGAAGGTCTCCCATATGGAGGAGGTGCTCGAGAAGGGAGACGCGCATTTCATCTCCATCTGCCGACCCTTTATCCGGGAACCGTTCCTCGTCAAAAGAATCAGAGAGGGCAAGACCGATGAGGCAAGCTGCGAGTACTGCAACAAGTGCTTCGGAGCCATTGCCCACGAGCTTCCTCTTCGTTGTTATTACAAGGACGACTTCAGGGAACTGCTGCAGAAGACGCAACCATGACTCTGAAGTACCTAGCCTCTGGACTGCCGAGTACAAATTCGCTGGGACGCTCTATGCATCGGTGTGGAAGCCGAGCATCCCGCTCATCCACTGGATGATCGCCTTCCCTTTGAAGCGGCTCGGTTCCATGAATTCTTTCAAGGCCACGATGGTGAAATACTGGTTGACGTAGAGGCATGCGAGGGTATAGGGATCGAGCGGGCTCTTTGTTCTACCCTTCTTTTTTGCACTCGCCAGTATCCTCTCGATCCCGATGATACTCGAGCGTATCCAATCGCCGAGCACCCTGGAGAAATCAGGGTCTTCCCTGTAACTGAGCAAATGGATCATGAACATGGATTTGTGGGGCTTGTTCTTCACAAAGTCCACGTAGACTCTCGTCACTTCCTCCATGTAGCGCACTTCATCCCCGTGATCCCGATACCCCAGGTAAATGGTGTGGTATTGCCTCTGCAATTCCTCTTCGATCGAGCGGACACACTTGAGAAAGAGATCCTTCTTGCTGGGAAAATGCTTGTACATGGTCGGTTCCGAGACGCCCGCCTCCTTGGCGATCTCCGCTGTGGTCGACGATCGGTAGCCCTTTGAATTGAAGATCCTTATAGCTACATCCAGGATATCCTGCTGCCGCCTCTCGTATTCGAGGTACTTTTCCTTTGATTTCTCCACGATGTTCATATTGCGAAATGCTCCTTTCGCTTCTGACGTCTGAGGGCGGTGAGGTTCACTCGAGCCCTCATCCATACACACCATATTCCTTCGTGAAGTCTGCCCACGCCTTGACCCGCTCCGGATCCGCTTCGTCCAGGGCAGCCCGGGCACTCATGATGAACCCGCCGTCCCTGCCGACTTCTTCGATGAGCCTCTTGCTGTAGTCCCTGATTTGATCCAGTGTGCCCGTCTGCAGCAACGACAACGGCAGGTTTCCGACGATACAGATCCTATCCCCGATGATTCCTTTTGCCTGGAACACGTCCGTCGCGTCGAACATCCCGAAGATCTTCCCTTTGGGCAATTCCTTGAGATAGGGCAATCTGGAATCGTAGCAGCCCTCGAAAATGGGGCAGGGCGTCAGTCCCGCATTGATCAGCGACATGAGTAGCTTCTTCAGACCCGGCCAGTAAAAGGTCTCGAACTGCTCGTTGGACATGAACCCGTCTGCCCCCCTGTGCAGTGGGATGAATACACGGGGGATCCCGCTCATATGTGCGCCCGCTAAGGCCGCGTTGATCACCAGCGGCTCCACCTTTTCGATGGCCTGAAGAAGCTGTTCGGGCCGACGATACATATCCAGCATGGTCCCTCGCATTCCCCTTAGGAAGTCGGAGACCAGGTCAAAGGGCGCCAGACTTACCGCCGCGTCACCCGCAAGGGGCGGAAACCCAAGGTCCGCCATTTCGTCGTGAAATCGCGTTGACGCGGCGTCCCATTTCGCGGCTTCCAGCCCTGCTCGGTAAAGGGATTCGAAAGCCTTTGCGATATCCGGTATGGCGAGTATGGCGGTCAGGCCCACTGCCGCGTATCCCAGCAGCATGCTTTTTAGCGGGGGAAGCATCGCAAGGGGGGCCAGAGTCCCGCACACACGGGGCAGATAGGTCCTGAAGGCGTAATCCGAAGGGTCGTCGAGGAATGCATCGTACTCTTCCGGCTTCATGTACTCCCCTTCCACAAACTGGAACGAATGTTCAGGGGATACGCCATGGCCGGGCCATTTTAACTGCTTGAAGTCGACCGCCTCGAAGGCTTGACCCGATGTCAATATGCCAAACCTCGGATTCCAGTACAGATCCGACTCGAAATCCTGGTTCACCTTCTTGTGTGCCGAAAACCATTTCTCAGGATCGTAGAAGGCCTCCTCGTAGGTCATCCCGACGTACTTGGCCGGGAAGAGCCCTGAAGGAAGAAAAAAGGGCACCCTGTCGGGTACTTTCAGCTGAATCGCCTCGTTGATTCGCTTTTCTCTCTCCCGGCATAATTCCTGAGGCGATTTCTCCACTTCATCCACCCCCGATCCAACTCTTGGAGAGGGTTACCGCAGCCACGGCATCCGCTCCGCAAGCATCTGCTCCACAGTACTCCCGTACATGTTCGTCCATCTGTCCGCCACCAATCATGATCTTCACCTGGTCCCGTAAGCCTGCTTCCTTGATGGCGTCCACCGTAACCTTCATGGAGTCGAACGCGAGGGTCAGGAAACCGCTCAGGCCCACGACCTGTGGCTTGAAATCCCGGATCGCGGCCACGAACTTCTCCGGCGGGACGTCGATCCCTAAGTCGAGGACATCGAATCCACCGGCGTCCAGCATGAAGACGACGATGTCCTTTCCGATGTCGTGAATGTCCCCCTCTACGGTGCCAACCACCACCTTGCCGGAGCGTTGGACGTGTGATTCCTTGCCGAGTTTCTCCTGGACCATGGTCGAGACGGTTCTCAGCATCTCGCCGGCCAGGATCAGTTCCGGAAGGAAGTACTGGCCTTCCTCGAAACGTTTTCCAACGATCCCCATGGCTTCTCTGCACTGCTCCATGAGCTTCAGGGGGTCGCCTCCTCCATCGAGGATCTGCCTCGCTTCTTCCACAACCTCCTCTTCCCGCATGTTCACCATAGCATCAGTAATTGAATGATCCCGCTCGCTCATGCGTCCTCTCACCTTTTCCTGAACAGCAACTACAGATGGAAATTGATAGCTATTCACGTGTTAGTAACGACTACAACCCTGATATCATCCGATTCTTGGCATGTCAAGATTGTTGTTGTCGCGGTCAGGCTTCCAGATTCATCTCGATATCAATAGGTCCCGAGCGTGTAAGGACCCTTGTTTCCTGGTGGCATCGTATCGAGGAGTATGGGAACACATGCACAGACAGTCTATCCAGATCGGTAGAGCTCAAGATAACAACGAAACAAAGGAGCCAATCACTGCTTCAGTTCCCTTCAGGTTTCTTCTGAATTATCTTGATATCGGAAAGGTTCTCTCTGAGTTTAGGGTAGTTGGTCAGGAGTCGCACCTTACGCGGATTCCATGTTTCAACATGAGATCGTAGGTTCTACACTGACGGCAGGCAAGGCTATATAAAAGCTATCAAAGGTACTCGTACGCTTACGTCACGAGATTCTGCGGTCTCCCTCGCACGAAGGCTTCAATGTTTTCGATGAGTTGCTCGGCCAGAGTTTCCAATGCCTCCACGCTCGCCCATGCGACATGGGGCGTCACAATCACGTTCTTCAGGCCGGGATCTAGAAGTGGATTGCCATCCCGCGGAGGCTCTTGATTCAATACATCGACCCCTGCGCCCGCGATTTCGCCTGATTCCATCGCTTCAGCCAATGCTGTGTCATCTACGATACCGCCTCGGGCACAATTGATAAGCAGAGCATGCCTGGGCATTGCTCTGAGTTCCTCCTGCCCGATAAGCCCTCGAGTCTCCTCCGTCAGAGGGCACAAGACGACGATGATGTCACTCAAGCGTATCGTTTCATCAAAAGGTATTCGACCCTCTCGAATCACGTCAGCACCCTTATGTTCGGAAATCAACAGGTTCATGCCAAAAGCCTCGGCCATTCTCCCAACAGCCTGCCCGAGCATTCCATAGCCGATGATACCTAGTGTGTGACCTCGAAGAGCACGAGGCATGGGTTCCTTCAACAGAGTGTAGTTCTTTGATTGGTGCCATTCACCGCTTCTCACAGCTTCATGGTAAGCGAAGAGGTTTCGTCTCAGGGCCAATATCAATGCGAAGATGTGCTCGGGCACCGATATGGACCAATTGCGGACGTTTGAAACAGATATCCCACGGCGGCGACATGCATCCAAGTCCACGCAATCCACGCCGGTGGCGGCCACGGCAATGAACTTGAGAGAGGGCAATTGGGCCAACTCACCCTCCCGCAGAAACACCCTGTTCGTTATCGCCACGCTCGCCTCAGCCAATCTCTCGACCACCTTTTCTGGAGGTGTGTAAGGATACTCCTTCCATTCATGCTCAAACTCAGGACGCCTGACTGACACTCGAATCGCATCACGGTCAAGAAAGACGATTCGTTCCATTGTGCGAATCTCCTTTGAAGACTCCTCTAGGCCCAAACAAAAGAGTGTTGGTCCATAATCTCTTCAACAGAGTGATTCCTGCCTCGTTTCTCTAGGAGTAAAGCAGGGGACCTGTGGGCTCGGAGATCGAGTTTTGAGGGAGAATATGTAATCTCGAATGCTCTTCTGTCAAGTCAACAACAGCTTGCGCACGACCAATGCGGGTCACTGCTTTCGAAACGACATGGCAACGGTCAATGACCCCCATCGACAGAAAATGAAACTGGCCAGACTGGAGGAAGGCCTGTGTCTGGGACGCGGCCTGTTTGTCCGGTCTTGCCCCAAAGGGTGCCCTTCACCTGATGGAGATCTTTCTGGTTGACAAATGGTACACATATGAATTAAATTGTTCACATGTGTACTAAATATGTCGTGCAAATCCGTACGAGGAAGAAATTAGGGGATCTCACATGAAAAGAACCGACATTGAGAAAATCCTCAATCCCAAAGCCATTGCCGTGGTTGGCGCCAACAATGAGATGCATCGCCCCGCAACAGGCTTTGTGGCCTGTTTGCAGGAAATCGGCTTTGAAGGACTTATTTATCCGATCAATCCCAATGTAGACGAATCACTGGGGATCAAGGCATACCCGACCTTGACGGACGCCCCCGGCCCTGTGGATCACGTGGTCGTCGCCGTTCCAGCCTGCAACGCACCTTCCGTCATTGAAGATGCGGTCAAGAAAGGGGTCCGGTCTGTTCAGTTCTTTACCTCAGGATTCGCCGAGGTGGCCACGGATGAGGGTAAAGCGCTGCAGAAGAGGCTGGACGAGATGGATCGGGGCAGGCTGCGCATTTTGGGACCCAATTGTTTTGGGTTTTACAATCCCAAGGCCAAAATTGCTTGTGACCTGGGCCAGCCCGCCATTGCCGGTGGGGCGGGATTTGTATCTCAAAGCGGAGGACTGTCCCTAGGATTCATACAAACCGGGATCAGGGAGGGGAACTTCTGCAGCAAGGTGGTGAGCATCGGCAATTCCATGGACCTGAGACTCACGGACTTCCTGGAGTATTTCAGTGAAGACGATGAGACAGAAGTCATTTGTACTTATATCGAAGGCCTGGGTGATGGCGAAGGTGAACGATTCCTCGAGGCCATCAGAAACCTGGTTGGCAAGAAGCCCGTGCTCATATGGAAGGGCGGGCTGACCGAGCAAGGGGCCAGAGCTGCGCAAAGCCACACCGCTGCTTTGGCAGGGGATTCCCTTATCTGGCCCACGCTGGCCAGACAGTACGGGGTCATTCTGGTCGACAGTATTGAGGAAATGCACGACTTCATCAAGCTGTATCGCTTCATGCCGCCCCCCCAGACCAAAAGATCTTGCCTGGTCGCCTTTGGCGGGGGATCCAGTGTGACGTATACGGATGTCTGCACCTTACAGGGCATCGAACTACCCGAGCTCCGGGACGAGACCAAGGCCAGGTTGTTCGAGTTTCTTGCACAGGTGGGAACTATGGTCGTCAACCCAGTAGACCTCAGTTCCAGCGGGTGGCTGCCCGGCGCAATCGAACGAACCCTTAATACGGTTGGAGACGATCCGAATATCGATGCCATCATCTTTGTCTCTCATTTTGCTTTTCTTATCACCAGTTCTGACCGGATTGGCATGGATCCGAAAAAGCTGCTTGACCATCAGGCGGAAGGAGTGGGCGCAGCAGCCAGGGCCACGGGTCTGCCTGTGGTGTGCAGTAATTCGGCTGCATTCGAAAGCCTGGAGGCTGAGGAACTCCGGTTGCACATGAAAGAGGCACTGAACAAACAGGGCGTGCCAAGCTTCCCGACCATCGAACGAACCGTCAAAGCATTTAGACGATATTATGAATACCATCAGCATGTGAAAACGATGGCTCTCTGACATCATCCTATGCTGCACGATTGGGAAACAACTCTTACATTGAGGGCAGGGGCATGCCTGACAAAACACCTGACAAACGGCTTTTCTATAAACTGAATACATCCCATCGACTATTGCTGAAATATGTGGACCGTGAGGTAAGAAAAAGGCTGGGCATTCCGGTCGCCCAGTCTGCTGCCCTGCAATATCTTGTGAAGAATGATGGATGCCTGATCAAAGATTTGAACAGTGCATTGCTGCAAAACAAGTCGGCCACCACAACCCTGATCGAGCGCATGGTAAAGAACGATCTTGTTGTGAGAAGAGAATCTGAGACAGACGGCCGGGCAACGCACGTTTTTTTGACTGACAAGGGGCGACAGATCAACAAACAAGTCCGTCCCCTGATAGCGGAGTTAAGCCAGGGGCTGCTGGATCGGTTTACAGAGGATGAAGTTGCAGTTGTCCACAAGTTTCTGGATACCATTCTGGAAAACTATCGCTGAAGGAGAACAATCCGCAAAGAGGAAATAGGGGACGTTAGTAAACCCAGTTGTACGTATACCCGATGACCACAAAGCCCACCAAGAAAGTCAGGAAGATGATGCAGATCAGGATCTTGGCCAGCTTCTCTGACGGGAAGATGACGAGGAGGAGCGCCAACACACCACAGAACTCGAGATAATGGTGTGCGTAAGGCCCCAGATTCCCGAAGAGCCTCGTTACGACGAAAGCAATCAGTGCAGCGAAGGCTGCGGTCCTCTTCCCAAAGACCACGGCAAAGGTGCGATGGCCCGCCTGCTTGTCGGGTGTATAATCCATGACCGTGCTGAAAGCATGAATTCCCATAACGCTCAGCGCCAGGAGATAGAAACGGACCAGCATCAAGCCCCCGTAACTCCTCGCCAGTATCACCGGCCCGAGCAGGTAGATGATCCCGTTCGCCACAGAATCCAAAGGCGGCCGCTCCTTGAATCGTATCGGAGGAGCAGAGTAGAAGTAGGAGAACAACAGTAAGAGAGACATCCCGACCATATTGGTTGGGTTGAGTGTTATGACCGAGCTCAACACCAGGAGCACGAAGGCGATCGCGGCTGCCTGTTTGACAAGCTTGCGCCCCTCGGGCTCCAGGGGCCGTTGGGATTGTCCCTTTCTTCTCGGATTGATCCTGTCCGACTCGTAGTCGTACACATCATTGATCCCGTAAAGGAATACGCAATAGGGAAACGAGAGGAGGATGAGCTGAAGAACCGGTAATGGGGCAAAACGTTCTACATCAGGGTCCAAAAAGGCGAAGAACACGAAGGGGCCCACCATCCATAACACCGGTCGACTCGTTCGGATTAGCAAGAAGATCTTGCCCACGGTTCCGTTCTTTCCACCAGGTGAATCGATCAGCACAATCGCTGGGCAATCATAACCCCAATCTGCAGGAATGTACAAGAACCGCGAGTAGGCGAGAGATATCGAAAACGGGTTTCTCTTTGGTATCTGATTGTTTAGTAACGCTCTTGGTCATGTGGCTCGATGTGCTCTCCCAGGAGCCACTCAAGATGCATCCGCAAGGCTTTGCGTCCCTCTGCCAGACCCGCCGCGACTGCCGGTTGTGACCGCTGCAATGAATCGGCTAAACGCCGAAAGGGGGCTACGAATTCGTAGATCTTTGAACGGTGGTCCACCAGGGCTGCGAGCTTTTCGTGAAGCTCCTGCCCACTTGGTATGGGTGCCGGAAAACGGGTGACCACCTGTTGTCGTAGATGGTTGGTCTGACGTCTCGAGGAAATTCCTTGACACAGGAGAGGATTTGAGCAATATAGATAAATACCGACGGTCGGTATGTTTGGTCAGGTGGAGGATGGGCGGATCAGTGATCGAAGTCGAATAGGGACAAGAGGCTTGCTCACACTGTCAGACAATTGGGAAGAGGGGAACCGCGAACATGGACTTGATAGCTGTAGATGATGAGAAATGTATTCGTTGCGGTTGCTGTCTGGAGGAATGTCCTTTTCGTTTGCTGGAAATGAAGACAGAGAGTTCTCTGCCCAGCCCCAGAGAAATCGAAGTGCGATCGGCGGAAAAACGTTGCATCAATTGCGGGCATTGCATGGCTGTCTGCCCTGTCGGTGCGCTAAGGCTCAACGGTGCATCCCACGGTCTGATGGCATCACCCGGGGTCCAGGATCCGGAGGAATGCCTCGAGATCCGCCCGGAACTGGGCGTGAGCAGAGAGCAAATGGTCCAGCTCCTGACGGGCAGGCGTACGCACCGGGCTTACCTCGATAAACAGATACCGCGTGAAACCATAGAAGAAATCATCAACGTGGCCAGGTACGCTCCTTCCGGTCACAACAGCCAGCTTACGCAATGGCTCGTTGTCAGCGACAAGGAGGAGATCAGGCGGATCGGCCAGGCTGTCATCGACTTCATGATTGCCAGCAAGGAGCCGAATCTGGAGCATCCCTATCCGTGGGACTACTACCATACCGATTCGGATCTTCTTGTCGATCTATGGGAAAAGGGCGAAGATTCCATCTTCCGGGGAGCACCGCACCTTATCATTCTCTTCGGTCCCGCCTTCATGACAGACTACTACATCGCCCGGGAGCAGAGCGCAATTCGCCAGGTCTACCTCGAACTGGCAGCGATACCGCATGGCATTCGAACCGTCTGGAACGGGTTTCTTACCGCAGCTACCATGATGCACCCCCCGGCGCGGGAAGCCGTCGAGAGCATGATCCCCATGGGGTGTACCCTGTATGATTCCATGAGCATCGGCTATCCAAAGAACGAATATCAACGGATACCCTTGAGAAATGAGCCAATCATCAAGTGGATAGGATAGGGGGTAACCATGAAGAGAACCATAGAGTTGATAAGACAAAACCCCCACGACCCGATTCTCATTGGAGACTACTCGGCCAACATGGCGGTGGGGTATTACCCCAGGGAAGAGGTTGAGAGGTTCCTGCCACGTGCGATGTCCATACCCTCAGACAAGATGATGGCTGAAAAATACCCGACGGTAAAGAAGATCGAGGGCATGCATCCCTTCATGTTGCAGCTGGCCACGGGCAGCAATGTGGGACCTCTGAGCACCGATGATGAGGCGTCTTCGTCCTCTTCCTATCCTCCCTATGAGGAGTTCATGTTCTATATTCCCGTCATTTACACCCACGGGAATGAGGAACAGCTGTGCTCCTACGTACCGGTGCTCTACCTGGACTACCTCTTCGGCGTAATCATCGGGGACCTGTTCTGGGGTTTACGCAAATTGTACCACCCGGGAATGATCATTGAAGAGACGGATACGTCAAGGAGATGTACGATCAAAGACACCGTCTATGCGGATTTTCGCCGGACTTCGACAGATAACAGGCATGAACTCGACCCATTCTTCGTGCAGACCTTCGAGAATCCGACGGTGACGGTTTCCTTTCTCAAGCAGACCTACTTCTACACGACGAGAGTGTTTTCTATTACGAAAGTGCTCGACACGTCACCGGTCTACGAATGGAACTACAAGGGGTCCGTTATCAAGAACAACGAGAACACTTTCGGCCACTATTCCGAGTTCATTTTCACAATTTCGAAGTCCATGCGCTACAAAGCCTACTTTCACCCGACGGACTGACAAGCCACAGGTCGATGAAAGATGAAGAAAAGAGGCATTCTAATGAAGACCACACACACCTCCCTGGGGCCTGTTGAACTTCCCGTCTTCTGTTCGGATGGCTCAGCCGTTGCTGCATTCTTCGCATGCGATCATGAAAAGGCGACTCAAAAGCTCAAGGGTACGGGCCTCTATCCGATAGAAACCTCAAGAGGAAAGGCGATAGCTACTCTCGGTCTATTTGAATACCGGCAGTCAACCTTGGAGCCTTATAATGAAGGGTTCCTGATGATTGCGGTCTCTCCCCAGCCGAAGATGTCATTGCTCGCCCAGAGGCTTCAGATCTTTCTCAGTGCCGAAAAGAGGAAGCTTGGCTTCTACACGCTCGATTTGCCGATCACGGAAGAGCTTCCACTGGTAGCAGGCAGGGAAATCTGGGGTGTGCCCAAATTCCTCGCCCACATTTCACTCAGCTTTTCCAATGACAGGTTCAGAGGTGAGGTCCTTGTCAAGAGCACGGGAGAGAAGATCCTGTCACTCGAGAGTTCCTTCAACAAGGGCGTGCCCTTCAGATTTCTCGATTCCATGGTCTACAGCAATCACAAGGATTCGATCCTGAAGATCATCTCGAACTTCAACTGTTCCGCAAGAATCGCCAGAGACAAGAGGGCCCGGCTGGAAGTTGCAGGTATCGATCACCCCATGGCGCACAACCTGAGGGATCTGGGTCTTGACGGAGCAACCCCCTTTCTCCTGCAGAGCGCGGACAAGATTGAATTCATCCTCAATGATGGCGTCAGGGTCATGACACATCCTTCCCCCCCATTGCCGTACGGTGATTGAATCCTGCGAAGAAGATCGCAATGGTTTCACATTTCTTTGGGGAATGGATTGCGCGTGTTGGCATTCGTCCAGCTATACGGTACGCTAAGCCGTGCGCATGATGCCGGACGATTCACTGCTCAAATCCTGGAGGTAGAGACTTGAACCGTTCGAAATGGATCCTGGTTGTTGTGCTGGCTCTTTCGGGAACCCTGCAGGTGATCCTGGGGCTTTGGCTGCTGCTGGATGCAGAGGGGATCGTCGCGACCTTCGGCATCCCTGCAACGGAAGAATTGCTGGCGGCCCCGATTGTCGTAACGCTTCAGCACCTGTTCGGCCCTTCCCTGCTCTTCATATCCGCCTACTCTCTCTTCACGGCCTATCTTGTGTTCAGAGACTCACCCGTAGGCTTTCCCCTGGCAATACTGAGCGGCACGGCCCTCTTCTTGATCGGGGTCTTCTTCTATATCCGGCTCGGAAACGTACAGGTGCTCTTGACAGACGGCCTGCGGGGATTCGTCATCCTGCTGGCAGCGCTGTATTATCGGGTTTCTTTTGATGGAAACAGGGGCTAGGGATTCAACGTCAGGACTGCCCGCACGACCCGGATCCGGTTCTCCTCGAGGTTCCTGAGCACATTGCCCACCTTGATCGGAAACTCCGGGCCCATCAGAATGCCCACGCTGAGCGGAGCGGGGCCGTCCGTCATGGCCTTCTCGAGTGCCGCTCGCAACAAGCCGGTCGCTTCGTCGGTCACATCCTTCCACACCTCGGTTTTGAATCCTGCGGCCTCACACAGGCCTTGAGCCTCCTCCGGTGAAACGAGAAAGCTCATATCCGGACCGCCGGCAAACGGAAGGGGGAAGTGTACTCCTGATTCCTTGCCGCAAAAAACCTCGTACATGGCGAATCTGCCGTTGGGCTTGAGTACCCTTTTCAGTTCCTGGAGGAGGCCGGCCTTGTCCTCTATGTTCATTCCCACGTGTTGCATCCAGACGACGTCCACGGACGCGTCCTCCAGGGGCAGCGCCAGGGCGCTCCCCTGCCGAATCGTCACTTTTCGATCCAACCCTGTGCGCTTGTTCAGCAAGACGGCGGCCGCACAGAACTCCTCGGTCAGATCCACGCCGGTCACGTCACATCCGAAGTAGTGAGCCAGCGCCCTTGCCGGGCCTCCGACTCCGCAGCCTACGTCTACGACCTTCGTCCCCTCTGACAATCCGGCGAGACGACCCAGATCCAGGGTCGGCTTACGGCCTCCGATGTGGAACTCCTCGACCGGCGCCAGGTCTTCCGGAGTGAGGGCGTTCACATCCTTGCCTGCATCTTCGAGGGCCTTGAGAATGCTCGCACCCAAGCCTGCCTGGCTGTAGTGGGCGTTCACAGCGCCTTCAATCGATTTCATGCCCACCTCACTTTCATCGGCTTTCGGTCCACGGTCCGGAGGAATTTCAGCTTCGGGTAGCCCAGGATCAGGATGCTGAAGACCTTGTGGCCGGGCGGCAAGTCCAGTTCCTCGACAATCGGAGGGTACCGGTTGGCCACGAATTCGAACAGGCCGATGTAGGTCGTCTCGAGGTCAAGGGTCCTTGCCGCGAGGGAAACGGTCGTGGAGGCGATCACGCAATCGTCCTTGGGCGTGCTCGTCTCGGTGGGGGAATGGAAGAGCATGACCGCTGGCGCCCTGTGAAAGATCACTTCCATCCCGAACTGCCTCGCAGTCACCACCATCTTCAGTGTGTCGGCCATGGTCAGGGCGGATTTGGTGATCTGAGGTATTTCCTTGCCCGCCTGCTCGAACTCCCGGGCCTCCTTCTCCAGATCACCGGTACGGCTCTCGAAGAAGTCCACCGTGTGGTCCGAGAGTCTCTGGATCTTGTCCCGGTCCTGGATGATCATGATCTCAAGGGTCTGCCGATTGCTTCCTGTGGGCGCATAGCGGCAGAGATCGACCAGCTTCTCCAGGTGCTCTCTGGGCACTTCCTTGTCCTCGAAGAGCCGGTGGCTCCGCCTTGCCCGAACGAAGTGCTCGAATCCATCGAAATCGAAAGGGAGCTTCTTCTGAAGATCGATGAAGTTCCCCATGTCCATCTTCTCATGGGTGATCGCCCCGGTGGGACACAGCGCCATGCAGTGGCCGCAGAGGCTGCAGGTTGCCATGCCCGCGTTCGTCGTGATCACTCCGTCCACTTCCTTGAAATTCAGAATGCAACGTGCAACGCAGATGCCGCACTGGGTGCAAAGGTCCTGGTCGATCTTGGTCCAACTCATTTCTTCTCCCCCATAGCAGAAAGTGCGCAAGCCCTTTCTGCGGTTCCTCCTGAGCAGAAAAGGGGTCAGACCCCTTTTCTGCTTCTTTTATTCATAGAGGGCTCTGGTTTCCGCAGGCATGGAAGCCATCCGACGGACCGCTTCTTCGGACGACACCGGTTCCAGGGTTCCATCGGGCCCCTGTACCACACACCCGCTATCAGTGATCATCTTGTGGCGTCTCTTCCTCTCCTCCTTGTCCGGAACACAGATTAGCTGGCAGTTGCCGCAGGTCAGGTTCAGCTTCTTCTTCGACAGGGGATTGAAGAATCCGCCCTCCACCGATGGCCTGCCCTCGTAGGCTTTCATCCCATGCCTGAGGGCCGCGATGAATTCCTTGTTGTCTTCCGGGATTTCGAAACGGCCCGGTGACCATGTGGACCACTTTCCGGAGGGATGGAGCCCGGTGAACCCTCCACACACGAACTCGCACCTCAGGTAGCTCCGACGCTTCGAGTAGGTGTACTCCCTGCCGCCCAGGGTTACCCCCTCTTCCTCCTTCGGGTCCATCATGCTCGATGCACAAGAGGTCATGCACAGCCGACAGCCGTCACAGTAGTTCTCTTCTTCCGTCATTGGGGCGGTGGGCGTCAGTTCCGCCGAGGTGATCAGAGCACCCAGAATGATACCAGCCCCCTGCTCGCTTGTATGCACATTTCCGGAGAGGCCGAACGCGGCAACACCGGATGCCACGGCGAGGTACCGCAACGAGATGTCAGGGTACATGTCCAGTGCACCTCGCTTCGTATCCTTTCGGTAGACGTTGTTCGCGGACAGGGCATACGACGGATGGCCCATCTGATCCAGGTACCTTGCCAGATCGATGCTCGTTCCGCTCGCCAGGGTATTGGAACGGATATTGTCCCGCTCATGGGAGCGTCGATCCTCCTTCATGAGGAAGGGTGGGATCAGTGCCTGGTCCAAGGCAAAGGCAAAGCAGACAGCAGACCTTGCTTCCGGCAGGACGTAGGTGATATCCGCCGTTGGAGGCCCACCGGAAAGGGTCTCCAACGTTGCGATACCGACCTTGCACGCTCCCTCCAGCCTTGCGTAATCGATCACTCTCCGGGTCAGGTCTTCCATCTTCGGGTCCTCTCGTTTCCTTTCAGGGTTTGACATCTCCCGGTTCTTTCGTGTACGAACTATTCTGCCCCACCACACCAACAACTTCAACTACCTATCCCTGGTTTCTCGTGCTAGAATCGGGGCCGTCAACGCCCCAGGGGGACCCGCGAATGGAAAAGAAAAATTTCAAGAACTGGAAAGAGATGATCGTCCCACCCGAAGAGGTGCTGAAGCGGATCGAGCCCGGGATGAGCATCTTCATCGGAACCGGAGTGGCCGAACCCCGGACTCTGGTCCGGAACATGATGGCCTCGGACCAGGGAAACCTGCGCGACCTGGAGTTGATTCAGATCGTGAGCCTGGGTGACGCGATTTCCCTTGAAGAGCTCCATGCCCAGAAGTACCGGCTCAAGACCTTCTTCTCGGGCTGGGTAGCGAGCGAGGCAATCGGGGCCGGCCGGGTGGATCTGATCCCAAGCCCCTTCTCCCGGATTCCCCGGCTCATCGAATCGGGACAGATCCCGATCGACGTGGCCGTCTTGCAGATCACGCCCCCGAACGAGGCGGGCTACTGCAGCCTTGGCGCAGCCGTCGACGTTGGCCGACAGGCCATGGAACACGCTTCCTTCGTAGTGGGTGAGATCAACACAAAGGCACCGAGCACGTTCGGTGACACCTTTGTTCGGGTGTCGGCTTTCGATATGCTCGTGCATTCCACAGAGGAGCTGATCCTCTTCGACCGATGGCCCGTCGACGATGTGTTTGACCACGTGGGGGCGAACGTGGCCTCCGTGATTGACGATGGAAGCTGCATCGCCTTCTCCCTGGGCCCCCTGTTCGAGTCCCTGAGCCCCCACCTTACGAACAAACAGGATCTTGGGGTGCACTCGCCCTTCTTCACCGACGCCCTGATGGATCTGATCGAGAGTGGGGCGGTGAGCAATCGATACAAGGAGATCTTTCGCGGAAAGTGTCTTGCCTCCTATGCCTTCGGATCCCGCGAGATGATGGACTGGCTCGACCGGAACCCGCTGGTTGAATTCCAGGGTGTGGACAAGGTGTTCTCACCTACCCAGATCGGCAAGAATCCGCGGTTCGTTGCGGTCATGCCTGCGCGCAAGGTGGATCTGTCCGGTCGCATCGCCCTCCATTTCGGCAAGGGCAACGTGTCCGCCGGACCGGCCGAGGTGGTCGACTTCTTCCATGGGGCGGAGCTGTCCTGCGGAGGAAAGACCGTCTTCGCCCTGCCGAGCCGAAACCGGAAGGGGGAGCCGAATATCCGGATCTCGGTGGGGGACTTCCCGAACCAGTTCGGCATGGGGCCGGGCGCTGACATGGTCATCACCGAATACGGCGTGGCCAGCTTGAGCGGTCGATCCGTGCGGGAACGCGCCCAGGCGCTGATCGAAATCGCCCATCCTGACGACCGGCCGGAGTTGGTGGAGCAGGGCAAGAAGGAGAAGATCCTTTATCCGGACCAGATCTTCATCGCAGAATCCGCCCACCTCTACCCATCTCACATCGCTACCCAGCACACCTTCAAAGGGGGGCAGGAGGTACGGTTCCGGGCCATCAAGCCTTCGGACGAGGAAGAGATGCGCCGCCTCTTCTATCGGTTCTCGGACAAGGCGGTCTACTATCGCTATTTCAGCCCGATCAAGACCATGCCCCACGCAAAGATGCAGGAATACGTGAACGTGGACTACCGTAAGGCCATGTCGATCGTCGGGCTGGTTGGAGAGTCCGGACAGGACCACGTCATTGCCGAGGCGCGATACGTCAGGGAACCGCGCGGCCCTTATGCAGACATGGCATTCGTCGTGGACGAAGGGTACCAGGGTCTCGGGATCGCGACCTATTTGTACAAGATGCTCATCCGACTGGCCAGGGACCAGGGGCTGCCCGGATTCACGGCCAGTGTCCTCGCCACCAACCAGAGTATGATGAAGGTGCTGGACAAGGGAGGCCTGCCGGTCAAGGCCAGCCTGGAACAGGGGGTGTACGAGCTCGTCATCCCCTTCGATGCGGACCCACCCCAGAACGGAAAACGGATCCAATACGACCACAAGAGGTGAACGAAGATGGAAACCGATCGCGAAAACAAGTCCGTACCGGCTGATTTCAGCGAGCCCGTCGTTCTGGGCGCTTCCGGCCTGACCACCCCGCGCATGGGCATCGGCTCCGACTCAGGCGTTCCGTGCGAGGCGCTCGAATGGGCCTTCGAGCGAGGGATCAATTACTTCTACTGGGGCTCTCGACGTACAAAAGGGATGAAGGAGGCGATTCAGAAGCTTGCTCCCCGCTCACGGGAGAAGATGATCATCGTCCTCCAGACCTACGACTACACCGGACTGGCACTGGAGCAGACCTTTCTGCGAGGCCTGAAGCAGCTCAAGATCGAGTACGCCGACGCGTTCATCCTGGGCATGCGGAACAAGCCCGTTCCGCCCCGCATCATGGACAAGGCCCTCGCCCTCAAGGACAAAGGCCTTGTCAAGCATCTGATCGTGAGCTCCCACACCCGGCCCACCTACAAGGCGCATATGGAGCGGAACGTATTCGACCTGATCATGGTCCGCTACAATGCGGCTCACCGGGGGGCGGACAAGGAGGTCTTCCCCTTCCTGCCCAAGGAGAACCCGCCCGGGGTCATCTGCTACAACTCCACGCGATGGGGAAACCTTTTCGATCCGCAGTGGATGCCCGAGGGGGAGCGGACTCCCAGTCCGGTGGATCTCTACCGGTATGTGCTCTCGAATCCGAATATCCAGATGGTGTTGACCGCGCCCGAGACCTTTGAACAGCTCAAAGAGAACGTGAAGACGCTGGAGTCAGGTCCTGTCACGGACGAAGAGAGGGAGTGGCTCGAGCGGATCGGGAATCACGTATACCCGCTGAGCCCGAGCACGACCTTTGACTTCCTCGTGCCCAGCCGGGGACTGAAGAAGAAATAGAGAGCGAAAAGAAGGGGTCAGGTCGTCATTCTACATTTTACGGATGGCCGTAAAATGTAGAATGACGACCTGACCCCTTTGAGTTGCAGGGAGGTTGCCGCGCCTTCGGCTCGCAATATCCGGGTTGAAGGAGATTGCGAGGGCGCGCGGGCGCCCGTGGCAATCCCCCGTCTGGAGAGCCTCCTGAGCTGGGGGATTGCTTCGGTCGTCTTCACTCCCTCGCAACGTTCGCCATTGGTGCCAAACGCCCTGAGACTATTAGAGCAGATTGACGCTGGTTCTCGGATAGAGGTCCTTCAGGAGGTTACCCCCCACCCGGTTGAGGACGTAGTTCTCCCCGTCCTCGATGGTCAAGGCCCGCGAGTCCCTCCAGAGTTTCTCAATGAAGTACTCCTTGGTGAGCCCGTTCCCGCCGAAGATCTGCACACCCTCGTCGATCACTTCCCGGGCCGTTTCCGAGCAGAAGGTCTTGCCTGCAAAGGCATACTCACTGGCAACCGGGTAAATGCGCGAGTTCATAATCCAGACGGCACGGCTCATGGCCCGGATCGCCTCAACTTGTGCGAACATCCGGTGGATACGAATCTTCATGGCGTAGTGCTCGATCAGGGGCTTACCACCCTGAACCCGCTCTTTTGCGTACGCAAGAGTCTCGTCAAAAGCGGCCCGTGCCAGACCGATGGCGAATAGGGTCATGGCCGAGTTGCCAAATCCCAGGTTCCCGGTCACCCAATCCGCCCATTCCTCCGGGCCGACGAACATCCAGCGCTTCGGGATCCTCACGTTGTCAAAGAAGAGCTCGCCCTGGGGCAGATCACGCTGGCCGACTTTTTCCAGAGGCTTGCCCCTCTCTATACCCGGCAGGTTCAAGGGGAGGATGCAGGTTCCCCCGCCTGCCATGCCCATGGACGTGTCGAGCTGGAGATTGAGCATTGTGTGCGTCGCTGTGGGCGCGCAGGAGACCCAGGCCGCCTTCTGGCCGTTGATCACATACTCGTCCCCATCCAGCTTGCCCTGACACTGCCACTTGAGCTTCGGGTCGTAGAAGAAATCCTCCCCCGGACCGAGCGTATCGGAGCCGTGATCCGGTTCCGTGATGGCCCAGCTTCCGGTGATGCTCGCGTCATCGCATTGACAGAAGGGGACCACGAATTCCTCGATGAGCTCCTGATTGCCCGTGTGAAGGATCTTTACATAGGGCCAGCCGGCAAGGAGCAGGACCCCTGTCAGCCCCAGGCTCCCCCAGACGAGCTCCTCGGACATGATGTGACTCTGCAGGGGCGTGAATCCCAAGCCTCCCACCTCCTCCGGAAAAGCGGCCTTGTGGTAGCCGAGCTCATAGCCCTTCTTCAGGAAATCCCATATGGGAGATCCCGGCGCCACCGCCTCCACGGCCGTCATCTTGTCGATCTCGATGCCGATGGGACGCATGACCTCCTTGGCGAACTTGTGAGCGGCTTCCTTGATCGCCCTGTCCTCATCGGTCAGATCCAGATTCATGTCGAAGTATGTCATCTTCTTGCCTCCTCCTGTTCGTGTGACAGTTGTTGGAAGACTTCGTGACAACTCTGCTCGATAGCGATCCTTTCGATCGGCTAATCCAGCCTGGCGGCACGAATCCGCTCTGCCAGGCCCTCTGTGAGTCCGGACGAAGCGGTATCCTCGAGCCCCAGGACCCAGCCAATCCTCGTAAAGACCAGATCCAGGTCCGGATCCACGAGGATGATCTGATTGAATGCCCCACTTGCCCGGTAGACATTCTCGGGCAGGTTCACCATCGGTTTCCCTTCGCCGTAAATATGGTCAGGCCAGGAAGGAGCAACCCAGTCGCCTTCTTGGTTGAGCCACCACATGTATCCATAGATGGAGTTGAGGGGGGTGGAGGGCCGGATCGACTCCTCGACCCAATCCTCGGGCACTATCTGTCGCCCACCGCCCCATCGGCCGCCACGCAGGTAGAGGTAGCCGAATCTCGCCAGGTCCCTGCAGGAACACTCGGCATTCGCAAAGGTCGTAGGGTTGCCGACACGATCCCGTCCAAAGGTCGAAGCCATGCCCAGGGGTCTGAACAGAACCTGCTCCGCGTAATCGGCCACGTCCACACCGGTCGCCAGGTTCAGGATGGGCTCCAGGGTCTGGATCGCGCTGTTGTTGTAGTTCCAGATGGTGCCGGGTGGGTGTTGCTGACCGAGGCTGACGGCAAGGGCTGTCTTGTCCGCCGCCCCGATTGCCATTTTCACGTAGTCGGTGGTGAAATCCCAGTGGCGGCCCGAGTCGTTGCTGATGAGGTTCTGAACGGTCACATCTTCACTGGCGGTTCCCACCCACTCGGTGATGTACGCGGATGCCTTTTCGGTGATATCCAGATCGCCCCGTCCCTGGGCGATACCGACGAGGGCGCTGGTAATGGATTTGGTCACTGAGAAGACGTTCTGATGGTCGGCAGGCCCCCACCCGTTCCAGTACCACTCGCCCACGATCACGCCGTTTCGCGTGATCACGAGGCAATTGGAGGCATTCTCCCCGGCGTAGTCCGCTGCCTCCTCCAGAAGGATCGAGTCCAGACCGTGTGCCTCGGGCGCCTCGACCTTCCACGTCGGATTCGGGTAGACGAACTCGTCGGCCCCGGTGCCCCAATCCTCCCCATCGTCCCCGCATGCCGAAAGCGAGACCATCCCTGCCAGTATGAGCCACGCAACCTTCCGCACCAGAACAGGTCGTCTCATCGTGCCCTCCCCGTGCAGCGTCTGCTCTATGTGTAACAGTATACCATCTCACAATCAAGAAACGAGATCGGTCCACTACGACCTGATCGCCCCCCCGCACACACTCAGGCATTGTCCCGTTATGTAATCGCCCAGGTCCGTAACAAAGAACTCCGCGGCCTTGGCCACGTCCTCCGGTTCGGCCAGCCGGCCGAGGGGTATCTGCCCCAGAAGCTGTTCCTTAACTCCCGGGATTGCGTCGTATACCAGGACTTCCAGGCGCCGGGTCTTCACGTAGGCCGGCACCAGGCAATTCACGGTGATCCCGAAGGCTCCCAGCTCCTGCGCCAGGTACCTCGTGTACGCCATGACCCCGGCTTTGGCTGCGCCGTACGAGGCATACACGCCCCCCTGCTGTGCCTGGAGGCCCGCCTGCGAAGAGGTGTTCACGATCCTGCCCCAGCCGAGGGTCTTCATGGAGGGCGCAACCGCCTGGCAGCAGAAAAGTGTGCCCATCAGGTTTCGGTCCAGGGTTGCCCGAAGATCATCCTCCGACACGGAGGAGGCGAAGCTCTCGAGCACCTCGCCGGCAAGGCCTCCTGCGTTGTTGATCAGGATGTCGATGTGGCCGAATGCGTCGAGTGCTTCCTGCACCATCGATTCCACCTGCTCCTTGTCCGTCACATCTGCCGCGATCCCGATACACTCGACACCTTGCGCCCTGATCTCGTCCACCACCGTCGCCGCCCCGATACCTTCTTCAAACTCCCTGAAGGACTCCAAGTCAATGTCGTTGATCAGGATGTCTGCGCCCAGTCCTGCCAGCCGCAGGGCATGCGCCCTGCCGATCGCTCTGGCCGCACCCGTAATGAGGGCCACTTTCCCTTTTAGCTTCATGCTTCACTCCTTGTTCGAGCTAAGATCTCATCCACGACCTTCAGGGCACTGTCGGCCGCCTGTTCCGTGCCGATCCCCCTGCCGCCTGCATCACAACCGACCAGATAGAGCCCCTCCACGGGCATACGGGCGGCCGGCTTGAGCTTTCCCACCTGATCGAACCGTTGGGCCAGACCGATCGCCTCCCCTGCTCCCCTTCCCCCCATCGCGCCTATGTAGTCGAGGTTGGCCCGATGCTTCCACACGATGTGATCGTACAGGCCGGGAACGATGACCTTCATCTTCTCCTCCACCCTGTCGAGCACCTTTTCGGCCAGATCCTTGGCTTCGAAGGACGCAGGCACGACCGTGCCCACCATGAGCAGATGCTGTCCCTCCGGCGCCAGCTCCGGATCTGCGAGGGTTGGACAGGGGATGTACAGGGGAGGATCATCGGGCACGACCCCGCGGGACATGTCCGCAAGGCTCTTCGAGAAGTCCGATCCGGGATCGTAGTGAATCGTGATGGGCAGATCCACGAGCCCGCAATCCACAGCGTACTTGATCGTCACCACTCCTGCCGAATCCTTGAGCTTCATTGCCCGATCGACATAGTCTGTCTCGAATGAGTCTCTCCCGGCCAGGTCGATCGTCCTCCTTATGCCCGCGTTGCTTACCACCACCTCGGCCGGATAGAAGTCCTCTTCGGTCTCGACGCCCACTGCCCTCCCCTCTTCCACACGGATGCCTCTGGCCGCCTCGCCGTGACGAACGCGTCCCCCAAACCTCTCACAGGCCTCGATGTACGACGATGCGACCCGGCCAAATCCACCCCTGGGGTAGGAACAGGATGCATCTCTCGCCCAGGTGGCAAAGCCCCACAGGAACTCGCCGGCCGATGCCTCCCCGTAGGGAACGGCGAGCAAAAGCCCGCAGAAGGTGTCGATCAACCGATGAAGCTCCTCGTCCTCCGTACAAGTGAAAAGGAATTCCTTCATCGTCCTGCCGTCATATGGAACGACGTCCTGCTCGGTCTTCACGCTCTTAAGCGTCCTGAAGAAGCGGTAGACACCCGGAAGGTTCTTTGCCCTTACACCGATCAGGCTTCCAAGCTTGGCCAGGGAGGGAAAAGAGGTGAGTCTCAGGGAAAGATCGCGGGACCTCTCTCCCTTCATCATTCGCAGGAAAGGGTCCTTCTTGATGAAATGCAGGTCAGCGGATACGCGCCGGGCCACTTCTCCGAGAGGGCCCCGATCTCCCCGGCCCGCGTAGTGGACCCCCATGTCGCAGGTGAAACCTTCCCGTTCGTAGCTCCCGGTCTTTCCACCGGCAGACCGGTTGCGTTCGAGGAGAAGAACGTCGAATTCCTTTGCTGCCAGCAGTGCGGCAGCAGCAGCTCCCCCGATGCCCGAACCGATCACCACCGCTCTTTCGTGCCGTCTCACAGCTTCTACTTGCAGTATTTCTGAAACCCGGAGAGCGTGAAGTCGTCCATCTCCACCTCTGTGAAGAGCTTCCAGAGGTTTCTCTTGCTTGCGTTCTCGCACAGGGACGCGTGCTGGGACCGATCGTCAATGATGTCCTGGATATCCACGAGCATGAACTTCATCTTTCCGTCCGCGCTCCCGTACGCGCTGAACCCGATCATCATGGTCTTCCAGTAGTCGCCGGCGCGGTCGTAGATGATCTTGTATTTGGGGAAACGAACGTCCGGGTCGTACCACATCTCCTGTTTTCCGTAGTTGTAATAGCGATCTTTGGAAGCGGCCTCGATCACGTACACTGTCTTCTTGACCCAGAACAGATTCACCGGGGCCCAGGGTGCTCCCTGCCACCCCTCGGTCTGATACCCATACTCGCCGGGGGTCACGTCGGCCGTAGTCTGCCATGCACCCCGCTTGGTCCGAGTGAGTCGTTCCGGGTTCTTGCTCTTGTACGGCAAAAGCGCATCCTGTTTTCGAAGGACCTTCCAGTCGAACATACAGATCTTCCCGTCGTACCCGTTCGGGTCGTCGATGCAGAAATCCGATCCCACGAAAGCGTCGGAACGATTGGCCGGGCTCATACGTCGCGCCCGCCGGATCGCTGGAATGTAGGACAGGTTGAGGTCCTGACGCTCGTCCTTGTACCTCCACAGCAGAAGGTTGAACCCGGCTATGTCGTAGGGCCGGTCAACCGCGATGAGCGTGTAGCGTTGAATGCCATCCGGGTTCCGGATCGATTGAGCCCCAGGGTACCCATCCATGGGCGCGGCGATCCAGCCGGCTCCGATTTCTCTTTCGAATCCACCCGTGCCTACCCATACAGCTTGAAACCCCACGTCCTGGTTGCCGGTGTTGAACTGCAGGTAGTGCTTGTTATAGAGGAACTTCTGGCCTGCTTTGGGGTCTTCGGGGTCCACCTGGGGGAAAGGGAGCCCGGAGATGAAATCCGGGGGCGTGCCCGTCTTCGCATCGACGATGATGTCCTTTTCGTCCACCTTGTACCGCCCGATGTTCGCCGTCAAGGACTCCTTCACGTTGAATTCAAAATACTCCTTTTCGTCGTAAGCGAGCTCCCCGATGTTGAGGACGAAATCCCCCTTTTTGACCCAGTCCAGCACGGACGCGGGCAACAGCTCCTCGGCTTTCTGCCAGTTCGTCTTGTCGATCACATCCCCCGGGGCGACATCCGCGAAGACGGCGGCTTGCATCATCGGAACAGAAAGGACAAGCAAGACAACGATCCCGAAGATCCGGATGATTCTCATGGCTCGTATCTCCTTTCCTGCTTTCCGCTAGCTGAAAAGATACGTCAGGATAAAGGTAATCTGGTCACGGTCCCGAAAGGCGCCGAAATTGGTGAACGTTCCTGCGATCGCGCTGTACTGGATCATGAACCGGAATGGCTCTCGGATCAGGTTCACCGAGGGCTGGATCAACCAGGCCCCGCGCACATCATAGGCCAGAGCGAGCTGAGGGTTGACCGTACCCTTCCGGTACATGGTGTTCACGAGGGCGGTGAACACGCTCTCGACCTCCTTGAGAAGCGCGTAATTCACAGGACTCGGATAGAGCTGAAGCGCCTGACGCAGCCTCGGGTCGTAGTCCGGAATCCATTGCCCGAAGTACTGAAGGGAAACAAAGAACATGTTGGTCTTGTTGAGAGGGCGTATCCACATCTGCTTGTCCAGCCCGATCATGAACCTGAGGATGCCCTTTTCCGGGATGGTCCCGCTCTGGGGATTCAGGGGCAGCCCGTCCAGGCCGAGATCCCGCAGGTCGATCCCGAACATCTCGGCAGCAAGGTCGAGCACCGGGTCCGGCAGCGGGAGGGTCGGCCCGAAAAGTATGGATGCGTTTTCCTGGGGGATGAAGACGGGCTCGTCCCAGAACCAGGCCAGCTCGGCACGGACCACCGTATTGGTGCGCGGCTCCCAGTAGTTCAGGCTTCCCCCTGTGATGTGCACGGGCTGCCAGGAAACCTCGAAGGCCATCTGATCGAGACCCGTGAGCAAGGGGATGCCCGGTTCGACCACCGCACGCAGTGCCGGAAGATCCAGAAAGCTTCGGTAGTGGCCCACCGAGAGATTGATGTTGGGGCCCGCCACACCCTGCAGCCGAAATCCCCATCGGCTGCTCTCCATGAGCTTGTCCGGGTACTTGAAATCCAGAAACCTTGCCAGGTCCGGGGACAGGGGGGCCGAATAGGCCGTGCCCTTCGGGGCCCAGGGAGATATCCGGGCATCCCATGTGCCCGGCACCCAGAACCCCTCCACGCTCAGCGACTTGACCGGCCCAACGTTTCCGATGTTGTAGCTGCCCCGGATCATCCACAGCGGGATCCTCCGGTCGTCCAGATCCTCGAAGGGCCCTCCAAAGGTGTTGTCCAGGGGGTTGATGCTGTCCAGGAGCCGAAACACATCGGTCTCCCCCCAGGAAAGATTCTGCCGGCCGATCCGGAAGAAGAGCGGCCCCCGGGACAAGTCCGCGTAACACTCCCAGAGGTCGTAGCTCTGCTTGAAGTTGTCGATGTTCACCCGGTCCGCGTCCCGAACATCCCGGAAGGCCTGGGGGCCGACGTTGTAGACCGCCTCGTACAGGAACCGGCCCACCAGGTGGTACTTCGCTCTTATCTTCAAGGCCTTCAAGGGGTACAGGATATCGAGCTCATCCGTCAGGTCCCTCAGATTGTGGTCGATCTCGATGAGGGCCAGGTTCCGCCACTGCACCAGATTGCCCACGTACACATTCGCCGGGGAGGTATACCCTTCGGAATCCTGCAGACGGATCGAGGCCCGGGTCTGGGCCTTTCCCGTCACCTTCAGGGTCTTTTCCGTGTCAATGTAGACGGCTTCCGCAGGCGCCGTCAGCCAAAGAATCACTGCCCAACCAACGATCCAAAAAAGGAGCCTTCCTCGTCCAGAGATCATCGTTCCCCCCTATGCTGTTGCCCGGCAGACATCTGCGGTTCACCACCAACCCGGCATCGCTACACTCAGAGAGCCGAGAGAGAACTTCACCCGGCGAATCGGACCTATAACGTTGAGATGGTAGGAGGAAGAGCCTTTGCGACTTCCGGCTGAGACATGGTTAACACTCTCACATTCCAAGGGTCAAGAGAAAAAACGATCCTGACCGCAGGGGGTAATAAACGCGTTTCTTGTCGAGGGGCAAAGATCGGGGCAAGGGGGCGAAGAAAGACCGGCAGGACCGGCCACGAGGCGGCTACTTTCCCTTGAAGACCGGCTTCCTCTTCTCGAGGAAGGCCAATGCTCCCTCCCTGTGATCCTCGGTCTCGGCACAGTAGGGAGATGCAACGGCGTGAAACCGCATGTACTCTTCCATGGGCCAATCGAGGCCCCTTCGGATGCCCTCGATCGCGAGCCGGACCGCAATCGGAGGCTGGGCGGCGATCTTCTCCGCCAGTTCCATGGTGGCTTCCATCAATTGTTCGTGAGGCACGACCCTGTTGACGAGCCCGATTCGCCCTGCCTCCGCCGCGTCGATGATATCCGTGGTCAATACCATCTCGTATGTCTTGGCCAGCCCGATCAGCCTCGGCAGGATGACGAGCGCCTCGTCCGGAATCAGCCCGACCCTGAGGAAGATCTCGCTGAAGCGCGCCCTTTCCGAGGCAACCCGCATGCTGCACAGCAGCGCCAGCTCGCACCCGTACCCGACGGCCGGGCCGTTCACAGCTGCAATGGACGGCTTGTTGATCGTGAGCAGCCCGTGCCCCCCTCCCGGAAAGGGGTGCTCACCCTCGAGCTGCCTGAGCCTTGCCTCTCTCGACTTGAACTGATCCTCTTCCGGGCCGAGGAACACCTCTCCCACATCGTCCCCGGAACAGAAACCCTTGCCCGCGCCCGTCAGGACGATCACGCGCACCTGTTCGTCCCGACGGGCCTCCTCGATCGCCACGGCCAACTCGCCATGGTTGGCCAGGGTCAGGGCATTCATCCGCTCCGGCCGGTTCAAGGTGATCACGGCCACCGCCCCATCCCGGGAAAAAAGAATATCCTTCTCTGACATGATCCGCTCCGCAGGGTCCTAGAGTAGCTTCTCTCCCACTATGAGTTCTGCGCACTTGATGGCGGAATCGCCGCACCGGGAGGTGAGGATGAAACCGGCCCACCCCCGGCCACCACGCACTTCTGTTTCGTCTTCATCTCCATGCCCTCCACGGTTCCAGGTACGTTACTTGTCGATCCGG
>JANQFG010000057.1 GCA_028277985.1 bacterium | reverse complement strand
CGGCATGACGGCCCTTCTCATCGAGGCTGCCCGCGAAGTAGGCCTGTCCCCTCGCGTCGTGTACCTCTCCGCTGCAGGGGTGAAAGAGACATCGCGGTCTGCATACTACAAGGCACGGGCCCAGGCCGAGGCACTGCTGCGCTCGAGCGGACTGCCTTACACGATCGCCAGGCCGTCGATCATTACCGGCCCTGGAAGGGATGATGACCGGCCCATGGAGAGGGCGGGAGCCGTGATCGGGGATCGCCTCCTCTCGGTGGCGGGATGGCTCGGGGCCGGGAAGATCAAGGCCCGGTACGCCTCCACGACAAACGTTCGTCTCGCGAACGCCCTTGTTCGCCTGGCGCTCGATCCTAAGGCGGAAAACAGAATCTTCGAGTCCGAGGAGCTGGAATGAGCAAGAAAGAATCCTTTACCCCGGCGTGGACAGAGGAAGCGCCCAGGCAGGGAAGCTACAGGTCCATCTTCAAGTGGGGGGACCCGGCAGGGTTCAAGCACCCGAACCGCGGCTTCTACGGGATGGTCAAAGAAGTGTTCGAGATGACCGATTCGGACTTTGCCCAACCGCAAGAGCAGGGCAACGAGACGGTTGAATGCGAATTGCCGATTCGGATCTCAGGCGAGCAGATCCGGGCCTTCGAGGGAATCGTCGGAAAGGAGAATGTGGGTGCGGATGATTACTCCCGCGTGAAGTACGGCGCAGGCAAGACGATGGAAGAGGCCCTGATGCTCAGGAAGGGAATCGTCGAGAGCGCGCCGGACCTCGTCCTTCATCCCAGGAACCGCGAGGACGTGCAGAAGATCGTTGCGTACGCGAGCGAGCAGAGAATCCCGATCTACCCTTACGGGGGCGGCTCTTCGGTGACGTTCGGATTTCAGTGTGCCAAGGGCGGGATCTCCCTGGTGATGAGCACGCACATGAATCGAATGCTCGAATTCAACGAGACGAACCAGACGATCACCGTGGAACCCGGCATCCTGGGGCCTGCGTACGAGAAGATGCTCAACGAGGCTCCCGAGGTTCTCGGGGCGAAGCGGAGGTACACGGCAGGCCATTTCCCACAGTCCTTTGAATACTCCTCGGTGGGCGGCTGGATCGCAGCCCTCGGGTCGGGCCAGCAGTCTTCCTACTATGGGGACATGTACGACATCGTGCTCAGCCAGGAATACGTCACACCCGCCGGGACGTTCAAGACCCTGGACTATCCCGGAACCGCGACCGGCCCGAAGGTCAACGACATCATGAAAGGAAGCGAAGGGACCTACGGTGTTCTCGTCAGCGCAACGCTCAAGGTCTTTCGACACGCGCCGGAGAACCGCAGATACTTCAGTTACCTCTTCCCGACCTGGGAGGCGGCCGTGGACGCCACAAGGGAGATCTCGCAAGGGGAATTCGGCATGCCCGGCGTCTTCCGGATCTCGGACCCGGAAGAGACCGATGTGGGGCTGAAGCTCTACGGTATCGAGGGAACGCCGCTGGAAAAGGTGATACGTCTCCGGGGCTACAAACCTATGGAGCGATGCCTCTTTATCGGGACCACGGAAGGGGAGAAGGCCTTTTCGCAGAACGTTGCCAGGAACGTGAAGAGAGTCTGCAAGGCCCACAGGGCCATGTCACTGGGCGGATATGCGGCCAAGCGCTGGGAGCACGGCAGGTATACGGATCCGTACATGCGCGAAGACCTGAACGACTACGGGATCATGATCGATACCCTGGAGTCAGGCGTAACCTGGGACAACCTGCACGGGCTGCACCAGGGTGTGAGGGAGTTCATCAAGGCCCGGCCCCGGACCATATGCATGACCCACGCATCTCACTTCTATCCTCAGGGCACCAACCTCTATTTCATCTTCATCGCACGGATGAACGACCTGGATGAGTATAGAGATTTCCAGGCCGGTATCATCGACCGGATCGAAAAGCACGGGGGATCCCTGAGTCACCACCACGGGGTGGGCCGAATGATCGCCCCCTGGATGGAAAGGCACCTCGGGACTCCCCAGATGGACGTTCTCCGGGCCCTGAAGAGGCATTTCGATCCGAAGGGAATCATGAACCCGGGCGGCACCCTCGGGTTGGATCTTTGATCACCCAGCACCCTTTTCGTATTTTCCACGATTGGACGTCGGGCACGGGTACGGGCAGGTGCGCGGGGGGAGGCACCTAGGCTCAATCCTCGTCTGCGCGGTAAGGGCCAAGGTACATGGATTGGGTGTAGACGTTCATGAAGTCGGGCGAGCTTGCCAGCTCGATGTAGCCCACCTTGCCGGCCATGGCATGCGCCTCGCGACGTTTTGCGCGGGAGACGAGGGCCAGGATGGCGCCGCGGCCGGCTGCATTGCCAACTTGCCGGAAGCGGTCGAGCGGCAGGTGGGGCAGCATCCCGATGGCGATCGCGCTCCCAACGTCGATATAGGTTCCGAAAGCCCCGGCGATGATCACCTCATCGATGTCGTCCTCCGCAAGGCCTTTCGATTGGAGCAGCAACTGGATACCCGTGCGTATGGCCCCCTTGGCAAGCTGAACCTGGCGGACGTCCTTCTGTGTGATGGTGATGGCCGACCGACCGTCGGCATCCTCTTGGGGAACCAGGATGAATTCACGTAGATCCCCGTCGTCTTGCACGCCGGGCTGAAGGTCCATTCTTCCGCCCCGGTTCAAGATCCCGGCAAGATAGAGCTGGGCCACTGCATCCAGGATGCCGGACCCGCAAAGGCCTGTCGGCGTGGCCCCGCCAATGGTCTGGTAGGTGACCTTGCCCTGCTCCAGCCGGACGCTCTCGATTGCCCCGTTGGCGGCCCGCATTCCGTGCTTGATATGGGCGCCCTCGAAGGCAGGGCCCGACGCGCAGGAGACCGAACACAACTCTCCCCCGCTAACCAGGCACACCTCGGTGTTGGTCCCGATGTCCAGTGCGAGGGTGACTCTCTGCGCGGTCGACAGTCCCGTTGCCAGCATCATCGATACATGATCACTGCCGACGTAGCCGGCGATATTGGGCAGGAAGTGTACGTATGCACCCGGCGCGAGGCGAAGCCCAAGATCGCGGGCCTTCACATCCTGCGACTTCGAGATGGAAGGTACATAAGGGGCCATTGCGAGCTGGTCGACCGCCAGGCGAAGAAGAAGGTGGTGCATGGCCGTGTTGCCTACGATCACCGCCTCGACGATCTGCTCGCGATCTCCTTCGATCTCCTCACAGAGGACGGCTGCCATCTGGTTCAACCCATCCACGACGAGCTGCTGGAGTCTCGTCGCTTCTTCTCGGGACTCCATGGCGCGGCTGAGCCGGGAGATCAGGTCTTCGCCATAGGCGATCTGAGGGTTCATGATCCCGTGGGAGGAAAGGGTCCTTCCGTCTTCCAGGTCCAGGAGGTAGCCGGCTATTTTCGTGGTTCCCAGGTCCACTGCCAGGCCGAGCTGGCGGCCTTCCGGGGGGCCGATCGCCACGATTTCACCTTCCCGAACCGACGCCCTGAGCTTCCAATCCTGTGACCGGAGACGGGGGGACAGCCCCCGCAGGGTCTCTACATCGATGCTGGTGCAGGTTACTTTCCGTTCCTGCTCCAATGCCTCCAGCAGCCGATCTCCGTCTGCCCTGAGATCAGAGAGATCGGGCGCGGAGAGCTCCAGGGGGTGGGCCACAACCGCAGGGTCAGGCTCGACAGCAACCTCCAGGCCCTCCACCTGGGTCCGTTGGGGAGCCGTGAGTGACTCGGGCGGCACGTGCACCTTGCAGTCCGCCTGCGGGTAGGTCTCACAAGCCAGACGCCAGCCTTTGTCCAACTCGTCCTTGGTAAGGTGTTCCTGCTCATTGGCCCCGATCTCGGAGACTTTCCCGTCAAGAACCTGCACCCTACAGCGGCCGCACGTCCCGGCGCCCCCGCAAAGATTGACCAGGTCTACACCCAGCTCTCGAGTCGCCTCGAGGATGGACTGATCGGCGCCAACGGTCCCTCTACGGCCGATCGGTTCGAAATCAATCACATAGCCCGCCATTCTCTCTCCCCGTCATTCCCCCAAAGCCATCATTCCCGCGCAGGCGGGAATCCCTCAGCACAGTGCATAGATGCTCCATCGCATGAGGTGCCGGAGTGCGATTCTACCCTCCCCAGAGCGGAAAGAAAAGACGACCGTCGGGGGCACTGACCCGCTTTTGACCCGGGCCCCCCTTTTTTACTAAGCTTCGGGCATGGAAGAAGTGCTCCCTGAAATCATCGAGACGGTTGCCGCCGAAGCGCCCTTCGAGCTTCTCATCGTCTTTGCCTTCATCCTGCTCTTCAGTCTGATTTTCCGCAGGCTCGGGCAGCCCGCTGTGATGGGCTGCTTTATCGGCGGCTTTGCCCTCCATCTGCTCTCCTACTTCACCGGCATCGACTTCACGCACGAGCTCAGGCTCGAGCCGGAGATGATCTTTCTTCTGATCGGCATCCTGATTTTCAACGAGGGCCTTTCCGTAGAAATAGAAACTCTCGTGAAGAACAAAGAAGAGATCGGTGTTCTGGCCATCGTGGGGACCTTCGTCGGGGTTGCCCTTTGCGGCGCACTGCTCAGGGCACTCTTCGGAATGGAGCTGGTGGTAGCGATCATCGTGGGCACCATGCTGATCCCGACCGATGCGGGTGCGGTTCTGGCGGTGCTGTCCCGGTTCGGCGTTGGAGAGCGATGGCGTTCGATGGTTGCCGGCGAGTCGATCTTCAACGATCCGATCAGCCTGATCATCTTCGGCCTGGCCGTTGGCGCGTGGCAGGGGGAGAGCCCGGATTGGACGGCAGCCATACTCAGGAGCGTGGTCGGCTCATGCGTGCTCGGGATCGTTCTGGGGTTTCTCTTCTACCGGATCTATCGTGTGTTGAATGATCCCGTGAGCGAGCTCATCCTCTCCGGAATGCTCTTCACGGCCGCCTTCTTTGTGGCGGAGCACTTCCACATGTCCGGATTCCTCTCCGTGGCGGTCGCCTCGATCTTTGTGGGCAACAAGAAGGCCCTGTGCATGGACGAGGAGACCGTGGAGACCCTGGATCGCTTCTGGGAAGCCGTGGCCATCGCCATCGAGGGGTACCTGTTCCTGATGATCGGGGCCGCGATTCCTCTGGAGAACCTGGTGCGCCACGCCGGCATTGGCCTGGCGGCTATCGCGGTGGTTACGGTCGCACGATCGTTCACGGTCCACTCCCTGCTATGGAGCCTCGACCGCTTCTTCCGACAAGATGTCCCCTGGCGGTGGAGGGTGATCGTGGACCTGGGCGGTCTTCACGTGGGCGTGACCATGGCCATCCTGCTGAACCTGCCCAAGGATCTGCCCATGCTCGAGCAGATCCAGGTCATGGGGTACTACGTGATTACCTGGTCGGTGCTGGGGATGCCGTTGCTTGGGCAGTTCGCCCTGAAGGCATTGGGGTTGAAGGGGGAAACGCCGGAGACTTCGGAAATGGAGGCGTCCTCACCGGAAACCGACAAACGCGCGTAGTTGAGGGCAACTTCTCTCTCGTCGCATTGATACCGGCGACGCCCGCAATGCCGAGGGAGGTCCGGTCAGCGCACCCTTCGAAACGAACTATCGCAAGCCGAGTTTCTTCATTCGATCGTTGAGGGTTGTGCGCTTCATTCCCAAGATTTCTGCCGCACCTCCCGGCCCTCCGATCTTTCCGCCGGTCTTTTCGAGGACCTGCTCGATATACCGCCGCTGCATCTCGTCAAGGGTGGGAAAGTCGGAGAAGAGACCCCCCGAAAGGTTCATCTCCTCCTCGGGCAAACGAAATTCCAGCTCTTCTCCCATGGACAGAAGAACGGTTCGTTCGACCATGTTCTCCAGTTCCCGCACATTCCCGGGCCAGTCGTACCCGATGAGCTTCGCTTCATCCTTCTTCGCAAGCTTGATCTCGGGACGACCGTACCGGGAAGCATACTTTGCTAGGAAGTGCCGGGCGAGCAGGGAGATGTCTTCCTTTCGTTCTCTTAGCGAAGGGATGGCCAAAGGCACCACATTGATGCGGTAATACAGGTCTTCCCGAAAACGACCGGCCGCCACTTCCGCGGCGAGGTCTCGATTGGTGGCCGCTACGAGCCGGAAGTCCGAGCGCAGGGTTCTCGTTCCTCCCACCCGCACCAGCGTCTTTTCCTGTAGGGCCCTCAACAGCTTGGCCTGGACGGATTTGGGGATCTCCCCCACCTCGTCGATGAACAACGTGCCGCCGTTCGCAAGCTCGAGGCGGCCCGGCTTCTGGCGGTCTGCTCCGGTGAAGGCCCCCTTTTCGTGACCGAACAGTTCGCTCTCCACCAGGGTCTCGGGGATGGTGGTTGGGTCCACGATGACAAAGGGACTCTCCCGACGGGAGCTGTTCTCGTGCAACCTGTTGGCGAAGAGCTCCTTTCCGACCCCGGTTTCTCCCATGATCAGCACGGTGCCGTCGGAACCGGCGATGTGATCCACCTGGGCCAGGATCCGAAGCATTTCAGGATTCTCGGTGACGATCTCCCGGGATTCGGATTGCCCGAGTTGCGTCAGGCTCAAAGAGGTCTTCTTCTGTACCTGCTGGTTGAGTCCCACCAGATGATCAACATAGATGGCCAGAGACCTGGCGATCCGAACCAGGTCCGAAATCTCGAAGGCCTCGAAACACTCCCGAACGTGCGAATTGTCGTGGTAAAGAACGCCCTGGACTCTTCCCCCGATCTCGAAGGGAGCGCATAGCACGGCCTTGACATGGGTGGATGACTGGGCCGAGTCCTCATCCTCAATCACCAGGGGTCTGTTCTCCCGCCCGGACTTCGAGATCAGGTCCAAGCTCCAGCGGAACTCACTCCCAGACACGTCGGCCGTGCTGAGATTGTGCCCCGCCCTCAGCACGGGGTTGTTCGTCCCTCCTCGTCTCGGGAACCAGAAGATCCCGCCCCGTTCAGCCCCAAAAAAGCGAGTCGTGGATGCTACAGTACGGGTCAAGATCCTATTCAGGTCCGGTCCGGGTTTCAGGTCATGGATCATGTTCACGAACATCTCGAGCAATTCCGGTCGAGAGTCTCTTTCCGGAGAGAAGCCCCGCTTGAGGACCAGCAGGTATCGCAGATCGTCTGGAAAGAAGACCTCCCCGTAGCCCGAGAAGCCCTTCCACGCCTTCTGAGCAAGAAGGCGTGCCTTGTCTTCGTCGCCCTGCCTCAGTCTCAGGCGTGCCAGCTCGACACGGGTCTTTGCCAGCTGCACCGGGTCCCCGGACTGTTTTAGGTATTTCTCGCTCGACTCCAGCAGAGGTTCAATGGCGGCATCGTTCTCTTCCGTGGCCGCGGCTGCAATGGCACTCAGCCTTAAGGCAACACCGCGCAAGTGAATATTGGGCTGGCGCATGATGCGCTTCAGTTCACTCTGCAAATCGAAGGATGGGATGCATTCAAACCCCTTTCGACCCAGTTCGAAGGCGGTTTCCAGGACAAGATCCGAGCCATATTCAAAGATGACCCCTGAAGCATGGCTCTCTTCCAGCGCCTGGGCAATCCAGTTGCGGGCCTCGTCCAGGCGGCCTTCCCGGTAACACTGGTACCCGATCCCTGCCTTCGAAAAAGTGCCTGCCAGCACGTTCTTGGTCTGTGTGGATTTCTCGAGCGCAGAGGAAAGGTTGGTATGGGCCTCCTCGCCCCTGTTGATGTGCGAAAGGACGACCCCAAGCAACGCTTGGAGCAAATCGGCCACGCCGTGGTCTGATCTGGCGAGGGCACGGCGATGATAGTAGTACGCCGTGCCGATCGCATCGTGAAGTTGACCCAGGTAAACGGTGCAAACGGTCAGCCACAGTGGTGCGGAGAGATTGATGGGCCGTTCCGGTTCGCCCGCCTCGAAGCTCCGGGCCGCCTCATCGAGATGAGGCCGGGCTTCAGAGAACCTGCCTTGTATGAAGTAGTACATCCCGATGAATTCGGCTGCCTCGATCCGGATGTCCTCGTCACCCAGATCGTCCACCTCTGCTTTGCCCGTGGAAAAGGTCCCCATTGCCTCTGGAATCCGATTGCCGAAATAGTGTAGTCGCCCAAGGTGCAGGTGGATCAGCGCCCGGGAACGACGATCTCCGAGATCCTCGCTCACGGCCCTGGCCTTCTCAAGGATTGCGCTCAACTGGTCAAAGCCCTGCCCCAGGCCAAGGCAGAGGTTGGAGAACTCGAGGCTGGTGTGGACGAACAGGGACTTGTCCTTGGCATCCAGAAGATGGCCGTCCAGGCGGTCCAGTACGTGCTGCAAATGATTCCGGGCCAATCCGGGGTCACCGGTACGGAGAGCTTCCCAGGCCAGATTCCGTTCGACCTGTGCTGCCTCGGTTGCTTCATGGGCTGCTGTCGCCCGTTTGTTCTTCATTCCGGTGTTCTCCGTATCCATTGGAGCAACTCCTCACCATCAAGAAGGTATAGGATCGATTCGTCACCTGTCAACCGAGAAAGACGAAATATCGGCTCGATGACGGCATTTCGTCTCACGCCCGGGCCTTTCTAGAAGTTTTTTTTAATTAAATCAACATATTATGATGGTATACTCGCTGGCGTACTCTTTGCTTACTACATTGTCTTTTGGTCGAAAATGCCCAGTCATGCAGAGAGGAGTCGTTTCATGCCCGTGTTTAGAGATGAAGAGCAGACGTACGAGGTCTTTGGTGGTCTGTGGAGGGAGGTGCTTTCCGAGAGCAA
Organism: bacterium; assembly: GCA_028277985.1. Lineage (GTDB taxonomy): Bacteria > Desulfobacterota > DSWW01 > DSWW01 > DSWW01 > S015-6. Next base: position 6,514 of record JANQFG010000057.1, on the reverse strand, counting down.
GCTGAGTGAGAAGTTGAGGAAGATGAAGCTCACCATGAAATTCATCACCAAGGACCCCCGCGGGTGCACCTGGGTCGCTCACGACAGAGTGCTCACCGGCCCTGATGCGGACCAGGATGCCGTCATCACCATGGAGCTTCCGGCCGACATGGCGCACGAATTCTGGCTGGACAGGCTCGAACTCGGCAAGGCCCTGACCTCGAATGAAGTGAAGGTTAAGGGGCCGCTTCCCAAACTGATGGGCCTGCTGCCTATGCTGAAGTTCGTGTACAAGAAATACCCGGAGCACTGCCAGAAACACGGGCTTCCCACCGAATAGCCATCATTCGCTGGAAGAGAAAGGGCGTGCCATGCCGAAAGACGATGGTAATGAAGAGAAAGTCCCTTGGGGGATCAAGATGTTGGGATTTGCTATACCCAGGAATCCTTCGAAAGACCGCACCTATACGAAGGTGTTAACCAAGACGCTCATGGGTTCGGTCATAAAGAAAGATGATATCTATTTTGCGGTCCCAAAGGACAACGTTATTCAAGTAGATGCATCACTTGAACATAAGAATGCTTTTCTTCCATCAAAGCTCATTCATCACTTCATTGATGCGGCGAGCCATCATGCCATTGCCAAGTACTGTGGGTGTCGCACCAAGATGGACTGCGGCGATCATCCGAAAGAATACGGATGCCTCTTGCTTGGCGAGGGGGTTGCGGATGGAAACAAAAATCTTAGACATGTGTCCAAGGAAGAGGCCCACCAGTACGCTGAAGAGGTGCGAGAAAATGGGCTGGTGCATACGATTGGCCGCACCTATGCAGACACAGCAGTCTTTCGGCTTCCGAGGGCCGTTGGAGCGTATCACAAGAAATTCATGATCATCTGCAACTGCTGTCCGTGCTGCTGCCTTGCGAGGATGTACCCGTATGGGTCGCAGAGTTTTCGAGATATTCTGCTGAGGATGCCGGGTGTGGAAGTGAAGATCAATGATAATTGTACAGGATGCGGGACGTGTGTCGAATCCGGCGTATGCATGTTCGGCGCCATCCGAATCGAGAACGGCCGGGCTCGGAGGACCGACGACTGTCTTGCATGCGGCCGTTGCGCTGAGGTGTGTCCCGAGAAGGCCGTTGAGATTACAATAGATGAAAACGCCGTGGGGGACGTGGTGGAGCATTTATCGAGCATTGTTGATGTCACGTAAAGGGATGGAAAGATGAAACGAATCGTCTGGAACATGGATAAGTGCACGGGTTGCAGAGTCTGTGAGGCCATGTGCAGCTTCGTGAAGGAAGGCGAGTTCAACCCGGTGAAAGCGAGAGGCAAGGTCGTCCGGACCGTGGAACGCAGCATCCTTTACAAGGTGCGGGTGACCTGCCTCCAGTGCGAGGAACCGAACTGCATGGCTGTGTGCCCCTCGGGCGCCATCACCGCAAACGATGAGTGCGTCAAGATCGTGGACGAGAAGAAATGCATCGGGTGCAGGATGTGCGAGATGGCCTGCCCGGTGGGGGCCATCGCCGTGAACGCAGAGAAAGGCGTTTCCGTGAAGTGCGATCTCTGTGACGGGCTGGAAGAGCCCCAGTGCGTCAAGTACTGCTATACCGAGGCGCTACAGTATCTCCCGGACGAGCGAGTCGGGATTACTCTGGCGAGGGCCAAGTCCGAGAAGTACCTCGAGATGACGAGCCAGGAGGGGTAAGATGTCCAGGACAGGAACGATACTGAGGGTCGACCTCACGGAAGGCAAAGTAGAGCGAGAACCGACCTCGAAGTACGCCAGGGACTACATCGGGGGCCCCGGGATCGGGTCGAGGCTGATCTATGATCATGTCCCGCCCGAGGTGCCGGGGACGGACCCGAGGAACATGCTGACCTTCAACACAGGCCCCCTGACAGGAACGTTGCTGGGAAACAAGTGTGACGTAACGACCAAGTCCCCGAAGATTGTCAACAGCCCGATATCGACCGCGACTTTCGGAGGGCAATTCGCCTCTGAGATGAAGTTTGCCGGCTATGACAGCATCGTCATCACGGGAAAGGCGGCCAGCCCCGCATACCTTTTTGTCGAGAACGACCGAGTGGAGATCAGGGATGCGAGCCATCTCTGGGGCCTGGACACCGAAGAAGTCCAGGTCCGGATCAAGCAGGAACTCAAAGATCCTGACGTTCAGGTCGCCTGTATCGGCCCTGCGGGTGAAAACCAGTTCGTGGCTGCAATCATCCTGCACGATATCCAGAACGCCGCCGGCCAGGGGGGCGTAGGGGCCGTGATGGGATCGAAGAACCTGAAGGCGGTGGCCGTGAGGGGAACGAAGGGATTGAAAGTGGCGGACCCGGAGAAGTTCATGGCTCTGTGGAACCGCATATGGGAGGAAATGAAGACGGGTACGCTCCGGGCTTATGTCCAGACAATGAACCGGGAACAACTGTCCACGCACGTGGACGAGTACGCCGACATGGGCATGGCGCAATGGGGCTACGGCCCTGACGCCAGCTTTGTGATTCCCAAGCTGAAGAAGGAAGAACTTCAAGGAGAATTCGACAGAAGGTACCGCGTAGGGGCCATCGGCTGCGCATTCTGCCCGGTGCAATGCCAGGGTAACTATGATGTGCCGGGTGTCGGCAGCGGCGGGGTTGCCTGCTTCGTGAATCTCGCCATGCGATTCGGTGTGAAGAACCTGGATACCAAACTGCATTTCAAGGCGGCCGAGAGGATGCAGAAGTTGGGAGCCGATACCATTGAGGTCACGGGGATCACGGGCTGGCTCATGCTGCTCTACCAGGAAGGCCTCATTACGGCCGCCGACACGGACGGCGTCCCCATGGAATGGGGCAGCGAAGAAGCGATCATGACGGTCGTGGAAAAGGTGTGCAGACAGGAAGGGTTCGGCAAGTTCTTTGCCGGGGGCATCGCTCGAGCCTCAGAAGCTGTGGCCGACGGCAGAGGGTTCCACCTGGCCTATCACGAGCGGAACGTTTCGATTCCTCTCACGTTCTGGGAGAGAGGTGCGACGCTCGGCGGGTCCGGGGGTACACAGCTCATGCAGGCCGCCACCCAGTACCTCTGGTTCCACCCTCCTGCTGATCGGCATGGGATCTACAGACTCTTTGCGCCCATATTCGGACTGTCCGAGGAAGACACCCTGAAACTCACGGATGAGTGGCTCTCCGAATTCTCCGAGAAACACACGGGGAACCGAGACGCATGGAAACCTGAGGAGGTGGATGGGAAGGCCCGGTACATGTGGGCCACGGAGAACACGATCTCCGCTGCGGACATGGCAGGCCGATGTGATGGCATGACCACTAGAACCCCTCACGCCGGCTGCAGTTGGGATACGGAGGATACGGCCGCAGCGATTCGTGCCGCCACAGGAGAGAATTGCACTACTGAGAGTCTTCTGGAGGCCATCCAAAGGAGACGATTGCTCGAGGTATCCTACAACATCCTGTGCGAACGGATAAACGGGGAGGTGCCCGAGATTCCCGGGGCCCTCGTCAGGGGCTCCATGGAGCCGATACCGGACGGCCCTTTCCAGGGTCAGGAATGGGATGACGAGGCCTCGGAGCAGGTCGGAGAGGACTATTGCGAGTTGCGAGGGTGCGACCCGGACACCGGTGTGCCCACCCGAGAGGCTCTCGAGAAGGTGGGCCTGAAGGATCTGGCGGACAAGCTGGAAGCATCGGAATCGGAAGATGTGCATCCTGCCGAGTCCCCCTCGACCCCGGTGGCGTGCCCCATGTAGAAAACGAGGCCCAGGCTCGATGAAGCTCGACCTCTTTGTTGAAGGCCCCTTGCTGCGATTCGTGTTTGCGGTCTTCTTCGCCGGCATTGTGATAAGGATGGTCTTCTTTGTCCGGGCAATTGTTGCAGCTTCGCGCAATCAGGAATCCGCGTGGAGATCCATCCTCGGTTTGCTGGGCCGCTCCCTGTTTCCGTTCCACAGTGGAGTCAAGAAGAAGCCTCTGTACGCTGTGTTGCGCTATGTCTTCCACATCTGCCTCTTCGCGGTTCCGATCTTCCTTTATGGCCATATTGTCCTTTGGGAAGAATCCCGGTTCGAGTGGGGTTGGACTCCCCTGCCGGATATCTGGGCGGATCGACTGACCCTCCTTGTGTTGGCCCTGTGCCTCGCTTTCCTGCTCAGGCGTATCGTCGTCCCGGAGATCCGCCGTTCTTCTTCCGTATCCGATTACCTCTTCATCTTTGTGGTTTCCCTGCCGTTTGTGACCGGGTATCTACTTTCTCACGGTATGCCCGGATCTTTGCCCTTCCTGGAGAAGAACATGTGGACCCTGCACGTTCTGAGCGGAGAGATTGTCCTCATGGGCGGACTTCTTCTCTTCTGCAGGAGCCGGCTTGCCGCGGCCAAATGTACGGGTTGTGCCGCATGTGTGCTAAGCTGCCCAACCGGGACCCTCGAGGCGACCGACAGGGGAACAGAGCGGATCTTCCTTTACTCACATTATCTGTGCATCTGCTGCGCCTCTTGTGTAGGAAGCTGCCCTGAAGATGCCGCAGAGCTTCGGCATGAGGTGAGTCTTCGAAAGATTCTCCCGAAACCTGCCAAACTTGAAATCCGGTCCGTACGGCTCGAGGCCTGTGAGCGCTGCTCCGCTTTATTCGTACCTGAGCCTCAACTACGCGAAATTCTTGCGACCATCCCGAACGATTATCCCCGACTGTGCACCCAGTGCAGGAAAATTTCGTTCAGCAATATAGTCTCAGGGCGGGCCCTCGCCAAGGAACGACGAGGGGTCGAAACCGATAGAACGGCTAACAGCATGTGAAGAAATGGGGAAGACCCTTTTGGCGAAAATAGGGGGGCAAAGATGACAGTTCGGATACTGAGAGTGTGCATAACACTCATTCTCTTCTTGGTCACAGCGGGCCTTGGGAACGCCTCGGAGGAAAGTGAAGGAGGTTCCCAAGAGATCGTGCCCGATTCGGATGGAGAGATTGAGGAGATTCTAAAAAAGAAGACCATCAGTCGTTTCTATGACCCGGTCGAGATGCGAGGTGAAATCTTGACTGAATTGTTGGGGAACCAGATCTCCCTGTTACGACTCTACAGCTTTTCTGACGGCACCTTGCACCAGGTTCCCTTTCAGTTCGACGAATGGACTTCAGACGGCTTCTTGATCGTCGATATGGGGCCGGAGGCGAATGCGGAGCTGGGGAACGGCATTCTGGATGTTCAGGACGAGCTTGTCTTCATGGCCAGGGACGCGGGCGACAGAGTGACCCGAGCGCATTGGCCGCAAGGGGTCGAAGAAGGGATCGAAATCGAAATCAAGGATCCCTTGTCTGAAAAGGTGGGTTGGTTCTATCTCCTTGGGTTTTCCGAGCAGGCGCCCTCAGTCTCCTTCGGCAAGGAAGATTTCCTGGAATACGAAGATGAAGTGAGACTGACTTGCTCAACCTATGGGGTACAGGGCACGAACCGTACCTGGAAGGGCGATGTCCATAAATTGCTCCTTCACCGACACTTGTGGACAACCGAGGAGGCGGGTGGAGATGGTAGGGATATCATTGACAGCCTGAGATTTCGCTTCAAGGCCAAACTGGGTTTCGGTCTGATTCGAGTCAAATTCAATGAAGGCGGTATTGTCGGCGGATGGTCAAAGATGAAATCCGGGCCTGTAAGGACTATTGCGAGGCAGTGGCTTGCACTCACTCTACCTCTGGGACTGAAATCTCCGAAGTTCTATGGAGACGCCTATTGCTATGACACCCTGGGATTCACCGGCTTTCAAACAGACGTGCCTTTCAACCCAAAATATGTGGCGGCCAACTTCACGATGATGTTCGGCCATGACATGCACGACCCGAATGCTTACGGTATGAAGTGGTACAATTCCAACAACACAGACGGATTTCTGATCGATGGGATTACCTCTCCCATGGAAGCAGAATATGACAGCAGTGCTGATACCTGGAGATGCGTGGTTGGTCCCAATGGATGGACTGTTTATCGGAGCATGTGGGATGAGTTTTACCGATCCCAGGCCGAGATCAAGGTCCGTTATTCCGATGACAAAGAAAGGGAACAACCGCCGGAATACTATCCAGGTGACTTGGGGTACGTGTATTCAGAATCGATTGTAAAACGACTCAAGCCCAGGAAGTATGAGTTTCAGGTGGACGTTTTTGTGCCGTATAGCTTCTATGATCCGGCCGGTCTTCGGATGGATCTGCTCGAGGAACTCGGGAACATTCGAGACAATCCGATCCTGGTAAAGGTTGGATTGCATGAAGGGACGAACACAAGCTGGCATGTAACCCGAATGGAACCTTGATGATTCTTTCGTGAGAGGAATGAAAGATGAAGAAAACCTGTGTTGTTGCCGTGGCGTTGTTTTCTTTCGTCTTCACAGTGCTGGTTATGCCGGCGGTTCCCGGATCTCCAATCGAGGAAGGTGTGATTACGGGGATGATTACAAAGTCTAATGAAGCCTTCTCGAGGGATTATGAGAAGCTGGATTACAAATCCAGGAAGGAGTGGGAGGATTGGGGGA
>JANQFG010000018.1 GCA_028277985.1 bacterium | reverse complement strand
CTGAGTGCCCCAATCGGGCCTATGGCTCCGGATGAACCCTCATGTTGTCGTTTCCGCCGGCTCCAGGCCTGACGCAAGGCGCAATGCGGCTGCGCGCATGTAACCGTTCAGAGACCCCTGGATCCGGAGGCCAGATGATGGTTTGATGGAGGGCATACCCGCAACGGATTGCAGATGGCGCCATGAAGCTTTCGGATCACGATCTACTGCAGCTTGATGAGGAATATCTGACTTCCCTCGGGTCGGACGCCTTGCTTGCGGTGAGCCGGAAACTTCTGTCTGATCTCAAGGAATCCCGGGAACGTTTGAACCTGACGCCGGACAACAGTTCTCAGCCTCCAAGCAGCCGATCCCCGTACCTTGGCGTTCCCGAGGTGGACGAGGAGGAGACCGAGGAGGTTTCCGGAAAGGATGATTCGTCGGAAGGGAAGAAGGGCAAATCCGGGGACGGGGAGGATTTCCGGAAAGATGATGATGGTCCGGGAAAATCTGCGTCCGGGAGGGGCCAGGGATCCAAAAAGCGGAAAGGCAAGCGCAAGGCCGGGAAGCAACCCGGCGCCCCTGGCGGGGGACGGCAACAAAAGATTCCCGTCCAGCGGGAAGAGGCCCATAAACCGAAACGCTGTGCGGCCTGTGATGAGGAGTTTCCGCTGGGCAGCCTCTTCACGGCCCGTATTGGATATCTGGTCCTTGATCTGATCAAGGGGGATGCGGCACACCCCGGTTTGCAACTGGTCTGCACGAAGCATCTGTTTGGGGAAGTGACCTGCCGTTGCGGCCATGTCACCCGCACCGCTCCCATGACCGGGGAGCGGCATGTGGTCGAGGGGCGCCAGGAGGCGACCTGTTTGAGTGAATGGCGGCTGGTTGGCCCCATGCTGGCGGCGTTCATTGTGGCCCTTGCGCTTCGGATGCGGCTGTCACGCTGTCGAATCCGTGAGTTTTTGAATGACTGGTTTGGTTTGGAGTTGAGCACGGGTACCATTGACCGGTGTATCCGGGAGGCCGGACTGGCAGCGGATCCGCTTCACGATGAGTTGATCGACGAGGCCCGCCGCTCGGGGCTGATCCATGTAGACGAGACCCCGTGGAAGGAGAAAGGGGTTCCCCGCTGGCTGTGGGTGTTCGTAACGGCCCATACGGTCCTGTTCCTGGTGGGGCAGCGTACCCGTCAGGTCGTTATCGACATTCTGACCGAGTCCTACGCGGGCTGGCTGATGAGCGATGGTTTGATGAACTACCGGGTTTTCCAGAAGCGGCTGCGCTGTCTGGCGCATCTGATCCGGAAGGCCAGGGGGCTGGCCGAAAGTCTCGACAAGGAAACCAGAGAGTTTGGGACCAGAGCCTTGGAAGTTTTGGAATTCGTGGTGGAACAGGCCCGGGATGGGCCTGTCCCGGCCATTTGGAGGCCGATCCTGTCGGACTTCAGACAGGTTTGTGAATATCACCGCAAATGGGCTCCGGCGGAAAAGGCGCGCCGGCTTGCCGTTGAGTTCCTTAACGACTGGGACGTGATTTGGTTGGTCCTGGAGGAGCCGGATTTACCGTTGACCAACAACGAGGCCGAGCGGGCCTTGCGCCATTGGGTCATTGCACGCCGAATCAGCCATGGCAGCCGCACAGCGGAGGGAAGCCGGGTCATCTCGGTTCTGGCCAGCGTAATCGAGACATGCCGGAAACGGAACAGGTCCCCTTGGGACTACCTGGCGACGGTCATTGCCGAGCGCAGGAAAGGAAATTCCGCCCCCCCTCTGCCTGCGCCAGTAGCCGCATGAGGCGGGGTCTCTGAACGGTTACGCGATTGGCGGCTACGATTCAAGGGGAGCTACGACACCGCCGACAAGGACGGCTATCTGGCGCCATCACTGGTCTGGGAGCGGGATCGATTTGAGTTCCGGGTGGGGGCTGACTTGATGTTTGGAAAGCCGGATACGTTCCTGGGGGC
>JANQFG010000012.1 GCA_028277985.1 bacterium | reverse complement strand
TATTCGATAACCTTGATCACGACACCGGCGCCCACAGTCCTGCCGCCCTCACGGATGGCGAACCGAAGCTCCGGCTCGAGGGCCACCGGGGTGATCAACTCACCCTTCATGTTGATGTTGTCCCCGGGCATGACCATCTCGACCCCTTCGGGAAGCTGGACCACGCCGGTCACGTCCGTCGTACGGAAATAGAACTGAGGCCGGTAGCCGGGGAAGAAGGGTGTATGACGGCCTCCCTCCTCCTTGGTCAGTACGTACACCTGGGCCTCGAACTTCGTGTGCGGTTCGATCGAACCCGGCTTGGCCACCACCTGCCCGCGCTCCACCTCGTCCCGCTTGATCCCGCGCAAAAGAACCCCGATGTTGTCCCCCGCCTCGCCCCGATCCAGGATCTTGCGGAACATCTCCACGCCCGTGCACACCGTCTTCTGGGTAGGCCGGAACCCTACGAGCTCCAGCTCGTCGCTCACCTGGATCACGCCGCGCTCCAGGCGTCCCGTCACCACCGTGCCGCGTCCGGAAATGGTGAAAACGTCCTCGATCGGCATCAGGAACGGCTTGTCCAGAGGCCGCTCCGGAACCGGTACCGTGGCGTCCACCGCCTCCATGAGCTCCAGAATGCACTTCGCCTCGTCCGAGGCCGGGTCGCCGCTCTCCAGGGCCTTCAGGGCCGAGCCCCGGATGATCGGAATGTCGTCGCCGGGAAACTCGTACTTGCTCAGAAGCTCCCTGACCTCGAGCTCCACCAGCTCGATCAGCTCCTCGTCCTCGACCATGTCCACCTTGTTCAGGAACACAACGATGTGAGGCACACCCACCTGGCGGGCCAGAAGGATGTGCTCCCGGGTCTGGGGCATGGGGCCGTCGTCGGCGCCCACGACCAGGATCGCCCCGTCCATCTGGGCGGCGCCCGTGATCATGTTCTTGATGTAGTCCGCGTGGCCCGGGCAGTCCACATGGGCGTAATGCCGGTTCTCGGTCTCGTATTCGACGTGGGCCGTGGCGATGGTGATGCCGCGCTCTTTCTCTTCCGGCGCCTTGTCGATGTCGTCAAAAGCGATGTAGTCGGCCTGTCCCTTGGCAGCCAGGACCCGTGTGATCGCTGAAGTCAACGTCGTCTTTCCGTGGTCGATGTGGCCGATCGTCCCTACGTTTACGTGCGGCTTCGTACGCTCAAACTTCTGCTTTGCCATCTCTGCCTCCTGGCTAGGTCATTCTCCCTGAAAGATCGGTTCTTGGTGGACGCCGTTGACTACCATCGATAGTGGGCAAAAGCCTTGTTCGCTTCCGCCATCTTGTGCGTGTCTTCCTTCTTCTTGATCGACGCTCCACGGTTGTTGGCTGCGTCGAGGATCTCTGCGGCGAGCCGTTCGTGCATGGACTTCTCCTGCCTCTTCTTGGAGAAGCCGATGAGCCAGCGAATGGCGAGAGACTGCCTGCGCTCGTATCGTACTTCAACCGGCACCTGGTAGGTCGCGCCACCCACCCGCCGTGACCGTACTTCGAGGACCGGCTTGATGTTCTCGAAGGCCGTCTTGAAGATCTTGAGCGGATCCTGTTTGGTCCGCTCCTGGATGATGTCGAAGGCGTCGTAAAGGATGTACTCCCCTGTGCTCTTCTTCCCGTTGCGCATCAGGGAGTTGATGAATTTGGCGACGAGCTTGTCACCGTATTTCGGGTCGGGCAGAACGTCCCTCTTCTGTACCTCTCTTCTGCGCGGCATCTTGTTCCCCTTGGACTGCCTGCTACTTGGGTCGCTTGGTTCCGTATTTGGAGCGGCCCTGTTTCCGGTCCGTCACCCCCTGGGTGTCCAGGACGCCGCGGACGACATGGTAACGGACTCCGGGAAGGTCCTTGACGCGACCGCCCCGTATGAGAACCACCGAATGCTCCTGAAGGTTGTGGCCGATTCCGGGTATGTAGGAGGTCACCTCCATCCCGTTGGTGAGCCGGACGCGTGCGACCTTGCGGAGCGCGGAGTTCGGCTTCTTCGGTGTGGTGGTGAAGACGCGGACGCAAACCCCCCGTTTTTGGGGGCAATTCTGGAGTGCCGGAGCCGTCTGACGCTTCGGAACAGGCTTCCTGCCACGTTTGATGAGCTGGTTAATCGTCGGCATTCAGGTGGGTCCCTTTCTCCCTTATGGTACGGCGCTTACCCGCGAACAAATAAATGAGACATAATATGTTAGTCGCCCGAAAATGTCAATGAGCCCGAAAGGATATTGGACAAATAAAACCCTTTTTCTCGATGTTTTGCGCCGTCGTCCGGACATCAGGCACGGCAAACGGGCGAAACAGGAGAATCCCGTTCGGATCGAGTGCCTCGAGATGCAGATGCCAGGGGCCCTGCGAATGCTTCTCAGGTTGTCTCGGTCGGGACGAGTTCCTGGCTTTTCACGCGAATGCCCTGGTTCCGATACCCTCGGAAGCCTGTTCCGGCGGGGACCAGCCTGCCCATGATCACGTTCTCCTTGAGGCCCCGCAGGTAGTCGACCTTTCCGGAAACCGAAGCATCGGTCAGGACGCGTGTTGTTTCCTGGAAAGAGGCGGCGGAGATGAAGCTCTCGGTCGTCAACGACGCCTTGGTGATCCCCAGGAGCAGGGGGTCCGCGATGGCCGGCTTGCCGCCTTCGCCCAGGACCTTTTCGTTCGCCTCCTCGAAGATCTGCTTCTCCACTTCCTCCCCAATGAGAAAATCCGTATCTCCGACTTCCTTGATCTTCACCCGCCGCAGCATCTGGCGGACGATTACCTCGATATGCTTGTCATTGATACGGACGCCCTGCAAACGGTACACCTCCTGGATTTCGTCCACGAGGAACTTCGCGAGCTCTTTCTCCCCCCGCACCCGAAGGATGTCGTGGGGATTGGCGGATCCGTCCATGAGGGCCTGCCCCGCCTTAACGAAATCGCCTTCGTTGTACAGAACATGCTTGCCCTTCGGGACGAGGTACTCTCTTTCCTGGCCCTTTTCCGGCTGGATCAGGACCTTGCGCTTGCCCTTCGAGTCCTTGCCGAAATGAACGGTGCCGTCGATCTCGGTGATGAGCGCGACCTCTTTCGGCTTCCTCGCCTCGAAGAGCTCGGCAACGCGGGGCAGACCACCGGTGATGTCCTTCGTCTTTGTCGTCTCCCGCGGGATCTTGGCAAGGATGTCGCCCGCCGTGATCGGATCGCCCTCGTTGACGAGCAGGTTGGCTCCAACGGGCAGGATGTAGATCGCAGAGTTCTTGGTGCCCGGGATCTTCAGGGTCTTGCCCGCGTCGTCCTTCACCGAGATGCGGGGACGGGTGTCTGCGTCCTTGCTCTCGATGATGACCTTCCGGCTCAAGCCCGTGACCTCGTCCACCTTTTCCACCATGGAGCTGCCTTCGGTGACATCCCCGAATTTGGCGAACCCGGTCACGTCGGTCAGGATCGGAACCGAGAAGGGATCCCATTCGGCCAGGATATCGCCTGCCTTGATCTTCTGTCCCTCGGGAACACGAACGATCGCCCCGTAGTTGAGCGGGTACTTCTCCCTGTCGAAGCCCTTCCGGTCCTGTACAGCGATTTCCGCGTTTCGAGCAATGACGACGAGACGCGTCAGATCGCCCGCCTTCTGGATGAACTTCATATTGTAGAACTTCACCTTGCCGTCGTTTCTCGCTTCCAGCGTGGTCTGCTCCGCGCTTCGGCTGGCCGTACCACCGATGTGGAAGGTACGCATGGTGAGCTGGGTGCCCGGCTCGCCGATCGACTGGGCCGCCATGACGCCGACGGCTTCTCCGAGATTCACGGGGCGCCCCCGGGACAGGTCACGGCCGTAACACCTGGCGCAGATCCCTCGCTTTGCCTGGCACGTGAGCACGGACCGGATCTTGACCCGTTCGATACCTGATTTCTCGATTTCCTGGGCAAGGGTTTCGTCGATCTCCTGCCCGGCCTTGACGATCGTCGTATTGTCGCTCGGGCTCTTGATGTCCTCGAGGCCCACGCGGCCCAGAATACGGTCTGCAAGGTGCTCGATGACCTCGCCGCTTTCCACGAGGCTCGTGACGTAGATGCCGTCCAGGGTCTGGCAGTCGTCCTCGGTGATGATCGTGTCCTGCGCGACATCCACGAGCCTCCGGGTCAGATAACCCGAGTTGGCCGTCTTGAGGGCCGTATCCGCGAGACCCTTGCGCGCGCCGTGAGTCGAGATGAAGTACTGGAGAACCGAGAGGCCTTCACGGAAATTGCTCGTGATCGGTGTTTCCATGATCTCTCCGGAAGGCTTGGCCATGAGACCCCGCATTCCGGCGAGCTGCCGAATCTGCTGCGTGCTTCCGCGCGCTCCGGAGTCGGCCATCATGAAGATGGAATTGAAGCTGGGCATTTCCCGCTCTTTTCCATCCTTGTCGGTGACGACTTCGGTGCCAAGGGAGGAGATCATTTCCCTTCCGATGTTCTCCGTGGCCTGTGCCCAGATGTCGATCACCTTGTTGTACCGCTCACCGTCCGTGATGAAGCCGTTCGTGTACTGCTGCTCGATTTCGCGGACCTCCTGGTAGGCCCGTTCCAGAAGCTTCTCCTTGCTCTCTGGAATGAGCATATCGTCGATCGAGATGGAGATGCCCGCCTTGGTTGCGTATTCGAAGCCCATGTTCTTGAGCCGGTCCGCGAGAATAACGGTCTGCTTGTTGCCGCAGACCCGGTAGCAGGCGTCGATCAGGTCTGCCACTTCCTTCTTGCCCATGACCTTGTTGTAGAGGTTGAAGGGCAGTTCCGGGGGAATGATTTCCCGCAGCAGGATGCGCCCGGCCGTTGTCTGAACGAGCTCGTTGTCGATCCGGACCCGAATGGATGCCTGCAGGTTGACCTGCTCCGCATCGTAGGCGATGCGGACTTCGTCCGGGTTGGAGAACACCTTGTTCTCTCCGTCCACGCCTGCCTTTTCTCTTGTGATGTAGTACAGCCCAAGGACGATATCCTGGGTCGGTACGATGACCGGCTTTCCGAAGGCAGGGGAAAGGATGTTGTTCGTGGACATCATCAGAACGCGTGCTTCGATCTGGGCTTCCAGAGACAGAGGAATGTGAACAGCCATCTGGTCTCCGTCGAAGTCGGCGTTGAAGGCGGTGCAGACGAGCGGGTGAAGCTGGATTGCCTTGCCCTCGATCAATACGGGCTCGAAGGCCTGTATGCCTAGTCGGTGAAGGGTAGGGGCGCGGTTCAGGAGTACCGGGTGCTGCTGAATGACCTCGGCCAGGATGTCCCAGATCTCGGGCCTCTCTTTTTCCACCATCTTCTTCGCGCTCTTGATGGTGGGAGCGTAATCCATCTTCTCGAGCCGGTTGTAGATGAACGGCTTGAAGAGCTCGAGGGCCATCTTCTTCGGGAGCCCGCACTGGTGCAGTTTCAGCTCCGGGCCGACCACGATCACGCTTCTTCCGGAGTAATCCACACGCTTGCCGAGCAGGTTCTGGCGGAAGCGCCCGCCCTTGCCCTTCAGCATGTCGCTCAGGGACTTCAAGGGGCGGCGGTTGGATCCGGTGATGATTCGGCCGCGTCGGCCGTTGTCGAAGAGCGCGTCCACCGCTTCCTGAAGCATCCGCTTTTCGTTTCGGATGATGATCTCCGGAGCATTGAGCTCGAGGAGGCGTTTCAGGCGGTTGTTCCGGTTGATGACCCTGCGGTAGAGGTCGTTCAGGTCGGAGGTGGCGAAACGGCCGCCATCCAGGGGTACCAGGGGCCTCAAGTCGGGCGGCAGGACCGGGATCACGCTCAGGATGAGCCATTCCGGCTTGTTGTCCGAGTTCAGAAAGGCCTCGACCACCTTCAGGCGTTTCGGGATCTTCTTCCGCTTCGCCTCGGAGGTGGAGTTCTTCATTTCGGTTCGAAGCTCTTTGGAGAGCTTCTCGATGTTGATTTCCCGGAGCAGTTCATGGACGGCCTCCGCCCCCATGCCCACGCGCAGTTCGTTTCCGTGTTTCTCGAGGACCTTTCGGTACTTCTCCTCGGTAAGAACCTCTCCCTTCTTCAGGTCGCTGTCACCCGGATCGAGGACGATATAGGTTTCGAAATAGAGAACCTTTTCCAGGTCCTTCAGGGTCATGCCGAGAAGGGCGCCGATTCGACTCGGCAGGCTCTTCAGGAACCAGATATGGGCTACAGGAGCCGCCAGATTGATGTGTCCCATCCGCTCGCGGCGGACCTTCGACTGGATGACCTCCACGCCGCACTTCTCGCACACCACTCCGCGATGACGCATCCGCTTGTATTTACCGCAATTGCACTCGTAGTCCTTGGTCGGTCCGAAGATCTTGGCGCAGAACAGGCCGTCGCGCTCCGGTTTGAAGGTTCGGTAGTTGATGGTTTCGGGTTTCTTCACTTCGCCGTGGGACCAGGCCCTGATCTTTTCCGGTGAAGCCACCGAGATGCGGATGGCGTTGAACCGGAGCGGATCCTTCGGCTTCTCGAAGAAATTGAATATGTCTCTCAAGGCTATTCCCCCTCTAAAGAGAGTTCACACACCTTTTCTCCGTAAGAGGCACTCACACATCCTCCTACGGCTCTTCTACATCTAAGAACTCCACGTCCAAAGCCAGGGCCTGCAGCTCCTTCACGAGGACGTTGAAGGACTCGGGCAGACCGGGCTCGAGGACGTTCTCTCCCTTGACGATGGCTTCGTAGGTTCTCGTCCTTCCGGCCACGTCGTCCGATTTGACGGTCAGGAATTCCTGGAGGCTGTAGGCCGCGCCGTATGCCTCCATGGCCCACACTTCCATCTCCCCCAGACGCTGGCCGCCGAACTGGGCCTTTCCGCCGAGGGGCTGCTGGGTCACGAGAGAATAGGGCCCGATGGAGCGGGCGTGAATCTTGTCGTCCACGAGGTGATGGAGCTTCATCAGGTACATGATGCCCACCGTGACCTGCTGGTCGAAGCGCTCGCCGCTCCGGCCGTCGTGGAGCGTGACCTGTCCGTTCAGGGACATGCTGGCATTTTCCATGAGCTCCTTGATCTCCTGTTCGGTGGCGCCGTCGAAGACGGGCGATGCCATGGAAATGCCGGACTCGGATGACTGGGCCAACTGGACCAGCTCCTTGTCGGAGAGATCGTCGACCCATTTCTTCATTTCGCTTCCAAAGCCCTCGGTCAGTATCCTCCGAAGGTTCGGAAGGTCATACGCCTTCTGCTGCAGCTCGCCGATCGCCTCGCCCATGCCTTTCGACGCCCATCCGAGATGGGCCTCGAGGATCTGCCCCACATTCATTCGCGAGGGGACTCCGAGCGGGTTGAGCACCACGTCGACGGGGGTGCCGTCTTCGAGGTAGGGCATGTCCTCCTCCGGCAGGATGCGTGACAGAACGCCCTTGTTCCCATGACGCCCGGCCATCTTGTCGCCGACGGAGAGCTTCCTCTTGATTGCGATGTCCGCCTTGACCATCTTGATCACGCCCGGAGGGAGCTCATCCCCCTTCTTCAGGCGGTTGATCTTCTCGTTGAACAGAAACTGGATCAGGTCGATCTGTTCTTCCAGGTTGTCCATGATGGTCTGGATGTCCTTCTCGACCTTCTCTCCGTCCTTGATGGAGATGTCTTTCCAGAAACTGGGCGGGATCGCCTCCAGGTCTTCCTCCGCGATCAGCTTGTTCTTCTGAAGGAGGACCTTGTTCTTGTACCGGTCATTCAGCACGCCGGAGGTCTTCTTGCCGAGCAGAAGCTTCTTCACCTTCTCGTAGGCGCTCTCTCGGAGGATCTTGATCTCGTCCTCCATGTCCTTGGTCAGGCGTGCGACTTCCTTGTCTTCGATCATCTTGGTGCGGCCGTCCTTCTCCACGCCCTTCCGAACGAAGACGCGCGCATTGATGACGGTGCCTTCAACGCCCGGAGGTACGCGGAAGGAAGTATCCCGCACGTCGCCTGCCTTTTCACCAAAGATCGCCCGGAGGAGCTTCTCCTCGGGGCTGAGCTGTGTTTCGCCCTTCGGGGTGATCTTGCCGATCAGGATATCGCCGGGTCCCACCTCGGCGCCGATACGGACGATGCCGCTCTCGTCCAGGTCCTTCAGGGCCTCTTCACCGACGTTCGGGATGTCGCGGGTGATCTCTTCCTTGCCGAGCTTCGTGTCCCGTGCGATCGCCTCGAACTCCTCGATATGGATCGACGTGAAGCCGTCCTCCTTGACGAGACGCTCGCTGATCAGGATGGAGTCCTCAAAGTTGTAGCCGCCCCAGGGCATGAAAGCGACGATCACGTTGCGTCCAAGGGAGAGCTCACCCATCTGGGTGGCCGGCCCGTCCGCGAGGACTTCCCCAACACTCACCTTGTCACCCACTCGGACAATCGGCTTCTGGTGGATGCAAGTGTTCTGATTCGAACGAACGAACTTGATCAGGTTGTAGATATCGACACCCGGGTCCCCTTTCACTCTGGGAGCGGGGGTGACGCGCACAACGATACGCGTGGCGTCGATGCTCTCGACGATACCGTCTCGTTTCGCGATTACGGTTACGCCGCTGTCCTTCGCAACGACCGACTCCATGCCCGTACCGACGAGGGGCGCCTCCGTTCGCAGAAGAGGAACTGCCTGGCGCTGCATGTTGGAGCCCATGAGGGCGCGGTTTGCATCGTCGTGCTCCAGGAAGGGGATCAAGGAGGCGGCAACGCTGACGAGCTGTGTGGGCGAGACGTCCATGTATTCGATTTCCGAGGGATCCACCATCGTGAATTCACCGCCCACGCGAGCGGAGACCAGATCACGGGTGAAGCGGCCCTGGGGATCGAGCGGGGCGTTCGCCTGAGCGATCTTGTGCTCCTCCTCCTCGAGGGCGGAGAGGTACTTGGTCTGCTTCGAGACCTTTCCGCTCTTGACCGTACGATAGGGTGTCTCGATGAAGCCGAACTCGTTGATCCGTGCAAAGGTGCTCAACGATGAGATGAGACCGATGTTCGGGCCTTCCGGGGTTTCCACCGGGCAGATGCGGCCGTAGTGGGTCGGGTGCACATCGCGGACCTCGAAACCGGCCCGCTCCCGGGTGAGCCCGCCCGGGCCGAGAGCGCTCAGTCTTCTCTTGTGCGTGATTTCGCTCAAGGGGTTCGTCTGGTCCATGAACTGAGAGAGCTGGCTGGATCCGAAGAACTCCTTGACCACCGCGAAGACGGGCTTCGCGTTGATCAGATCGTGGGGCATCAGGGTGTCCACTTCCTGAAGGCTCAACCGCTCCCGGATCGCCTTTTCCATGCGGACCATTCCGATGCGGTACTGATTCTCCAGCAACTCGCCCACGGAGCGAACGCGACGATTCCCCAGATGGTCGATGTCGTCGATGGTGCCGTGGCCGTTGCGCAACTGCAAGAGATAGCGGACGACTTCGAGGATGTCTTCCCTGCGCAGGGTCTGAACGTCCAGATCGGTTTCGAGCTCCAGCTTGTAGTTGAGCTTGAGGCGACCGACCTTGGAGAGGTCGTATCGGTCCGGGTTGAAGAACAGGTTGTTGAAGAAGACGGTCGCCGTGTCGAGATTGGGAGGATCTCCCGGGCGCAGGCGGCGATAGATCTCCAGGATCGCTTCTTCCTGGGTGGTCACCTTGTCCATCAGCAGGGTCTGCTGAAGGGAAGGGCCTATCATGTGGTCCTCGAGGTGAAGCAGCGAGAAAGATTTGATCCCTCGCGCGAGGATTTCTTCGAACTTCTCTTCCGTGACCTGTTCGTTGAACTCCACGAGAATCTCGCCCGTCTTCATGTCCGTGATGTCCGCGGCCGCGTAACCACCGACCACGTCCTCTGTTCGAACGGGGATTCTCTTCACCTTGGCGTTCTGGAGTTTCTTGATGCCGGGTCGCATGAACTTCTTGCCGCGACGGAGCAGAACATCGCCGGTGGCCGGGTCTCGAATGTCCTTGGTGACGTGTTTCTCCGTGAGCACGGCGGGATCGAACTTCTGGGTGAGCTTCTTTCCCTCTTCCTCGACGAAGATCTCCTCCGTCTTGTAGAAGTGGTTCAGCAACTCGTCGCTCGTGTATCCGAGGGCCTTCAGGAGAATCGTGGCCGGCAGCTTCCTCCGGCGGTCGATCCGGACGTAGAGGATGTCTTTCGTGTCGAACTCGAAGTCGAGCCAGGAGCCCCGATAGGGGATGATGCGAGCGGAGTAGAGGATCTTGCCCGTGTGGGTCTTGCCCTTGTCGTGGTCGAAGAAGACGCCGGGGGAGCGGTGCATCTGGCTGACGATCACCCGCTCGGTCCCGTTGATGATGAAGGTCCCGTTCTCGGTCATGAGAGGGATTTCGCCGAAGTAGACTTCCTGCTCCTTCACGTCCCGGATGCTCTGGACGCCCGTATCCGGGTCCTTGTCCCATTTGACGAGCTGGACGATGATCTTGATCGGGATCGCGAAGGTCATGCCGCGCTGCATGCACTCGTCAACGTCGTATTTCGGCTTTCCGAGCGCGTACTTCACGTACTCGAGGGAGCAGGTCTCGTTGAAGTCCTTGATCGGGAAGACGCTTCGGAAGACCTCCTCCATGCCGATCGCCTTGCGCTTCTCCGGGGGCAACTGGGCCTGGAGGAAGTTCTCGTACGAACTCTTCTGGATGTCGATCAAATTGGGGAAATCGAGGATTTTTTCAATCTTATTGAACGATCTTCGATATCGTTTGCGATGAAGATTGAGCGAATCCATACATGTCTCCTTATGAGACGGATGCGGGAACAGAGCGGTGGGGCTTTCCCGACGCCACGGAAAACGAACGCTTACGGAAAACGGACGGCACCGGCAGTTCGTCTCTCATAGTTGAAGGAGGAACAGGGCAAATACGAATCGGAAGACAGGCATCCGAATGCATGTTGTTACTTGAGCTCCACTTCTGCCCCGACCTCTTCCAGTTTGCCCTTGATGTCTTCCGCCTCTTCTTTCGGGACGCCTTCCTTTACCGGTTTCGGAACGCCCTCGACGAGGTCCTTCGCCTCTTTGAGGCCCAGTCCCGTCACGGCACGGACGACCTTGATCACCTGGATCTTCTGAGAGCCGAAGCTCGTGAGCACGACGTCGAAGTCTGTCTTCTCTTCCGCTTGTGCCTCGGCAGCCTCTCCACCAGCGCCTGCGGGAAGCGCTCCCACCGCGGCCACGGGGGCGGCGGCAGTCACACCAAACTTCTCCTCGAGATCGGTGATGAACTCGGACAGCTCGAGGACGGTCATGTTCTCGATGAATGTCATTACGTCTGCTTTGGTTACTTCTGGCATTGGATCGTACCTCCTTGGCGTCTTCTAGGTATCCATCAATTACGTTCAATTATGTGTTAACTGACTTTTCCTTTTCCTGTTGAATGGCGGCGAGGGTACGGACGAACTTGGACAACACACCGGAAAGGACGTTGACCAGGCCGCCCGACGGTGCCTTGAGGGTGCCCAGGAGCATCGAGAGCAGCACTTCGCGAGGTGGAAGCTTGGAGAGACTCTCGATGTTCTCCTTCGTGAGCGGCTTCCCGGAAAGCACGCCTACCTTGAACTCGAGCTTCGGGTTTTCCTTGGCGAACTTCGCGAGAACCTTCGCCGAGGGAGCAGGGTCCTGACTCGTCAGGGCGATCGCTGTTGAACCCCGGAAGTGCTCCTCGAGTTGCTCGAGGTCGGTGCCCTTCAAGGCACGTCGAGCGAGCGTGTTCTTCACGACCTTGAATTCGGTGCCGGCCGCTCGAAGCTCGTGTCGCAGCGAGGAGATCTCCGGGACATTCAGGCCCTTGAAAGCGACCAGGCTGACGAAGGTGGCCTCCGCGAACCCGTTGTGCAGGGATTCAACGGTTTGTTCTTTTTCTGTGCGGTTCAATTTCCTTCTCCCATGCAAGTGGCCTCGTCCCCGGCCCGGACTACCTGAGGAGGGTCCGAACGTTACCGGCATCGATCTTCACGCCGGGGCTCATGGTGGTCGAAATGGCCACGTTTTTCAGGTACGTGCCTTTGCTGGCCGCCGGTTTTGCTCGAATGAGCGCGTCCAGGAGGACCAGGAAATTATCTTTCAGCTTCTCGGCGCCGAAGGAGATCTTGCCGATGGCAACGTGCACGTTTCCAACCTTGTCCACGCGGAACTCCGTCTTTCCGGCCTTCAGCTCCTGGATCGCCTTCTTCAACTCGAAGGTAACGGTTCCGACCTTCGGGTTGGGCATCAGGCCGCGGGGACCGAGGATCTTTCCGATCTTTCCGACGTGGGACATCATGTCGGGGGTGGCGACCGCCTTGTCGAACTCGAGCCAACCTTCGTCCTTGATCTTCTTGACGAGGTCCTCTCCTCCGACCACGTCGGCGCCGGCCTCTTCCGCCTCCTTCTCCTTCTCTCCCTTGGCAAAGGCCACGATCCTGACCGATTTGCCGGTTCCGTGAGGAAGGGTGACGGTGCCTCTCACCATCTGGTCGGCCCGTTTCGGGTCTACACCGAGGCGCACGGCCACGTCGACGGATTCGTCGAACTTGGCGAACTTGAGCTGCTCGAGAAGGCCCAGGGCCTCTTCAACAGCATGCGCTTGCGTTGAGTCGTACGTTTCTTTTGCCTTCTGGTACTGCTTTCCACGCTTTCCCATGAGTCTTGCCCGTCTCTCGCCAAAAGAGTTGAACTCAGGATTCCACGATTCGGATTCCCATGCTTCTCGCGGTGCCCTCGATGATGCGGAAGGCATTGTCCAAATCGACTGCATTCAGGTCTTCCAGTTTCTGTTTCGCAATGTCGATGGCCTGCTCTTTGGTCACCTTGCCGACTTCTTCCTTGCCGGGGGTGTTCGCGCCCTTCGCGATGCCGGCCGCCTTCTTCAGAAGGACCGACGCGGGAGGGGTCTTCGTAATGAACGAGAAGGAACGGTCTGCGTACACGGTGAGTACGACAGGAATCAGCATTCCTTCCTGGTTCTGTGTTTTGGCGTTGAAGGCCTTGCAGAATTCCATGATGTTCACGCCGTGTTGACCAAGGGCCGGGCCTACCGGAGGGGCAGGGTTTGCTTGACCGGCAGCCACCAACAACTTGACCGATGCGATCACCTTTTTTGCCATGATGCGATCTTACCTCAGCTTTTTTCCACCTGTGTGAAATCCAGTTCCACGGGGGTCGATCTGCCGAAGATGCTGACCGATACCCGCAGTTTTCCTTTTTCGGGCTTGACCTCCTCCACGATGCCGTTGAAGCTCGAGAAGGGACCGTCGATGATCCGAACGCTCTCTC
>JANQFG010000230.1 GCA_028277985.1 bacterium | reverse complement strand
CCGCACGCCGGTTCATCCGGACAAGCAACGGGAGCTTCTGGAGAGATTCGAACGGCTGGGGATTCTCGAGAAGGATCTGGAGGAGCGATTCGTACGCGCCTCCGGAAGGGGAGGCCAGAAGCTCAACAAGACCTCCAGTTGCGTATGGCTCACCCACAAGCCCACGGGCATCCTGGTGAAATGCGAAGAGAGCCGGTCCCAGGCCCTGAACCGTTTTCTGGCGAGGAGAAGGCTGGCCGACAAGCTGGAGCTTGAGAGGGGTGAGCGACAGGACGAAGAGGAAAAGGCTCGGGAGAAGATACGACGCAACAAGGCAAGATCCAAGAGACGAATGCGTAAGAAGCTTGCTGCATCCGAAAAGGGGTCGGGAGGCGAATGAAAACCTTGGGGATACGTGGCCTAGTCTGGTTCGTGCTTGCGGGCTGCATCGCATTTGCAGGGCCGTCGGTGCTCGGGGCGACCGAATTTGATCGGAGCCAGGGTGCGGGTGGGGGGGAGTCCATTGCGCCCGACACGGGGCAGGGGAGATCCTCGGAAGAGGACGCCCGTCTGGACAAGTGGAGTCGTGTGGCCCGGCGACCCAGGGTGAAGAGCACCAACCCGGTTCGCCTTTCCGCCAATGGATGGATCCGGATCTTTCAGAAATTCATCTCCCCGGTGGACGGGGAGTCCTGCAGCTATCACCCAAGCTGCTCAACCTATGGCATCCAGGCCATTGAAGAGCACGGACTGCTTCTGGGCGTTCCCATGACGGCCGAGCGGGTCATGCGAAATCACCGGCCGGAGAATCCTGCGAGGTATCCCCTGTACGAGAAGGAGGGGGATTTCTACTACTGGGACCCGGTGAAGAAAGGCGAAAGGGCGAAGGTAGAAGCACACAGGAAAGTAGTTAGGGTTCAGGGATCAGGGGTCAGGGAGCAGGCCCCGCCCGCAGACCCTGATGGGCCGTAATCGAAACCGAGGCGGGTCCGTTCGACCGAAACTCTTGATGCAACCTGTGGCATAGGGGAGGAGTTTTGCTCCATCGAACCGTGAGAATCAACTTTGTCTGGATGCTTTTGGTGGCTGTGACGGTTGCAGGGGCCGAAGAGATCCCCGGGCCGTACCGGTTCGCCTGCGATCTGATGGAGAAGGGCCATTGGGAGCAGGCGATCGAGGAGTTCCGCCGCTTCCGCTTCTATCATCCTGAAAACCCCCTTGTCCCAAGAGCGTCCTTCGCCATAGGTCTTTGTTACGAGCAGGGAGGTCGTTACCCCGATGCGATCGAGACATATCGCGAGGTCGCTGCGGAGTACCCGGAAGACCCGGCAGGCCGGGAGGCCCATTACCGGGTGGGGGAGGCCTCGTATCGGGCCGAATGGTTCGAGGAAGCCAGGATCGCCCTGGAGCGGTTCGTGTCCGATAGGCCCGAGGATCCCTGGACGTGGAAGGCTCGCTACAGGGGCGCATGGGCCTCCCTGAATGATCATGCTTTCGTGAGCGCACGCGACGAGTTCTCCTCGCTCGCATCGCAGGACAGCCCCTACACTACCCCCGCCCTGCGCATGGCCGAAGGAATCGAACAGATCAAGGATCTGCCTCACCGTTCTCCTGCGCTGGCAGGCCTTATGTCAGGGCTTCTGCCCGGCTCCGGCCATCTGTATGCGGGGGCGGCAAAGGACGGATTGCTCGCCTTTCTCGTGACCGGCGCCCTCATCGCCGGCTCGGTCGAGGCCTGGACCCAGGAAGTCTACGGGGTGGCGGGCCTGGTGTCGGTTGCCGCGTTGACCTTCTACCTGGGGAACATCTACGGGGCGGTCAACAGCGCGCACCTTGCCAATCAGGAGAGGCTCGATGCTCACCTGAGAGGCTATGCGGCTTCCTATGAATGGTGGGAAGAAGACTAGGGGACAGGGATCGGGGATCAGGTATCAGGCCACCCCAGACAACCCCTGAGGCTGACGGGCCTAGTGTGCTCGTTCGATGACGAAATTGGCAAGGCCGATCAGGGCCTGCCGCTCCTCGCACTTCGGGAAGTCCGAAGCCACCTCCACGGCCCTTTCGATGTGATCCCTGGCCGCCTCGTAGGTCGAGGCAAATCCGTCATTCTTCTCGATCAGGTCTTTTGCCAGGTCGAACGACTGCTCCCTGCCTTCCGAGGTCCCGTGGACCAGATCGAGCAGGACCTGCCGGTCCCCGTCCTTGCAGTTGCAGAGGGCAGCGATCAGGGGCAGCGTGAACTTCCCCTCACGGAAGTCCGCGCCCACCCGCTTGCCCAGCAGGCTTTCATCTGCCGTGTAGTCCAGCAAATCGTCCGCCATCTGGAAGGCCATGCCGAGTTCGAGCCCGAATTGGGCCATCGGCTCTACGAGGTCATCGTTCTCCCCGGGCAGGGCGCCGATCTGGCAGGCCGTGGATATCAACCGGGCCGTCTTGCGCAGGATGATCTCACGGTACTGGGCCTCTTCCATTTCTTCCACGCCCACGTTCAGGAACTGGAGCAGCTCTCCTTCCACGATCGCGTTGAGGGTTTGGTTCACGACCCGGAGGGAAGGGAGGCCGCCGGCCTTCAGGATGATCGAGAAGGCCTGGGAGAAATGGAAATTGGCGGTCAGCACCCCCGCGTTGTCCCCCCAGAGCAGGTGCGCTGCGGTTTGTCCTCGTCTCAGGGTCGCCTCATCCACGATGTCGTCATGTAGGAGGGTGGCGTTGTGGATCAGCTCCACGGATGCGGCCAGGGGGATTCGCTTACTCGCGGGCGTCCCGCACAGCCTGCCGCTCAGGAGTGTGAGCATCGGGCGGAAGCGTTTGCCCCCGGCTGCGAGGATGTGTTCGCCCACGGACGACAGAATGGGTACGTTGGATTGAGCTCCTTCCTCGTGAAGGACTCCCTCCACCGCCTCCAAGTCGTCCTGGATGCTGTCGAGTACGGCCTGTATGTTCATGGGGCACGCGCCCAGTAAGCTTGTTCAAGGTTCCTGAAATAGCCCTCCGCCAGGGCAAGGCATCAACCGAGCAGTTTACATTTTTGTTTAGTTTTGGACAAGTACCCGCACCGGAACCGCGGGTTTCCGTGTCCAAGGTTCTACAGATTGGATGGCGCGGGTGTCCTGTTGGACTCAGTTGAGGCGGGAATTCCGCGGCACGCCCGAACCGTGGGTCATCCGTTTTTTTCCACTCGTATTCTTCCTTTCACTAGCGCGGACCATCAGACCGCGTCATTCATCTTCAAGCGTTGCCGCGCGAGTTACGACTTTTTGGTTGACACATATGCGATCCCCCGCGTAAGATCTCTTCAGGCTGAGTCATAATGGATGTCTAGGAAATAGAAATAAAATGAATAACAGAGTGGGAGAGTCCGATCATGACTCGAAAGATCCTCTGTCTGGGGATTCTTGCCTGTTGTTTGGTCCTTTTCGGCTGCCCACCTCCAGCGCAGGAGTCCATTGATATATTGAGTCCTGTGGACCTCCAGGCGCACGATATCTCCCTTGCAACAGAGCTCGCATCCATCGATATCCTGATCGACCTCACGAGTTCCAGCGGAATACCTCCGGAACCGGGGACCTTCCAAGCATTCGTGACGGAGGACATTCCTGGGGCGGGCCCTACCGACGTCGATTCTCAGGGGAATCCGATCGAGCAACCCATCGACATCACTTCACACTTCGATGTGGACTATTCTCTCGAAACCGCGGTTCTGGCGGTCCCTCTTGATCTGCCCATGGGCTGGTACTTCCTGGAAGCCAAGGTCCGGGACAACCAGAATGTCGAGGCATCGGATCTGGTGGTCTTCAGCGTGGATTACCCGGGGCCGTTGTTTCTTGGCTCCTCGAACTCGCCCGTGGACTCGATACCCGCTCACCTGACCGGGGCGTACGATGAGTGCTTTGGCGGGGCAATGAACGATATCTGGTGGGATGCTGGGAGCCTTGGCCTGAACAACATACCGACCTTCCTGGAGGTACAAGCGGCTCCGCAGGGTTTGCCGGTGGAGGTACAAGTCCCGAAAATCATCGTCCCGAGTGGAGTACTCACGTTCGAGGCGTTATTGGTGAACAACGCGATGCTTTTCGCCCCTACGCCGATACCACCGGTCGACTTGAGCCCCTGGACATCCGGGCTCGTGCCCTGCGAAATTCGTTTCGACCTTTCGGGAGTGTTTCGCCGAACCGGAACCGAGAGCGCAGCACCGAGACTCGTTCTTCAGAACGTGACGATGGCTGACTCTCCAAGGGGAGGCACTTGCTGGCTTCCGCCGCCTCCGGCCGACTGCCAGATGGTCGCAGACATGGAGGCAGAGGCCCACCACTACGAATAGTCGCCCGGAAGCTGTCAGAAGGATTTCACTCTCCGGCCTCGGCGATGCAGAAACATTCGAACCCCTCCTGCAGAGGAACTTCTGGAAGATTGAGCAACCGTTGAAGACCGTGCACTTGATGCCGGGAGTAGTGGATTTCTGTGTCCAGGGGTCTACAGATCGGATGGCGTGGGTGTCCGGTCGGACTCACCTCAGGCGGGAATTCGGGGGCGGGCCGGATATGTGGGTCATCCGTTCATTTCCCACTCGTATTCTTCCTTCCGAATCCCCAGCCGGATGATCTTCTTGTGCAGACCGGACCGTGTGATGCGCAGCTCATCCGCTGTCTTGCTCACATTCCCGCGGTTTCGGCTAAGAGCGGTGAGAATGATGAGCCGCTCATAGTGGGTCAGGCTCTCCTGGAGGCTCCTTGGCCCGGTTTCGAGGGATTCTTCTTCGGGGTCGGTGTCCATTTCCAGATGCTGCGGTTCGATCCAGCCTCCCTCGGGTGCTCCGCCCATGGCACGGTAGACCACGGAGCGGAGCTCGCGCACGTTGCCGGGCCAGTCGTGCTGCATGAGTCTCTCATAGGCGGGCAGGGAGAAGCCTCTGTACCGGTAGTGGTTGAATTCTCGAAGGCACTCTTCGGCGAGAAGCTGGATGTCCCGGTCCCGGGTGCGCAGGGGCGGAACCGTGATCATGATGGTGTTCAGGCGGTAGTAGAGATCCGCCCGGAACCGCTGCTTGTTCATGAGTTCCTTGATGTTGGAGTTGGTGGCGGCGATGATCCGGATGTCCACCCGAATCGGCCTGTTGCCCCCGATCTGCTGGATTTCCTTGTCCTCCACAGCATGCAGGAGCTTGGATTGAATCCTGGGCGGGATCTCGCCGATCTCGTCCAGGAAGAGGGTCCCTCCGTTGGAGAATTCGAACTTGCCGATCCGGTTCTGGATGGCCCCGGTGAACGACCCCTTCCTGTGTCCGAACAGCTCGCTCTCGAGCAGCCCCTCGGACAGGGCCGTGCAGTTCACCTTGACGAATGGTTTGTCGCTTCGATCGCTCAAATCGTGGATCGTTTCCGCCACCAGGCCCTTGCCGGTGCCGCTTTCTCCCAGGATCAGAACG
>JANQFG010000247.1 GCA_028277985.1 bacterium | reverse complement strand
CTCTCCTGCACACAGCTCAACTTCTGCCGGCCCGGCCCCGATGGGGTGGTTAGCCCACGATAAACCGCTTTCCCGTGGCCAGACTGGAGCCCCCCATGGCCGAGCCCGAGACCGCCCTGGAGATCGTCGCCGATGGCGGCGTGGAGCTGCTGGAGAGGGACGGGGCGGCGGCGAGGGATCAGCAGGTGAGGCCGGCTGAGGGGAGCATGTCGAGGAAGCTCCGCCCGTCATGCTGTCGGAGCCACCGCTTGTAGCTCTCGATCTCTGGACCGCCAAGATTGATGGCGTACTCGACGCCGTAGATGGCGCAGACGAGGTGAAGCTCTCGCTCGCCTGTGTAGAGCAAGGCGAACTCGTGCAAGACCTCGTAGGGCTCGCCATCTACTCCCGAGAATGCAGTCTCGGGTGCATACAGTTCACGCCGGGAGAAGGGCCACGCCTGGGTTGATCCGTAACGGGCGAACTTCCGCACCGGGTCGAGCTGCCCGTCGGTAGCGACGAACTCCAGGCCGCCATCGAGGGGCAACATACGGTCCGCCAGAACCTCCAGAGCGACCTTCGCCAGGAAGCGGGACATCAAGAAGTGGTCGGGCGGAACCGGGACCGGGACGTAGAGCTGCCCGTGCCGATTTCCGGAAAGGTACTCGGCCCAGCGATGTTCTGAACCACCGGCAGCGGGAAAGAGGTGAAGGCTGCCATCGAGGTCACGAACCATTTCAAGAAGGCTCTTGGAAGCTGGGTGAAGTGCCCGGACGCCGGGGACCCGGCCTCTCTTGCTCGGAGTGGCGCTCCAGCAGCGGGCGTGGCGGAAGTAGTCCGAGCCCAGGAGCGGCCCTTCGACCTTGGAGCCGAAGTAGTGGTTGCAGTCATCGCACACGACCCCGGGCGGCAGGACGTGATCTTCGTTCCCCAGCGACTCGGGGATGATGTGCTCCACGCTGGTGGAGCCGGCAGAGTCCCGCTGGCAGAAGATGCAGAGCACGTACCCTCCACGGCGGCCCTGGAGCGGATGGCCTGGGTCAGTATCGCATCGCCCGGGCTCGGAAGCCGGCGTCAGAGGGACTATTCGGAGCGAGATCGGGCGGTTGTGACCGGCGCTGTCATGCCTTCAGGGCTAATCTGCGGCGGACGATGGACTTCGAGGCGGTCGGACCCCCAGCCGAAGCTGCCAACCCTGGGGAACTCGAATGCTGAACCGCCAACGCCTGATCCTGGCGCTTCTCGACCGCATGGGCGGTCCGATCCAGCACACGATGCTGGTGAAGCTTGCCTTTCTGCTCCGCCACGAGACGGCGGTGGGACAGGACCGGACCTTCTACCAGTTCGTCCCCTACCGACACGGGCCGTTCTCTTTTGCCTTGTACCGTGAGCTGGATTCGCTGCGAAGGGATGGCTACGTGGAGCATGGCGAGCGGTCGTTCTCGCTCATTCCACGGACCAAGCGCTTGAGCCTGGACCAGATCGAGCGCCTGAACTCCACCCAGGTCGAAGCGGTGGATTCTGTGGTTACGGAGTATGGGCGTCGAACCCGCCCGGCACTTCTCCGGGACGTGTACCAACGGTACCCCTGGTACTCGATCAACAGCGAGGAGGAGAAGTACCTCCCAGATGATCTCCCCGAGCCGCCCCGCCGTGAAGTCGCCGCCTACACGGTCGGCTATGAAGGGAAGTCCGTGGACGAGTTCTTCAACGGACTACTGGAAGCGGGCATGACGGGCCTCCTCGACGTTCGGGCCAATCCCGCTTCACGCAAGTACGGCTTCGCCAAGCGGTCGATGAGCCGAATCGCCGGGAACCTCGGCCTCGTCTACCACCACCTGCCAGAGCTGGGAATCACAGGCGACCACCGAGCCAGCCTGTCGGACTTCGAGTCGTACCAGCGCCTCCTCGACCGCTACGAGCGGACGATGCTCCCGAAGCGAACGAGGCATCTCCGGGAGGCTACGAGCCTCCTCAAGTCGCAGCCCTTGGCGTTGCTGTGCATGGAGAGGGACGTGAGATGCTGCCACCGGGGCAGGTTGGCCAGCCGAATCGCCGATGACGGCGGGCTCCGTGTGGAGCACCTCTAGCAGGAAAGTCAGGTGGAGCGGCTGCGGGCGTTCATCACGATCAAGACCTATCCCAACCCATCCGCCACCTACGACGAGCTGGTCTGCACTGCCGGAGTGACCGAGGAAGGCGAATTCGTCCGGCTGTACCCGATCCGGTTCCGGGACTTGCCCTGGGGCCAGCAGTACCAGAAGTACCAGTGGATTGAGGTCATGGCCGAGAGACACCGCCGCGATGTACGAAAAGAGAGCTGGCGACCACAGCCCGATAGCATCCAGTTCTACGGAGAGCCGATCAAGACTCGAAACGTGGACTGGTCTGACCGAGGCAAGTATGTACTCAAGTACGTGTCACGTTCTATGGAAGAACTGTGGGAAGCTCAGAAGGTAGACAACACCTCACTTGGGATTGTCCGGCCGAAAGTCGTAGAGGATCTGCTGGTCGAGGAAGAAGAAGACCGTGACTGGAAGCCGTCGGCATTGGCAGCTCTGGACCAAGGCCGCTTCTGGGAAGACCGTCACGCAACTCGTCAGCCGCCCCGCAAGGTGCCTTTCAAGTTCAGGTACAAGTTCCGGTGTGATGACGAACGTTGCAAGGGCCACCGGATGATGAACGAGGACTGGGAGCTGGGTCGCTTGTGTTGGCGGCACCGTGACCGCGGGGACAGCGAGGACGAAGCGATCGAAGGAGTCCGGCAGCGTTTCTTCACGGAGATGTGCGCCCCCACTCGGGAGACCTACTTCTTCGTCGGTACGGTGCTGCGCCACGGGACATGGGTGGTGATCGGAACCTTCTATCCGAAGGTGGGCAGGTCCGGGAGTCCGGTCGGGCAGACCTTGGACATGTTTCCAGAATAGGGGCTGTCTACAGCAGCCCCTCGGCGGCGTGATCTTCGAAGATCTCCACCCGCCGGATGTAGCCACGCAGCGTGTCCACGCTCTTGTGCCTGCTGACCTCGATGAGCTTGAACACCGAGGCACCCCGAGCGGCGGCGCTCGTGAGGAAGCCGCTCCTGAGGCTGTGCCCGGAGAAGTCGGCCGGGTCGTACCCGGCCTTCCCGGCGTAGAGCTTGATGACCTGGGCGATGCCTTGGGGCCGGAGGGCCTCCTCCAGCACGACACCACCCCGGCGCATCCGACGGAACACGGGACCCTCCGTGATGCCCGCCGTCTCCAGCCAGCTCTTCATGGCCGACACCGGGCAAGCCTTCTTGCCCCTCACCACTGCGATCTCTTGCCCCTGGCCCTCTTGGTCGCCCTTCGAGTGCGGGATCAGGACTCGGTAGCCGTCGGGCGTTTCCGTGAGGTGCTCGGCCATCATCGCGGACAGCTCGGACCGGCGGCAAGCAGACGCGAATGCGAAGAGCAGGAGCGCACGATCACGGACGCCGCGAAGGTCATCGGGAACGTGCTGCACCATGTCGAGCACGACCTCGACCGTAGCCGGGGCCTTCTGCTGCGGAGCTACACCCAGGCTCCGGCGGATGCCCTTCAGAGTCGTCCTGACGATCTCCGAGGTGGTCGGGGTATCGAGCCCGGCGGCACGATGAAGGAGCCGAATCCCCGAAGCCCTGCGTGCCACGGTAGAAGTTCGGCCTCGTCAGAAGAATCTGTGGGTGAACTCGGGCTCGGCGGGGAGAGGATCGGCGCCACGGCGACGGCACCACGCCATGAAGGCATCCACGTCACTCTGGTATGCCCGCCTCGTGGCCGGGCTCAGAGCCTCGCTGGCGTACCCCCGCGCCGCCTGGGCATCGTCCTCCAGTAACGCCAGGGTTCCGGGTTCGGGCAGAACGGGTGCAACTTCGCGGTCGTCCATGGGGGGCTCCAGTCTGGCCACGGGAAAGCGGTTTATCGTGGGCTAACCACCCCATCGGGGCCGGGCCGGCAGAAGTTGAGCTGTGTGCAGGAGAG
>JANQFG010000209.1 GCA_028277985.1 bacterium | reverse complement strand
TGAACCATGCGGAGGACGAGGTCGAATTCTCTTTGTGGACGATGAGCCTCCTCTCGTACGAATGTATAAGCAGACGATCGAGAAGCTTGGCTACGATGTTGTGGCCAGGACCAGTAGTATGGAAGCCCTAGAGGCTTTTCGTGCAAATCCCTTCGCCTTTGATTTGGTAATATCGGACATGACCATGCCGCATCTCTCTGGTGTGGAACTCGCGCAGGAACTTGCAAGCATACGACCTGGGATCCCGGTTCTACTATGCACCGGCTTCAGCGAGTCCTTCACGTCGGAGAAGGCCCGTGAGCTGGGATTGAAGGGAGTCCTGATGAAGCCTGTGCCCAGCCGCGAATTGGCCGAAGGCATCCGCAAAGCGATAGGAACAAGATCGGATGGCCGCGCAGCGTCGCGGAAGGGCACGGTTCTGGTCATCGACGACGAGGAGCCTGTCAGAAACCTGCTCCGGCAAATACTCGTGGCGGAGGGATACACGGTCCTATTGGCTGCAAATGGCAAACAGGGGTTACAAACGATGGAGAAAAACCCTGCTGATCTCGTTATAACGGACATCTTCAGGCCCGAGTCGGACGGGTTGGAGGTGATCCGCACGGTGCGAGAGAAATTCCCGCAGGTGAAGCTGATCGCAGTCTCAGGCGGCCTCCGTGTCTTTCCTGGTGGAGATTTTCTGGGAATTGCGCGCGCCCTGGGGGCGGATCGGGCCTTCCCCAAGCCGCTCGCGCGACTGGGCCTGCTCGCCGCGGTCCGTGAACTGCTCGACTGTATGGATGCAGAGAATTCCGGCCCAGTCAAAGCTGCCGCATAGGCAGCGGACCGCCTTCACTAATTCCGGCTTACTTGCCCAGACAGAAATCACATGCCAGACAACTCAGGCCTCATTCCAAAGCTCTCCTATGTCGCAACGAATTGTCTTGAAAACCCCGGCGTCGCTACGCTCAGTTGCCGGCCCACTTTCAACCTACAACGGATTGAGAGCATAGGTTGGGAGGGAGTGAGAGAATCGAGGAGCGAGTTGCTATCTCGTATTGTCATGACCATGACCCCATCCTCTAGAAGAATGGAGTCTCCGGTAATACAGGGGCAGTTCACATTGAACGCCCGATATCTCTCAGATCTGACCTCGGCTCGTTCCCTCGATCGCGACCTCTCTTCTGATCCCCTTTCAGGTATCTTCGCATAATTTGGGCAGACCCATTGGCTCCCTCTGCTCTCCCATGCACATCGATATGTTCAACCTTTTCCTTGTTACAATTCAGACTATCACACTCTATGTAACAGAACCCGCCTGTCGTGCTAATCAGTCCCATATCCATTCTCCATCGCAGTAATCCCACTAGGAATCTCCTGTCTACCCACGGTCGGAACGGATCCTGCTCTTCTCCTATCAGGTCTGGAGAGAGATTCCAAGATTGCACTACCATTCTCGGGGTCCGGACTCATAGACCAAGGGGACTTCGACCTGACAGTCGAGTAGACCAAGGGAACCTCCCCCTCAGCCCCTCACAGAGCCGGACGTGAACCTCTCGATTCATCCGGCTCTTATCGTCCAGCCA
This sequence comes from bacterium, assembly GCA_028277985.1. Taxonomy (GTDB): domain Bacteria; phylum Desulfobacterota; class DSWW01; order DSWW01; family DSWW01; genus S015-6. Next base: position 1,698 of record JANQFG010000209.1, on the reverse strand, counting down.
CAGGCGTCAAGGACAGCTGCCAATGCACAAACAGGTCCGGGTTTCTTTTGCGAATCCGCTTTAGCCACCGACGTGCACAGTTTGGGCGTCCTCGTACCCTCCTGTACTTCCGCATAGCCCATTTGGCGAGCATGAAATGCCGTGGATTGAAGACCGATCGAAGGGCAGATCGCGTGAAATGGCCGTAGTAGTTCACCCACCCTCGAACAACCGGGTTGAGCTTGCGAGCCAGCTCTTCCAGGCTCTTGTCACTACGGTTGTGCAGTTGCCAACTACGAATGACATCCCGCATCCGCTTGGACGCCTTCATACTGACTGCCGGAGTGTAGCCCAAGAACAGGTTACCTCCTGGCCTGCGAACCATTCTCGGTTGAAAGGACGACCCCAAGAAGTCGAATTTGACATTGCAATGGTTCCCCTTGCGTCTGCCATCCTTGCAGTAGACAATCCGGGTCTTTTCAGGGTGGAGTGCCAGCCTGCATGCCTCCATCCGCTGTCCAATGCACTCTGTCATCTCTGTGGCTTGGCCCTTCGAAATGCAATGAACAACAATATCGTCGCTGTACCTCTCAAAGGGAATGTGCGGATGATTTCGGCGCATCCACTCATCAAAGGCATAATGCAGGAAGAGATTGGAAAGCAAGGGACTGACAACCCCGCCTTGGGGTACACCCTTCTCCCTTTCCACCAACGTACCGTCTTCCATCTGTACCGGCGCTTTGAGCCACCGTTCAATGTAAAGCACGATCCACTTGCAGTCGGTGTGCTTTCTGACTGCTCGTAACAGTAGCTCGATATCCAGATTGTCGAAGAATCCCTGGATATCGAGATCAATCACCCAGTCAAGACGCCAGCACCGCTTTCGGGCCATTCGGACGGCATCCACTGCGGATTTGCCGCGCCGATATCCACAGGAGTCCTCATGGAATACAGGTTCCAGTTCTGGCTCGAATTCGAGCTGCACGACCATCTGCGCAATGCGATCCGAGACCGTTGGAATTCCCAACAAACGCTGGCCACCGCCTCCTTTGGGGATCGCTACCGTGCGTACCGCCGGTGGAAAGTAACTGCCCGAGGAGATCCGATTCCAGATCCTGTACAGGTTGTTCTACAGATCCCTCTCAAAATCCGTGATGGACTCCTCATCCACGCCCGCTGCGCCTCTGTTCGCCTTTACCCTCTTGTACGCCTCCCATACCAGCTTCTTGGAAATACGGAACGGCTTTGCCCTACTCGATCCGGCTCCTCCAGTTTCCGGTTGGCCAGCCGGTAGAACCGGACGATCCAACCCGTTGCTCCATCCCCGTTACGGGATTTCTTCGCTCGTACGGGCTGATCCGCCCCTGTGCCCCGCTTCGGTACTCTCACCCTTGTGGGTCCTCCACTTGAGTTTCTCCCTTTGCATCGGGACGACAGGTTCCCACGTTCCACACAAGAGCCTGGATCAAGTTCACGCCGCCTTTATGCCGGGCACCGCTCAGGCAGTAAGCAGATTTCCCCCCAATTTGGCTTGTTCTACATGGGATATGGAAACCCCGAGATTTCAGACTTTCAACCTGACATCGATGCCGGAACGGGGTGGACTGGGAGCATGAGTACTGCGTAGTAGTCTTGAAATCCTGAAGATTCAACATAGCAACTGGACATTGATGCGAGATGGGGCTGGTCTGGAGGTATGACTAACATGAAATGCGAAAG
>JANQFG010000192.1 GCA_028277985.1 bacterium | reverse complement strand
CGAGGGAGTCAGGTGGGATGAAGCGCAGATCTCGGGCCATCGATACGTAGGACGGAAACGAGAAGGCGGATCTCTCGGTTACGATCTCCGAAAAGGGTGGAACCTCTCTTGGGCAAACCCGGCGACCCAGACTACGGCGAGGTCCTCTCGACAATCAACTTCTATGATCCAACTCGAAGTGGCAACCCAAGGAGGCTTGGAGGAGGCCGGGCGAGCAGTCCACACGGCTCTCAAGTCAGAAATATCCCGATCCAGTCGCGTCACGGCAAGATCGACGACGTTGTGGAGAATGACATCGTCGTCTATGCGAATATGGCTTGCCACAGGAGGTTTGGGAGGTTGCCGGATGCTGATCGCCAACGGACTGACCTCGAGTACCCTCTGGGAGTAGGTTCGGCCTTCCCTCCTTTCTATTGGTCCCACCCTTTCCCGGGCATGCCACGTGGAGTGATTTCGTATGGTCCCCAGCGGTTCATCTTCTAGGAGCAACAAGGCGGACCGGGGACAGAGAGTCGGCTGGCTTGCGGTGGTTGCAGCGGCGGCCCTCGCGAGCGGGCTGGCGGGGTGCAGCGATGGCGAGAGGCGGGATGCCTTGAGAGCGGTCGTCGTCGGCGTGGAAAAGGAGTCCGGGGTTCTCGTTCTGGATGGGCTTGGTCGCAAACTCGATCACAAGAAGGCTGAGTGGGCCCCGGACGATGTCTTCGACGATCGCTTGGAAACCGGGTACTACTCGCCCTCGGTTCATCCCGACCAAGGGAGCTTTGTCGCAGTCCGATGCGTGGGGATCCCCCGTGGGCGTCGTTGGGAGAACGCGAGTCGGGCGGCGAGAGGCTGCCAGCTCCTCGAATGGCAGGTCGGAGGGGCTCACGAGCGAGTGCTGCTCAACGCTCCTTCTGGTGCCGCTATCGATTCCCCAACTTGGGATCCCCTTGGCAGGAGGCTAGGTGTGCTGGTCGGCCGGGAGGTTCTTCTACTCGATCGGGACGGCGCGGAGCTACTCGACCGGTGGGAGGTAATCGATCTCGTGCCTGTACGGCCGTGGGGATACTACTGGAAGCGCAGCTATCTGCGCTGGGATTCGGAGGGGCGTCAGCTGTACCTCGCTGGCCAAAGAAGAGGAGGCCGCCCCACATTGTCGGTTGCTCGCTTCAGCCTAGAAGATGGATCGCTCGAGTGGCTTGCTGTCGAGTCGCCGAGGTTCAGGAGGGGCGAGTTTCTTGGTGATCGCCTCGCGATAAATGCCGAACTCCCGCTACAAGTCCTCTTCGGCTCAGCGGAACACCCTGTGGTGCGCCCACTGTACTCTGCCGACCGGCGTTTCTACTTCAGCAAGCAGCGAAGGGAAGGGTGGCTTGGCCGAGGCTGGATCGATGGTTTCGATACTACGACGGGCCAAGTGTTCGATTTCTTGACGCTTTGGAGGCAGCTATACGTAGCATAGGCCGTTGGACGGGGAGGTCCCGCGATCCCGCGCCCGATCTCCCGCGCCAGGAGATTTCCCCCTTTCCCTTTCGGGAACCTCCTTTGAGCACCTCGAGAGGTTCGCACCTTGAGAGGTTCTCTTGACCTGACCCCCGAAAGCTGTCGAGGTTGCTACGAGAGTCTTCGGCTCGAAGAAGAAAGTCTGAGACGAGGGAGACAGGTCCGGCCGTAGGCCCACCCCCGTGGGGTTGGCCGCTGGCTACCTGTGCGTGCGTTGTGGTGCCCGAGAGCGCCCTGCTAGAAGGGGACGAGAGGGTATCCGGAGGGTCGCTCGAGGGTCAGGAGGCGGACGATGAGGCAGACATTCTCAGTCACGTCAACGGT
>JANQFG010000150.1 GCA_028277985.1 bacterium | reverse complement strand
TCCCCGAGAGAGGTTCCACCCTTTTCGTGGCCACCTGGCCCCGGGCCCCCTAGTACCCGTGCGAGTTCCTGAGCTGCCTCACAGCCTTCCTCGCTCGCGATAGCAAGCAGCTCCTCGGCATCACTGTCTTCCGACCGCTCGAGGTACCGACCCAAGTACTCCTTGGCACGCTCACAGTCGTGCTCCAGCAAGTGCCGACCAAGGAGCAAGTACGCACCCCAGTGGTCGTCACTGGCTTCTGCCGCCCGGACCCTGAGATAGGCCACTCCAGGAAAGGCACCCAGGACCAGCCCGCCCAGCGCCCAGAATCGATACCTCATCCGCCCCCGACGAGAAGGGTCAGTCATGCGTTAGGCTCCGCATCGATTGCCTAACCCGATTGGACCTCTTGCCCCGCGACCTACTTCGCCGGTAGGCTAACGCCCTCGGCATCCAGTTCGCGCAGCAGCCTTCTGTACTCCATCGATTCGTAGTCTGCTCTGTACCGCCGCATTTCGGCCACGGCGTCCTCTCGGCGCCCAATACCCCATAGAGAGTGAAACAGCCCAAGCGACGCCTTCTCAGACGCCGGGTACATCTCAACCAGTTCAGAGAATAGCTTCGTGGACTCCCTAAAGTACCCCTGCCTCAGCTGTAGCTCAGCGAGGACGAGAGCGGCTTCAGGCCGATCACTTCGATCGCTCGTGAGTGCTCGAAGGGCGACTGCAGCTTCGTCTAGGCGATTCGAATCCCGCAAACGAATGGCCTCTTCGAAGCGCCGCTTGTAGTCACTCCTGGTCTCGTTCTTCACTCTCCTTGTCCTCTTTCTCTCTCGGGAACTCTCTTTCCGCATCTTCCAGCGTCTTGATTCGGTCTAGGGACGCCTGTAGCCGCTGCTTGCTCTTCTCGATCGAGTCGATGAGCTTGCTTGACTTGCCCGATCTCGCATCATCCTGCGCAGACGATACCCCCTCGAGCTGATCGAGCGCATCCTCGCCTGTCTGTAGGCCCCTGCGGCCCGGAGGAGAGGTTCCACCCTTTTCGTGGAGCCTACTCGAAAGATCGCCGCCGAAGGGGCCCCTCGCTGCCCTGCGCGGCACCTGGGCCCGGGCTTCCCGAAACCGGTCTCCCCGTAACGGATGGCACCTCTCAGGGCGCGGTGCAGCAGAGGCGCAAGATTTAGAGAGAGACTTGGATGGCTGCCAGTTCGTCGACTGCGCCGTTTAGTCGCTTCACCAGGCACCGGAACTCGCACCGCTCATACTCAAGCTCTACCAGATGTCCTCCTCGAGACCAGTCTTCTCCAACGGGACAAGCAACAACGGTGCTCAGATCCCGGCGCCTGGATGAGACGGCGAAGCTATGGAAGACGAGTACGTCACCATTCGAGCGCCCGTCGAGTGTGGGAGCCTCCACCCGAAGTAGGCCTCGGAACTCACTGTAGTTCTCGTAGTCCATCTCGTAGCAGGGGAGCCCAAAGCCCTCCATCTCCGCCTCAGGAAGAGACCAGCGAATCGGCTCCACAACGAAGTGCTTGAAGAGGACCTCCGTGATGTCGTCCCAGGCATCCACACCGGGACGTACTCCGATGGGAATCCTTACCTGCTGCAGACTAGGTACCAGGCCCCTGACTGTGCTTCTGAACGTCGACACAAGTTCGTCGACGGAGGTACGCCAAGAACCTTCACCCATAGCCTTGGTCCTCACTCTTTCCTGAATACTTCATCAAGCAGCTTGAGCTCTTCTTCGGTTGGCTTGCGCTTCGGGCCGAAGCCCTGCCCAGGGTTGACGGGTCGCACGCGGCCTCTTGTGATGTCCTTCACGACCTCACCTCGAGCGTTGGTCACGAACAGCCGTTCGCCGCCGCCACGGACGACACTGTTCGGCGGTGCAGACAAGCTCTTCACTTGACTGCCGCCACGACCACCGAAGAGCTGAGTCCCGGTGGCCAGCCTCTTCCCATCCAGAACGGTCCGGCCCAGGACAGCTCGAGCACTGCCTGCAAGGGGAGCCACAATCCCCACAACTCGGAGAGTGTCGACCAAAGTGGCGCGAGTGGTACTCAGAGCCCCACTTCCTGAGCCGATCGCTTCTCCGAGGGCCTCCCCGGCACGAAGAGGCTCGAGGACTAGGCCAGCAACATCGGCAGCAGTTCCGACAACAGTGGCGGCAGCGATCCCCGCGATTGAGCCGTCGGACAGTCCCCGTGTAGCGGCCTCCTTTGCTTGCAGAATGGCTTCTTGCCCCCGATCTGCAATCGAAGCAGCAGTGAACTCGCCGTTCGGGTCCACGTACTTGAGCGGATTGTTGATCGCATAGGTGTACCGATTCCACGACTGTGGATTCGACGAGACTACGCTCTCGGGCGCAGGATCGTTGGCCAGGAACCTCCCCCACCACGGACTGCAGTACCTCGCATGCATGTAGTCCAGGTCCTGGAGATCGGTGTTCAGATTCGCATCGAGCTCCACCGTAAACACCCCGTCTTCGGCGACGACAAAGTCCTCGCCGAGCTCCACTGAGCTCCCCGCCCGAAACCGCACCTCCTCGGTCGACGTCACCGTCGTGTCCTCGCTCGTCACGGCATCGCAGCCGGTGATCGTCTGCCCGGTCGACAGCGTCTGTCCGTTCACGGCCGTCGTCCCCGAGCACCCCGGCGAGGGGTAGAGGTCCCGCTCATGCCCCGTGAACCGCAGTTCCTGCCCATCCAGGTTCTCGAAGACCTCCTCGCCGAAGGGCAGGTAGTTGTGGTGGACGGGTGAGCTGCCGCCCGGACCCGTCCAGAGCCGCACCGTTCCGAGGTGATCGAGGTGCGCATCCCTCCGGCCCGTCCCATCTTCCGTCGCCAGGACCTGGCCCTCTCGATGGATCGTGTCCTTCTTCCAGTCTGTGTCACCGACCAGTCGAGAGAACTTGCGCAACACCAGCCCATCGAGGTCCCTCAAGGTCCAGATCTCCCGCGGC
>JANQFG010000111.1 GCA_028277985.1 bacterium | reverse complement strand
GAATGATTGTCCAACCGATGAAAGGGCCCGGACACGAGCCAGATGGAGCCGATCTCCTCCACCTTCACCTGGCCGTTCAGCCGTGTGCCCTTCTGCTGGGAGATGAATGTATCGCCCTCGACCTGCCCTCTGGGAGCTTTCCCTCCATTTCCAGGCTCACACCTCGATTCCGCAAGACGAATGTGACCCTATCCCACGACCGGGCGTGCTTCCAGACGTATTCCAGATCTTTCACGGGAACCTCGGTACGGATCGCTTCCATGAGATTTTCGACTACGTGTTCTTCGGCCAACTCCATGTGATTGGCGATCTTCTCGAGGATAGCCTGTTCGTGGGATGCGGGACCCATTTCACGCCCCCTCGGTTTCTCGGGTGTTTCTGCTCGTGTGGTCGATACGGGGTGCGCAAAATACTCCCCGATGGAACTTCTCCATGATTCGAGTAGAGCCGGTTGAGGTCCGGTCGGTCTGTACGTCCGGATGCAACCGGCTTAGGAGAGGGTCTCACGTATTTCGGCACGACAAATATTATTAATCCATTCTAGCAAACTAAGCCACTCCTAACTATCTGTCAAACGCCCTCTTCTGCCCTCTGCAAGTGGATGGGAACGCGTCTCGAGCGGCCCCGGGGCCATCGACAACAGGGGTCCCGGGTGGTATGAAAGAATGGAGAAGATGGATGCAAGGATGAATGGACGGACTCGGATGAAGGATCGCTGCCGCCTTGGAGCGCAAGAAGCAAGTCCCGCCGCCTCACTGGCGAGAAGAGATGCGTGAGCGACTGCCCTTATGGCTGCTTCCCGCACTCGCCTTTGCCCTGTTGGTTAACGGCCTTCTGTTTCTTCTGCTTGCCTCGCTGACACAGAAGACCCCGTCCCTTTCCGAGATGACGGATCCGGCGCCGGTCCATCTTGTGCGGGTTCGCGAAAAGGAGCCGCCTCCTCCGGAGGAAGAGCCCCCTCCGCCGGAGAGGGAGGAGCCGGAAGAGATCCCCGAGTTCGTTACCCCCGACCTCCGCCCTCGTATCAAGCCACTCGAGATGGATCCTCTCCCTTTCCCCATGGAGTTGAATCCGAAAATCGTGAGCGGGCCCCCGATAGCCGTCGGGCGCTTCTACGAACTGGGGGAGCTGGATCAGTCGCCCAGACCCCTGGTGAGCATGTCGCCTCTCTATCCTCTCAAGGCGAAGAGGATGGAGATCGAGGGATATGTTCGGGTCAAGTTCCTGGTGGACGATGAGGGAAGGGTCAGCCGTGTTACGGTCCTGGATGCATCTCCAAAGGGCGTGTTCGAAGGCAGCGTGATACAGACCCTGCCCTCATGGAAGTTCTCGCCGGGAATGATCATGGGAGAGGCGGTTTCGAGTTGGGTGGTGACCACGATACGGTTTGAGTTGAAGTGAGAACTGCAGGGATCAGGGAGCGGGGGTCAGGGGTCAGGCCGCGCCGCCCAATCCCAACTATACGAGGAACGAAGTGAAGGGGCGAGTCACGAAGTCCAGATCGGGCCATCTCATCAGCCTTCTTCTGCTCCTCTCCGGCCTGCTGCTCTTCACATCGGCAGGTGCCGAGCAAGGGGAAGGGGGGAACAAGGGCGACGTAAAGGATGTGACCCGGGGTCTGTCGGTAGGTGCGTCAAGGGTTCTCTATGAAGCGCAGCAGCTCATGGACCGTGAGGAGTACGAGAAGGCGATCCGCATCCTGGAGAAGTTCGTCGAGAAGAAACCGGAGAGGAATCATTGCCTCATCGAGTTCACTCTCGGGAACGCCCTCTATCTCGCGGGAAGCAAGGAGCCCTCCCTGGCCCGCTACGGGGCCGCCGTGGAGTTGAATCCTGCGTTCGGGGCGGCCTGGGTGAACCTGGGACAGGTTGCCTATGATCTGAAACGGTATGGGCTTGCGGCCCAGGCCCTGACCAGGGGCTTCGATGTGGCGGAGGAGGACGAGAAGGACCCGGCTCTTCTCTACTATGCAGCCGTTGCCCACATGCTCGACGGTCATCAGGATCGGGCGGCCCCCATCCTGGAGACCCTGGTTTCGGGCCGGCATGGGGCTCCGGCCAAGGAGTGGTTTCAAGCCCTGCTCAACATCTACCTCGACATGGACGAGGAAGAGAAGGCAGAGGGCCTCATCGAGTGGATGATGCGGCTTTACGGGGATCAGCCGGAGACCTGGAAACTCTCCTACCAGTTCGAAGCCAGCCGGGAGAACTACCAGATGGCTGCGGTGGCCTTGACCATCTACGGTTACCTTACCCCCCTTTCCCGGGAAGAAACGGTCCTGCTCGGGGATCTCTTCGCCACGATCCAGGTGCCTTTGCTCGCCTGCATCCAGTATGAGAAGGCTTTTGCCTCCGGGGCGTCGCCCGAAGAATATGAGCGTCTTGCCTCGGCCTATCTTTCAGCCCACCGGCCCGTACAGGCGCGTCAGACCTTGGTGGAGGCATTGAAACAAAGGGCCACGCCGACGCTTTGGTCCCTGGTAGGCGACCTGAACTACATGGAGGACGATTTCGAGGGTGCCTACCACGCCTTTAAGGAGAGTGCGCGTCTGGATCCGAAGGACGGGAGAGCCTACCTGATGATGGGATACTGCGCTCTCCAGCTCGACAAAAAGGAACTTGCGGGCGAAGCGCTCAAGAAGGCGAAACGCTTTCCGAAGCAGAGACAGGTCGCAACAGAGCTCCTGACGCGGGTAGAGCCGCAGTGAGGGGTTAGGGATCAGAACCTATCCTACATCCGCGCGGGGAGCGCCGAGCACCATGAGGACATTGCGAGGAGGCGCAGCCGACGCGGCAATCCCCGAACGCCATAGAACGTCCAGCCGGGAGATTGCCACGCCTTCGGCTCGCAATGTCCTAGGGAACATGTCAGGAGTCTCCTTTCCTTGAGTCCCTTGACCATCGGACCGAATATGGTACCATAAAAGGTCAGGAGGAGCCGATCATGAGCATGGAAGAGGATATCCGGCCTATAACGTACCTCAAGAACCGGGCCGCAGACCTGTTGAAACAGGTGAACGAGACGCATCGACCTGTGATCATTACCCAGAACGGGGAGCCAAAGGCGGTCCTTCAGGATCCGAAGAGTTATGAAAGCATGAGAAAGGCCTTGGGCCTGATGAAGCTGCTTTCACAGGGAGAGGAGGACGTTCGAAAAGGCCGTGTGCGCTCCCAGGAACAGGTGTTTTCCCGAATCGAGCAGTCGATCGGCAAGAAATGAAGAAGGCTCGAGAAATCCTCTGGGCCGCGGTTGCCGAAAAGGACCTCGTCAGAATCGTCAACTACATCGCCGAGGAGGATGCCCGTGCGGCCCTGAAAATCCTGAACCGGATCAAGGCCGGGGCGGCCAAGTTGGACCGTAGCCCCGAACGGGGCCGAATCGTACCCGAACTCCTCGAACATGGCATATCAAAATACCGCGAGATCGTGATCAAGCCATGGCGGCTGATCTACAGGATCGAGGGTGAGAAGGTCTATGTGCTGGCCGTCGTCGACGGGCGTCGGAACGTCGAAGACGTTCTGCTCGAGAGACTTCTGGGCTGACCCAAAACCCCGACTTCTACTCGTCCACCTCCACGCTCTGGGTATAGCTGCGGGTCTGGCCGTGTGGGTCGGTGACCGTGACGTCCCGGGTGACCGTGTTGCCGTCGCGGGAGCGGTTGATGTTTCTCTGCCAGGTCTCTCCGTCCTGGTTCGTTCGTGACTGATCCTTCACCACCCCGGTTTCCGTGCGCGTTACATTGGAGTCGAACCATCCGCTCCTGCCGTCGCCGGTGGAGTAAGTGCCGGATACGCTGCGACCTGTGTCGGTCCTCTGTAGGTTGCTGTCCACCGTCCTGGTCTGACCCTCGGGGCCCGTGTAGACGGAATGCAGCGAGCGGGAACCGTCAGGGTTCTTTGTGAGGGTCTTGTCAACGTCGATGACTTTGCCGTTCGGGGTAGTTCGGGTGCCGTCGACGACGTAGGAACCCTCGCCGGTCCTGGTTACCGTGCCCTGACGCGAGGTGCTCGTTCCATTCGCCCGGTTGGTGATCGACGAGTAATTGCCTGTTCCGGTCTCTTTGTTCCAGTTCCTGTTGGTCGTGCGGCTTCCTTTTCCCCTTTCGTTCTGCCAGGTTGTGGTCCGATCGACGTGACCCTTCGACCGGTTGACCTTCTGCTGCCAGGTCCCACTGGTTTTCCGACCCTGATATTTGCCCGACCGGGATTTCTCGCCGGCGGAAACGTCGAGTTCCAGGATCAGGAGAGACAGGAAAGCGGCCAGGGTGATTCCGACGAAGTGATATCTGGACATAGAGCGCCTCCATGATTCTTGAGGTTTGTGGTACCTATCGTGTGTAGCCACTACAAGCTTAAACACACGAAAAAGGGAGAGGTTTCGGGCGCAACCAGGGCGCCCGGTGAAAAAACGGGCGAGTGGGGCACAGCCCGTGAACAACCGTTCACAATTCGGGGACAGCCACCGAACTCCACATAGTTCGGTGGCTGTCCCCGAATTGCCAACAACAGTTCACAAATGAGTGGCTGTCCCCGATTTGTATAGAGGGGTGGGATTTCCCGGGGCTTTTTTTCTTGACCGGTAATACGGATCTTGATATCGTGCTACGGATTTCGGTCGCGCCGTTCACGGAGCCGGAGGGGGCTTCGTTCGATAGCAGCGACCCAAACATGTTCAAGGAGGGGTAGAATGACATTCGTGAAGGGGTTGTGCGCCCGTGACAGAAGGTTCCATCGCTCGCCGATTGCCTGCATCCTGGTCCTGATTCTGATTCCGCTCGCCGCTCATGCAGAAGCGCCTGAAGAGGATGCGACCAAGGACAATGTCTATGACATGCAGGAATACGTCGTTACCGAGTCCAAGCTTCCACAGAACCAGGAGAACGTGACCCAGAGGATCGCAGTCATCGACCAGCAGCAGATCGACCGAACGCCTGTGGGCATGGGCAACATTTCCGAACTCTTCCGCTACCAGCCGGGGACCTTTGTGAGCGTCCTGTCTCGAAACGATGCGAACTGGGGCTCCTACGGCGGTCTCGGGCCCAAGTACAATTCCTACCTGCTCGATGGACTTCCCATCGACTCTTTTGTCGACACCCAGAGCCTGGACCCCTGGATCCTGGACAGGGCGGAAGTCCAGAGAGGCCCGGCCTCGGTGATGTACTCCAACTACCTGTCCAGTGACTTCGCGGGGAATCAGACGCCTTTGGCCGGCATCACGAATCTCGTCCTCCGTGACCGGATCGACGAGCCGATGACCCGATTCGCCCTTCTGGGCGGCTCATGGGACACATTGAAGGCCAAGGCGTTTCATCAGGGCAACTCGGGTGATTTTCACTACTTCCTCGGGGGTGATTTCGAAAGATCGTCCTACACGAACTACGGCACTTCCAACTCCTGGCTCAACATGATCGACAATCCGGGGTATCAGAAGATCAAGCTCTACGGGAAGGTGGCACACTTCTTCGGCAACGGAGATCACAAGGTGTCTCTCTTCGGCCACTACACGCAGCACACGGGAGACACGGGGCGACCCAACCGGGACTTCCACCACCGGTACGCAACCGTCAATGCGGTCTATAGCCATCCCTTCAGCGATGCGCTGCAGGGGCAGCTCAAGGTGGGCTACAGGAACTACGACAGGGAATGGTCGGACGACAACTTCCCGGACAACTTGAACTTCAGAGAACGCAGCGGCGTCGAGCAGAACATCGTGCCCATGGACCTCACCTTTACCTTCAGCCATTGGGGGAAGAGCCTCCTGACCGCCGGCGTGGACGGACAGCTCGCCACATACAAGACCAAGTCGGAGGTGAGCGGAATCGAGTCCATCATCAACGACGCGCTTGCGTACAATATCGGCCCCTATGTCCAGGAGAAGCTCGTGCTGGATCGCTGGACCCTTCGGGCCGGCGTTCGCGTCAACACAACGAAGAACGAATTCGACTTGATCAGCGGGGTGACCCCCGGCGTATCGGATGAGACCTGGACCCGGCCTCTCTGGAGCGCAGGGGTCCGCTTCGCCGCCCTCGACTGGCTCTCTCTGTTTGCGAACGGTGGATCCAGCTTCATCGTGCCTTCCGCCAAGTCCGTGGGAGGGACCCTGAAGCCGGAGGACGCAGGGGTGCCCGGCAAGAATGGTCAGCTCCCGAATCCGGACCTGGATCCGGAGAGCGGCATCGGGACGGACGTGGGGGCGGAGGTGGTCACCTTCGGGGGCCTCCATGCGGGAGTACGTGTGTTCATGAATCAGGTCGACGATGCGATCGTGGAGAACCGCGTGAGCGAGGATCCCTCACAGAGCCAATCCATCAACGCCGGCAAGACGAGAACTTACGGCGTAGAGGTCGAAATGCGGCAGGTGGTGAATCGTTACGTCCACTGGTTTGCAAACTACACCTACACCAACACGGACGTGGAGAATGAAATCGACCCGGATCAGGACGGGTCCGACGTCCCCTTCGTGCCGGACCACATGGGCAACGTGGGGCTCACCGCGCAGTTTCCGTTCGGCCTCACCATCTCTCCCTACGTACACGTGGTGGGCAACTACTATGACAGCACATCCAACAGCGGTCGGAAGGAGTTTGGCCCCTACGAGGTTTTCAGTGCCAATATCCAGCAGGTCGTCTATGAGACCCCTGACAGCTCGATCCGTCTGAATGTGGACCTCTACAACCTGACGGACAATCGATACGAGTTGCCCTGGCAGTTCGTGGACACCGGGTTCTCGGTGCTTGGCGGCGTGGAGGGGAGATTCTAACCGATGTCGAGGAGGTTCGGTCGCAGCGCGGCTCTCGGTGTCATCCTTCTTGTGTGTCTCCCGGTTTTCGGGGCCGCCGAGGGCCCCGGCGCACCGGAAGGGATTGCCGAACCGATCCGGGTGACCGATTTCCGCGGCAAGGAGCTTGTATTCGAGGAACCGGCTGGCCGCATCGTGTGCCTGATCGAGAGCGGCCTGTCAGGCCTCTACATGCTCGGGGCGGAAGACCGCGTCATAGGCATCTCGAGAAACGTGTACACCGAGAGCGTGAACCGCTATTATGCCTCCCTGGATGAACGGGTTCGCGACAAATCGCTGCCTGCGCCCGGCAACTGGGATTTCATCAACCTGGAGAGCGTCGTTTCGTTGCGACCCGATCTCGTGATCCTCTGGGCCGAGCAGACCGAGGCGATCGAGTCGATCGAGCAGCGAGGAATACCGGTCTACGGCGTCTTCCTCCAGCGACTCGAGGATGTCTACAGGGAGATCACCGACCTTGGCCGGCTGACGGGCCGTTCGGAAAGGGCCGCCGATCTCGTTCGCTATACCCAGCAGGGTGTGGCGCGCATCGAAG
>JANQFG010000095.1 GCA_028277985.1 bacterium | reverse complement strand
GCTGTGGCATTGTTGGCCGCGCTGCGACGTGCTCCATCTCCGAAGATGGTGGAGAAGGCCGCATTGTAGCCGCTTGTTCCTTCACTGCGATTGTCGCGTGGAAGGGGATGATCCTTGGGAGGGGCATCGCCTCCGCCGCCAAGGTCTCCGAGCTGCGTCGAGGTTGCCTTGGGCCCCGAGAGATTATATCTCTCTCTGAGCCTCATGATGGCGTCGTCCGTCTTCCCGGCGATGTGACGGACAGTGCCGTCGTGATCCTTGGCAAGGATCCCCTGGGCCTTCTCTCCGAGGTTGTCCTGCTGGAGCACCTCAGCACCCTGGTTGTTTTCCTCGGCGTCATTTGTGATGACGACCGAGTCATCCTGATTGTTGTAGATGACCGTCTCCTCTTCCACGTCCGTGTCAGTACGGGACGCGGGAGTGTCAGTCTTGTCCTTGTGGTTGGACGTGGTGGGCGTGCTCGTGATCTTGTCACCAGCATCTGTGCCCTCCTTCTCCAGCTCGAGCTTGGCAGCATGGATGGCGAGCTTGGCGACCCTCCTGGCAATGCCGAACATCCTCTGAGCGGGCTTCGACATATTTATGGCCTCAGTATCAGCCAGGGTGTCCAGGAGGTTGAGGAGCATGGTGTAGCCATTGTAGATGTACCTCAAGTTGAGGATCTTGTGGCAGATGACGACGGTGATCATGAGGGCCAGGAAGATGTCCTGCTGGCACTCCTCGCCAAGCAGGTACTCCTGCCAGGCCTCCACCGTGTTGGCCTTGGCCAGCTTGGCCCTGGTGGGGAGCTGGTCCAAGAGGTGGGAGAGGTCCCACATCTGGCACTGTCCCCTTCCAAGCAAATGCCTGAGGGGGTTGAAGTGCTGCGGCTTGATGTTCTTGGTCAGGTCATAGTAGAGGGCGTGCGTCCTCACATGCTGACCCGAGATGATGGCGTAGGTGTTCGCCATGTGGTTCATGACCTCCATCGGGGAAAGGTCAAGGTTGTCGAACAGCGGCAGCTTGTCCGCCGTGACGTTGAGCTCCACCCACAGGTGGGCGTGCATGCCGGGCTGGAGGGGGTGCCTCTCCGGCTGGAACGGGTCCGGAATGTTCTCCGTGGCCATAGTCGTCATGTCCAAGGGAGTGTTCTCCCTGGAGGGGATGTCAAGGGAGTCCGCGGAGATTCCGCTGGCCTCGGTGGCCACCGACATGGGCGTTGACCTCATGGCGAGGGCCGCAGCCTCCTCTGAGGCAGCATCTTCCTGCCGCTTCTGCGGCGGGCAGCGGGTGTCCGGCAATGGGACGTCCTGGACCGTGCCCCTGCTTCGGGTGGCATGGCCGTGGGTTGCGGGAGTCTCCTTGTTGGAGTTACTCTCCTTGGCGGGGTTCTCGGCACTCTTCCCGAGGACCATATTGCTGATGGTGGTGCTGGTGGCAGTGTGCTCACTAGCAGGTAGTAGCTACGTACGAGAACAATGCTCGACGTAGTAGAAGGGCAATCAAGGCTCAATGGCAATCAAGATTGCTGTTGATGGACGAGACGTAGTCGACCTTGGTGACGTCAGTCCTGTGGATCCGGAGGTTGACCTGGAGGTTGTGGGTCCAGAGCCCGAGGTCGTGAGTCCGGAGGTTGAACTGGAGGTCGAGGGTCCGTGGGGCGTAGTGGCTCCTATGGACGTAGCAGACCACCGTCCAGGCACTGTGGCTCTTGGCGGGGCTGTGGTTCGTCAGGCGCTCGAGGCACTATGGCGCTTGGCGTGGGAGATGAACTCGTACGGGGCGCTGTGGCTCCCGTCGAGGTTGTACTGGAGGACGTACGAGGCGCTGTGGCTCTCGTAGAGGTCGGTGCTGCTGCTGCCTGCTGCCGGAGGTCGCGCAGGTGGAGAAGGTGCGCACCTGGCCGAGGCAGCAGTCCTTGCTGTGGTAGTAGATGGGGTAGAGGGTGAGGTACTTGTAGATGAAGTTCCTGTCGAAGTACAAGTGGGAGAAGAAGAGGAAGGTGGGGGACCTTTCCCCGCTGACTCCCGAACTGGTACTGGCTGCTGTCAGCCGTATTGTACTGCTTTGGAAGAAATAGTACGTTGCTGCGCCTGTGCGCTTTCCCGCGCGCAAAGAAGAAGGGCGGCTTCAACTGCGCAAACGGCGTCAACCGTGGGGTCAGCTGTTGCTGGGCCGGGTTGGGTTTGAATGAGTCCACCATGCTGGCGGGGTTGTTCTGGGTGAAGTTCGCCTCTGCCGGCATGAAGAAGCATCCGCGAACTATGTCGCCAATTGCTCTTTTACGTAGTTATGTATTTGAAATGTTACTGCGCAAAGCAATGTTGATATGCAGTAGTAGAAATGAACCTTTCAT
>JANQFG010000098.1 GCA_028277985.1 bacterium | reverse complement strand
GACACCTTGGCCGATGAAGATCACCCATTGCTCCTGGAATCCATGGAGTTTCCCGAACCGGTGATCTCCGTCGCGGTCGAACCGAAGACGCGCGATGATAGCGAGCGGCTCTCCAGGGCCCTCCAGAGGCTGACCAAAGAGGACCCCTCCCTGCGCGTGAAAGTTGACCACGAAACCGGGGAGACCTTGCTGTCGGGCATGGGCGAACTGCACCTCGAGATTGTCGTTGACCGGCTGCTGAGAGAATTCAAGGTGGAAGCCGAGGTGGGCGCGCCTCAGGTCGCGTACAGAGAGGCCCTGAGTAAAGGGGTCAGAGTCGAATACCGGCACGCAAAGCAGACCGGCGGCAAAGGGCAGTTTGCGTATGTGGTGCTCGAAGTGGAACCGATCGGTCGAGCCGGGGGCATAGAGTTCTCCGACGAGATTACCGGCGGAGCCATTCCGAAGGAGTTCATCAAGCCCGTGGAAGAAGGAGTACGCTCCGCAATGCAGTCCGGAGTGCTCGCAGGGTTTCCCGTGATGGACGTCCGCATCAGACTGGTGGACGGAAAACACCATGAAGTGGACTCATCGGAGATGGCATTCAGAACTGCCGGCTTCATGGCATTCAAGCAGGCCTGCAAGCAATCGGGCTGCATTCTGCTTGAACCGATCATGGATGTGGAGGCTGCGGTGCCTGAAGAGTATGTGGGCGACGTGCTCGGCGACCTCACCGCACGACGTGGAAAGATTCTTGGAATGGACACCCGCTCAGGAATCCAGACGGTTGCCGTCCGAGTGCCGCTGGAGAGAATGTTCGGCTACGCAACGCATCTGCGAAGCTTGACACAGGGCAGGGCGACTTTTACTATGCAGTTTTCCCATTACGAACAGGCCCCTCAATCAGTTACCGATCAGGTAGTGGAGGAGGCCAAACGAGCCGGAGGAATTCATGGGCAAGGCTAAGTTCGAGCGCAGCAAGCCGCATGTGAATGTAGGGACGATAGGACACATCGATCACGGCAAGACGACGCTGACTGCTGCGATCACGAAGATACTGGCGAAACAGGGCCAGGCTGATTACGTACCGTTCGAGGAGATCGACAAGGCTCCAGAGGAGAAGGAGCGTGGGATCACGATAGCGACGGCGCATGTGGAGTATGAGACGCCGAATCGTCACTATGCCCATGTGGACTGTCCTGGTCATGCTGACTACATCAAGAACATGATCACGGGAGCTGCCCAGATGGATGGTGCGATCCTGGTGGTGGGTGCGAATGACGGTCCCATGCCTCAGACCCGTGAGCATATCCTTTTGGCCCGTCAGGTCGGGGTTCCGTATATCGTGGTGTATTTGAACAAGACGGACATGGTAGACGACCCTGAGTTGATCGAGTTGGTCGAGCTTGAGCTTCGAGAGTTACTGAGTTCCTATGATTTTCCTGGCGATGACATCCCGATCATAGCCGGGAGTGCCCTGAAGGCCCTGGAGGCCGG
>JANQFG010000211.1 GCA_028277985.1 bacterium | reverse complement strand
GCGCTGGATGTCGTGGTCGCGGAGCACATCCGGCGGGTGCTCGACAAGACGGGCGGCAAGATTCATGGCTCCGGCGGCGCTGCAGAACTGCTCCATGTGAACCCGAGCACTCTGCGCGCCCGCATGTATAAGCTCGGCATCCTGGCGAAGAAGCCGTAGTCTGACCCGAAGACCTTCTATCGGGAGAATGGGATGACCGGCTTCACCTTGCCTTGCTCTCTTGGCCGTGCTGCAAAGCCGCGTCGATCTGCTTCTGAAGCGGATTCGGGCGACGCCTCCGCACCGCACATCCGCACGTGGTGGTGTGACTGCATGATTCTGTACCACGCGAATTGTGTCGCTGTCGCTCGCGCGACAAACCGCAGGGGCTCGTCAATACGCAGAACCTAGACACCTCCGAGGCGATCATCACACCTCCGCAAAGCGGGCAGGCTGGCCGTAGGTGCTCTTTCTTGCTTCGGTCGACCAGGACATCCGTGATGGCCGCGCACGCATCACATTGAAACTCATAGATCGGCATCAAGAACCTCATGGGCTGAGCTAAGGGTTCGCGTGGCGCCGGACGGTCATGCCGCAGCCGACTTGGCTCTCGCCAGGTGACCATCCACCAGCCCGACGGCCGCGTTGGCGTCGACACCGTACTTGGCGCCGATTCGCTTGGCGATTTCCTCGTTCACGCCTGCGCCACCGATCATGACCAGGCGCTTCGTACCATTGCCTCCCTCCTTGAGGGCGACTGCGGTCTCCTCGGCATAGACCACCGACGAGTTGGTCATCACCGACATGCCCACAGCGATCGCATCGTGCTGCTCGGCCGCCTGAACGAATTGCTTGGGTCGCACATTTTTCCCTAGGTCCACCACGCGGTAGCCGTTGGCCTTGAGCATCAGCACGACGAGGTTCTTTCCAATGTCTTGCGCGTTGCCTCGGACCAGACCCATGACCACGGTCTTGGGGGCCTCGGCGCCCTCGGCGTCGCTTTGCTTTTCGATCAGTGGCGTGAGCAGCGGCATGGCCTTTTCCATGGCCTTGGCTGACTTGAGCATGTCCGTGATGAATCTCTGATTGCGTTCGTACAGGTCCCCGGCCATGCGCATGCCCAGGGAGAGCCCGTCGAAGATGAGACGTTGTGGCGTGAGGCCCATCTCCAGGCCGTCCCTCGTCAGCGCCACCGCTCGTTCACCTTCGCTGTCCAAGATGGCGCTCGCCAGATCGAAGAGCAACTGCTCCTCTGGGGAGCGTTCGGCGGCCGGAGCCCTGCCGATACCCATCTGGACCAGAGGATCGGCCTCCGTGGAGACGGCTCGGCGTCCCGGATGCCCCGGTTGACCTGGCAGATACACCTTGCTCAGGTCCCCAAGGGCCTCCACATCGATGGGGTACCGAATGGAGGCGCAGGTCTGAATCAGCGCATGGAGGTTCTCGTCCGGAACGGTCCAGTCGATGTCACAACCGGGCATGCAAATGAACCCTCCGTCTACACCGACCTCCGCCGCCAGCTTCTTGACCTCGTTGGCGACATCCTCGGGTGTGCCGTGGGTCAGGGTCGAGTACGGGCTGAGTGTGCCCATCAGCGCAATGCGGTCTCCGATGGCTTTCTTGGCCACGTCCGCGCTGGGGTACAGGTCGCCGTTCAGGCAGACGGCGCCACTCTCCACGATGTCCTCCCAAATGGGCTCGGTGTACGTGCAGATGTGGCTGAAGGGCACCCCGCCTGTGGCCGAGATGTGGGCAAAAAGTCGCTTCTGGTACGGCAGCGCGAACTCACGGAAAAGGTCCGGTGGGAGGATGTCGCAGGAGCAGAAAGGATCCGGGATGTTGATGACGTCCACGCCCGCCTCGACCATCATCGTACAGATGTTCATGATGCAGTCGAGGGAGAGCTCGATGATCTGATGCGCCAGACCCGGGTCCTCGGCCAGGTACGTGAAGAACTCGTCAGTCCCGGTCACCATCTGTGCGGTCGTGACGGGACCGCAGATGTTGGTGCCGAGCACATGGGTGTCTTTCCACCCCAGTTTGATGTAGGTCTGCAACTCATTCTGCACACCCCGCATGCGACCCTTCTCCGGATCGAAGCCCCTGGATTCGTAGGCGTCCTTCAGCCGGTAAAAGGCCTCCCGCGTGGGTGCGGGATGCTCCACCAGGGATGGCTGCGCATAGGGCAAATACTCCAGCTTTGCGCCCAGATTTTCCACCGGCATCAGGATATCCAATCCGGCGAGGACCACGTCCCCGCCGAACTTCTGATGGGCTTTGATCTTGGCCATGGCGACGGCTTCTCCGTCGTGGATGACCTCGTCCACCCGCAGGCCGCCTTCGCGTATGCCGCGTACCTGCAGTACTGGATTCACGGGAAGCTGGTCGGGCAGGGTCTCACGTGTGACCGCCGCAAACGCACGCTCTCGGCCTGTCATCTTTGAAATGCTCATGATGATCCTCTCTTTGTCAATGGGTTTCTGAAGTTGCTCTTCCACCGTCCCCCCGGCGCGGGGCCGGAATGGATCCCCGCAGGTCAAAGTGGAGAAGGGCACGAGCCGTCTCGCCGGTGTCAACCCCTAATGCTCGAACATCTTCCATAGCGCGTGTTCCCTGGGCAGGTCTTGCCCGTCTAGCTCTTTGGCTGCGAAACCGTGAAATATCTCCGTTGTCGCTGTTACGTGTGCTGCCATGGTCGCCTTTTCGATGATGCCGAAGTGCAGGAAATCGGCTCCCGCGCCTCGACAGGCGACCAGTGCCGCGGCCAATGACAGATCGACCCACCGGAGCCCCAAGCGTGTGAGCGCGGGCCACTGGGAGAAGCAGTTCGAGAACGCACAGCCCGCGGGATAGCCAAAGTGCTCTCGCACAGCGGCGATCTGGCGGAGGTTCAGGCCGATGGATGGTGCGTCCATGGTTCCCACGTCGACGATGGGTGTCTCAACATTGATCTCCCGCAGCATCGGCTGAAAGGTCGACTCAAGCATCTGGCAAGTCCCCTCCGGCGTTGGATCGGTGATGTCGCTTGCCAGAACCATGACAGCCGCCGGGCGATGCTGGCCCAGGGCCTCGATTTCTTCATCCTCGGTGTCCTCGTTGAGAGAAGCGAAAATGCACCGTTCCAGAATACCCAACTTCGAGGCCGCCTCAAGCCCGGCGATCCGCACCTCAGCCTCCGTGGCGTTGATCAGTAGTGGGAGCGTGGTTCGTGAACTGACGAAAGGCAGGTATTTCTGCATGGCCATTGAAGATGCCGCGATCACGTCCAGACCCAGTTGCACGCCGTAGCGGCACGCCAGGGCGGTGACCTGTTCAATGCGGTGGGTGGCACGGTCTTGGCGGATATCCCCGGCCATTACGTCGGTCACGAGCGAGTGGTTGTCATAGAAGATGCTGCCAACGATCAGCCCGCTCTGAGCGCCGAAAGGTCCTCCCACGGAGTTGGCGCCAATCTGGATCGCTTTGGTTGGTCGCATGGATCACTCCTCCTCTTGATGGTCGGACTGGCGCTTGTGGTGCATCCGCACGGAGAATGCCATCACTGCAATGGCTAACAGAAACGCTGCCCAGACCCAAGGATTAAAAGGCGAATAGTCCACTAGCTCACCTCAAACTTGCGGGAAGGCTGTGCTTCCCCTGGTTTGTTTCGCCTGCTCGGTAACTTCGGACTCGAGAGCACCTGATAGACCACTCCCACGAAGAGCATACCGCCGACGATGTTCCCCAGTACCGTATACAGCTGATTGTGGGCCCAGCCGTACTTGCCGAAGCCCCAGTGCAGGATCACGGCGTGGTTTGCGGTCAAGGCAGACGACTCGAGAAACAGTTCCTGTTGTAGGAGAGGCAGGGCCAAGAAGCCGATGTTGGCGATGCAGTGCTCCGCCATGCAACCCACGAAGGCAAACGGTCCGTAGGCGGCCATGGCGATCTTCGCGCCGTCACCCTCCACCTTGAAATACAGGATCGCCGCCGTTTGAAGCATCCACGTGCAGACGATACCCATCACGAAGATCTGCGTTGCGGTTTGTCCCAACTTCGCAACGCCGATCTCGTGCGCCCTCATAAGCCACGGCTGGTGGGAAAATCCGCCCGAGCGGCTGATGAGCCACATGAAGAAGAGGCTGCCCAGGAAGTTCCCGATGTAGCCGAGCAGCAGGCCCCGGGTTAAACTGCCCCACGAGATGCGTTGGCGATATACGCCGATGAGACCGATGTACATGTCGGCCGTCACCAGGGTCATGCCGCTGATCATGATGATGACCAGGGAGAACATGAAGACGAGCCCCATGAGGAGATTGGCCACGCCCGGCCCCATGGTCTCCGGCACACCGGCGCTCACGGAAAGCGCGAGGGTGGCACCGAAGGCGACCATGGCGCCTCCGGAGAATCCGGAGAGCACATAGGCCAATGGACGCTCGCGAACCAAGGTCCACTTCTCGGTGCAAATGTCGGCCACGCGGTCGACTAGTTCATCCATACTGGCGGGCATCGCTCCTCCTTTTACGCGTTAGCTGTCGGCAGTGGTGACGCACTTGCGTGCAAAAGAGCCATGGTCCGCGTGGCGGCGACTATTGCGACTATTCCGAGCGCTATTGCTTCATAGGTCATGGGACACCTCCGATGCCCAATGTGCCTTGCAGATTGCGTGCCCACTAAGAAACGCCAGCATTGCAGGGGGTTAGGTTTAACGGGCCACACGGTTGTGATATAGGACGACTGCGTGTTGTCAAATATGACGTTCTCGGCGTATCAAGGTTAGTTGGTCAAAACGGGTGGTGGGCGGACCTTCTGTCCGAGCCTAAGATAACATGCGGACCGGAAGGCCCATAGCCCCTTACTATAGGAACAAGATAGCTGTCAGACGCCCTCTTCCTTCAAGCGACCGGAAAGGTACTTGTGAAGGATACTTGAGATCAACGTTTGATAAGGAATCCCCTCCATCACGGCACGTTTCTGTATACCCGCCAAATCCTTGCTCGAAATCCGGATGTTTACGCGTCGATCCTTCTTGAAGGTTGCCCGTGCATATTCCCTGTACCTTTCAAGGTCAGCACCCTTCTTCGTAATGGATCTCCATTCTCCGGATTCGACGGACTTGAGAAGTTCTCGCTCATCCTTACTGAATTTGGCCATTACTTCTCTCCTAGATATTCCTTTGTTGCCTTGCGGCTTAGAATGATCGTCTTCAAGAACACCTCCTCTTCCGTTTCAATACATGGAACGAGGAAGGCGTACTCATCAACAATGACAACTAAAACGCGTTGGCCCGGATAACGCTTCTGGTTCGTATGCTCAAGGATGGCGGCCACATCGCCCCGATCTAGGTGGTACACGATCTCCTCGAAGGAAATACCTCGTTCCTTTCGAAGAGACGCATCCTTTTCCACACTCCAGGCAAAGTATTTCATGAACGCTTACTATCGTACAATGTGTGCCTTATGGCAACAGAATTCGGGCAGATCGGCTGCATACAACCTGCATACACGCTTTATTAACCTGTTGAAATAATTCAATAAATTCTCATGCGCCATCTGATTCGCAATCAGCAGGTCGACGGTTCGATCCCGCCCGCCGGTTCCAGTGAAATCAAGAGGTTAGCCTCCATGGCCAACCTCTTTTTTTGTGGGAAAATCACGGACTGTGCCCAGATTGTGCCCGTGATTTGAGGTGATGACCGCGGGCAGATTTTCGCAGTTCAATATCGTTGGTCATGTTGTGAACTTCAGGAGGATTCCGTTGTTCAAGGTGACATCTTAATCGGGGAAGGCATTCTCGAATTTCCGTTAGAGGATTTGAGTCATAAGATACTTCATGATTGGCGTTAGGCAAGCCAAGAACACGCACCCATTCTTCGGGAGAAAACCTACCCTATTCTATATCTTGAGATCCGTGCTATCTTCCTGATGCGAGGGATCTTTGCGGAGAGTCGCAGCCACGGCCTGAGTCTATCTTTATGCCTGTCAAGCAAATAGACCTCATCTACGAATTGCAGCCGGGGGTGCCACGAGGCAAGTTCTCTTGCTGATTTGATCCCCCATTTCAACTCCACCTTGCTGTCAATCTTGGAAATGGAGTCATGCCGCCCGGTATTTCTTGCGACAATGGGATCCAGCGTTTCCAGCACGATTTCCGAACTCCGGAAGTCATCACAAAGCCTTCGCAACAGGCCCTTGACTTCCCTTTCCTCAAAATACATCAGAAGCCCCTCGGCAATGAGGAGAACCCCTTCTCTGGGTGTTTCCTTCATCCAGGAATAATCAAGCACCGATTTTCTGACAAATCTGAGCCGTTCATGTTCATGGAAGAACTTCTCTCTCGTCTCTATTCCTTCAGGCAAATCAATATCGATCCATCGCATCTTTCCGTTATCAAGCCGTGTACATCGCGTGTCGAGCCCGGAACCTAGATTGATCACGGTCCCTTCCGGCTGATCTTTCAGGTAGGCCCTGACCATCTCATCGATGATTTCCGTTCGGGTGACAACAGAAAAATGTGACACCTCGGCGCCTTGAAATCTTGAAAAGTCATAGTCAATCTGAGCGATGATTTCCACAGATTTTCGGTCCTCAATGATGCCCTTTGGCATTTCTGTTTCCCTTGCTTTGCACCACAAGGGAATCAACATCGTTTCCGGCACGCCTGATAGTTTGTTCCCTTCTCTCTTCATGCGGCTCCTGATCTCTTCTCTTGTTTTCATCCGGCTGAATCATACCACAGCCACGATGAAGATAGAACTCCTCCTGAAAGTGCTGAGAGATTTCCATCATTCCGGCGCTCAATTGACCAAAAGCAATCCTTTACACATTGAGATAGAGATACCACCCAACTCACGTCCTGGGTGCATCCTCTCCTCATATTTTCTCTACACAGGTTGATGTACTTTTTGATTTCCCTGTTTTTCTCAGGTTAGCCTCCTACACGTTCAAGATATCATCCACACACATGGACAATGGTTCCATCTTTGGCAGGTTGAGGGTTCCATTGTCGTGGAACGCCGAAGCGTTAAAAGTCACGGGCCGTCCTATCGGTGGTGTGCGCGGTGTTCCTGAGAATCCCTACACCAGAAGAGCAGCATTTTATTCCATGGAGGGTGATCTGCGCAGAGTCTCCGAGGGGGATTCTCCAAACATTTCCTTGTACTGCACGGAGAACCGCCCAAGGTGAAAAAAGCCCCACTGACATGCAATGTCGGTGACGGAAGTGGCGTCGGCATGGGCGTCTCTGAGGTGTCGGCGTGCGGCGTTGAGTCTATGCAGTCTGACATAGCGTTGCGGGCTGATACGCAAGATCTCCTGGAAGCTGTACTGCAGTGTGCGTTCGCTGACGCCCACCGCACGACAAAGGTCGCCAACCGTGAGCGCCTCCCACTCGTGAGCACGTATGCAGTCAATTGCCCGAACGACTATGTTTCTCCTGCGTCCGTTCGTTCTCTCCTTGCGGGATGGCTGTGTGTTGTTCTGAATAGCTTGAAAGAGCCCTTCCAGAAGCTCTTCTTCGAGAGTCTTCTGAACCGCTTCGGTTGTCATCCGTTCAGGATGATTCTCTGCTGTTTCGGCAATACGAATTAGATTTCGGCGCAGAACCTCAGTTGCTGTCCCGTTCCCAGACAAGATATGTCGTCCGCGAAGCTCAGCTTCCAGGTCCAATTCATGCACACCATCTGCATAGGAAAACAACATCTCCTTCGGAATGCAGAATCCCAGGAAATCAAGTGCAGACAAAGACCGCAGCAGCATCTCGGAGTCCCCATCGAATGCAAAGAGGTTGCTTGGCTCAGGACGGTGCCCGCACCAGCGCACGTTTGCATTCGGTCGGAGCATGAGGCCGAAAACCACCCTATCCCTTTTCACCGTTCCCCGTAGGAAGATACCGCGACTGTAGGATTCTCTGAATATCTCAATGGATCCAGATAGGAATACCGAGACCTCGCCCCATAGCTTTCCAGGCTCGAGTTGCTCGTACTGCAGATCCCAATCCCAGTTGAGTGTGCGAAGTTCATCAACATCAGTGAAAACAAAGCGCAAGAATGATGTGCCTTCTTCGCGGACGGGTGGTCGCGGATCCATGACATCTGCCCGCTTCATGTCCACAACCTCCTCTGCCATTCGGATGATCGGTCGAACAAAAAAAACCGATCTTGTGCGGAATCTGGATAGTCCTCGAAGTTCCCCTCATGATAATAGAAATCAGAGGCTAAGGAAAACCAACCCACCCGACTTTCCTGGATCGCTTGGGAAAACCGTACGTCTCAGGAGATGGAGGAGAATTCGATGAGTCTTCCTGGAAAACGAGTAGAAGTGAACCAAGTCAGCTACCACGTATCCGACCAAGGCGAGGGCGACAAGGCCGTGCTGCTCCTGCACGGAATGCCGGACACATCCAGCCTGTGGAAACACCAGGTCCCAGAGCTCCTGAGGGCCGGGTTTCGTGTGGTGGCACCCGACCTGCTCGGCTATGGCAAGACCGACAAACCAGAAGCGGTCGAGCGTTACGGGGGTGAATTGATCATCGGGGACGTGATTGCCCTGATTGAAGTCCTGGGTCTGAAGCAGATGGACATCGTCGGGCACGACTGGGGGGCTTTTCTGAGTTGGGAATTGGTCACCCATCTGCCGGACCTGTTCAGACGACACGTGGCGATTTCGGTCGGCCACCCTGCCCTCTTCTTTGGCGAGTTGTCCATCCAGGCCCTGAAGGAAAACTGGTACATGTATCTCAACTGCCAGGATGCCGCTCCAGACCTTTATGCACTGAACGACTGCGAGTTCGCACGGAAATTCATCATGCCAACACACCCGGAGCTTGACGAAGTGTGCGAGCGACTCAAAGATCCTGCGGCGGTTCGTTCCATGCTCAACTGGGACCGGGCAAACCAGCTGGCCTCATCCTACCTCGCTTACATGAGCGGCCAGCTGGCGTACGCTAAGTGCAGTGTCCCTACTCTGGGTATCTGGAGCAGCGGCGACGTCTATCTCCCCGAGGAACCGATGAAGAAGACCGGCGAGTTCATGGATGCTGAGTGGAGATACGAGCGCCTCGAGGGAGGCTCACACTGGTGTGTTTTGGATCAAGCTAAACAAGTCACTCGTTTGCTTCTAGATTGGCTCAAGTAGACCGAGATGCTCCAGAATTCTCCGGATCACTGTGGGATTCTCGATAGAGGCAAACCGTTCGCACTATTCGCTGCCGGACCAAGATGTGCCGGTCTCACGCACCGTTAAGAACAGACCTTTCTCCTGAGAACCGGGTTTCCCCAAATATTGCCCAAATCGGAGCCAGTCTAAGTGATTTCTCCTGCCTACAATCTGCATACAAGCTCCCTTAACCTATTGAAATAATTCCATAAATCTTCTTGCACCATCTGATTCGTAATCATCCAGGATCGAATGGCTCGACCCGCCTGCCAGGCTCCTTGTGGGCTTCGGCGGGTGAAGAACCTGGGACCGGCGGGGCTCGCTCACTCATTTGCGACATCTCCGAAATCAATGTCAGCCGGTTTCGCATCAAAGATGGGTCGTGGATCTTCGGATCATAATGAGGAACGGAGGATAAGAACATGTCGAAAAGCATAGTCTTGTTGACCCTCTTGGCAGCAGTCTGGATTTACCCCCCAACCGTATCTGCTGCCGAGAACTACAGGGAAGTGTGCGTTGAGAATCAGAACAACAACATGGGTCCGGACCTTTGTGAATGCATGGAAAGAATAGCAAGATGGAAGCTCAACGACAGAGAATATAGTTTCTTCTATGCGACGGCAGCCAAAGACAGCGAGAAAATCAACAAACTGCAGGGACAGCTCAGCGCCCAGGAAAAGATGAACGTCATTACTCTCATCATGAAGGGCCCATCTGATTGCGCTGCTGAGCTATCGAAGCAGGGCAAGAAGCCGCAGGACCAAGGCGGATCGCAGAGTGTTTCGGGATCGGCAGTTGGTTTGTCGGAAGCGACAGAATAGAAAGGGGCGAAACAGAACTCCGGCCCACAAAGACTGACTCGCCCCTTACTCCGTCACGGTCAATTTGCAGCGGGCCAGGACCTGGTGCTGGAGGCCGGTCACGTAGCGCACCTCGTACTCGCCCGGCTTGCCGGCCGTCAGACGCCCCGCGATCGTTCCCTGAGACCCGTCCGGGGCCGCCGAAAACCCGTAGTTGGAGGTGTAGCCCCACATCTTCTGGTCCGGGACGTCGGCCGGTGCGATCACAACCCGGTCGCCGCCAAATCCATGGCCCGAATAGGTCACCACGAAATCCTCTCCTGCCTTGACCGATTCCGGTGCGCTCACGGTGGCCATCGCCTCCGTAATCCTGATCGGCCGACGAGCAATGACCTTCTTGCCCGGGTTGACCACATAGACGACCTCGTAGTCACCGGGTATCGCAGGGACACGGATCTCGACCGGGTCGATCCGCTCACCCTTGTAACCTGCAACCGATGCCCGGGCGTCACGGTTGAACCCTTCCGCACCAGGAAGGACGATCGAAATACCGTCGTCCGTCCACCCTTCGGGTCCCTCCCAATCCACAGAAATGGTTGACCCGCCGATGGCGGTGTCCGGAGCTGCGAGGCCGGCCGACACGGCCGTCACGGTGATGTCCGCCGCGACCTTTACGCGATACTGGTAGTCGCTGTTCGAGTTATATGCGGAGGCCAGCACGTAGCGGACCTGGTATTCTCCAGCCTCTGCAGGGGTCCACAGCGTGGCTGTCCCATCGGGTTTCAATGCGGAGTAGTGGGCGTTGTCGTATTTCCGCTTGTCTCCCTTCGGCAAGAGCGTGACGAGGTCACCCGGCGCTGCAGGGCCTTTGCAGCTGATTTTTATCTGGGTTGAAACCGGCACCTGCTCAGGGACTTCCAGCGTGATCTCGCGCGGAGTCAGTTCGATCGGACGGCGGGCAAGGATCACATTCGGACGGCGAAGCACGTATCTCAGCTCGTACCGCCCCGGAATCGGTGGGGTTGAGAGCAGTGCCCTTGCCTTGTCAAAGTCATCGAAATCACCGTCCCCGTCGGTGTCGAGGTTCTCTCCCTTTGCCCGGCGCTCGTGGTCGGCACGCGCTTTCACAGAGGGAAAGAAGAAGATCTTATCCATCGGGCCGGAGTCCAACTCGGCAATGACGACCTGCGCGCCAAGCTGGTCCGGGCCGGACCAGGTGACCTGCACGGGTTCCGCCTCCATCACCGCGGCAGGAGCATCCAGCGACACGGGAAGGCCCAGGTCGATCGGAACCGTGACGACGTGCACCTGCTGCTCGTTGAGGACGATCTGCTTGGATCCCTTCTTCTCGCCTCCCTCGTCCCAGCCCGTCCAGACGGCAGAGACTCCATACTCCCCTGCAGGGAGCTCGGTCTCCGCAATCCCAGCATCTCCTTCGGTGAAGGCCGGGGCTCCATCCGATTTGCGGACAACCGTCCAGGTGAGCTTGTCGTTGATTTGCGGGCCACCGGGCAATATCGTAGCCTTGAGCACCAGCTTGCTCGGCACAGGAGTGGAGGTCTGGGGCTCACGGACGGCAGCAACCTGAAGCAGCGCAGCGTTGAGCTCTTCGGCGTTGTCGGCAGCAAGGAACTTTCCTCCGGTTTCCTGCGCCAGACACTCAAGGCCCTTTCGCTCCTCGATGGTCACGTCGAAACCGACCACGTGAACCGTGAAGTCCAGGCCCTTTTCTTCGAGAAGTCTGCCCAGCTCGCACGGGTCGTAGTCGCAGGTCTCCTTGCCGTCGGAGACCAGAATGATCGTTGTCTTCATCTTTGTGTAGTTCAAATGCTCTGCCGCGTGTTTGACAGAAGCGGAAAGGGGTGTCTTGCCGCGGGGGCTGAGTGCTCGCACCGCCGAGATCAGCTCGTCACGATCCGCACCCACCTGGGCCAGCGTCTCGATGTCTTTGCAGTCCCCTTTCCGGCGATGCCCGTAGGCCACAAGGCCCAGCTTCCGCTCTTCCGGGATGGAACGGATCAAGGCCTCCATCACTTCCTTGGCGATGACGATCTTGTTCACCCCGTCGATCTGGCCCCACATGGAGCCCGAAGCGTCCATGACCAGGATCGTGTCTTCCGGGCCCTCTGCATCCGCCGCGCCAAGGGGCGTGGCAGCAGCAAAGGCCAGAACGCAGACCGCCGCACACGACAGCAGATTCCGAGCACGTCGACTCATGACCTAGCCCTCCCGGATGTTCTTCGAATCCTCTAAGGGATGCACGAGCCGGGCCGAAAGGTTCCGAGCATCTGATTCCACTGAATCCTTTGCTCGGAACATCCCGTCCAAACGGAGTCGGCCGGGCGTTCTTCTTGGCGGTTGTCAGCGAGCCGTGGGGTAAATGGGCATGACAAGACGCAAACGCATCGTCCTGGGCGTCATCTTCGTTGTCTCGCTCATGATCTGCGGGCTGGTGGTCGGAACGTGGGTGGGTGGCCGAGTCTTCGTGCCGCCCGGCAGCGGACTCGCCGGGCCGGCGATCGCTCTGGGTTACGGCCTCCTCGGGGCCGGCATCTCGGGGCTGGCGGCGTTCGTCCTATCCATATATCTCTCACCCGGCCGGCTTCTCGGCATTGTGCTGCCCGTGGGCGTCGTCGGCGCCGTACTAGCCGTCCTCCTCGGCAACGCGCATCTTGCGTCGCGGTCCGAGTCGGCCGCGTTCCTGGAAAAGGCCTACACCGAACTGAACGCCTTCAGGGTGACGTTGGTGGACGCCGGTGCACCGTTCCAAAGGCTGGAAGCGGACTGGAACTCTCGCCGCTATACAGCGGTCGCAAACGGAAAGACGTGTAGTGCGACACTGTCCGGCAAGGAGGCCGTCGCGCTGCTCAGTGCCCTGCGCAGCGTCGGTGGGGTGGTGCTGAAGGACGCCTACCCATGTGCCGGAACACCCGGAGCGGCGGAACGGGAGATCGAGTGGTACATTCCCGAGCACCTGCCCCCCGACACGGCGGGAAAGCTGGCCATTACCGACGCATGCGCATCGCGGTTTCCGGAACTGAACGAGCCCTTCGATGCGGCCGCCCGGATTTTTCGGCACGGAGACCACAGGAAGGAGTGCCGCTGAATGGCCGCAGGACGGAACGACGAAATATTCCTTCTAGAACAATCCCTCATATGATAGAATAATGCCTATCGTTTCGCCCTTTGGAGAGATGCGCGATCGATTTCGATCGAAAGGCGCGGGTCGTTTGACGACAGCCGGAGCGAAATACCATGAGAAACCTCCTGTCCGTCTTTGCCGCCACCACTGCCTTCGTACTCTGGCTTTGCCCTGCAATGGCTGCCACCATCTGGCACGTGGACTGTGGCGCCCCCGGCCCGGGAGCGGGCACGGTCGGAAATCCCTTCAACAAGATCCAAACCGCCATGGATGTCTGCGGGCACGGGGACACCGTGGAGGTAGCGGACGGAACCTGCAGCGAGAACATCCTCTGGCCTTCCGTCAACGCCGTCACTCTCAAAGGTGCCTCCGGGAATCCTGCCGGGTGTATCATCGACGGACAGGGCCTCTCGGAAGTCATTCAGCTCTGGCAGTTCATCCTCCCTGTCACGCTGACGATTGAGGACCTCACGGTTCGTAACGGTTACCGAGGCGAAGATGCACTCGTGGGCAGCGGCATAGCCCTGGCCGCCTTGTTTGGCGGGACGATCAACGCAGAACTGAACAACCTGATCGTGCGGGACAATGCCGAAGGAGGCATCGCGGCCTTCGGCTTTGAAGACGGCAACCTGGATCTCACACTGACGGCAAGCCAGATCATCGACAACCGGATGGATCAAGGACCGTTGAGCGCAGGGGTGTACTTCAGCGGGAACGGCAGCCTCTCTGTCACGGAGAGTACGATCGCGGACAATGCCTTCGAAGGGCTCCTGTTTGTGGGGAACTCGGCAACCCTCACGATCAGAGACAATGCCATACACGGAAATTACGGCAACATCCTCGGCTCGTCCGAACGAGGCATCGGGGTGGAGATCCGCCCCGACGACACGCCCACCAGCATCGATGTGGTGATCGTGGGCAACGTCATCCATGGAAACTGCGGGCCTGCATCCTATTCCTGCAAGGGTATATCGATCGATTCTTTTGACGACCCTGTCCCTCTCACGGGTGCGATCACGGACAATGTCCTCTTCGATCATGTGGGTGATCAGGCGTACGGAATCCTGATCAACAACTTCGCGGGGAGCACGCCTTTTCTGATTCACAGAAACCTCATCCTCAACAATCGCGGAGCCCCTTCTTTTGGAGCCGGGCTCTACCTGGGGGGGAGGCATGCGGATGCCGCTGCACGGGTTACGAACAACATCATCGCAAGCAACGCTTCTCACGGCATAGAAGTCGAGACTTCGGTGCCGGGGGGTCAGATCGACATCGTGAACAACACCGTGGTCGACAGCGGAGCCGTCGGAATCGAGGAAAGTGCATCCGGTCCACCCTGGGTCGCAGTCACGAACTGCATTGTGGGCGATTGGGCCGCCGGGACGGGCGCGGACGACCTGCTGAACGTGACGAGCACGTATTCGAACATCGAGGACGGCGACCCGGGCCAGGGGAACATCAGCACGGATCCGGGTTTCATCGACCCGAACGGGTCGGACAACCTCTTCGGCACGTCGGATGATGACTACCACATCACCGAGGGCCCTTGCCAGAACACGGGTGACCCGGGTGCGGCGGGACTGCCTGCCGATGACTTCGACGGCGAGTGGCGAGACCTGAACCCGGATATGGGCGCGGATGAGATCGTGCCCTGCATCGACAACGATGGGGACGGCTGGGGAAGCCCGGGAGATCCGTCCTGCCCTCACCGCTACCTCGACGACTGCAATGAAGCCAATCCCGACGTTAACCCCGGTGCACCGGAGAACTGCACCAACGGAATCGACGATGATTGCGACGGCCTGACGGATGACCAGGATCCGGGCTGCATCCCGGGGTCCTGCAGCGCAACCGCGGATGCCTCCACCCGGGAGTCCCGTCGAGAGTATTCGCCCTCCGGCGTTTCGAGGCACATCTGGTATTTCCTGCTGCCCGCGGGCGCGGCTCTTCTTGTCCGAGGCCTACGACGAAACAGGTAGTACACCCTTCTCAGAAGGGCGGATCCTCGCGAACCCGGATTGCCGACGCGGCCGCCCGCCTCCGCCTTCTTGCAGGGGCGGGTGACCAGCGCTCTTCGTTTACGAACGGATCCGAAAGGTCCAGCGAATTCCCCGATGCCGAGTCGAATACCATTGACCAGTCACAACGACACGTCGGGGGCCCGCCCGCCAACCGGCTGACTACCTGCCCCCGCAGATGGGCCCTGCCGCCCTGAGGCGGTTGCTCGAGGGCCTCTTCGATCTTTCCGTCGTCAAGAAGTCGGTGGTCCAGCAAGCCCATGCGGTCGAGTGAAGCAAAGATACTCGTCTTGCCGATCTGACTGAATCGGAAGTCCGCCTCGAAAAGCTGGTCACGCATCAGCAGGAACTGCGGCAACACGTCCCACTCGAGACCGTTCTGTTTCATGAAGGGCGCGAGATTGGAGATTTCCTCCAGGACCGGCTTGGCGGTACCGAAGGTGATTTCGATCTTGGCGGGCATCTCGAGCCCACCGCATCCGCTGTCATCGAGCACTCGACGCAGCCTTCCGAGCACATGGTTCCAGGAGGCGATCCGATCCCAATCGAAACCGGCACGGCGGGCGTGGTCTTTGAAGAGCGCGAGCTTCATGGCCCAATCCAGAGTGCCCTGCATGGCCTCGGGGCCGCCTTGTTCCAGTCTGTCAAGCGTTTCCTCCCATTTGCGGCATACGGCTTCGGCCCACGGCGGCATGAAGGGGGCCCCGAGGTGGGCCTGCACCTGGGCGAGGTAGTGTCGCTGCATCTCGATTGCCGTGAACGACCTTCCCCTCTTACCTTGCACGACCGCCTTGCACTCCGGGTCGCTGGAGAACGTCCTCATTGCCTCGAGGGCGTTCTTCGGCATGACCGCCTGGCCCGGCTTCCGGCCGGCTTCGATCAGAGCAACAACCAGCGCGGTCGTGCCCAGCTTCAACCAGGACGCAGTCTCGGAACAGACGCTTTCGCCACAGAGCAGATGCAAGCGGTGGTACCCCAAGCCTGCCAACGGCTCGTCTTTCGTGTGGAACAACCCCCTGGAATGCGTGCTGTCGTGGGATACATCCATCACCAGGTGTACGACCCGCGGAGAAAGCAAGAACTCGAGGTCCGGCGAGACAGAGTTCCACCCTCCGGCCCCGGAATATACGATGCGGCTGACAAGGTGAGGAATGATCTGCTCCGGAAACACCGCCGGGTCTCCGCGGTGCAGGTAGGATTCATGGCAGCCCCAGGTGGTCTGGGAGTTGTGCGCGTAATCCACGTTGCATTTCGAGAAGATCGCCTCCGAGACGCCCCATTCCTTTGCCGCAAGCTCGCTCACCAGGTCACCCAGTATCCGGTCTCCGGCGGCCTGATAGCGGACCACATCGATCGGGTCCAGGCATTCGGGGGTTGCGAACTCGACATGGAGCCCGCAGTCCAGATAGAGCAGCGATCCGTTCGGCAGGAAGACCCCCTTGTGATTCATGGCGACGATGTGGGGGAACCGGGTGCGCGCCCGCTTGAAGAGGCGCTGCACCATCTTTTCGTTGGTGACCCCCCGGCCCTTTCGGTCGATGACCGTCAGGGCGTACTCGGTTTCCAGCCCAAGCATTCGCTCCCGCATAGGCTACTCTCCGCCCCTCTGCCTGCTGTGCATGAGAAAATCCCGGCTGTTTCCGGAAAGGGCCTTCCTGATCGCATCGTCACCCGCATTGAGCAGACTCTCACCCTCGCTCCGCCTTTCCTGCAGATGCGTTCCATCCGGGGCTCCGTCACCGGCCCCGTCCCTGGGCAGCAGCAATTCGTCTCTGTCTCGTGTTCTCTGGGCCATGGTCGTCTCCTCTTCTTCAGTGTTTGTAAAGGTAGACATGTTTCTGTTCTTTGGGCCTGCCGCTGTAGTCCGTTTCTTCCAGGCCGAGCGATTCCAGGGCCGCCCGAATGGAAGGGGCTGCCTCGAGCACGGCCTCGCACTGCCTTCGAGTGAATTGCAGGGGGTCCGGCATCCTCATCGTGAGGTAGCTGTAGGTGGTCCACGACTCGTGCGGGTGTCGGGGAATCCGGAAACGGATGGAGTCCCAGTCGATTCCATGGATCTCGCCGCCAAGCTCTCCCTCTGTGTGACGCAGGATCATGGCCCGCAGCCACGCTCTCGTGTCGTCCGGCGGTTCGCGGACGAAGCGGTCGATCTCCTCATCCGTAACGACTCTCTCCACTTCGCCGTTCCTCTGAAAGGACCAGTACAAACCTTCCTCGGGATCGAGGCTGGAGTAGATGAGATCCAGGAACTTCATCTGTGGCGAATCCCACGTCAACTCCGGGTATTTGCTCATGGCCCGTTCGAGTATCTTCTGTTTCAAGACCCAGTCCAGCCGTGACGCAAGGCTCTCGAAATCCTGCTCCTTCAACTTGTGCAGCGTCTCTTCCCAGATGTCGACGATCTCTCGGGACCGCGGAACAACTCCGTCCGCCCTGCCCTCGTCCACAAACCTTCGCGCTCTCTCCAGAAACTGGAGTTGGAGCTCCACGGCCGTGTAAGAGGACCCCGAGACACAACGGCCCCTTGCCCTCAGGCTTGGGTCATGGCTCCATTTGACGACAGTCTCCACGGGGTCTTCCAGGATGAGCTGCGAGACCAGATGATCCTGCTCGATCATGGTGAGAATGACTTGCGTCACACCGATCTTGAGAAGGCTCGAGACGTGACACAGTGTGTTGTCGAAGAAGATCACGTGCAGACGTGCCATTTCGTCCGAACATCTGCCGGAACTCCCGCAGAGCGCCTCGTCCCTGCTGTTGACGATCGGCCTGTTGAAGGTGGTTTGCGGACCCGTCAGGGTCTCGAAGAAGTCCGCCCGTTGAGCGACCTGATACGGCACGCTCTTCCTTCCGTTCTCGCTGCCTACCTTGCCGGCCCCGGTGAACACGATGCTGCTCGTCAGGTAACTCGCGAGGAACAGCATCTGGTGGAGCTTGCGCTGAAAGATGTTGTTGTAGGATTCGCGGGTGATGAGAAAGTTCGTGTGGCTTCCGTAGGAATGGCCCAGGCCGTCGCTGTTGTTGGCAAGAACCTGAATCTTCGTGTCCTCGGAGATTTTCTCGTTGGCGAGCATCCGCGCCTCGTTGACCAATCGCAGCATGGCGTGCCAGCAGGCCACGTGATCCCAGGCGCTCAGGACTTCGGGCAGGCACACTTCCAGGTGATCCAGATCTATGTAAGTACACGCGCCATTGTCGGCCATGTACTTCCGCCCCCAATCCTGGGAGGCCCACCCTCCGCTAGACGTGACTCCTTCCGTGCTCTGCCGCCAAAGGCCTGCCTGCCCTCCCCAGCCGAACATCGTCGAGTAGGCAGAGGTGCCCGAACTCGAGGAATAGACTCCTGCCGGTGCCACCCCGGGCATCTCCTTCAGGAGCGCCCGGGACGCGATCCCCCCGCTTCCGCCCGGAAGGTCCAATCCCTGGATGAAGTTCCCGAGCTCGATGTCAGCGCCGCAGAGCTTGGGGAGACTTCTCCCGGTTCGGTGGCCTGTGCCTGCCCGCCTCTTCCTGTTCTTCTTTCGAGCCTGATCTCTCATAAAGCAGCTCTCCTGCTTTGTCAGTGGGTCAATCAACCGACGTCATACATGAAATAGGTTGCCTGCTCGTTCACCTTGCTCACGATCGGCTCGACGCTCACCACGTCGATGTCCTGCGGCAAATCGTGCAGATGGGCATGGACGTTCCGGGGGGTGAGCGTCGTCCTCAGTCGGTCCATCGCGTTCGACAGGGCCGTGTCGAGATCTGCGCGACACACTCCCGGATCTCCTTCGCTTACGGCGCGCAGAAAGGCCGCCTCACGGGCTGCCATGCACACCTGCCTCAAGACTCTTCCGCTGGCTAGATCGCGTGCGGACACGGTGCGTGTCTTGCCGTCTCGAAAACGAAGCTCGCACAGAGCGCCTTCGCCATTCGGGCTGTAGAGTCGCGACACTGCGGCCTCGATGATTTCGGATCGTGTGGCCTGCTCTTCCTCCTTGGATCCGTTCGGGGTGAAGGGCAGATCCGGGGGAAGATGAATCTCGAAGATGGACTTCGCGGCCTGGAGATCCGGCCGGTCCACTCGAATCTCCGTATCCGAAAGCCTTTCGAGCAAAGCGGGGTCCAGAAGGTCTTTCCGATTACTGGCGGCAACCACCATCACGTTGCCCCGGTCATGGAACCCGTCGAGCTCAGCAAGAAGCGTAGCAAGGAACTTGTCCGAGTGATGTCCGGCAAAGCCGCCCCGGATGGTTCCGATGGCTTCGATCTCATCCAGAAAGAGCATACAGGGCCCTTCCATCGCCGCCTCCCGGAGCGCCTTGAAGCAGTTCCGGATGTTCGCCTCGGTGGTGCCCACCCAGGGGCTGTTCCATTCGCCCGGCCTTACCAGGCCGAAGCGGCAGGGCTGCCCGCTGTGCTTCGTGACTTCCGAGGCAGCCACCCTTGCCATCAGGGTCTTCCCGCAGCCCGGAGGCCCCACCATGAGGATGGCCCTGCGCCCGTTCAAGCCGTAAAGGGCCGCCTTGGTAGGATCCGCGATGGTGCCCAGCAGAACCGACAGCATCTTGTCCATGTTCTTCTTCTGGCCCCCGACCTGGTCGCGGCCCACCTCCGGAATGTCGGTGAGGAAAAACTCGCGGCCGTCTGCCCGCTGGATCTTCTCGAATGCCATCCACGTCGACCTGTCGTAGCGAACCTCGTCACCCGGCAGCACCTCTACGTTACGGAGGGCGCCGGACATCTCCAGGATCACTTCTTCGTCCCTCGACTTGAGGACCATTCTTCCATCCTCCGTGCTCCGCTCGAAGAAGCCCGTCTCGCCGTATCGGGGGACCCCAAAGGATCGCTCCATGATCATGTTCAGGTCTTCGGTCAGGTAGACCTCCTCTCCGGGAGAGAGCGCCTCCCAATCCACGGTGTCCGCGATGCCCACGACACGGCAGTTGCCGGCGTACGCGATCATCGCCCTCGGCCCGTTGGCGGTCTGAACGATCCGCAGGAACAGCCCCAGGTGCCACGGATGGGCTGTCAGCTTCTCGTGCAGAGCACGCAGCTCTTCCTGACTCTGCCGCAGTTCCAGAAGGGTCGTGTACATCTTTTCGATCTCCAGCAGAAGGAATTCATCCACTTGCCTGCCCGATCCCTTCTCCTGGGCCCTGATGTTCTGGAGCAGCTCGAGCTTTCGATCCAGGCTGGGGGCGCGATCTCCCACGGCCGTCAGATGGTGCAGGAGCCGATGGGTTCGCAGGGGATCATCCGACATTTTCTTCTCCTTTCATGTTCGCCCCGGACCTGCCGGTGTTGAGAATGCGGAACCCGCGCCGATGGATCCCTCCGTACCGCCATCCGAACAGACCGTAGTTCAGACCCGTGCACGGTGTGTCTCCGAGGACCAGGGCCAGGTTGTAGGCCCGGTAGAAGGCGGTCCGGTGAAGACCGCAGTCCTTTTCGCTCATGTACACAGCGGTGTGGTCGCACGATTTGTCTTCCACCCGCTTGCAGTTCTGACAAACTTCCTTCATGAAGCTGTGCGAGTGTGCCCAGCCGACCATGATTTCCTGCTTGTCGCGGAGCCGGATCGTGTTGCGCACCTCGGCCCATGATTCCGCCGTGATGGAGAGGCTGTAGAGTTTCTGCTCCGGGCTGGGGATCGGGACAGCTGCGGTGACCTCCGCGATGATTTCCGGTGACTCTGTGTCACGGTGAAGGTGCCCCAGCAGGATGCTGCCGACTTCGTAAGCGCCGCCCTCTCGTGTCCGCGAGCAGACCTCATTCAGGACATGATCGGGTATGAACACCGGCATGTCCTCCTCTTCCCCTCCGTCGAAGGGAACGGATTCGTCCCGCAGGCGGTGAAGACTCACGCTGCCGAGCGGAATCGGTTTGGGTACTTCCCTGACGGAGAACCCCCGAGGCCTCGAGGCCCCCGTTTCTGGTTCCGTAGCTCTCGTCCCAGGGGATGCGGTGATCCTGTACCGAATGCGATCTCCCGGGTTGAGCCGGCCGGTCCTGACATAGCATTGCGATTCCCTGAGAGCCTGGTCGGCAAAATAGGTGATGGGAAAGTCCGAAGAGAAACCTTCGCTTCCGTTGCCTTCGGAGATCACGGTTCGAAAGCCTGCCACAGAGGGCTTGCCTTTTTCCGCATCCCAGATCGGCTCGATCCGGTGGGTGCCGATGTTGTGCATGGGCGGCAGCTTGCCCCTTCGAATTCCCGACAGGTGACACGATTCGAGCGCCGGGTCCCAGTCGACCTCCATCCTGGCCTGGCCCAGAGGTGAATCATCACCCTTGAAGAGGTGCAGGACGAAGTCGTGATTGATCTGCCTTGTCTCGTTCATGTGCATCCCTCGTACTTCGACGTTTGAGCCGCGGTTGCACCCGCGGAAAGCTTCGGATTTGAGGATGCCCCCACACCTGTGATCGCGTGCAGGGGCACCTCACGGACTAACCCGCATCTACCGAGGGATGCAGAACGATCCGGTCACCTTCCTCGAGCGCGTCGTGGACCAGCTCTCTGCCTCCGAGGTGGCGTCCTTCGCGTTCCAGCAGGGCCTGGTACATGATCGCGTAGCCCTCCGAGTCATTTCGTGGCAGGGCCATGTCCGGCAAGGCCCACTGGATCATGTCGGCCACGGTCGCTCCCGCCGGGATGTTCGACAATGCGGCGGTCTTCTGGCCGGACACATCCGTGGCTTCCAGGCTCATCGTCTGGAGATTCATGTCTTCCCCCTTTCTTCCGCCCCTGACGGGGCACGGTTGGTGCTTGACTGGCCGGACCTCGAGGACCACCCCCGAACCGTCACCAGGTAATCCTTTCCCACAGCCTCCTCACGCAGGGCCCTGACCTCTTTCCGAGTGAGGTTGCAGGCAACGGAAAGTGCACTGAATGCCCGGCCGAGTTCTGCCGAGCCGGCCGGGGGATCGAGAACGACTTCGAAACCGGCCGTAGCAGCGTCGGAGTCAGGGTGGCGAATCGCGGCGCGGACCGTCTTCAGATTCCCGCAAGCCTGGAGCAGGAAGGCCCCGAGCGCCTTCCAGGATTCTTTCGGCCACGAATCCTGGCTCGCGATTTCCGCCCATACGGAAAGCGACCCACTTCTGTTGCCCCTGACGGTGGCCTGGTAGTAGCCGTCCTCCACTTCCAGAGGCACGGCGACCACGCCGTCGGTGCGCTCGGAGAAGCTCCAACCGGCTTCCGTGCACATGGCCTGGAGGTCTGCCTCCGAAGGTCCCGGGTCTGCCGGATCCGAGTGGTCGGCCCTGGCGACCGATTGACCTGCTTTCGTACCGCGGACGCATTCGAGCGCCTCATCCAGACCACGACAGGCATTCCGTATCCTGTCTTTGGGATCGATGCCTTCCTCTACGGGGATTTCCGCACGGACACGTACAGCTCGCGGGTTTCCGGCAACCGCGAACTTGGCCCCTCCGCAAAGCCCGGCATTCGCCTGCAGCAGGGCCCACAATTGCCTCGGTTGATACCAGCGACTCCATTCGCACGCCGTGAGAGACGTATCCATGAGGACCCACCCTGGGTCGACCCTGGCCGTTACCTTGATGGACCGATCGGCTCCCGCCAGAAAACTCCATCTGCCAGGGCCTTCCTTCTGGATCCCGCCCGCAGCCTCGCTGAGGGCTGAGAGAACCGGATCCACCTGCAGAAAACTGTCCGGTGAGATGCTCATCTCGGGTTCACCTCTCTGCCTGCCTTCACCTCGGTTTGCATGCGTTTCCTCTTCAATGGTCTCTTGTCGACGGGAAACAGATGCATGTTTTTCCTTGCCCAGCGGCAAGCCGGTTTGTTGAGTGCGTCGCGCTCATTTACCGTGACTCTCCCGTAGCTGATGATCTCGAACACCTGGTAGAGGATCTC
Organism: bacterium; assembly: GCA_028277985.1. GTDB lineage: Bacteria > Desulfobacterota > DSWW01 > DSWW01 > DSWW01 > S015-6. The sequence goes on along the minus strand of JANQFG010000211.1, from coordinate 97,689 downwards.
TACCAGGCCCATGCCGGGCCACATCCGGCCGATACAGATCAGGGGCAGCCCGGGCGAGGCGGAGATATTCGGATGGTAGGGGTGGCTGGGATTCAGCCACGAGAGCACCTCGGCCGGATTGGCACGCCGGAGGTAGTCGTCAGGGAAATAGATCCCCACCGCGAAATCGTCCGCCTCTGCCACCTCGCCGTCCGGAGTGGTTACGAGGCCCTTACACCGGAAACGGGCAATCCAGGCCTGAACCGGAGGGATGCCCTGGGGATGCAGGTCGAGGAGATCGCTCTGGCGAGCAAGGTCCATCCCTTCCCGCGTCTGGGCCTCGAGGAAACTCTCCAGTACTTTGTCGCTCATCACTTTCCGAGTCACTCTGTTGCCTCCTTCTTGGGCGCCGCGCAGCCGTCTCAGGCCCTGTTCCCACCGATCTCGAAGCGGCGGGCCTGGTCAGAGTTCGTGACAGTGAAGACGTCCCCTTTTCTGAAGCCAATAGAAACCATCGAGTGGCCCAGCAGGGAGGGGTCCAGGGCAGTCGCGGCGAGCTCCGGCGCGATCCCGACGATTTCCTCCTCCGTGGTCTCCCCACACCTGTCACAGGCCACATAGGTCGGGAGTGCTTCGCGGAGCCCCACCCTCTCCGTGACCGAAGGACAGGAGGAACAGGTGAACTTCTTCCGGAAGAACACCTGCGGCCGGAACGAAAAGGCGAGCCGGGCATTCCCGGCCGAGCCGTTTCCGCCCAGGGCGAGGGCCTCGCCCAGGGTGACCTGTGCCGGGTCCTGATCGATCTGTTCGATGTCCCAGACCTGATGATCGAAGCGGCAGTGATCGTTGTGGGGCAGACGAGTCAGATAGTGACGTTGGGAGTTCGCATCGAGCAGCACCTGCTTCCCAACGATGGCTCGGTCGAGGTTTCCTTCGAGCAGTTTCGAACATTCGATGACCTGCAGCGAAGCTGCGAGGCTGCCCAGAAAGGAAGGGCTCCGGGTCGGGGGAACCATTGCCTCAGCGCCGTTGCACGAATACACATGCTCGAGTGCAACATACATTTCGTTGGTCCAGGAACACTGCATGCACGGGGCATTTTCGCTGGGCAGGAACGCACTCGCCCGCGCGAGAAGCCCGTCGTTCCGGACGCCGGCGTCAATGTAGGGAACCCCGAGGTGCCAGGTCGCCTCGGCGACGAACTGTCTGGTAAGATTGTTGTCCAGACATCCCAAAACCACGTCTCCCCTCAGTGTGCCGATCGGCAGGGTCGTCACATCATGGCTCACCGCCTCGACGATGAGAGAGGGACGAATGGCTCTGAGCCTCCTGGCCTGGACCTCGGCCTTCGGTTTCCCTACATCGCTCGGCAGAATATCTTGCGAGGCGAGATTTACCTCTTCGTAAGTGTCCCGGTCGATCAAGACGACATGGTCCACGATGGCCATTCGTGCGATGTGGGCGACCACGTGGCTTCCGATATTTCCACCACAGCCCACCACGATGACGACGATGAAGTTTCCAGGTTTTTTCCTTGACATGGGGCTCCTCCCTGTCTTATCAAAGGCTCTCGGGCGTCCATCGGAAGCATGCGTCGAGTCGAGTGAGCTGGTCACACAGGGCACATTTGTCCGTGTATCCCCAACACCCCATGTCCGGCCGCTGATGGAACCACGTTCTGCATTTGGGGCACTTGACGGAAAGCTCTCCTTTGAAGATCGTCCCCTTGCACCTGGGGCACGGTGTTGGCTCTTCCCTTCCAGGGAAAGGCTCCACCTTTGGGGCCCTCTCGGTGGAGAAGAAGATCCTCCCCGTTTCCCGGGTCAGAATCTCGTCTCGGTCTTCCAACACGCGAATCCCTGCAACGAGGGGAAGGCCATTAACACGAATTCTCTCTGTTTCGTGACTCTGCAGGATCCAGGTATCGCTCTGCCTGCACTCCTGGCGCACGATGTACGCGACCGCGGATCCGTTGCGGCCCTTGCCGCGAACGCGTACCGGTTCACGCGGATCGTCTGTCAGGGCGAAAACCCCGGCATCGTCCCCAAGGGAAGCGATTGCCCATTCCGGGCCTCCTGTTTCCTTTTCCTGCCCGTGGTTCTGCCTCCATGGGACCCAAAGGTGCGCCATAGCTCCCGCCTCCTTGAAGAAAGAGAAAGAAAGTTCTTTACGCCCGCCTCCTGATTTGCTACAATCCAAGAGCATAACAATTATTCTACTATTTCCTACAATTTTTGGAGACAATTGAAATGACAGCGCCTATCTGGTTCAACTTATAAGCCATGTTGCTGTAACTAGTCAATAACAAAGAAAAAAATCGCAATATGCTGCACAGTTCTCCAAAACAAATCGTCTCACAATTCCACTATTATTGTGGAAACTGTATTGGTAATTGCAATTTCGTGTTGTGGTGCAAAGCTGTGACACCAGATTGGGGGGACCAAGATGCCGGAGACCATTGCAAAGGAGATCGTGTTTCGGATTACCCAGCTTTTCTTCGATGAGGGAAAGAAGGTGACCCAGATCAGGGACACCGTGAACAGGGAGCTAAAGCCGGATCCAAGGCTCACGAGGGAAGCGGTCTATCCCCTCCTGGCCAGGGCGAAAGCAGACGGCTACGTGAGGGTCATACCGCCCGTTCACGAACAGTTGGCCGAAGAAATCGTCAACCGGTTCGGCTGCGAACGAGGATCGATCAGTGTGGTGCCCACCCTGGAGCCCAGGTTCAACTACCTTGTTGCCGAGGTGGCCGCAGGTCTTGTGCTGGATATCCTCAGGCGCTTGAAGAAGGGGGGCCAGAATGAGATCGGCCTCGGCATCGGTCCCGGGCGGGCAACGCTGGATTTCGCACGCCACCTGGGGGAGCTACTGAACACCGAGCTCGGCCTGCCCCAGATCAACCTGCACGCGATCGGCGCGGGCTGTCCGACGGAATGGCCGGAATACGCCTCCACGAGCTTCTTCAATCTATTCCCACGGCACCTGGTTTCCAGGCGGTTCGGGCTCTTTGCGGAAACGATGGTCCCGACCAAGGAGTATCAGGAAATCATCAAGCGGGCCTGGTTGGATGACGCATTCCAGCAGCGGAAGGATATCAGTATCGTCGTGACCTCTATGGGGGACATGTATGACGAGCACGACCTGTTTACGGCCTTTCTCAAGAAAGCGAACTACAATATCAAGCAACTCCAGAAGCGTGGCTGGCTCGGCAATGTCCAGTACAGGCCCTACACGAGCAAAGGGCCGGTTCCCCAGAGCCAACAGCCATGGCGGTCCGTCACTCTTTTCGAACTGGAGGACTTCGAGGTCATGGCTAGGACAAAAAACAAGCACGTCGTGCTGGTCGCCCGGCAGTGCGCTCAGTGCGGCCGGACGCGCGCCCCGGCGCTCAAGCCCCTGCTGGAAGTTCCTGCGCTCCGCGTCTGGAGCGAAATCGTGATGGATGCCGCCACCGCGACCGAACTCCTGGACGCCCCGGTGTCTTGACCGGGTTAGACAGATCGACCTATTGTTCAATACCTCCTTACAGCTACAAGAGGTGCCCTAGCTCGGCTACCTCTTTCGAATAGTATGATGGCGCAGCGATGATTCTTTCCATATCTATCACACCTTCCCACATCATGGACTTTCACCTTGACACTTTTCTCCTGCCTGGCTTAGAAGAGGCGCATATCAACTCATTTCTATGGGAGACCAAACCATGAGGAAGGCAACCTTTTTCGCGACGATGGCTATCCTGCTGATAGCTACCACCTCACATGCCGTATGCACAACCACCGTCCCTGGGGGGACCATCTCGGGGGAAACCTGGACGGCCGCAGGATCACCCTACTGTGTTGAGGGCGATCTTATCATCAACTCGCTGACGATTGAGCCGGACGTCAGGGTTCAGTTTCAGGGTAACTACGTGTTCGAAGTGCAAGGGATCCTGACGGCAGAGGGTACGGCTTCCCAGGAAATCGTTTTCACCGGTGGGGAGAGTAACGACGTGGATTGGCAAGGAATCCTGTTCAACAACAGTCTGCCGGGCTCGAGCCTCGTCCACTGCAAGATCGAGGATTCTGTGAATGCGGGACTTCGCATAGAGAACGTTGCGGAGGCCCCCAACATAGACAACTGCAAAATCCTGAATAACTCGCGATACAGCAGGGGGGGAGGAATCAAGATAACGGATTCCGGCCCGGTCGTTCTGACAGAGTGCCTCATTGACGGGAACCTGGCTTATCATGACGGGGGTGGCCACCCTTATGGTGGAGGCATCTACGTGGTTGGCGAGTTGAGTCTTGTCGATTGCGTCGTCTCGAATAACATCTCGAGATCCACCGGATCCACGGGTGGAACCAAATATTCAAGGGGCGGTGGAATTTATGCCGATGGGGTCCTGCATCTTGCAGGCTGCTTCATTGAAGGCAACCTGGCGAGGGCAAATGGGTCCAACTCGGACATGAGGGCCTTGGGAGGAGGCATCTGTCTCACCGGCACGGCATCTCTCGTCAACACGCTAGTGTACAACAATGAAGCCTATGCCACGAATACATCTGGACTGCCCGGCTGGGGCAGTGCTGAAGATTTTGGTGGCGGCATATACGAGAGCGGATCATCTTCGGTTGTAGATGTAATGTTTACTACCATCACAGAGAACACCGCCTCGTCCGCCGGAGGCATCTATTTGGCGGCCGGAGAGCTGAGTGTCTCCAATTCGATTGCCTGGGAAAACACCGGAGTCGAGATTACCGCAGGTGCAAATGTGACTTACAGCGACGTACAGGGCGGCTATCCTGGGGAGGGCAACATTGATCTCAACCCTGTCTTCATCGATGAGTACCATTTGGATCCAACCGTGTCCCCGTGCATTGACGTGGGAGATCCAACTGCACCGGGGATCCCCTCCTCGGATATCGACGGTGAAGCCAGGCTGCTGCGCTGCAACTATGACATGGGGCTTGACGAGGTTCCGGGTGATGTGTGCACCACATGTAACGATGGCGACTCCGATGGATACGGGTATCCGGCGAGCATCGCCTGCCCAATCTTCGAATGGGATTGCGATGACTCCAATGGCTCGGTGAATCCCGGTGGGTCCGAGGTATGCGGGGAGACTTCTTGCTCCGATGGCCTGGACAACGATTGCGATGGGGTGATCGACAACCCCATCGTCTGCAATGAAAGCTGGTGTCCCAGCGCCGCACAGGCGTCAACGATGGGGAGCAAAGATGGCCGCATTAACTATCTCTTCCTTCTCCTGCTGCCACTTGCCGCTATCAGGATCTGGAAATTTGGTCTCCGCCGATAGAAGTGAAGAACCCGACTGACAACGGCCGCATCCCCTTTCGAGGGGGATGCGGCCTTCTTGGTTGAATCTGCGACAATTCCCTTCGGAAGAGGTAGGTCTTCCACGTCTGCCAATCACCTATCATGCGACAAGTGACGTGGTAGATTGCTTGCGGAAACTCGATCCTCAGTGGTCGAGCAATGCCGGGATCATGGCACAGGCTCACCCGCCTGATAAGTTTCATTTCGAGGCCTGACCCCTATTCTCTCCATCTGCAACCTCTCTAGTCGCCCTCTCGCGACGCGGGCCTTTTGCACTGATCGATCCGGTCCGACCAGCGTTCGCGGGCCCTTTTCGCACCCTCTGATCCTCCCATTGGACGAATCCCGTGGCACCTGGTTCTCTGGCATTCGATTCAAGAGTGCCGCACCATGATTGGACCTTGGGACTCCATTTTTTCCACGCGAACTGACATTTCCACGGTTGTAGCGATCTCTAATTCGCTTCTTATGGGTTGTACGCCTTTCCAAGTACATCAAGTAGATCCAACAGAATCCCCATCACAACGATTTCGCTGTTGTCCCCCTTTTGCACACTGGAGACGAAGCTATTTACGTATTGTAGAATACTTTCCCAATGCTCAAGGTCCGGGATTACGGGCAAGTAATTAGCACGCTCCTTTGGATCATCCAAAATGCCTGTAATCATTCCTCCCATATCATACGCTACGGGGCCAATATGAACTCTGACCGGTATCGCAAGACCCATCCAAAACTTCGTGTAGTTATTCGCGATACTGCGCGCGAGCATCAAGTATCCGACGCTGATGTGTCCCCTTGCGAGCCTTAAAGCCTCCCAAGCATATTCCGCTCCTCCACTCATCATTAACGAATCAAGCGCAGCATCCCTCATCGCATACGCCACCTTAAGAGTCCGGTTGGCGATGCGCTCTACATCAAGTGCAATACTGAACATAGTCAAGTTGTAACTGATCATCAGGCTGTAGATGTTGGTAACTACAGTGAGTTCGACAAAGGTATAGAACTCGCCACTAGGGTCAATGAGGTTAATGGGGTTGTTGCCAGAGTATACGTACTTGTGAATCGTTCTAGGATCAAAGGCCCTCCCCTCCCAAGTGTCAGAATTCATGAATCTTCCTGTAGCCTGGCTATAGTACCTCGCCCTCAAGTAGTAGAAGCCCACATTAGGATCATACTGTTCCCCAGTGTATAGATATTCGCTATGAGTTGATCCGATTCTGCTAATTAGTAATCCAAAAGCATCAAACACATAGCCATCAGAGATCGTCCCTGCGAATTGACTGAGATTCCTCGTAGACATTTGACCATCGTAGTGGTAGTAGGACACATCCCCGGAGCGATTCTGGCTGATAAGATCATCACCATGCACATAGCTCACAATCAGCGAAGATGAGCCATCCCTCTCCTCCAATACCTGTGCGTACGGGCGATTCTTATCGACCAGGAAGATGGTAGGCACACCGTCAACTTCGCTGGACATTCGAATCCCGTCGGAGTCGTATGCATAAGCAATGGAACTCGAAGGGGTGACCGCCCCAATGAGCCTGTTCTCATAGTCATAGGTATACGTGGTTGTGCCGGTACCATCCGATTTGCTGACGGTGTTCCCATTGTCGTCGTAGCCATAGGTATTCGTTCCAAGCGGAGTAGTCTCTGTCAACAGCCGGTCGTTTGCATCGTACGTGTAAGAGGTCACACCGGTCGCGTCGATCTTTGTGAGCCTGTTTCCGAATGCATCATACGTGTACGATATCGTCTGGTTCCCCAGAACCGCGTCTGTAATGTCCTCCTCCGTGAGGCGGTAGAGGGCGTCATAGGTGTAATCAACGGTCCTTCCCGTGTCCTCAACAACACTTATGCGGTTCCCTGCCGGCCCCAAGGTGTATGCATAGCTTGAGATTATCTCACCCGTCGATTTGCGGTTCTCAAGATAAGTAAGTCTGTTCAAGGAGTTGTACGTGTACTCAGCTATTGTCCCATTGGGATAGGTCACGCTGGCCCTGTTGCCGACCGCATCGTACGTGTAGGTAGACACTCCACTATCCGGATCGGTGACCGTCTCCAGTCGATTCAATTCATCAAATGCGTAGGATGTCGTCCCGGAGGGTATGCTCACGGATGTACGGTTGCCTCTCGCATCGTACGCGTACGTCAATGTTGATCCATCCGGATTCGAGACGGAGAGCACTCTATCCCTTAGATCATAGGTGTACGTGGTCGCTCCTCTCGAGTCAGTCACTGTTTCCCGCTGGCCCGAAGGTGTATAGGTGAATGTGACTTCCGAAGTGTCAGGGTACGTCTTGCTCAGAAGTCGCCCGCAGCAGACGTCGTAGGCATACGTGGTTGTATTCCCGTTGAAGTCCGTCTTGGTGAGCAGGTTGCCGTTCGGATCATAGGTAAACGTCGAGGACATTCCCAGAGGAAGGGTGTGTTCCGTCGCCCTCCTCAAATCGTCGTAGGCCCAGGAGGTGGTGTGGCCGTTCGGATCGGTCTGGGTGAGCTTGTTCCCGACTTCATCATAGGTGTAGGAGGTCTCGCCACCCAGCGCATCGGTGACCTTCGTCAGGCGACCCAGCGCGTCGTAGTCAAATTCTGTTGTGATCCCGGCCTGGTCCGTCTCGCTGATCCTTCTGCCAAGACAATCGTACCCTGTCTCTGTGGATGTGCCATCAGGGAAGATCGTCCTGACCCTTCTGTTCAATTCATCGTATTGGAAAGAAGTCGTGTTCCCGTTTGCATCCGTCATGCTGAGCTGGTTCCCGCTGAAATCGTAGCCGAAACTCGTCACCTGACCGAGAGCGTCTGTAACACTCGTCCTTCTTCCGGCAATATCGTATCCGTAGGAAGTTGCATTCCCATTCTCGTCGAAGGTCGAGATCATCCTTCCCGCTTCATTGTATAGGGTGCTCGTTTCTGCTCCGTCGGGGTAGATCGTCCTTGTAAGCCTATTCGCCGCATCGTACTCGTAGGTCGTGATCCGCCCTGCCCTGTCTGCAGAGCTTTCCCTGTTGCCATTCGCATCGAATGCGGCAGTTTCAGTGGCCCCGTCCGGGTAGGTGGTTGTGATCAGGTTGCCCATCAGGTCGTACTCGTACTCCGTCCTGTTCCCGTTCTTATCAAGCGTGGCGGATTTCTTCCCAATGGCATTGTACTCCGTAACCGATTCATACCCATCCGGGTCAATGGTCCTGATGAGTCGATTCAGGGTGTCGTATTCATAGGTCGTGGTCATAGTGACGGGGCCCGAATCTGTTGTGCGAGTCGTTGTCTGGGTTAGCTGGTTACCATTGGAATCGTAGGTGTACGTGGTGTCATTCCCGAGGGCATCGGTCTGCCGGGTGAGATTGCCGTAGCTGTCGTATGCGTAGCTGGTCACATTGTCCAGGCAGTTCGTTGTGGTGAGGAGATTCCCGCTCGAGTCGTACGTGTTCGAGGTCGTGTTGTTCAGCGGATCCGTGGTTGTGAGGAGATTGCCGTTCGAGTCGTAGGTGTTCGTCGTGGTGTTCCCGTTGGGATCCGCGGTCGCGAGAACCTGGTTTCTGCTGTTGTACGTGTAAGTCGTGATATTGCCCAGGGGATCCGTTTGGGTGAGCAGGTTTCCGGCCAGGTCATATGTGTAGGTCGTCTCGTTCCCCAGTGGATCGGTTTCGGAGAGCTTGTTCCCTTCCGCGTCGTAGGTATAAGAGGTCACATGGCCCAACGGATCGGTCTGGCTTGTAACATTTCCTTCCTCATCGTATTCGTAGACCGTCATGTTGCCCAAGCGGTCTTGCACGATCTCCTGGCGGCCGTCGATGTCGTGGGTGTACTCGATCCGATTCCCAAACGCATCGATATGGGCAACCAGCCTTCCGGTGTCATCATACTCGTTCCGCGCTGGCGTGATTCCTCTGGGATCTTCGATGTCGACGAGGCCATGTGAGGAATTATACGTGTATCGGGTGGTATTCCCCACCTGGTCCGTTACCGCGATGAGATCACCGTTGGAATCGTACTCGTAAGTGATGATCCCACCGTTCGGATCCGTGATTTCCGTGATCCGACCCTGTGCATCACGTGTGAACTCTATGTCCTTGCCAGCTGAATGGAGAATTCCATCCGGCCCGTATGTGAGCGTATTGCCGTTCGGATCCGTAACTGTCTTGATCCCTATGGCCTGGTCTATGACGTAAACCATTCCCTCAGGTGTTGTCAGACGGTAGACGGACGGATCAAACGAGGTCAGGGTCCCCGGATACCACAGCTCAACCGGTCCGAGCCCTCCGGTTGCCCATACAATCGAAGCACCTACAGGTTCCAGACTAGAGAAAGTACCTGGCCGCGGAGAGAAACCGACTTGCATACCGAAACCGGCCCCGAAGGGTTGCAGCCACATGCAATCCGGAGTGAGTGTAGCATCGAATTCCTCGGTGCGGCCGTCCGGAAGCGTAATCGACACATAATGCCCTCCCACAGGCTCAACACAGTAGGTAGGGAACATGCCGCTACTGGCCGTTTGCTCCCAACTTTCCCCAAGAACTCTGCTCTCTTCTACCTTCACATTCTGGATGTCAATGCTCCACCCGTAGCCGAAGTCGTGGCTACCCTTGTCCCGGCTGTCATAGGTACGGTTGACCGTTATCGGAATTCCGGCGACGGGAATCGAGAGATCCTGAAGTGTGATCGTGAAGTTTCCTACCTTGAGATCTTCGGTCACCCGGTAGACCACGGTATCCCTGGATACCAGACCGTTCACGTCCTTTGCGGTTAGACGCACGTCGTAGAGACCATTCAGGAGCATGGTCGGGTCAAATGTGCCGAGTACATTGGCCACCACCGAAGTCATTCCCCGGGCGAACTCTGTCCACTCGTCCTTGCCCCTCGGGGAAAGCTCTAACGCGTAGTATTCGAGATTGTCGTCGTTTGCGGTTCCGAAGATCTGCGTCGGTAACGTGATCTCCGAGTCAGCCTCCGGCGAATCCAAGCTAACGGTTGGATGTTCCGTATCGCTCGGATCCAACACCCGGAAGTCCTGCGAAGCAGTTCCCACGTTTCCGGCAGGATCCATGGCTGTGGCCATGGCTACGAACAGTCCCGGTGTGCTCGACGAAAAGATGGCCTGGTTGTTCCCATCAAGGGCAAGGGGACTACCATTTACGGTAAGACCCAGTGACGAAACCTCTGTGTTGTCCGTGGCACCCACATAGATCGTAAAGATCTCATCCGGGTTCGCTTCCACCGGATCTACGAACACGGTAGCCTCCGGCGGAATTGTGTCGACGATGACAGCTATTGTGAACGACTGTGTGTCAAACAGCCCCGCCGTATCCTGCACACGCACCGTGACCGGGTTGTCCCCGACCTGTGCGATCTCCGGCGTCCATTGAATCAGACCCGTCGTCGGATCGATCGTCATGCCGGAGGGAGCCACGTCGAGTGAGAACGTAGGCACATCGCCAAGGTCCGGGTCGTTCGCCTCGACATCGTAGGTGTAGAGGGAACCCTCGGCTGCCGTTGTAGGCGGTATCGAGCTAATCACAGGTGGATCGTTCACGTTGATGACATTAATCGCAAAGCTCTGTGTATCAAACAGGCCGCCCGAATCCTCTACTCTGAGCGTGACAGGGTTGTCACCGACCTGTGAATTCTCCGGGGTCCACAGGATGTCGCCGGTCGCAGGATCGATCGTCATGCCTTGCGGGCCCGCGGTCATAGAAATCGTGAGGACATCTCCTACGTCAGGATCCGTTACGGCCACGTCATAGACATAGAGCTCATCCTCAGTGGCCGTGGTGACGGGCGTCGAGGTGAAGGACGGAGGGTGGTTTACCTCACCGACATGAATCACGAAACTCTGCGTGTCCGACAACCCGTCTCCGTCTTCGACCCGTATGGTGACCGGAATCGCACCAGTCTGTGAGCTGTCCGGAATCCACTCAACGAGGCCGCTCAGCGGATCTATGGTCATGCCGGTCGGCGCGTCCTCCAGCGAGAAGGTCACGAGCTGCCCGGCCAGGCACTGGATTTCTTCCTCGCTCAGAGCACGGTCGTAAATCCGGGCCTCGTCCAGCAGACCATCGAAATATCCGACGTTACTGTCGGCGTATGGCGCATTGCCTTGCGGATCCACGAACACACCAAGGGCAAGGTCTCTTCCATCTACATACGTGTTGTTGATGAAAATGCCGTTTGAGGCGACTTCTTCACCGTTCAGGAATATGTTGGTCCCCTGGCTGTCCGTTGTGGCTGCCAAATGCATCCACTCTCCGACAGGGGGCTCGGCATAGTAGTAAGAGAGATTGAAGCTTCCGTAATGATTACCGACGATGATGGCAGGCGCACCACTCCCGTTTATATTCAAACCATGCGATGTCCCCGGGGGACCTCCGTTTCCACCGTAGGCGATCAAGAATGGCTTCGTGTCGACACGGTTTGCATAGAACCATATCGCCGTGGTCCTCTCCGCAGTCGGCAGGCCGGTCGCGTCTGCTTCTATGAAATCATTGGCGCCATCGAAACTGTATGCACTGTCCGGGTAGTCGCATCTATCCGGGCAGAGCACTGCCTCATGGACGGTCCCGTCATGTCCGTTCCCGGTTTCATCCTCCGCATTGCCATTGAATGCGTAGTGAACCTGCAGCCCATCGTAAGAGCACGTCGGGGTGCAGTCGGTCGCAATCGCCTCATACGTGAAGAGTTCTCCTTCGATCCCTGAGGTTGGGGGTGCTGAAGTAATCGTAGGCCCGCGGTCCGGCGGCAATGCGGTTACGCTGATATCGAATGCCTGGGTACCGGAGAGCCCTCCAGCATCACCGACCGCAACCACGACCTCGTTCTCTCCTACCTGGGTATCGATAGGCGTCCACTCGATGAGACCCGAGTCCGGATCGATCGTCATGCCGGAAGGAGATTGATGTAGTGAGAAGGTCAATGTGTCGTTCAGATCCGGGTCAAGGGCCTCCACATCGTATGTGTACAGTCGCCCCTCCCTGGCCGAGGTAGCCGCATCCGATGTGATGAAGGGTGGATCATTTTCGGGAGTCGACAGCAGGGTGATCCTCATATCCACGCCCGCGAACCACAGGTACGTGCTCTCTTCACGAAATTCCAGGTTGATGACGTCCCCAGTTGCCACAGCAAGAGTCAGGACGCCCGGCCCTGCGGATGCGGCTCCAAATTCGAAGGGATTCGCAGAGGTATACGGATCGCTCGGAGTGAGCTCTCCATCGGTGATCGCCCCCCCGTTGACGTAGAGGGTCCATGGCATATACCTTCCTATGAATTTGCCCGTATGCCAGACGCCGCCAGAAATCTGGATTAGCCCATCTACGGGGCTCGTCCATTCAACGCCTGCCGGTGTGCTTACCAGAGAGGAATACGAACTGGTACCGTGCAGGAGGACACTACCCATCGGCGTGTCCATGTTCGTCGGAACGGAGGAGACGACTTTCAGCCATACCGGCACGTGACCCCGTTCCGGCCACTGCGTGGCTGCCCAGGCGGGCTGGGGATCATAGAAACAGCAGCCCGAGGTCGGATCCCAATCATCCCAATGTGTTGCGATGGGGCTCCCCGGCCCCTGATTGTACGACCAGGGCCCGTTCGGGTTCACCTCGTCGCTCCAGTCACACGAGAGGTCCCAGAAAGTGCCCTCGGGGATCTCAACGGCGATCGCAAACTCCTGGATGTCATACTCGCCTCGGGTATCTTCGACCCGAATCGCCACGAAATGACCCCCGCCCTGACCTCGCACCGGAGACCATTGGACAAGACCTGTGTCTTCGTCAATGACCATGCCCTCAGGAGCGGAGTCAAGAGAGTAGGTCAGTACATCTCCCGGCTCGGGATCAGTGGCTTCCACATCATAGCTGTACGGTTCGCACAGAACGCCATCCGTTACCGGCAAAGACATGATGGACGGCCCATCACCACACAACACGAACCTTGCCCAGGTCCGGTTGTTCTGTTCGTCGATCTCTCGGACCAGGCCGGCCCCGCTTCCGTCATCGTCGGCGACCACATACAAGGTGTGCAGGCCCTCCAGAGGATCCACGGACGTGAACTCGACATCTACGTATGCGCCCGGATCGATCCGCTCTTCGACCATCGTAGTCGCGAGTAATGATCCACCCGCGGCCGGATCATCATCGTACAGGGCAACCTGGATCCCGGGCGCGACATGCAGTGCACCCCCGTTTCCGATGCGGGCCGTGACCTCTATATCACTTGAACATGTCGAGGTATCCACGCGTACATAGGAGGTGGTCAGATCCACGCACGCCAGAGCGTCAACAGACTGGTTGCATCGGAAGTTGTTGAAGATTTCCCAGTTGTTCACAGGGGACTGGGGTATGGACCCGTCCTCATTCACGTTTGTTATGGAGTAGGCGTGCTGGTTCCAGATGTTTCGGGTATTCACCCAGGTGTCGTTCGCGTCGCCGAAGACCTGTATACCATTTCTAGGGCCACGGTAGTTACTCGCTACGACTATTTCTGCATTGTTGTCATTATCTACATCGACAACCAAAGGTTGTTCTAACAGAGTACCGGATCCAATGGGCTCCTCAAACAGTATCTGCCCGTCTATACCGTTGTAGATCCGCAGATGGACCTCATCTGCATAGACAACTTCAAAAGCACCGTCTCCATCAAAATCAAAGACGGTTGAGCCCGTAGCGTTTGATGAAAGATCCTGCGTTGGGCTTGTCCACAGGACGCTGCCGTCGGGTTCGAAAACGACGTAGTTATATCCACCGGCAATACCTATTTCCGGAACTCCGTCATTGTCGAAATCGGCAATTGTTGGCGGGCCACCATGGTCTCTGAATGTGCCATTCGGTGGCAAGTCAACCGGCCCCCACACTAGTTGGCCATCGCCTTCTGACATATAGACATAGCCGTCGGCAACCAGAACAATCTCTGGTGTGGGATCGGCATCAAAGTTCGCAACCGCGGTAAAACCTGTACGTAACGAGGAGTTCTGCCACACGACCGCGCCAGTATGATCATAGGCGATATTGCCCATTAGGATTTCCTGGGTGCCGTCAAGTTGGATATCTGCTACGGCTATTGCTACAGGCCAGCCAGCGTTAAAATCCTTGTACCATTTTGTGGACCCATCACTTTCGAGCACAACGCTGCCCATGATGATCTCGGGCGAATTGTCGCTGTCAATGTCGGCAATGCTGATAGATGGGGAATCAGGGAAACGACTTAGGGTGAAATACTCACTTGCCCACTTAAACGTCCCATCGTTTTCGAAAGCCAGGATTCTCGCTGTTCTCAGGAAGTCCAGGTATTCTTCAACCACCACGATCTCTAGGAGTCCGTCGCCATCGATATCGGCGATAGCTGGAGTACATCCCCCCATGGTTTCATAGTCGCTCACGGTGAACAGTTCGCCCAAACCATTGCCGCTTATTGCTCTCAATCTTCCTCCGTAGTAGTACGATTCCCTTGCCGGTGGTTGCACCGTTCGATCAAAACTGTTGAATATGATATCTGGAATATCCTTTTGGTTGACCTCCCCATCACCATTGTCATCATTGAGGTTTCCGACAACGGGGGCAGACATAACCAAGTTTGAGCCCGGGTAGATCTCGCTGCCCGTCCACTCCCACTCAAGCACCGGATCGAATTCACCCACAGGTGGAGCGTATTCGCACTGTGCCATACTATGAGTGATATTGTTGTCCTCGTTCGTCTCTTCGATCTGGTCGCCCGAGTCGACAAAGGCGTAGACAAGATTCCCCGCGAAAATCGCCGTGCCCGCTGTGTCGATAGAAACGGGAATGGTGCTTCCCCCTGCCGGGCCATCGGCAATCATTGCAGTACCGAGAACCTGATCGGAGCCTACATCGACAACCTGGTTCCGGTTCGTGTCTTCAAAGAGAGTCAGCTCGTAGGCGTCGGGAATATCCATCGACCCGTTGTTCCGGACCTCAACCAGAACACTGCCACTCATTTCCAGAGTCTGAGGATCAACTGTGACTCCGCTGACATCCATGGCTGTTGGCTCGAGATCAAAGTCTGTCGGCGCGTTAACAGTGGCAGTTGTTGTGTCAGAATCCTGTCCTCCCTGACCGTCGTCCACGGCGAGGGTCGCGCTGTATGTCCCGCCCTCGGAATAGGTATACGAGACCTGCATCCCTGTTGCTTCCGGGCTGCCGTCACCGAAATCCCACACGTAGGTCAGAGGATCTCCGTCAGGATCGCTCGACAGACTTCCGTCAAAACTGATCGGGTTCCCAATTTCAACTTCATAGGGGCCGCCTGCATTTGCCGTGGGTGCGCGGTTGATGTTGGTCACTTGCAGAAGGAAATCATCTGAAGCTGTCAACTCCCCATCGCTCAGGGTCACGGTGACCGGATACTGCCCGGCATCTTCGAAACCCGGGGAGCAGGTGATTGTTCCGGTTCCGTCACCATTGTCAGCTAGCGAGGCGAAGGAGGGCAGGCCACTGGCGGACAAGGTTAACGGGTCTCCGTCTAGATCCGAACCGGAAACGGGTAGATTCAGAGTGCCGCCTTCGTCCATCACCTGGTCCTGGATCGGATCCAGCTCCGGGGCATTATTCACCTCTTCCACGAATATGCTGAAAGACTGCTCATCAGAGAGCCCCTCCAGGTCCTCTACGATTACGACGACCGGGTAATCCCCTATCTGGGAGAAGTCCGGGGTCCATTCGATCAGGCCTGATGTGGGATCAATGGACATCCCGGCCGGATAGACATCGAGGGAAAATGACAAAACGTCATCAACGTCGGGGTCTGTTGCCTCCACATCGTAGTTGTAGACCCGGTCTATTTGCGCGCTGACCACGGGTGACGAGATGATTGTTGGCGGATTGCCACACAGCACGAACCTTGCCCAGGTCTTGTTGTTCTGTTCGTCGATCTCTCGAACGAGACCGTTCCCGCTGCCGTCATCGTCCGCGACCACGTACAAGGTGTGCAGCCCCTTGAGAGGATCAACGGATGTGAACTCAACATCTACGTATGCGCTCGGGTCTATTCGTTCCTCGACCAACGTAGTCGCGAGTAGTGATCCGCCCGCGGCCGGATCATCATCGTACAGGGCAACCTGGATCCCGGGTGCAACATGCAGGGCACCTCCGTTTCCGATACGGGCCATGACCTCAATACCATTCGGACATGCCGAGGTATCCACGCGCACATAGGAAGCGGTCAGATCCACGCACGCCAGAGCGTCAACAGACTGGTTGCATCGGAAGTTGTTGAAGACTTCCCAGTTGTTCACCGGGGACTGCGGTATGGAGCCGTCGTCATTGATGTTAGTAATGGAATAGGCGTGCTGGTTCCAAATATTCCGGGTATTCACCCAGGTGTCGTTTGCATCGCCAAAGACTTGGATGCCTGTCTTGGGTCCAAACCGATACCAATTGCTGGGGACCACTATTTCAGCGTTATTGTCATTGTCCACATCAACAACGAGCGGAAACTCCAATAACGTTCCCGATCCAATGGGCTCTTGGAAAAGGACAGCCCCGTCGGTGCCCCGGTAGATCCTGAGGTAGCGCTCATCACTATAGACGACTTCCGCACTTCCATCGCCGTCAAAATCAAAAACGGAGGATCCGGTCCGATTTGACGAAGTGTCCTGAGTAACACGGGTCCATTTCACACTCCCATCGGACTCAAAGACGACATATCGATAACCTCCCGCCACCCCGATTTCCGGCTCCCCGTCGTTGTCATAGTCGGCTATTGTGGGTGGCCCGCCATGATCTCTATTGAACCCAGCGGGGGGAAGATCAATCGGCCCCCAAATGACATCTCCATTGCCCTCAAGCAAATACACATACCCTGCTGCGACCTGGACGATTTCGGGAAATGGATCGCTGTCGAAGTTAGCTACCGCCGCGAATCCGTCCCCCATTGATGCATCATGCCAAAGTATGTCTCCATTCCAATCATATATCGTATTTCCATCGATTATTTCCCCTCTTCCATCCAAGTCGAGGTCGGCAACGGTTGAATTGACCACATTGCAGGCCTCCGCCCCGATCCAGAACGTGGAACCGTCATTTCTGAGGACTGTATTTCCAACTACTACCTCCGGATTCCCGTCACTATCGATGTCCGCTATGCTCAGGCTGGAATAGCTTGGCAAGTATGAGAAAGTAAGATCATCACTAGCCCATTTAAGATGTCCATAATTGTCGAACGCGAGCACTCGGGCCGTTTCGCGATAGACCGAATAATCTTCTACGGTAATGATTTCCGGGATACCATCGCCGTCTATATCACCAACTGCTGGGCTACATCCTGGAGTCGTCTCATAGTCGGTTATAGTAAACCACTCCCCGCTGCCATCTCCGCTTATCGCGCGCAATGTCCCGTTTCGATTGTATTCCGAGCCTGCGAAAGTATTGAAGACCAAATCCGGAATATCCTTTTGGTCAATTCGCCCATCGGCGTTATCATCGGTGAGATTTGCGACGGCAGGAGCGCACATCACATTCACTGACGATCTGTTGACCGCAGTTTCCGTCCATTCCCACTCAAGCACCGGATCGAATTCGCCCACCGGCGGAGTATATTCGCAATCTGCCATGCTGTGAGTGATGTTGTTATCCTCATTCGTCTCATCGATCCGGTCCTCTGCATCGACAAAGGCATAGATCAGATTCCCTGCGAATACCGCGATGCCCCCTATTTCGACCGAAATCGTGACTACACTTCCTCCTGATGGGCCATCAGGGATAGTGGCGCTACCCAAGACTTGATCTGATCCTATGTCGAGAGTCTGATTCCTGTTGGTGTCTTCAAAAAGGGCCAGTCCGTGAGCTTCAGAGATGTCTGTTGTTCCGTTGTTCCGGATCTCGACCAGAACACTGCCACTCATCTCCAGCGTTTGAGGGTCGACCGCTACGCCGCTGACATCCATGGTCACGGGTTGGAGATCCATGTCCGGCGGCAAGTTCACTACGGCAGTTGTTGTATGTGTATCTTGTCCCCCCTGCCCGTCATCCACGGTCAGGGTTACGTTGTATGTGCCATCGCCGGAGTATGTGTGTGAAGTCTGAACTCCAGACGCTTCCGGGCTGCCGTCACCGAAATTCCACAAGTAGGTCAGAGGATCCCCGTCAGGATCGTTCGACATGCTTCCGTCAAAGTCTATAGATTCCCCGACCTCTACCTCATAGGGGCCGCCTGCATTCGCCGTCGGTGCACGGTTGACGTTGGTCACTTGCAGAAGGAAGTCATCTGAATCTATCAACTCCCCATCGCTCACAGTCACGGTCACCGGATACTGTCCGGCATCGTCAAAGCTTGGAGTGAGGGAAATGCTTCCGGTTCCATCCCCGTTGTCTGTGAGGGAGGCGAAAGGTGGCAGTCCGCTGGCAGACAAGGTCAACGGGTCTCCATCTACATCCGAACCCGAAACGGGGATATTGAGAGTGGCACTTTCGTCCATCTCCTGGTCTTGGATCGGAACGATTTCCGGCGGATCATTCACATTTAGGACGTTGATCTCAAAAGACTGGGTGTCGAAGAGCCCATGTGGGTCCACGACTCGAACCGTGACCGGATGAGACCCCACATCGGGGTTGCCTGGGGACCACTGGGTCAGGCCCGTAGTCGGGTCGATCGTCATATTCGTGGGAGCCACGTCCAGGGAGAAGGTCAAGGTGTCGCCGACATCCTGGTCGGAGGCTTCCACATCATAGCTGTAGGGTTGATCTTCCGTGGCGGTTGTGACCGGGGTGGAGGTGATCACCGGAGGATGGAGGGCCTCGATTGTGACTGTCATCGAGTCAGGCTGACTCTCTGCACCTTCGTTGTCGGTGACCACGAGGCTGAATGTGTAGGTACCAGCCTGTAGGTTGAGAGTTGACTGGAGGGTATCCGCAGGGTCGGGAGAGCCCGTCCATACACAGCTGACGACCTCTCCGTCCGGATCGGTGGAGCCTGTCCCATCCAGTGTGACAGGCATTTCCAACTGGCCGACCGCCAGAGTATGGGATTGGTCGGGCCCTGCGTTAGCGGTTGGGGCGACATTCGGGGTAGTGTCTTCGGATACGAGAAGATGGATCTCACAACCTGGGGCGACAGCACTCCCGGCGGCCCGGCTCTGGCCGATCACCGAGCCTTCGGGAATCGTCTCACTCTCCTGCTCGACAATACCCCCTACAGTAAGGCCGGCGGCCTCGATTGCAGTCGCCGCGGCATCTTGTGTCATTGTGACTACGTTGGGCACATTCACCTGGTAGGGTTCAACCATGCATCGTGGCCTGGTGCAGATCAGGACGCATCTGCGGCCGTCGAGGACCGTGATCATGCCATCGCCATCCAGATCGCGGGGGTCATCAGGTCCGCTGGATGGAGTGTTTCTGGCCTCCAGGATGATCTCCAGGTCATTGGTATCTACGTCACAGTCACCATCCAGGTCACCAGGCATCGGAACCGTTGCATCGTTCCAATCGAATGCCAGAACCATGAACTCCCCACCCAAACCGGCGCCTGTTGCCACAGCATGCCCTTCGGGGACAGCCGCTTCCACCGGTTGCGTCCCGAGGAACCGGACGAGCCGGCTCATCGCGTCCAAGTATCTGGCCGGGTGCCACTGATACGCTTGACTGAGTTGCCAGAGAGGCAGGCCCTGCAGGATCATCACAAGGGTGAGCAACTTCGCGATAGACTGGAAAAAGTTCCTTTTCGGGTCCACGGTCGGCACCTCTTTCTTCGCTTTGTGAAGGATGAGGAAGATGCGCGCAATGCCGGCGATCAATCTGAAGGCCTATATAACTGCCGTTATAACCTCACAGCGCGAGACACGGGGGCTTCCTTTTGTAGGCCCTCCATTTACACGAAGGTCTCCCAAGACAACAGACGTTCTCTCGGATGAATTCTTACACGCGTGTGGAGTCTTCTGCTCGCCGGGCGAGAACTGCTTTGTGGAAGGCTCCAGAGAAGACAACGATGCCCTCTTGTGTGTTTCAAGTACGGCTGAGGATGCAATCAGGGCGAAGGTGAACTCCACCCCACGTGGTTATCGATTAGCTACTACAACAGGGAGCTGTTGTCAAAAAAAAAGCCATTTTATTAGCTAGGACGGGCAAGAACCAGTCTACCCCCAAGAAAGCAACAAGGCGAAAGCTCCGACCTTTTTGTTGATATCTCAACTATTGATGTGTATACAATAGATGATCCGGCTTGGTGACTGGAGAGAAGGAAGGCGCAACTATGTGTTCACGACTCGAGAAGACTCGTGACTACAAGCGAAGAGTCATGGAGAGCTTCGACCGGCAGCAGGTCATGAAGACAATTCAAGCGTCAATCCGTGATGTTCGACCGGGTGAGGTCGGTTTGGAGTTTCCGTATCAACCGAAGTTGACGCAACAGCACGGGTTCCTCCATGCCGGTATCGTCTCGACAGTGCTGGACACTGCCTGCGGATATGCAGCCTTCTCCCTCATGCCGGAGAACGCCGCCGTTCTGACGGTCGAGTTCAAGGTGAATCTGCTGGCGCCTGCCAAAGGCGATCGATTCAGAGCGGTTGGGAAGGTCATCAAGCCCGGCAGAACCATCACGGTAACTGAAGGCAAGCTGTTCTCCCACACGGAGGGTGCCGAAAGCCTGGTGGCGACCATGGTCGGCACCATCATGTCTGTCTACGACCGTGAAGGTGTCGAGAGTTAGGGGACTCCTGCTGTCTAAGGAGTTCCGCACTACATGTGCTCTTTCCGCGATTCACTGGTGCCAGTCCCATTTTGCAAAGGCATAGGGGAGGAACTCTCTTGCATCGACCTCACAAACCGACTTCCCCGGAAACATCGTGAAGTCAGCTTCGATATACAGTGCTCCCAAAGGGCGGACGATTTCTATCTCTCCCCACGGATCGTGATGCGAAGAGTCGAGTTGAATGCTCGCCTTGCCCATCTCCACCTTGTGAACGGTAAACCGGGTCTGTTGTCTGACCAGGGTGGGCGGAAAGTCAAAATCCGTTCTCTCCGGGTTGAAGAAATGCTTGAATAGAAATGTGACGGCCAGCCGATCCTTGTCCGGAAGAAATCCCACACTTTCGAGACTTGCGAGTGCATCCCGTTCATTGAATGATCCGTCCATGGATGCCTCGATTTCGATACATCGCGTTCCCAGCCGTTCCGTCCAGCCTCTTACCATGTCTTCTTTTCGGTCGAGCCGGATGTCTGCAACCTTCTTGGGAAAACCACAGTACTCGCGACCTGCAAAGGCGGACCTGTCATCCGTAACATGCATTCCCAGATAATAGCTTCCGAGTTCTCCTTTGTAGGAGACTCTCTGTACGAGGGCGCTTTCATTGTACGGAACCCCGGCGCTCGTCCCGTCAAAGCTCGCTATGAAGGAAATCCCCAGGGGGATATCGGCCGGGACCAGGGGCGCAGGAATCACTCCTTCCACGATCGCCTTCTTCGTCTCCCAGAAGGCGATGAGGATCTTCGCCCCGCTTACTTCGGTCTCTCTCTTCCCGGACATTTCCCTTTCGATCTCTTCATAAGACCTTCTAAAGCTGCTCATGTTGTCTCCTCTTCACCTGTTTCGGATTCCATGGCTACTCATGGAATCCAGCCTATTGCCGTCGGCTTACCGGCACAAGGCCGCTTCGGTGCACGGAGGTGACATTCGGGAGCAGGCACCAGCCGTTGGTGGAAATCGGCGGCCCTTCGGGGGAGAGCGTGGCAGGAATACGAGCCGGCTATGCTCGACTACCGCGTGCTTGTCGGAGTGCCGGTCAGCACGATCTGGCTTTCCTGCGCCGCGTCGATCTCGTCCTGGTAGAAGGGGAACCGGTGCCAGAGCTTCTGGGAGTACGCCTGGGTGAAGTCGGCATAGTGCGGGTTGGCCGGATCCGTGGACTGGGAATAGGTGAGGAAGCCCTCTGCGCGTACACCATTCTCGTCCCACGTCACGATCTGAATATAGCTGTTGCCGAAATCGATGTGATAGCCGTGCGGCCCCAGGCTGTCCGGGTCCTGCCCGTGCTCTGAATCATCCGCGATCGTGAACGCGCCGATCGAGCCCCCGGCCCCGAAAACCGGGATCGCCGGGTCGTTGGCAGCGGAATGCTGCTGCTCGCTCAGCGGCGCAGTGAACGAGAGCCCCGCGTTCTGGATCCGGGTCTGCGCATCATACAATGCCTTCTGCACCCCGAACCGTGAAGTGTTGAGGCCTCTGGGCGTGTTCACCGGGTCGTTGATGTTGAACGGTGTGGTCCAATAGCTGGAGGGTTGGCTGAGGACGTTCCCCCAGAATTCCTTCCAGACCGGGAAACCGACCGAGCTCAATGAGGCAGAGCCATCCCACTGCTGGAGTGCGCTGCACGCAGCTCCCGTGTCAAAGAAGAGCCCGGCCCTCGGGCACAGATCGCTCAGAACCGAATCCCTCGCCAGATCCCCGCTGTAGATCTGCCCGGAGAGCACGATCTCCTTGAGCTTCGGCACATCGAACAAGTTGGGTGCGCCCAGACCGTCACTGCCGTCGAGGCGCTGCTGGACCTGCCGGATGCCCTTCCGCGTACGCAGAGATCTCTCGGCACCCTCGTCGCCGATGATGCGGCTGTATCCTGTAACGGGCTCGGCCGGATTGGTGAGCCAGTAGCTGTCGTTCATGTTGGATACCCAGTCCTCGCGTTCCAGGGTCGGCAGATTGCCGGGGCCGAAGATGCCGGGTACCGGTGCATCCGAGTCCGTGCCCCACTCGCACTCCGTGCGGCTGCCGTCCATAACCGGGAGGCCGGGAATGAGAAGGCCCACGAGCTCACTGAAGAGCGGAACGGCGCAGCTCTCCGCCTGGACATCCGTCACGTTCGGCACGACACTCACATCGCCGTAGTAGGCATCGCCGCCCGGGCCCGAGGCGACCGTGTTGACCCACGGCACCCCCAGTACGCTGCCGTGGAGCTGCTTAAACTCATCCAGGCTCTGCGCCGTGTTCCACTTGTAGAACTGGTCTATCACGCGGTCGTTCTCGAAGTTTGCATCTCTCAATGTGAAGGCGGTCGACCGGGACCAACCCAGCACGGGTATGCTGCCGACCCGGAACACCAGCATCGGCCCATAACGGGAACGGTAGAGCGTGCGTTGCTGCGTGGTCGTCGAACCATCCGGGTTGAGCACCTCCACGGAAAGAGGAACGGCCGTCATGTCCTCCATTTGGCCGTTGTAGGTGTATTGCGTCGGGTTCGCAGGGTTGATCGAGAGACCATACATGGTGAAACGATATGCGGTCGATACGGTATGGCTCCACGCGAAGTGATCGTTGAACCCGATCATCACGACCGGCGCCCCGAACAGGGAGGCACCGGCTATGTCGATCCTGCCCGGGAGGGTCAGATGCGCCAGGTAGAACCTCTCGGTCCCGAGCCACGGAAAATGAGGATTCCCGAAGACGATCGGCTCGCCGCCCGTGGTCTCCGGGCCAAGGGCATACATGTTGCTGCCGAAGCCCTTGCTGCGCAGATGCTTGAATGGCCGCTCCGCCGGGGCCATCTTCTTGAAGACCTCGATCTGATCGGCAGGGTCCTCGGCAAACCCGGCCGCACCCAACCCTGGAGGCGCGGCTGTGGCGATCTCCGTTATCAGGACCCCCGAGCTGGCCAATACGGAAAGACGGATGAACCGTCTGTACATGTCGTCGTCCGTGATGGGCTGCAGATAAGGGGCGTTGGCGCACTCAGCCTGTTCGCCGGGGTGTTGGCCGGCCTTCAGCTCTTCCATATAGCGGTTGAGACCGTCCACGTATCCGTGCACGATCTGCCGAACCTCCGGATCCGCTGCATTTCGAAAACGGCGGACCGCGTCTGCGTCGGCCACCAGTTTCCAGAAGAAGTCGTTGTCAACGTTATTCGGAGAGACTCCCGAGGGCCGAATGGTGTATGAGCCGTCGCCTCCCCAGTATTTGGAGCGCTCCCCACGGATCGCGACCAGGTCCTCCATCAGGGTGCACATATTGTCCTGTGCAAAGGCGTAGCCGTAGCCGTAGCCAAGGCTCCCGGGGTTGGAGCCGTTGATGTGGGGAATGCCGTATGTCGTCCGCGTGACCGTGACATCGTAGTCCGGCATCGGTTGCACGGAAAGAGTGTCGTCGTCACTGCTGCAGGCGGCCATCGTCATCAGGGCAAGCAAACCGATCAGAGCACTGTTCTTCAATGTATTCCCTCCCATGGAATTCACCCGCAGTCTGCCAGAAGCGTAGGGAGGGATCAAGGAGATCATCCGTTGCGATTCTTTCGTCTCTTCCTCCGTTTGCATCCCTGTTTCCTGAAGTGCTCTCGATATGTGAGGGGATCTTCGGAGAGCTTTGCCATGACCCGCTTCCTGACCTTGTCCTGGATTCTTGCCTTGATGCTTCTTCCCAGGTCCTCGGGCTTCGGATTCTTGATGATGCTGTCAGGAAAGCAATCCTCGTCCGCCTCCAGGCAGCAGTCCAGCAGACCTTTCTCTCCCAGATCGACCGCAAGGTCCTGCAGCCCTGCACTCCGCAAGCGTTCCGTCGTTGGAAGCCCCGTTCGGGAAAGCCCCCGATAGGCATAATACTCATCCAGCATGCCGGGCAGGTCGAGATCGATACCTTGCGCCCAGCTGTCCTGCTCCGGCCTTCTCGTGAAAGCATCGTTCTTTCGATCCATCCCCTGGCACGCGTTGATGGCGCGTTGGATCTGGTTCGAGCTCTCCGCAGCTTTCAGAAGGGTCTTTCCATCCACGTCGATGCCTGTGACGCCACGATAAGCAACCGCCAGTTCTTCCGGAAGCAACCGACCATGGGGCAGCAGGGAAAGCCCCAGGTAGAAACAGACGCCCAGGCTGTCGAGAAGCAGCTTGTAGTTCTCGTGCCACCATACGGCCCGTCCCTTGGCTTCGTGAGAATAGATGTCCATCGTTTCGGAGGAAGCCCCGAAGAGCTTACGGCACACCTCCTTGTTTGTGGACTGCATGAGAAGGTAGGGCATCGCCTTGAGGAAGTCGCCTCCCCTTGTGGACAGAGAGAAGGCAAGGACAAAGGGAGGCGCGGAATGGGCCGGCCAGTGCATGCCCTTCATGTGGAGGGCGTAGTCTTCTGCTCCTCCACCGATCTCAACTGCCGCCCTCTTCGTGCCTTCGGCCAGGATGCCGCCGAATCCCCTGCGCTCGGAAATCCAGTCGATGATCGATGCATACGCTTCTGCGTTGCCCCAGTCGAAGCTGAATCCATCGGTCGCGTCCCGGCTCAGGACGCCTTTTTGATAGGCATCCGTGGCCATGCCGAGAGTACCGGCGAACTCGTTGACGTCGATTCCCATACGATTCAGCTTGTTGACGATATGAAGGATGGAGGGGACATCACGAAGACCCAGACTCATGCCCAGGGTCATGATGAAGGCAACTTCATATTTGAAGCCTTCCTCGCCCGCATGGGGCCCCTGTCGGATCCGCCAGTGCTTGCCGCATCGCAGTGGGCAACGATAGCACCCGTGAGACTTCGATTCCGCGGCATCATGAAATGCGGCGATGTCCAGAGACGTGATATCCGAATGCTCGATCCTGCGCCTCCAGTTCTCCCCATATACGAGGCCCAGGGATTCGAGCAGATTGATGAACATGGGCGTGCCGTACCGGGTGAACAGCTTGGGGAAGGCACACTCTTTTGCTGCCTGCTTGATCGCTTCAGAAATCCTTCCGGTTTCTTCCGGATTCTTGACGGGGATGCCCCCGCCGCCGTGCACGACGATAGCCTTCAGATTCTTCGACCCCATGACGGCACCCATTCCGGCCCGAGAGAACGAATGGGCATTCCGCTCGAACTGGATGCTGGCGTACCTCACAAGGTTCTCTCCGGCTGGGCCGATGGATGCGACCACCGCCTTTGGATATTTCTTCTTCAGAATTCTTTCGGTTTCAAGCGTATCCTCGCCCCACAAATCGGATGCATCTTCGATCTTGCAGTTGCCGTTTGGGGCAACGGTCAGGTAGCAGGGTCTGTCCGAAGCACCTCGTATGACCATATGATCGTAACCGGCCCTCTTCACCTGAACGCCAAAGAGGCCGCCCCCGTTGGAGTCACCGAAAACACCGGTGAGGGGGCTGAGCGCGGTGAAAGTCGATCTGGCCGAAGTTGGGAAGGACGTTCCCACAAGGGGGCCGGCTCCAAATACGAGGGGGTTATCCGGATCGGTGGCTCTTGTCGAAGGTCGCAGGCTCTGGTACAGCAGCCAGGCATTGAGGCCCGAGCCGCCGATGAATCTGCCTGCATCTTCTTCGGGCAGATCCGTTACACGGGAGTCTCTCTGATCCAACTCCACTTCCAGGACACTTCCTCTGTACCCGAACCTCATGGCACCCTCCCATTCAGCTACATCGTTTAGGCCGTTAGGAGGGCCCGCCCCAAAAGGATCCAGGCGAGCCCTCCCGGCCAGGGGGGTTCAGATTCCGCCGAAAGGATGATGCTGATTCATCGCTTCATGAATCGTCTGTCCGCACGCTTCAGACGCGGCAATCTTGAAGTACAGGGGTTCCCGAAAGTGCGCGTTGCCGAGAACGAAGATCCTGAGCACGCAACCCTTTTCGGATTCGTCGGTCGAGCACTCGCACCTGGGACCGTGGTATCGCCAGTAGGAAATCCTACTCCAGGGGATGCGTCGTTCTTTCACCATCGTTTCGTTCTTGAAGACAACGCCCGATGCATTGATCTCCAGGGAAGCAGGTATCTCTTGTGAGCCTACCAACTGTGTGGCAGAGACCGCGACCGGCCCCTCGCTACGGTTTTCGCCGTTTCGGAAGAAGATACTGGCATCCGTACTGCTGTGGAGCATACCGAGGCATACAACCGCAGCTATGAGCCCCAGCGCAACAATCTTATGAGTCGATTGGCTTTTCATTTTGTTGACCTCCTATCTTGTCTTTGCCCCTCGAGCGGGGTTGGTTTCGGAAGCTGTGATTCGCGCCGCTTCCACCCGTCTGCCGTATTTGCCTTTCGAAAGGACTGACCGGTAGCGAATGCAAAAGGGGTGCCAGGTTTCGCTGGGTGAAGGAACAGCGTCTTACGATCGGGGTCGGACCCGTTAGGGGGAAGGGATTCGAAGAGGGAAGGCCTGCGCAGGCCTTCTCGACTTATTAACTCGTGCTTCGGCCGAAAAAGATTCCCAACTTTCTCATTCTGTGTCGCAGGGTGGAGGGGTTGATGCCCAGAATCTCTGCCGCACCATCCTCTCCGGCAACTCTGCCCTGAGTCATTCTTAACACTCGTTCGATATGCCT
This sequence comes from bacterium, assembly GCA_028277985.1. Lineage (GTDB taxonomy): Bacteria > Desulfobacterota > DSWW01 > DSWW01 > DSWW01 > S015-6. The sequence continues at coordinate 70,180 of JANQFG010000211.1, read as the reverse complement.
GCGAACCGCCGAGTCCAGAAGGAGCGAACCTTCTGCATTCTCGGCGGCGTTCCCTTCGGAAGAGCCCTCGGTCTGATCGGCGAACTCGTCAAAGGTGATCGGTTCGCCTTTGCTCAGGATGAGCGCCCTCTCCACCGTATTCTCGAGTTCCCTGACATTGCCCGGCCAGTTGTACACTTCCAGCTTCTCGATCGCGCCCACGGCAACCGACGGAACATAGCCGAGCCCCATTTCACGGGACTTCTTCCTCAGGAAGTGTTGGACCAGGGCCGGGATATCACCCATTCTCGTTCTCAGAGGCGGGATGGCTATGGGGAATACGTTGATCCGAAAGAACAGATCCTCGCGGAATTCTTCCTTCTGTGTCATCTCGACTAGATTTCGATGGGTTGCAGCAATGATCCGGATGTCCACCTTGACCGGATTCGTGCCCCCCACCCGCTCGATCTCCTTTTCCTGAAGCACCCTCAAGAGCCTGACCTGTGCCTCCGGCGGGAGCTCTCCGATTTCGTCCAGGAAGATGATTCCCCCGTGGCCGCGCTCGAAACGCCCTCGTTTCTGTGTCATGGCACCTGTGAAAGCGCCCTTCTCGTGTCCGAAGAGTTCGCTGTCGATCAGACTCGGAGGGATGGCACCGCAGTTGACCTTGATGAAGGGCCCTTCCCTGCGTTCGGAAAGGCTGTGTATCGCGGCGGCGATCATTTCCTTGCCGGTCCCGGTCTCACCCATCAACAGGACCGGGCTGTCCATGGGGGCCACCTGGCGAGCCAACTCCATTACGCCCTTCAGCCCGAAATCGGAGCCTATGATTTCCGTACCCGCAATCTGTCGAAGCTCTTCGTGCAGGTAGCGGTTTTCATCCTTCAAGAGCTCCTTCAAATCGTGGACTTCCTGGAAACGGATGCAGTTGGACAGCGCAACGGCAAAGGGCTCTCTGAGCGAACTCAGCAGATCGGCATGCTCCTGGGTGAAGGTGTCATTCCCCTCCGCGATCACGGACATGGCACCCAGCAACTCCCCCTCCAACATCAGGCGAACCGTGATGACCGATGTGTCCGGTCTTCCGAAGTACTTCGTGACGACACCGGCAACCGGATGGGTCTCGGGCCGACCGATGAGCATCGTACTCTCCAGCTCCTCCTTCAACATCCACTCGATCGTCTCACGCGGCATCGGAACCAGGGTCCCGGACCGGGCTCCTCCCTCCGGTGTCGCTTCCGCCAGATACTCGATCGATCCCAGGTCAGGGCGAACGTGGCTCAGGAACATCCCGTCAACCGGGATGAACTCGCGAACGTAGAGCAAACAGTCCCAAACGGCCTTCTCTATGTTCAGGCTCCCGCAGATGCGCAGGGTGGCTTCCCTGAAGAATTCCTTTTCATCGATCATCATGGATTTCGTCCTATCCCGCCCTGTGGATGTTCACATATGACGTTTTCTGGGGTGGAGTGTCACATACGACATACCAAATTGTCAAATATTGCGTCTGCCCGGCTAGAACCGTGCCGAATTCACTGTCTGTGGGGGAAACCTGGGGTGGAACGCATCGAGCATAAAGACCTGTCGACACCGACGGGAGGGAATTCATCGATGCCGTGGATGGAATTGATTCGGATCAGGACGGGGCGCAACCAAGAAGAGGCGCTCAAGTCACGTCTCAAGGGACTGCTCGCCTGCCACGAGAGGGCGGCCCATACCTTTGAAGTGCATGTTTACGGCCACGCCGCCTTCCCGGGTGACGTTGTGCTCCTGCTCCGTTGGGAGACAAATCGCCCGGAAGAGCGTGGAAGCCTTCCGGGCCTGGGCCTGGTTCAGGCTCTCAAGGAGTTCGGACTCGTTGAACACACCGTCTGGATTGAGGAGACGGATTGATCAGCCCTGGTGTGCCGACTCCCGGTGAGCAAGAAAACAGGCATCGTCCCCCGATCGGGCGATGTTCGAATCCCTCGCTTCTGATACGAGTGGGAAGGCAAGCACGTTTCCACGGAAGAGACGGTACAGGCGGTAACATTCTGCACAGCGTTCGAACGATGAGGGGAAACCTATGGAACCGACATCCCTGAGGAACTATGGAAAGACACTACTCGAAATGGCAGCAGGCATCGGCAAGCAGACCGAGAAGCAAATCTCCAGACTGGGAGAGAGTATACTAGAGCAGAACCTGGAAGGCGGGGATCTGGAGCGGTACTTGGAGATTGCATCTGAGGAAAAGGGGAGAATGCTCGGACGGGATCTCTCTTCTCTGCGCGAGAAGGGGCTCAATGATGACGCATTCGTCCGGCAACAGATAGAATGGGCGTCCTCCTTCTCGGCTTTCCGAAGGTTGAGAGGGATCGACAAGACAACCCGGGTGTTCGAGCGGATTGCTGAGCAGACCTGGCCGAAAGTGTTTGCCGCGTCTTTTCCCCTCGACCAGGATCTCAGAGAAACCGAGGACCCGTTCCTTGCCTTTTCCGAATGGTTTTCAGCCATGATGGAAGCCAATCGCAGGGCTGGTCTCTTCCTGTACGAGACCGCCGAAGACAATCCGGATGCCCTTCAGATCCATTGCACATGGTGCGCCTGGGAGGCAGCATACAGCGGGCTCGGGGTGAAAGAAGCCTGCGCCCCGGTCTGCCGTGTGGACGACATCTTCTATCCGAACTACTGTTCCTCCGCCGGCATCGTCTACAGTCGAACCAGCACGATCGGACGGGGGGGCAAGTTCTGTGACTACAGGTTCGAGCGCGCCTGAAAGCTGCAATTGAGCTCACGTCCTCTCGCAAAAGCTCCCTATCGGAGGTTGCACGCATCCTATAGCATATGTACCTTGTTGGGGTTTGATGAAACGCGAGAGGGAAGGAGAGCAGAACATGGAGACACGCCCATGCTTCTCAGGGGTCAAGAGAGGAGTCAACGGGTTCGCAGTCCTCATACTCGGGCTTGCACTGATTGCCACACCGGCCCGGGGGGAGAATGACAAGGATGGGGGTTGCCGACCCTTCGACCACTCCCATGCCGCCTGGAGCTCGATCCTCGAGCAGTACACGCGTGAAGGCCGGGTCGATTATGCGCGTCTGAAAAAAGAAGGCGAGGAGGGACTAGCCTCGTATCTTGCCTCGCTCGAGTCGGTTTGTTCCCAGCGCTATCCCTCCTGGAGCAAGGAACAGCGGCTCGCCTTCTGGATCAACGCTTACAACGCTTACACCATAAAGCTCATCCTCGACAACTATCCGGTCAAGAGCATCCGATCCATCGGGACGCTCCCACTGGCCGCTTTCCGGAAGTCCTTCGTTCCGATCGGCTGGTACCACGGCAAGAACCTTTCGCTCAACGACATCGAGAATGGGATCCTGCGGGCCTTGTTCGAAGAGCCGAGAATACACTTTGCGATCGTGTGCGCATCGGAGAGTTGCCCTACCCTGCGATCGGAGGCGTACCGCGCCACCGACCTCGAGAGACAACTGGAGGAATCGGCCCGCGCATTCATCCGAGATACGACCAAGAACCGGTTCGATGCGGACGCGAACAAGCTCTATCTGTCCAAGATCTTCGACTGGTTCAAGGGAGACTTCGTGACGGCGAAGAGCGGGCTCGCGGATTTCGTTGCCCCCTACATGGACGAGACGGCAGCCTCACATATGGCCCGCAAGGACCCGAAGATCCGGTTCCTCGACTACGACTGGTCGTTGAACGGGAAGTAGTCTCGCATGCCTCAAGGAGCAGGTGCCCGGCCGGATTGGTGGGCGCCGCGCTCGAGCTTTCCGTATCCCATGAACCACGCCACGGCCAGGCAGGCCAGTGCCAGTCCCTGCTGGTGGGAGAGGCCAAGGAATCTCTCCGGTCTGCCGTCCCCTCGGAAGAAATCCATGGCGAGCCGCAAGACCCCGTAGAGTGCCAGGTAGAGCCTGAAGGCACTGCCCGGTGGAAGGCGGCCGGCCTCGACCCGCGAAAGGGCCCTCCGACAAACCTCGGCTATGACAAGCAGGCCCGCAGCCTCGTAGAGTTGAACCGGGTGAAGCGGAACGCCTCGAAAGGGCTCGGTCGTGAGGGTGAGGGGATGTGTAACGCTTACCGCCCAGGGCATTTCCGAAGGCTTGCCGTGACAGCATCCGGCGAGAAAGCAGCCGACGCGCACCACGGCGTGACCGAAAGGAACTGCGACAGCATAGTAGTCGGATCCTCGCCGAAAGCCGAGCCCCTTTGCCCACCCGAAGAGCAGCCCAACCAGGGCTGCGCCGACCAGGCCACCGAAAAAGACGAAGCCCGTCCGAAAATCCCGCCAGAACTTCATCTCCCCCGAGGCGTAGTGCTCCCACCCCAGGATCACGAAGAGTCCTTTGGCTCCGATGATCGCCCCTGCGAACATCAACCATACAGCGGCCCAAAACTCGTTCTCCGAGAGTCCCAGCCGCTCACGTTTGCTCTTGAGCCAGAGCACGGCACACACGAAGGCGACCGCATTCAGCAGGCCGTAGAGGTGGAAAGGGCCGATCTTGGGAAGCATCGACAGGGGGCTCCTTGCCCTGAGACGGCTCCTGTTAGGGGGACGTTGTTTAATTCGTTAACTTTCGTAACGAGAAAGTTAACGAATTAAACAACGTCCCCCCTTTCGCGGTAGTAGGCTTTTCGAAGCCCCAGAGCGTTGAGGGCGCACATCGGCTCCAGCCTGTCACCGATGGGCACGCGGAAGACGCAAAGATCCATACGTTCGCGCCCCAGGGGTGTCTCTGCCTCCTCACGGTCCATGAAGTGGTGGCTCACGATATTGAAGTATCTGATCTCCGTCCGTCCCAGCGCCCGTTCTCCAAGAAGCTTGAGCGGCTTGCCCTCGGACACGCGCCGCAGAAGGCTCCACGCCCCCGGGATGACCCGTCCCGCGAGAAAACCGGGATGGGAAGCGATGATCTTCATGGCCTTCTTCACAGAGGCCCTTCGCCCGTCGAGACGGAAGGAAACACCACCCAACCGATCCGCCAGCTCGGAGACGAGGTTCATCTCCTCCTGAACGTCCTGCCGGTAAAGGGGATGAAACACGGGGGGATCATCCGGGGCCCCGACCAGGAGGCCCTGCACGAAGCGGGTGCAATCCGGGTGGCCGAGCCAACCCTCCCCCTTGCGCAGATCCGGTGTGCCCGCGCCATCCGCGATGCGCCTCCAGAGGGGGTCGGGCCTTATCCCGCCCAGGTCCTGTTGCGTCCTGCCCACCCGGGCCGCCGGCTGAAAGCTCACCATCTTGAAGGCGTCCGCGTTCCGGAAGAACCAGCGGATCACACCGGGAACGTCGTCCAGATTGCTTGGGGTGACCGTCACGGTCGAGGCCGCCTCGAGGCCCATTCCTGTCGCGCGTCTCGCAGTTCGGATCATGTCCGCGAATTCTTCGCGCAAACCGTCGAGATCCGCCTCGCAGAGCGGGTCGGCATAGCCGTTCCGCCGCCCCTGCATGGTCGTATCCACGTGAAAGCAGATTTCACTCAATCCACCGCGGGTCATCAACCGCTCTAGCATGCCCTGCCTGCGCCTAAGGGTCTCGCCGTTCGTCATCAGCATGGGGACGAGCCCCATGGCACGGGCCGAGATGATGAGATCCACGATCTCGTCCTCGGGCCTGAGCGTTACCTCCCCGTCGGTGAGTTGGAGGTTGCCGGCAGGGCCGAGCCACCTGGAGAGGGTCCGCAATTGGTGTTTGAGCTCGCCGAGCGGACTGGGGCCGGCTTTCTCGCTCTCTTCGCCCAGGTAACAACCCTGGCACGACAGATCGCAGCGGGGCATGAGACCGATCATGCCCCCGCAGCCGGCGTACTGGCGGCCGAGGAACTGCGTTGGGGTCCGGAATCTCTCGGGAACCTGGGACCAGGCCCTGGCCAGTACCGATCTCGTCTCCGGGGGGACCGGATCGAGGTGCGGACGTCTCATGGCTACTTCTTCGACTTCCTGGCCTCGCACTCCGCTCTGGCCTCACCCTCGAGCCCTTCGCAGGACTCCTCGATGGCGGGCTGAATGGGTTCGGGCTCGTCCTTGCTGCCGAAGAGCCCGAAACAGGCGATCATTGCGCCGGCCGCGATCGCGAGGGCCAGAGTCAAGACGTTGTTCTTGAGTTTCACGGTCCTCTCCTTGTGGCGAAGGCTGCCGTGTCGAGCGCACGGCAGGATGTCGGGATGAGAGTGACAGAAACGCGTTCCACACAAGAAACAAGTTAGGAAGAAAGCAATGGCCTTGTCAAGAAGAAACCAACCCAACGGGTAGGCATTGGATCAGTCGTAGTTGACCGGTGTAGAGTATTTCGTGTCGTCGTGGGCTTTCCAGAAAGCCTCGCGCAGCTTCATGGTGATCGGGCCCGGCTTGCCGCCGCTGACAGGTTTGCCGTCGAGAGATTTCACGGGCATGATCCCTCCCGCCGTGGTGCACATGAAGATCTCATCGGCTGCGCGCAGCGTCTCCACCGGAACCTTGCAGGCTTTCGCCTCTATATTCATCTCCTCGGCGAGGTCGAATACGGTGAGGCGCGTGATCCCCAGAAGGACGTTGTCGTCCGGCGTGAGGAGCTTTCCGTCCTTGATCACGAAAACGTTGAAACCGGGGCCCTCGGCAAGGTTACCGTCGAAGTCGAGGAGCAGGGCGGTCTTCGCGCCCTTGCCGCGAGCCTCCCGGTCCGCCCGCGTGAGGTCGCCCCAGTGATGGTTCTTGATGGTCGGGTCCACGGATTCCTTCGGGATTCGAGGAACCGAGCTCACGATCACGTCGGTCCCGATCTTCTGGTCTTCCGGATCGACGATCCAGACGAAGGGGATGGCAAAGGCGTAGAAGCACTGGTGGTATTTCTCCATGTCCCGAGGGTCATCCAGATCGGGAAGTCCGCGCGTGGCGCACATGTATACATATGCATCTCTGAGCCCGGCCCGGGCGACCATGTCGATCAGGATCTGCCTCATCTGCTCCTTGGTATAGGGCATGGAGAACCCAAGCCCCTCGTAGCTCCTCTCGAAGCGGTCCATGTGCTCGTTCAGCCTGAAGAAGCTTCCCTTCCAGACGCTGACCACGTCATAGCAGACGTCGCTGTGCAGGAAGCCCATGTCGACAAGGGGTATCTGCGCTTCCAGAATGGGAACGATCTCGGTACCGTTGAATCCGGCCCCCAGTGAATAGGGATCTGCTTCCTGGCTTGCCGTGATCTTCGCTTCTTCTACGCTCATGGCTGTCTCCTTTATTGATCGACGCGCAGCCGCGTCCGGCCGATGATCTCCTTCTTCGCGGCATCCGGCAGGTCATCGAAATATGCGCAGTAGCCGGCAACGCGAACCACCAGGTCCGGGTACCTTCCCGGATTTTCACGCGCATCCTCCAGGGTATCCGGATCGAGCACGTTCAATTGCGCCTCCATTCCACCCGATTTGAAAAATCCGCCCAGAAGCCCGGACAGGATCGGAACCCCTTCGTCCCCGGAGAGGGTCTGGGCGTCGAACCTGAGGTTGAGGGCATAGCCGTTCGGCGAGAGCGCGGAGTCGACCTTTGCGACAGAGTTGAGCACGGCCGTCGGGCCGAGCCTGTCGCGCCCGTTCGCTGTCCCGAGACTCGCTGCAAAAGGCTCCCCTGCCCTTCGCCCGCTCGGCAAAGCACCGGTCCGCTCGCCAAACCCGACGTGACACGTCGAGGAATAGAAGCCGGAGACATAGGGGCCCCCGCGGGTGTTCGTGTACTTCGAAAGGGCATCATGAAACATGCGTGCGACCTGGTTTGCATAACCGTCCGGCAGGGGATGGTCGTTCCCGAACTTGGGTGCGCCCTGCAGGACCGTCTGGAGTTCCGGTGAACTCGAGAAGTCCTCGCGCATCCCGTCCAACACCTGCTTCATGCTATGTCTTCTGCGCTGGAACACGACATCGTCCAGAGCCGCCAGGGAGTCTGCGGTATCTGCAATCCCGACCCCCTGTATTCCGCTTGCGTTGTACAGGGCGCCTCCCTCCGTTACATCTTTCCCCGATTCGATGCAGCCTTCCACGAGCATGGAGGAAAACGGCGTGGGGTGATAGGCGCGGTTCCCCCTCTCGATCACCTGGATGTCGCCGATCAGACGCCGCACCATGTATTCGACCTGCGTCCGGAAAGCCTCGAAGACCTGTTCCATGCTCCGAAAGGAACACGGGTCCGGTGTTGGTGCTCCGATCCGCACACGGCCGTTGAGGCGTCTTCCACGATTGAGGGCAAGCTCCAGACAGAGGGGAAGGTTGAACAGGGCTGCATCCGTGGAGAGAAAGCTCTTGCCCGGCAGGCTTGGCTCCACGCATCCCACGATCCCGTAGTCCCGTGCCTCCTCCTCGGGAAAGCCGTGAGCCTTCATGGCGGCGATCACCGCCTCATCACTGAAGAAGGCAGGCACCCCGTTTCCCTTTCTCGCAACATCGACCGCTCGTTCCACGAAGGCCTTGGGCGACCCGGAATGCATTCTCACCTGGTAGTTCGGATCACGGAGGCCGGATTCCTCCATCACGTCCAGGAAGATGTAACTGAGCTCGTTGACCGCATCCTTGCCTTCTCGGTCCATGCCGCCGACGATTGCCGCCTGGACGATAAGGAAGCCGCCATGATACTTGCTTGCCTTCTCGGAAACGAGGAAGACGTGCTCGGTGGTCTTTGCCGAGAAGCAGAGCAGAAGCTCGCGGGCACGCTCCGGGGTGATCCTCCCTTCCCGGAGGTCGCCATGGTAGAAGGGATATAGATACTGATCCATCCTTCCGAAAGAGACGGCGGAATTGATGCCTTCCAGACAGACGGCCAGGTGGGTGAGCCAGAGGGATTGCAGAGCTTCATGAAAGGTTTCTGCGGGACCCCGGGGTACCTTTCGGCAAATGCGCGCGATTTCGTTCAACTCGTCGGCACGCTTCGCGTCGCCTTCCCTGCGGGCCAGCCTCTCCGCCTCGGCTGCAAGGCGATCCGAGAACTCGAGAAGACCCTCGCATGCAATCCGTGCGGCGCGATGCAGCTCCAGGTCCCTACCCTCCAGGGATTCCAGATAACCCTCAACGCCCAGGCGGATCATCTTCTCGTAGTCCGGAAGAAAGTGGCCGATCCCCCCCACCTCGTTGATCAGGTAGTAGGCCGCGTTGAGCTGCTCGAAGGAGTAGCGCAACAGCCGATCGAACCGAGGGGAAAAGGCGCGGACGAGCATGTTGCGAGGCAACCAGTAAGGCAGGACTCGGAGTGAGAGCTTCAGCCGATCGGGCCAGGAGATCTGGAAAGGCGTGGTCTTCCTCTTGTCGATCCAGAACAGATCGTGGCTCACAAAGACACTTGCCAGCTCGGGCTGAATGAGCGCGGATTTGCGCCGGCTGCCCACGTTGCCGACGATCAGCTCTTCGGGGAAGAGGGTGGCGGATTTGCTGCTCAGGAGATGTCGGAAAGCCTTCGCCTTCCGGATCACCATCGGCTCGGACTTGTCGTCCAGATCTCGGAAATACTCGGTGATCAGGGTCGCCCGCTCCGGGCACAGATGGATCGGTGCGGATACCAGCTCTTCCCTGAGTCGTTGGAACCGGCTCGAGCCCTCTCCCTGGTCGAGGCGGTGAGCGTGTTCGGTCATGAGTGGGGCAGCCTCTTTGTCGTCCCTGTCGATGCCTACACCCTACCCGAACCACGATAGCGGTTCTCGACAAAAGGTCAAGCAGCGAGCGGGCTCTCCTGCTGCTTGACCTCCACCACGATCTTGTACAGAACCGTGAGTATCAGGGCACCGATGGCATAGACGCCGAGGGTCACCAGGAGCTCCGGCAGGGTGGGGATGTATTCCGTCACGTGACCGAGGGGGCTGGGGACGAAGCCGCCGATGACCAGACCCAGGCCCTTGTCTATCCACAGGGAAGCGAGAATCATCACTGCGATTCCAAGCAGGGCCTTTTCGTTCTCCCGCACCCTGGGAATCAGAAGGAGGACGATCGAAGTCAAGGCCATCGCGACCGAGAGCCACATCCATGGGGCCCATGTGCCCTTGCCGTGGACACCGGCGAACAGATACAGAAAGGTGTGTCCGTGGTCGGGAATCCCGCTGTAAAAGGCGGTGAAGATTTCCATGAGGAGCAGGAATACGTTGATGATGAGAGCGTATGCAATGACCTGGGCCAGCTTCTGAACCGCTTCCCGGCCTGCCTCGAACCCTGTCGTCTTCTTCAGGACGTAAATGAGAAGGATCAGCAGCGAAGGCCCCGCTGCAAACGCGGAGGAGAGAAAGCGGGGCGCCATCACGGCGGTCATCCAGAAATGCCTCCCCGGCAGGCCAGCGTAGAGGAAAGCGGTTACGGTGTGGATGCTCACGGCCCAGGGAATGGAGAGATAGATGAGCGGCTTGAGCCATCGGGGGGGTGGCGTTTCTCTGCGCTCCGTCTCGAGGGCAGTGAACCCGATGATGAGGTTCAGGATGAGATACCCGAGGATTACAAGCGCGTCCCAGAACATGACCGAGCTCGGGGTCGGGTGAAGGAAGAGGTTCAGGAATCGAGCGGGTTGCCCCAGGTCTACCAGAACGAAGAGCGGGCATATGGTCACGGCGGACACGGCCAGGAATTCCCCCAGAATCGTGATCCTTCCGAAGGCCTTGTAGTTGTGAAGATAGTAGGGCAGGACCAGGACGACCGCGGAGGCCGCGATCCCCACCATGAACGTCAGCTGGCCGATGTAGAGCCCCCAGGTCACGTCCCGGCTCATGCCGGTTACGGCCAATCCTTGGGTGAGTTGATAGAGATAGGCCAGGAAGCCGACCGCCAGAACTCCCAGCAGGAACAGGATCCAGGACCCGTAGCGCCATCCTCCTTGCAACGCCTTTTCCAGCATTTCTCTTTTCTCCGGGTTCTTGGCAGGGAATGGAAGATAGAGCAAATCCCTGATCAAGCTCTTTTATTGAACATGATCATTTATAGAGCCAGATCATAATATGTCCGGATCCTTTTGTCAATCTTCACCCTTCGTGTTGACTGGCATCCGGCAATCGGTCATGCTGTTCAGTCATTGAACCTGTTCATTGAAAGGAATCAATGCGATGGGAAGCGGCACCAGGCGGCAGAAGGCCAAAGAGGAGACCGGGCGCATCATCCTGGACGCGGCCTATTCCCTGTTTGCGGAAAAAGGGTTTGAAAAGGCCACGATGCGCGAACTGGCCGGCAGGGCGGGAGTGGGGCTCGGCACGGTCTTTCAGCATTTCTCGGACAAACCGTCGCTTCTCATTGCGGCGATCCAGGAGGACCTGGGAGCTGCCTGGGGCGAGAGCCTTCTGTCCATGCCGGAAGAGGATCTCAAGGCTCAGCTCATCCATCTGGTCCGTCACGTGTTCGCATTCTATGCCCACAACCCGTCCCTCTCTCGCGAGCTGGTCCAGCAGATTCTGTTCCTTCAGGGAGGACCTGCCAGAACCTTTATCGACGACCTCGAGCGGTTCTTGCTGGACGGGCTGGCTACCCTGTACCGCCAAGCCGCCGCCCGGGGCGAGATCTCGTCTCAGGTGGATATCGGCGATGCCGTGGCGGTCTTCTGGGCCTGCTACGCCTCCATGCTTCTGGAGGGCCTGCGCGAATCCGTATTCCCCGTGGAAGAGCAGCTTATGCGGCTCGAGCGGATGATCGATCAGCATCTCAACGGCATACGCCCTGCGGGTTACGGGCGGCAAGAAGAATCCTAGAATCCCGTCCGAGCATCATCCATAGTATGCGAACAACAGAGAAGATCAGGATCGTGGAGGTCGGTCCCCGGGACGGTCTCCAGAACGAGACGGCCCCGGTACCGACCGAGACGAAGATCGCGTTTGTGAATGCGCTTTCCGAAACGGGGGTGGACGAGATCGAGGCGAGTGCCTTCGTTTCCCCCAAATGGGTCCCTCAATTGAGCGATGCGGAGGACGTCTTTCGAGGCATCTCCCGCAGGCCGGGCGTGGTCTACTCGGCGCTCGTACCGAACGAAAGGGGAGTCGAGCGCGCCCTCGAGGCAGGGATCGACAAGTTCTCCGTCTTCACGGCCGCGAGCGAGACCTTCAATCAGAAGAACATCAACACCTCGATCGAGGGCTCGATCGAGCGGTTCCTGCCGGTGGTGGAGAGCGCACGAACCGCGGGGCTCCCAGTACGGGGCTATGTATCCACCGCTTTCTGGTGTGCCTTCGAAGGCAGAATAGAGCCTGCGGCCACGGTCGCCGTCGCGGAGAGGCTCCTGGATCTCGGGGTACAAGAGGTCTCCATCTCCGACACGGTCGGAAAGGCATCCCCGGATGAGGTGATGCGGCTTCTCGATCTGCTGCTGCCTCGACTGCCGGCCGACCGTGTCGCCATGCACTTCCACGACACCTATGGGCGAGGGGTCGAGAACGTACTGGCCTCCTGGTCCCATGGGATCCGGACCTTCGATGCGAGTGTGGGAGGCCTGGGGGGCTGCCCGTACGCGCCGGGGGCCACGGGCAATGTGGCAACCGAAGATGTTGTGCAGGCCCTGGACAAGGAGGGCGCTGCGATGGACGTGGATCTTCGGGGACTGACGCTGGCCCGGCACATGCTGGATTCGCTCCTGACCGAGGACCGCCGGACACTACCCAGGGACGGCTCACCCGCCTGTGCGGCATGCGAGCAAGCAGACGGAGATGTCTGTTGCGGCCGAGGGGAGGCGACGCCGTGATTCGGTTGAAAGAGAGCATACGGGTCGACCGTCCCATCGGCGACGTTTTTCGTTACGCAGCCGATTTCGAGAACGTCGAGCAGTGGGACCCGGGCGTTACGGAATCGCGGAAGGTGTCATCGGGTCCGGTCAGGGAGGGAACCGAATATCGGGTCGTGGCCAAATCCGGCCCTTCGCGGATTCCGATGCGATATGTTGTCACGGACTACTCACCCCCGAACCGGGTTGTGCTCGAGGGCGAGGGGAAGAGAATCAGAGCGATCGACAGCATCACGTTCGAGCAGGAAGGCTCCGGCACGAAGATCACGTACGAAGCGGATCTCTCCTTTTCCGGGCTGCTCGGCTCTGCGGAACCGATGATGAGAGGAACGCTCGATCGTGTCGGCAAGAAGGCGGTTGAGGGGCTCCGGTCGGCCCTGAACGAAGATCGGAAGACCCCCCGGAGCAGGGTTCGCAACATGGTGGAGGACCGGTCGATTCTGCCCGGAGTCCTCGGCTTCTCGCGGTTCGGCTACCAGAGGCGAAAAGCGTCCTGGGCACCGGTGACCGTCTCCCTGGAGGGAAGGACCGTTGTCGTCACAGGCGCGACGTCCGGTCTTGGGCGGGCCGCGGCGCTGGGGCTTGCCAGAAAGGGCGCACGGGTCATCCTGGTGGGACGCGACCGGCAGAAGACGGAAGCGACCGGGCTGGAAATCGCACACGAGACCGGAAATCCGGAAATCGGCATGCAGACCGCCGATCTCGCCCTGATGGAAGACGTTCGCAGGCTTGCTGAGAACCTGCTCGCAGAAGAATCCAACATCCACGTGCTGATCAACAACGCCGGTGCGCTCTACCCGGAGAGAGGGCTCACAAGCGAAGGCATCGAGAAGACCCTTGCGCTGGACCTGCTCAGCCCTTTTCTGCTGACGAATCTGATGATACCCCTGCTCCAGGCATCCAAGCCTTCCAGGATCGTGAACGTGTCTTCCGGAGGGATGTACACACAGAGGATTCGGGTCGAAGATCTGCAGTTCGAGAGAGGCCGCTACGACGGCAGCGTCGCATATGCGCGAGCCAAGCGAGGCCTCGTGATCCTAACCGAGAAGTGGGCAGCGGATCTGAAGGATGAGGGCGTAGTCGTTCATTCCATGCACCCCGGATGGGCCGACACGCCCGGTGTGCTCTCCTCTCTACCGACGTTCCATCGAGTGACGAAGAAGATCCTGCGGACCCCGGAGGAAGGGGCGGATACGATCGTTTGGCTGGCAGCATCTGAAGAAGCGGCCGGTTCCACAGGACAGTTCTGGCTGGACCGCCAACCCCACACGACCCACGTGTTTCCCGGCACGCGCGCCTCGGAGGATGAGAGAGCGCGGCTCTGGACCCAGCTGGCGGACCTTTCCGGCTGGAGCGCTGAGGCCTAGCGCTTCACAGCTAACGCACCTCCCTTTGTCCTCCAAAGTACTTCATGAACTGCACCCTTTCGTACACCGCCGGATTTGCGCTCTTCTCCTGGCTCATCTTGCCACAGAATTCCTCGATCTTCCCGTACTTCTGCCGGTCCATCCACTCCTCCAGCTCCCCCAGCATGGTCCCAATGTGGCCCTTGCCTTTCTGATAAAGGGCCGAGGCCACCTGGACCGCCTTGGCACCGGCCAGAAGCTGCTTGATCAGCGCCTTGCCGTCGTGCACGCCCGTAGAGGCGGCAAGGTCGCATTTCACCTTCTGGGACATGAGCGCGATCCACCGGAGGGACAGGGGGAGCTCCCCGGCCGTGCTGAACACGTTGGTGGGAACCACCTTCAGGTTGTCGATGTCGAAATCCGGGCTGTAGAACCGGTTGAACAGGACGAGTCCTGAGACGCCTTCCGCGGAGAGCTTCTGGATCATGGAGCCGAGACAGGAAAAGTAGTGGCTGATCTTGAGGGCGATGGGAATCGACACCTCCTTCTTCACCTTTTCGACGATCCCGAGATAGGCGCGCTCCATCTCCTCGGGGCTGCGGGAAAGATCCGTCGGCAGGAAGAACATGTTCAGCTCGAGGGCATCGGCGCCGGCGGCCTGGAGGCTCTTGGCGTAGTAGGTCCACTCGTGTGAATAGGTGCAGTTGATGCTCGCCAGGACCGGTATGGATACCGCATTCTTGCATTCCTTGACGAGATTCGTGTACTTGTCGAGCTTCTTCCCCTTGATCTCATAGTCGTAGTAATCGAACTGGTCCATGTTCAGGCCCCGTGAAGCCGCCTCTTTCAGGACGTCGTCCATCTCGTGGACGATCTCCTCCTCGAAAATGGACTTCAGCACGACCGCCCCCGCACCGTTCTGCTCCATCTCCTTGACGCTTTTGACCGAGGCGGTCAACCCGGAGCTTCCGGCAATGATCGGGTTCTTGAGGCTCAAACCAAGGTACTTCGTCGAGAGATCAGCCATTTTTGTCTTTCTCCCCTTGTGTTGGTCCCATTTTGTCCGTCAATGAAATGGATGAAGGAGGATCCCATTTTGATGCGAAAAACCAATGGAATACGACCGGGTTCGCGGTCCGCGGGGAGAGAAACCCCTTTTCTTTTCACAGCATCTCAGTATTATAGACACAGTCCGTTTCTTCTCCCCTGCTGTATCCGACCCTTCACACAGGACAAAGCATGTTTGAGAATCTCGACCCCGTCCTTCTGGCAAGAGTCCAGTTCGCATTCACCATCTCCTTTCACATCATCTTCCCTGCATTCACCATCGGGCTGGCCAGCTGGCTCGTCGTGCTCGAGTGGCGCTGGCTCAGGACCGGGAACCCCGTGTACGCGGAAGTCTACCGGATGTGGGTGAAGATCTTCGCCGTAACGTTCGGCATGGGCGTGGTCTCCGGTGTGGTCATGTCTTTCCAGTTCGGCACCAACTGGTCCGTCTTCTCGGACAAGGTGGGCAACGTGCTGGGGCCCCTGCTCGGCTACGAGGTGCTGACCGCCTTCTTTCTCGAGGCGTCCTTCCTGGGGGTCATGCTCTTCGGCTGGAATCGAGTGAGCCCGAAGATGCACTTCGCATCGACCTTCATCGTTGCTAGCGGAACCCTGGTGTCCGCGTTCTGGATACTGTCGGCCGACAGCTGGATGCAGACGCCCGTCGGATTCCGCGTGGCAGAAGACGGTCTCTACTACCCGACCAGCTGGCTGCAGGTGATCTTCAACCCCTCATTTGCATACCGCTTCGTGCACATGATCACGGCCGCCTACTTGACCACCGCCTTCGTGGTTGGAGGAATTGGCGCGTTCTACTTGTGGCGTGGATTCTATGTGAAGCACGCCAGAGTGATGTTCGGCATGGCGATGATCATGGCCATTTTCGTGGCTCCCGTGCAATTGCTGCTAGGTGACCTGCACGGGCTGAACACCCTGGAGCATCAGCCCGCCAAGGTATCCGCCATGGAAGGCCTCTGGGAGACCGAGCGGGGTGCGCCGCTGTTGCTCTTCGGTTGGCCGGATCAGGAAGAGGAGACGACACGGTTTGCCCTGGAGATCCCGAAGCTCTCGAGCCTGATTCTCACCCATGACCTGGAAGGAGAAGTAAAGGGCTTGAAGGAGTGGCCGGCTGACGAGCGGCCTCCGGTGGCCTGGGTCTTCTGGTCCTTTCGCATCATGGTGGGCGTGGGCATGTTGATGATACTGACCGGGGTGGTAGCGGTTCTGCTCTATTTCCGAAAACGGTTGTTCGACACGAAGTGGTTCCAGTTCCTGTGTATGGCCATGACCCCTGCCGGCTTCGTGGCCGTGCTGGCCGGATGGTTCGTCACCGAAATCGGCCGGCAGCCGTATATCGTTTACGGTGTCATGCGAACCGAAGAGGCGGTTTCTCCGGTGCTGGCCCAGCCGATCGCCCTGTCGCTTGCTGCCTTCGTTGTCACCTACGGGTTCGTGTTCGGCGCGGGGAGCTACTACATCCTGCGGCTGATCGGAAAGGGCCCGGACACGGAGGAAGAGCCCTACGGTGCCCACGGCGTCAAGGAACCGCCCCTGGTCACGCGGCTCGTATCAAAGGAAGGAGACGTTGATGTTTAGCTTCGAGGGCTTGCTGGACCTCCCGCTCATCTGGTACGGCCTGCTTGGCACGGCACTGTTCCTGTACGTTCTCCTCGACGGGTTCGATCTCGGGCTGGGCATTCTGTTTCCCTTCGCTCCGTCGGACACCTGCCGGGATCGCATGATGAACTCGATCGCGCCCTTCTGGGACGGCAATGAGACCTGGCTCGTGCTGGCAGGCGGAGGCCTCTTTGCGGCCTTTCCCGTCGCCTACGCGATCCTGATGCCCGCCTTCTACATGCCGGTGACATTGATGCTGCTCGGTCTGATCTTCCGCGGTGTGGCCTTCGAGTTCCGGTTCAAGGCGACCGGAAGATCCCGGAGGATCTGGGACTATTCATTCCACTTCGGATCCCTGGGTGCCGCCTTCATGCAGGGTATGCTCCTTGGCGGCTTCGTGCGTGGAGTGGAGGTGGAGGGACGAGCCTTTGCCGGCGGCGCCTTTGACTGGCTGGATGCTTACAGCGTGTTCACCGGAATGGCCATTGTCTTCGGCTACACTTTGCTGGGAGCCACCTGGCTCATCATGAAGACCGACGGCATCACCCAGCAGTGGGCGAGGAAGTGCGCGGCCTACGTGCTCGCCTATGTGGGGGTGTTCCTCGGAGTCGTGACGATCAGCATGCCGATCATGAATGAGGACATTCGGGTCCTCTGGTTCAGCCTGCCGAACCTGTTCTACCTGATGCCGGTGCCCCTGATCACCGTGTTGCTGTTCGCCTTTCTCTGGTGGGATCTGCGCCGTGCGAGCGAGGTCCGCCCGTTCCTGTTGAGCATGGGCGTATTCCTGATGGGCTACATCGGCCTGGGGATCAGCATGTGGCCCTGGTTGGTTCCATTTGAATTCACCTTCCGCCAGGCGGCAGCCGCACCCACTTCCCAGTCCCTGCTCCTGGTCGGCACGGTCATCATGCTGCCGGTGGTGCTCACATACGTCGGCTTCTGCTACTACCTGTTCAGGGGAAAGGTTTCCCATGAAAGCATCTACTGAAAAGCGGAAGCAATGGCTGTGGTTTGCCCTGCTGTGGTGCGGCGGGCTGACCGCCACGTTCCTGCTGGCGTCGGTTGCCAGGTGGGTCTGGTCGATCGGTTGAACCGCGGATACCTAGAAGAACAGATCCAGGTAGTCGGTCACCGCCAGCATCGTCTTGAAACGGTCCGTCTGCTCCCTGAGGCCCTTCCGTGTCATCTCGGTCGCATCCCGACGCAGCCGATCGAGAAAGGCCGCTTCCTGCTTCTCGACAAAATCCGGATCCTCGACCAGAATCAGGTTTTCACTCTCGATGAAGCAGCTTCTCATGGACAGATTGAAGGAACCGATTGCGGCCCATTTGCCATCCACATAGAACTCCTTGGCATGAAGATAGGGCCGGGGTGTCTTTTCATCCTCGGGCCCTTTCATCTCGTAGATCCTCACCCCCGCATCGAGGAGGGGCCCGCAGTACCGGAGCGTGATCGAGTGGCCGGCCGAGAACCCGACTTCCTGTCCGGTGAGGTAGGAATTGGTCAGGATGCGGACCTCCACACCCCTTGCAGCGGCTTCTGTCAGGGCATCGAGCAGCAGGCTCTCGGGCAGCACGATGTACTGGGAGCTGATCAGGATTCGTTTTCGGGCCATTTGGATGGCCGTCACGAGGGTCTCCATGGTGTGATACTCGCCGAGCCACGGGCGCGACTGAACGAAGCGGGCCTGAAGGTCCCCGGTAGCCGGTAGATCCCCGAAGACCCTGGAGGGCGAGGCCTTCTCGTCCACATTGCGGGCGAAGAAATCCCAGCTTCGCAAGAATCCTTCCTGAACATCCCGCACGACCGGGCCTTCGATCAACAGATCCAGATCGATCCAGTTCGAGAAGTAGCGGTCTTCGAGGTTTCGGCCTCCCACAACGGCACTGGCTCCGTCCACGACGAGCAGCTTCTCGTGAACCGCATAGGTCAGCCCCGGAACAGAGGGCAGATCCGTGTATCTCCGGACACCGATTCTCATCTTTGCCGCGAGACCCGCTTCGCTCTGGGACAGGCGTGCGTGGTCCCGTTCGATCCGCTCGAGCCACTTGCGTGAACGCTGACCGAGCGGAGGGCTCTGCCGATTCTCACCCAGGATGGCGTCCTCGCCGACCAGGATGGCGTTCATCCCTGTATGGCGCCTTGCCACCCGTTCGAATACGGACTGGAGATCCCGCACGATCTCCCCGAACCCCTGCCGGCCCTCCAGGATCTCATCCACCCTTCCGGAGAGTGCCTGGAGCTCCTTGCCCACTGTGTGCAGCCCTACACGAACGAGCGTGAAGGGGGAAACCGCGAGCTGAGAGTTCAGGTTGACGAGGAGGTTCACCTCGACGCCCTGGGCCGCCTTCTCCAGCACAGCCTCCAGGAATTGTCCGCAGAGCCCTTCCATCGCCATGGCGTACACCTGCAGATTGATCTGTCGCCTTGCCGATCGGACCAGATCCATTCTCGTGTCCATGGCTGCGCGCCCGCCGGCCAGGGCCCGTATACGATTGCCTGCGGCAGGACCGGTCCCGCTTTTCTGATCCAGTACCGCCTGGGACGAGGGGGAAAGAACCGAGCCTCTGTAGGCAGGTCGTCGATACTGTACTTCCAGGGCGGCAAAACTACGGCCCGAATTCCCTCCAGAATCGGCGGCGATGATCGGGATCGCATGGCGGCCGGGATCGGTAAGGGCCGGGACCTGAAAGGAGAGCTTGTACAGGCCTTCGCGGGTCCCGCCGATCCCTTCGGCACTCACGAACCGCATCGGCTCATCCGGGTTCCCACCGAGGGAAGAGAGGTCGACCACGACGCTGTCGATCCGCGCATCCCCTCTCCTCGAAAAGACGACCGCCTCAAGCTGAACGCGGCCCTTCCCGTTGTTGGGGGCCGTGTCCGGCCGCACCCGGACGTTCTTGACAATGACGGTTTCGCTCTTGGCCACGGATCGAAGATCCCCTTGGTGGAGTCCCTATCACACTCGCGCAACAGGACTATACCAAGGTAAGGCCCGGTTTAGAAGCTTCCGGTCCTGCGCCGACCGACGAAGGCGGAGGGATAAGGAGCATTAGACAGGAACATCATCGGGCAGGAAATCCGCCACGGGATCGAATCGCACACCGAGCCCCTCATCACCGACCCGTACGATCTCGCCCCGGATCTTGATCGGACGCCGATCGTCCAGGAACGAGATCACGAGGGAGATATCCGGCCCAGGGGGAGCAGGCGTATGGGACTCGATGAACGCGCCATCGGCACTCAAGTTCCGGACGAACGCCCGGTACGCGCAGCCCTGGGCTGCGTAGTCAACAAGAAGGAAGCAGGGAATCCTCGGATAGAGCCTTCTTTCCTCCCTCATACGCTCCTCCGTGACGATGGAAGGCAGGATGCCCAGTTCTTCGCCCATCCGAGTGAGCTGATCCTTGAGCAGAGCGGTGGCACAGGTATCATCCGGTTCGATGATCCAGATCCTCATGAGGCCCCCCCATATGATGGACTGGTAGAAGACAATCATTGAAGCCTGAGCCCCATGGGTTTGCAAGAAGCGTGCGAAACATGGTTTGGTGCTGTTTTTTTCATTTTTTTCAAATAGTTACAGATAATATCGGCACCCTCCGTTCACGAGAGAATGGGAAGTTGCGGAAGAGGATGTGGAAAAGAAATACCCACCCGGGACAGGGGAGGACGGCCCTGCAGACCCTGTTGACAACGGTTTGTTTCTAATAGAATACTAATTGTATGAACCGTGGGTGCGCCACACTCGACCGCAAGACCGCCCTTACATCCCTGCTCTTGGCCGGAGCTCTGGCCCTGCTGGGAACCCTGCCTTCCTGTATCTGCCCGAACCGGGAGTGCTACACCCTCCAGGGCGCCTTTGCCAACTGTGTCTATCCGGGCAACCCGGAGGAGAACACGAACAAGAAGTACATCTTGCTGGGTCCGAGCAGCGCAGCCGGCGGATGGTGCTATCAGAAGGACGGCGTGGTCAAATGCGGGCTCATTCAGAGGCTGGAGGAGCTGACCGGCGAACAGATCGCGAATTTCTCCCTTGCCGCGCTGACCGCGTCGGGGGTGGTGGAGAACGGCTACGGCCGGTTGGACGACTCTCTCTTGCTCAACCCGGGGGCGGAAAGAGTCTACCTGATGATGGGGGGCTACGATGTGGTGAGCTATTTCTATGATCATCCGGAAGAGGCGCCTCGGCCCGGCGCGAATTGTCACTTCGACCCGTGTGCACCCTTCCTGACCGACGTAATCGACAGTGTGAGGCTTCTGGCTCTGCGTTACAAGGAGAACGGAATCCAGGAGCTGATTGTCTCCTCTTTTCCTCCGGTCGAGGAGCTGGGCGATCATCCGTTCTCGTGCAAATCCGTGGCAGTGAACCGCGGGGCGGAAGCGGCCTGGCTCATAAACGAATGCTTCAACGAGGTCCTGGAGGCCCTCTCTTTCTTGCTCTACGACATGGTACAGGAACTCGGCGGGGCTGAAGCCGGGATCCACTTTGCCGATCCCTATCATGAGTTTCCGGCAGAACCGGCGGAATGCTCGCTCTACTGTGATTGCGGCCATCTGAATTGCGAGGGGCACGACCTGATGGCGGAGATTTTCCACGACGCCCTGCCTTGAAACAACCCGCCCCGCCTTTTATACTTCCCGATGCCCGTGCTCCTACAAGGAGGAAGTCGCGATGTCTGAAATCGATTCCGCGGCCGAGAGGATCCTCTCCGCACAGAGAGGCGTGGCTTTCACCGGCGCCGGTGTTTCCGCTGCGAGCGGCATATCCACATACCGGGACGAGGGCGGCCTCTGGGACCGCTACGGATCGCAGGGCATGCTCAATGTCCTTGCCAAACACCCGGACAAGGCGCACGAGATTCTGGGCGGCTTCTTCTCCGCCCTCGAGGCGGCCAGGCCGAATCCGGCCCATCTGGCCCTGGCACGGCTCGAGGAGATGGGCCATCTGGCGGGCCTCATCACCCAGAACGTGGACAACCTGCACAGGGAGGCCGGAAGCAAGAACGTCTTCGAACTGCACGGAAACCTTCACCGGCTGCGCTGTATGACCTGCGGGACGAAACAGGGCCTGACCCGGGAAGCCCTCTTCGGCATGGCAAGGGCTGCGTTGGAGGAGATCGAGGAATTTTCGCTGGCAGCCTTTGCACAGGTCTTTCCCAGATGCGAATGTGGCGGGCTCACTCGGCTGGATTTCGTGAGCTTCGGCGAATCGGTCCAGGCACTGCCGGAGGCGACGGCTGCTGCAGAGGCCTGCGATCTGATGCTGATCGTGGGCACCTCGGGGCTGGTCTACCCTGCGGCCGCCCTGCCGGGAGTGGCCAAGTCCGCCGGGGCACGTCTGATCGAGATCAACTGGAAGGAGTCGGAGCTGAGCCATTCGTGTGAACTCTCGATCCGTGCCCAGGCGGCTGACGTACTCCCTCAGATCATGGAAAGGCTGGATGCGCTTCGCGGCTCCGCCCAATAGAATGGGCCGAATCCGTTTCGGCAACCCTCCGCTACAAGAATGGATCTAAAAGAAGACAAACCCGGGAACGACCGGTGTCATGGAGGAATGACATGGGACTCCTCAAAATCGACGAGAGCAAATGCAAGAAGGACGGCATCTGTGCAGCATCGTGCCCTACGGGGATTATCCGGCTCCAGGACGGAGGCGGCCTTCCGGAAGTCGCCCCGGGGGGCGAACAGGCCTGCCTCGTATGCGGGCATTGCGTGGGGGCCTGTCCACACGGTGCTCTGGATCACCAAAAGATACCCATCGACACCTGCCCAGCCATCCAAAAGGAACTGAAGATCAGCACGGAGCAGGCCGTCCAGTTCCTCCGATCGCGCAGGTCCATCCGCGCCTTCCGGGACAAGCCGGTGGACAAGGAGACGATCCAGAGGCTGATCGAGATCGGACGCTATGCCCCGACGGGCAGCAACACCCAGCTCGTCGAGTGGATCGCCTACTCCGACAAGGAGAAGATCAAGAAATTCTCCGGGATGACCATCGAGTGGATGCGTGATGTGCTCGAGAAAGAGCCTGAAGCCGTTCCCTTCGCCTATGCGCCGCTCATCATCGCCGCATGGGATATCGGCATCGACGCGGTCCTGAGAAGTGCGCCGGCCCTTGTTGTGGCCGTCGCACCCGAAGAGTCGGGGAACGGGATGGTGGACCTCAGCCTGGCCCTCTGCTATCTGGAACTGGTTGCACCGAAGTTCGGGCTGGGAAGCTGCTGGGCCGGTATGTTGCGAAGGGGACTCCTCAACTCGCCGCACCTCAGAGAGGCCATCGGCATTCCTGACGGATATCCGCATTTCTACCCGATGATGCTCGGATACCCCAAGTACGGCTATCACCGCATGCCGGAACGTAAGCCGCCAAAAATCGCATGGAGGTAGGAGACATGGAATCACCCCTCGTGTTGGAGGTCTTCTCCGACTACATCTGACCCTGGTGCTACTTCAGTACCGGGCGTATTGAAAAGCTGAAACAGGAACACGGAGTCCAGGTCAAGTGGATCGCCTTTCCCCTGCACCCGGAAACCCCTGACGAAGGCCAGTCGCTGGAAGAGATGTTCGGCGGCCAGCCCGTCAACATCCCGGGGATGCTGGAGCGATTGCGACAGGTGGCCGAAGAGCTCGGCCTGCCCGTGAAGGAGCGAACCCGCGTCTACAACAGCAGGAGGGCCACGGAGCTCGGCAAGTGGGCAGAAGCACAGGGCCGGGGGGATGCGTTTCACGATGCAATCTTCAGGGCCTACTTTGCAGAAGGCCTCAACATCTCGGACGTGGCGGTGCTGAAGGAGACTTGCTCTCACCTGGACCTCGATCCGGACGAAGCGGAGCGGGTTCTCACAGAAGGCGAATACCGAATCTCCGTGGATGACGACTGGGATTACTCGCACAAGCTCGGCGTGACGGCCGTGCCCACTTTTCTGGCGGCGGGACGGTCCGTTGTCGGGGCCCAACCCTACGAAGTCCTGGAGAGGCTGATTCAGGTGGCGAAAGAGCAAAGCCCTTGAAAAACCCCTGGGGGGTGAGGCGTTGGGCATCGGGTGCTATCTCCTGAGATTGGGGTCAGGGATAGCATTAGAACGAGTAACCTATGGATGTAACGAAGCCGTAGTCGGTGGTCGCCGCTGATGCCGAGGGGGGGCGGTTGTCGTAGTTCAAGTAGAAGGAGAGATCCACGAAGAAGTCCTTGATGATCTCGCGCCTGAAGCGGCTCTCAAAGTCCAAACGAACCCTGCCCGGATCGGAAAGGTTCGGATAGGTGTACAGGGAAAAATTCAAATCGGTCTTCGGGTAGTGGTAGATGAAGACCGACCAGGTTAGGCCGAACAAAGCCTCCAGATTGTAGGAATCCTGGCCTGTTGCACCTCCTCCCCACTCCCGGTTTACAACGAGACCCGAAAGGACGGGAAGCCTCATACGGTTGGTCTGAACAAGCAGTCGACCTCCGCCTCCACCTCCCAGGAGCCGAAAATTGATCCCCAGCTCATCGTTTTGCTGTGCACTGGCCAATGCAGTGAGAAACCACTTCCGTTCGAGCAGACGTATATAGCTGAGATTCACCGTATTGTTCTTCTTGTCTTCTTCCCCCTTCTGGGTGGTAATGATGGAGTTCAGGCTCCCATTGACGATGTTCTTCCGCTCCTCGTACGTGGCGTCCGCGCTCAGGTTGTACCGAAGGACGTCGCTCGCCTTGGTGAAGCTCAACCCAAGGCTGAAGGACCCGTCGATCCGCTTCCAGAACTGCTGCTTGATGGGCCGGATGCGCACGACCTGGTCCAGGTTCAGCCCCACGGTCCCATTGGTTCCGACGACCGAGAGCATTCCAGGCTCGTCCGATGCTGCGAGGGTGCCAAAGAACCTTACGCCGCTTGCCAGCTCGACCTGGAATGAGAACTCGCTCGCAACCTGTTCGACCTCTTCCCATTTAATGTAGACCGTCTCCATCGTGTCTGTCTTGAACTGAAGCCTCGCATACTGCAGACCCTTGACCTCTCCGGTGAGCTGATCCCCGTTCTTGAGTGTAACCACGTCGGTCTTCGGGCGAGCGGAGACAGTGCAGACGTCTAGAAGCTGCACAAAAGACAAGACTGCCATCGCCGAAAGGACGGCCGGCAGCATCCGCGCCGGCCCATTCGGTGTTCCGCTCATCCTGTCACAGTCCGCGGCTAGGGTCATTCGCGTTTCATCTGTGGAGTCATGCTTTCAAGGCAAGGCATGGACCACCGATCGAGACAGGACAGAATTCTATGCATAGAGAGGAAAAAGCTCAAGGGAGAATCCTCCGCTCCTTGGGAGGTTTCGGTTTGACATGCCGTCAGGGCGTTGCCTATCCTGATGGAAGACAGCGGAAAGGAGTCCCAAAAATGACGGAAGACGTATACCGCAGATTGTGCGAGACCATGGCGAAACGAGGTGGCAGGTATCCGGGCAAGGACATCCCGGAATTCTATGCGATGGCCAAGATTCTCTTCACCGAAGAGGAGGCGGCCGTGTCGAACGCCATGCCGCGCGGCTTCAACACGGCAGGCGCTGTTGCGGAGGCGATGGGAAGGGCAGAAGAAGAAGTGGCGCCGCTGCTGGAGGCGATGGCGGACAAGGGTCTGTGCAGCGCCGGAGAGCTCGAAGGGATCCGCTTCTACGGGGGGCCGCCCTTCGTGCCTGGAATCTTCGAGTTCCAGTTTCTTCGCGGAACGAGCACGGACCGGGACCGGAAACTTGCACGGTTGATCCATGACTACAAGAAGGCCTTCGACGCGGCAGAGGGGCCGCCTAAGATCACGTTCCCCGGCGAGCGGGTGATCCCGGTGGATCGGGTGATCAAGGCGGAAAACGCCATCCATACGTATCATCAGGTTTCCTCGTACATAGAGAAGAACGAACCTCTCGCCGTGGGCACCTGTTTCTGTCGACACCAGGCCGGCCTGATCGACGAGAGCGATCACTGTGGAAAGCCGGATGACGTTTGCATGCAATTCGGCGCGGGCGCCCAGTTCGTGATCGACAGGGGCATGGGCAGAAAGATCACCAAGGAAGAGGCCCTCGAGATCCTCAAGAAATCGGAAGAGGCAGGGCTGGTTCACGCCACGATCAACCGGCAGGAGATCGACTTCCTGTGCAACTGCTGCGCGTGTCACTGCATGATCCTGAAGACAGCGCTCACACAGCCCAAGCCGGGACTCGCGCTGAACTCCGGATTCATGCCCGTCTGGGATACTGATCTCTGTACCGCTTGCGAGGCCTGCATCGATCGCTGCCCCACCACCGCGGTGACTATGGGCGCTCAGGACGTGCCCGAAGTGAACCTGGATCGATGCATCGGGTGCGGCGCCTGTGCAACGGGCTGCCCCGAAGAAGCTATAAGTCTCGAGGAGAGGCCGGGCATCCCTGTGCCCCCGGTGGACCAAAAGGCCCTGAAAGAGGCGATCAAGGCGAGCCGGAGTTGAGTACAGGGGTCAGGGACCAGCGCCCATATGGGCATTCATTCATCACGCCGCTCCAATGCAGTGCTTCTGCGATTCTACCAAGGGCTTGATACGTTTGCGAGGGGCCCGTCAACGTCTCGGACAAGAGACCGGGGCACCATCATCCTGTTCCGCCTCTTGTCCCTTCCCTAAACTTTCCCGGTTTTACTGCCGATAACATGTGATAGGGGACACCGGATACGGTAGCCCTCACTGCGCTCCGGGCTGACAGGAACACCGCATCCCGGCCGCAGCTTCCCTATCAGGGAATTCTCCCGAAACCCAACTCCTTCTACGAACACCCGGACCGGATGGTCAAGCCATGCCGATACGGGATTCTGTACCGGGTTGCCCGTAAGGAGAAACAAGGAGTCCTCGAAATGAAAACACGCAAGAACCTGACCGTCTTCCTCTTGACCGTCCTGCTGATCGCCGGCATTGCACCTGCCGCCCTGGCCGACGTCTCCTCCGGAGACGTCATCGACGGCACGAACTGGGAAAAGGCCGCGGGCCTTGTACCTGGGCCGGTCTTGAACTGGGTGAAGAAGGGGGATTGGGTCATCGAAGTGAGCGATCTCAACTTCGACATTGGCGAGTACTATACGGATTTCGCCATGGAGGCTCTCCGGACGAACAAGGGGAGGTACGAAGTCGGCCCGGACAACGGCATCGTTCATGCGGGCACCGGAGGACTCCCGGAGTCGATCATAGGGCTCCCCTTCCCCGAGGTTGATCCAAACGACCCGAAGGCGGCCGTGAAGATCATGCACAACAACCATTACATGCAGTACATCGTGGGTGACGTTCGAGCCAACTATCACCTCGTGTGGATCGGTCGCTCCGGGTTCGAGCGGGAGGTGGCCTGCCTGTGGAATCAGGCCGCCATGGAGGGATGGCCGGGGGCCAGGGCCAGGCACAACCCCCACCAGGTCGAGAAATTCGCAACCCTTCTGGTTCTGAAGCCCTTCGACATCGCCGGCACGGCCGTGATGCTGTGGAGGTACCAGGAAGCCGAGAAGCTCGACAACACTTTCGGGTACATTCCTGCTGTCAGGAGGGTACGGCGGATGAGCCCTGCAAGCCGCTCGGACGCTTACGTGGGCTCGGACGTCTGCGTGGATGACGCCAACGGGTATGATGGAAAGGTGCCCGCCTTTGAATGGAGATTCCTGGGTAAGCAGGAAGCGATCGTGCCGTGGTACGACGCGGACCCGATTCGCATCACTCGGACCGAACAGGATGAGTGGGCAACCTCGAAGAACATCAAGAAGATAAGGCACGGATACGAGATCGAGGGATGGCAGGGAGCGCCCTGGGCCGCAACGAATCTGACCTGGGTCGAGCGACCCGTCTACATCCTGGAGATGACGCCGAGGGATCGGTACTACAACTACGGGACACACTACATGTGGATCGACGCCGAGACCTACAGCTGCAATTACAAGGTCATCCACGATCGAAGCGGGCAGTACTGGAAGACCTACCTGAAGGGCGACATCCCCTGCGAGAGCGCAGACGGAAGGATCAAGATTCTCACCCTGGGCACCCAGCAGGTCGTGGATGACCGGACGGACCATTGCACGGTCATCGAAGGCATCAGCCAGAGGAACTCGTACGTTTATTTCGCCAACGTGGATCTCAACGATTTCACTCTGGGAGGCTTCCAGAAGTACTGCAAGTGAGTGTCGCAGTGCGGGGGTAGAGACGACTCTGCAATGATTGAGGGATCAGGGGCCGGGGGTCAGGGGTCAGGGCCCCGCCTATCTCCCCAAGAAACCAGCGCGTATGAAGGGTTGGACAGGGCCCGGCCCTCGTGCTAAGGTTGCCCACCAGATTGCGTCCCATTCCGATGAAAACCGATCCGGACCGGCCCATGTCGCAACTGCCGCGCTCTACCCCTATCCTTAATTCGCTCGCACTGCTCGCCCCTCTTCTCACCGTCCTGGCTTGGAGCTCTGCAAGTGCTCGGCAGGAATCACATCCTGATTCCTCGGGGGACGTGATGGCGCCTCCCATGATGCTGCCCTCCCGGACCCCGCCCATCTATGATCCTAAGAAAGACGACTGGATTCGATTGACGTCGGGGGAATGGCTCAAGGGCGAAATCATCTCGATGCGGGACGACAAGATCGAGTTCGACAGCGACGAGATGGATGAGCAGAGCTTCGATTGGGAAGATATCGCGGAACTGCGCTCCTCCCGGCTGTACACGTACGTCCTACTGGATCGGACACGTCTGACCGGCACCGCCCTGATCATCGACGAGCACGTCGTACTTTCGGTGAGTGGGGAGGAACGGGTCCTGAGACGCGCCCAACTGATGTCCATCGTACCGGCCGGGGCTCGGGAACGGGACCGCTGGGACGGTAAA
This sequence comes from bacterium, assembly GCA_028277985.1. Lineage (GTDB taxonomy): Bacteria > Desulfobacterota > DSWW01 > DSWW01 > DSWW01 > S015-6. The sequence goes on along the minus strand of JANQFG010000211.1, from coordinate 41,672 downwards.
TTCAGTCTCGGGGTTGCCTTCCGCCGGGGCAACACGGACCAGACCGATTTCACCTATCAAGCCTTTTTCCGACGAAGGGATGCGCTGACAAGGACCCGCCTCGACTTCAACGGTGCCATAGGGGAGATAGACGGCGACCAGACTGTGAACAATCACAGGACGAATCTGAAGGTCGACCTCTTTGCTAGTCCACGTTTCTACATCACCCCGTTCTCCACCGTCGTGTACCATGACAAGTTCCAGAACATCGAGATGCAGCTCACGCCCTCGGCAGGTATCGGATATCATGCGGTCGACCGCAGGAAGATCACCCTCGACCTCGAGCTGGCGGGCGGGTACCAGTACACCAGGTACCGCTCGGTTGAGATTGGGCAGGACCAGGAGAAGAGAAGAGGTTCGGTCATTCCGACGATTCGCATCGAGACGGACCCCCTGAAGGACGTGGATCTCGATTTCCTCTATCAGTCCATCGTCACGGTGCCGGAGACCGAAGACACGACCATGCACGGCGAGGTGAAGCTCTCGATAGAGATCACCAGCCTGTTCGATCTGGATGTGTCGCTGATCTGGGACCGGGTACAGAACCCGCAGCCGAACGAGGACGGAACGGTTCCCCAGAGGGATGATGCGAAGCTCACGGTAGGTATCGGAATAGATTTTTAGGGGGCGGGGTCCTCCAGGAGGAACTGGAGGGTCAGGACTACGGAAACCCGGCCGGTACTGTCCTCTGCCGTGATGTCATAGGGATAGTTGCTTGCCGGGCAGTTCGTCTCGGCAATGAAGTCGAAGTCGAGCTGTCCTTGGGTTCTTCCGGCCGTCTGGGCGATCACGTCATTCGGGATCTCCTGCCAGGAGCCTGTCCCGCAATTCTGTCGGAAGCGCACGAGGATCGTCTCCAAGTCTTGGTCTGCATCTGAAAAGCTCACTGTGCAATCCACCGTCGTCGCCCCTGACCCTTCACCCACTGTCACCGCGGTGGGATCACAGTTGAGGTCGGCGATCTGGGGTGGAGAGCCCGCGGGTCTTCCCGGGTCCACAGCATCATCGCTGCCGCAGCTCATGCAGCAGAAGAGGGATGCAAGAAGAATGGCAAGAAGTGTCTTCACGGCTGTCTCCTTTGAGTGGTTTGGGCACGGAAGGTTGGAGCCTTCATGGTTATAGAAGACCGCCCTTCCGAGTGTCAAACAGGGAGACAACCGCAACGTTTTATCTCTAAAAATGGAGCCCCACGGCCAGGCTCTGGGTCCCATCGAAGCGCCTGGGGCGACATCACGCCGAAGCCCCCAGGAGTGCCGTGCGAGGCCTACATCGCCCTGGATCGACAACCAAGGCTATGGTCTCGGGCGAAGGCGGACGCGTAATTGTCAGACGAACTTCCTTGCCACCTCTGCACCGGTGGCGGCGTCGTCGCCATAGCCGTCCGCGCCGATGTCGTCCGCATACTTCTGGGTCACCGGGGCACCACCCACGACGATCTTCACCTGGTCGCGGATTCCAGCTTCCTTCAGGGCGTCGATCACTACCGGCAACTCCACCATGGTGGTTGAAAGGAGGGCGGACATACCGAGGATCTGGGGGGATTCGTTCTTGACCGCTTCGACGAACTTCTCGGGAGGGACATCGTAGCCCAAATCCTTGACCTCCAGGCCGGCCCCTTCGAGCATCATGCCCAGCATGTTCTTCCCGATGTCATGAACGTCGCCTTTCACCGTGCCGATGACTGCCTTGCCGACCGGCTCCGCGCCCACCTCGATCAGCTTCGGCTTGAGAATCGCCAGGGCCTCGTTCATCGCCTTTGCGATCACCAGCATCTCGGGGATGAAGATCTCGTTCCGCTTGAACTTGCCTCCGGCTACATCCATGCCGGCGATCAGGCCGTCAGCGAGGATCTTCTGCGGGTCCATCCCCGCGGCGATCGCCTCCTCGGTGAGTTTCTTCACCCCTGGGATATCCATCTTCTGGAGGGCCTCTGAAAGTTGTACGAGATCTGCCATCGCTCACTCCTCTGCTGTCCCTTTCATGGGTTCCTGCGTTCCGGCCTGCCCTTCCTGCCATGCTGGAATGTGATCCGGCTCTCCGGTTAGCTCGGCGGACAGGGTGCGACGCAGGAAGATCTGGCTTCCGCCCGAAAGAGTGTGGATGTGGTCGTCCACATCGATTTCCACAGATGTTTCGCTCGTACCGGATGCCAGCGCGAGCTGGCGAACCAGCCGGGTAACCCCTTCCTCCGCCTCGGTCATCGCCTCGTCGAACTCCAGGAAGCGTTTTGCACCCGGAAGCCCCTCGAGCAGGAAGCCTCCTGCCTGGCTCGGCCGGATCTTGACCTGTCGCCGGATCAGCACCCGGCTGGTGACGGCGCCGATCGCATTCGCCACGTCCGCATGTTCGGGCAGGATGGCTTCGGCGCCCAGAAGCGATGCCGCCTCGGCGAGAAACAGATGAACCGGCGCACCGATACCGATGATCGGCTTGTGCATCCTCATCCGGAGGCTGTAATCCTGGTTGCTGCTGCCCAGCAGGTTCTTGATCAGCACCCGGCAGACGTCGCAATCCTCCATCTGCCCGGGATCCGTCTCCGCGTCCAGTTGCCGCTTCACGACCTCGAGTGCGAGTTTCCGCACCATTTCGTCCAAAAGGGTCTGAATCATTTCCTCGGGCGTCATGCCCGTGATCTCGCTGAAGATCTCGCACATCCTCTTCGAACTGTTCGTGTCCCAGAGAGCCGTCTCGTTTCGACCGTTCAGCAGATCCGTCGGAGTAAGGCCGCACCGCTGCACGGCGAATTGCCCCTCGAGACGGGCAATCGGGACGAAGCTCCAATGGGAAAGACCGGTCCTCTCTGCGAGCTCCTGCAACGAGTGGGGCCGCTCCTTGAGCAGGTTCACAATTTCCGTCTCCCTCGCGGTCAAGGGCAGGCCGTCCTCGTCGCCCTGTCGGATCAGGATCTGCATCTTGGTCGTTGAGCCCGTGTAATCGTCCAGGCGCTGCATCAGGAAATCCAGGGCAGCATCCACGCCCGGCCCCTGCGAGCCCAACCATGCCATGGGTGCGACCCGCTGCGGACCGATTTCGAAACCACCCTTGTTCCAGACAATGAAGCTGTCTCCGCCGAGTCCGGCCGTTCGGATTCGAAGGGCCTTGACGTGCGTCTTCTTTCCTCCCACGTGGGACCCGCTCTCACACACCGTGACCCGTCCGTCCCGCAGCATGGCGGTGTCCGTGGTCGTGCCGCCCATGTCGACGACGATGGCGTCCTCGGTTCCGGTTAGATGGCGCGCTCCGGCCACGCTCGCTGCCGGTCCGGAAAGGATCGTCTCCACGGGCCGCTCCAGGGCGGTCTCCTTGCTCATCAGGGTGCCGTCCCCTTTCACGACCACGACGGGTGACCGGATCCCCAGGCCGAGCAGGACCTTCTCGAGATCTTTCAGCAACTGGGCCAGTAGAGGAATGATCCTGCCGTTCATCACCGCTGTGCGCGCCCGGGTGCGAAAATCCAGAATATCGGACAGCTCGTGTCCGCAGGTCACGAAAAGGCCGGTCTCGTCCCGGAGCAATTCCTTGACCAGCAGCTCGTGCTCCGGATTGATCGCCCCCGCGAAACCGGACACGGCAAAGGCCTTTACCTCGGACCGGTCGACCATCTCCCTTGCGATACGGCGCACCTCCTCGCCGTCCACGGCCTGGATCTCTTCCCCCGTGATCTCGAGCCGGCCGGAAATGAGAGCCTTCGGCTCGTAGGTGATGTCCTCCGGCTTGAACAGGCCGTAAGGGGGCATGAAGAGCAGGCCGACCCTCTGGCCCTTCCCTTCCACGATCGCGTTCGTTGCCAGGGTTGTGGAAAGAGCGGCCAACTCCACAGATTCGAGCAAATCAGGATCCAGGCCTGCCAGCGCCTCCCGGATGCCCACGGCGAAGTCCCACTTCGTGGTGGGTGCCTTCTTCTTGTCGAGCACTCTTCCGGCCGCGAGATCATAGATGACCGCATCCGTGTACGTGCCGCCCGCGTCGACACCTAGGCCGATTCGCCGGGACCGCCTCTCTCGGGGCCTAGTGGAAGGAGGCTCGTCCTTCGTGACGATCCTCTTCCTCTTCACCGGGGTCACACCGCTCGGCGCCCAGATCGGGTGGGACGTCAACGTACCCGACAAGGGATCGAATTCTGTTCTTTGCTTTGGGGGAACGACCAGGATCTCTTCTGTGGTCTCGTCCGCTAGAAGGAGTTTCTCGACAAGGGAAAGGTCGCCCTGGATTCTTTCGTACATCCATCCGAACTCGGTGGCGATCGCTTTCGCATACTTCTCGCAGATCTCTGCATCCTCGGCACCCGTATCGATGAAGGCGGCCCTCTGGTAGTTGCGCTGCCAGCTGTTGAGAACCTTGAAAAGCTGGTCCGCAAGCTCTGAACCGTATTTCTCGGCGATCTCGTCGTAGCTGACCCGCTCCTCGCCCAGTGGGGCCCAGCGCTTCGCCTGGGAAAGAGGCTCGCTCTTCTCGCGGTACCAGCCTTCGGAGATGTAGAAGGTCCCGGGATAGCGGGAGAACTGATCCCGGTAGGCCTTGTCGCTTCCCAGGAACAGGGCGATGCAATCGTGAACTTTGGGAATCGCCAGGGGCACACTGCGGGATTCGATCCCAAGCGTCCCGCGTCCGCAGACCCCGTACCCGATGACGATTCGGTCGTATCGGTCTGACGATGAAGCCTCGTCGACCGTCTCCTGGAGTTGTCTGCGAAGGTCCGAGGGCCTCTGGTGCAGGCCCGCCTCCAAGAAACGCTCGTCGACTTCGATGCCCAATCTCTCGGCCACGTTCCGGATTTCGCCGGTCAAAACGCCGCATGCAATCACACAGATGCTCTGCTTACCCAACGGATTCTCCCTGCATCGTTGACTTGATTCCCAGGGCAGCAACCCATGGCCATTGCGAGGGCGCGGCAAGCGACCGAGGCAATCCCAAAGTTACTTCCTGCTTCCGAACTCAGGCGGGGGGATTGCTTCGCCTCCGGCTCGCAATATCCAACCTTAGTATTTTCCGTACTCTTGGAGTGTTTGGTACATGGCCTGCAGGTTCTCGGGCGGTACATCCGCCTGGATATTGTGGACCGCGGCAAAGATGTAGCCTCCTCCCGGGGCCAGATCGTCCAGTCGGCGCTTCACCTCGTCCCGGACCTGCTCGGGATTGCCCCGTGGAAGGATCTCCTGTGTGTCCACCCCACCGCCGCAGAAACAGAGATCCTTGCCGAACTCCTTCTTCAACTCGGCCGTATCCATGCCCGCCGCACTCACCTGGATCGGGTTCAGTATGTCCACGCCCACATCGATGAAGTCCGGAATGAGAGCCCGGACACTGCCGCAACTGTGCAGCAGGAACTTCACTTCGCCCTTCGCCTTCTTCTTGATCGTTCGGATCAGCTCTTCATGAAGGGGCTTTATGAGCCGCCGGTACATGTCGGGCGACATCATCGGGCTGTTCTGCATCCCCAGGTCGTCGCTGTGCATGACGATGTCGATGTCATCGCCAACGATCTCGAGTGCCTTTTCCCAGTATCCCATCTGGACCTCGTGAATCATTCGCAGCAGCCTTTCCATCTCCTTCGGCTTTAGTACGAGATCCATCAAGGCCTGCTCCATGCCGCAGAGCATGTGTATGTAATCCCATTGCCCGAGCCCGTAGGCACTCATAAGGACGGCAGCCCCTGTCTCGCGGAGCCGCCTGGCCTCTTTCGCGACCCCGGCGAACCGTCCCTCCTGATATGGATCCGGACACTTGTAGTTGTCGAGCGCCTCATCCGTGAGATCGCCCTGGAGGGGGTGGCCGATCGGATCCATGTACAGGCTGGTTTCCGGCTGGCCCCAGGTGATCCCCCAGTCATCCACGAAGATCAGGGTGCTGCCATCCTGCCTGATCTCCGGCGGAGGGTCGGAAGGCTGCTGGAGCAGGAATCCCCGGGTGTCCACATTCAACTGCTCGAGAATGTTCTCCGGGATCTGCTTGAAACCCGCACCATCCACGAAGATGTTCGGGAGGGTGTCGTCCGGCTCCTCTGTCAGTCCAAGAAATTGGACCCAACGATCGTACGCCTGATGTGTGATCGCGGTCTCCAGCGAACAGCCCAATGCGAACGGAACACGGTCCGGTTCTCGATGGTTGATCGCATCGAGCACCCTCTGTCTGGGCGTGCTTTTCTCATCGCTCATCTTCGATCCCCCCTGATTCAGTCTCGTCCACCATCGCATCCACCCTCACACCCTAGCATCTGGGCTCGGATGCGGGCAACATCCTCGGATGTGGGTGGAAACGGAAAGTTGCGAATATCCGGGCCGGGAGGTGAGTTCCCGAAGGGCCGGTTGCAGGCTACCTCGCCGTCCCTGCCGACGCACCCGCTCGTCCGAAAGGGCTCGCCCCTGTCGATGATCCCGTCCAGTTCCTCCGGACGAATCCCGAAATCCTCGATCGTGCCGAGAGGATCGAAAGAGAAGCGGTCCGCTCGACCGGTTCCCTGGTCGATCAGGTACCGAGCGAGCTGCACCCGTCGATACGTGTCCATCGGAGGAAGCGGATGATCCGCCATCCGCGAGTTCCCCTCCGGATAGAACGAGAACAGGTGTGTTTCTCCTCCCATGTCCTTCACCCGCTGGATGGCCCGGCACATTTCCCTTTCCGTTTCGCCCATGCCCACCATGAAATGGGCCCCTGCATTGCCTTGCCCGAAGACGCCCAGGCAATCGGAAAGACACCGCCAATATCGCTTCCATTCGTGAGGACCCTTTACACCACCGCCCCTGAATCGATCAAAGAGTTCGGGCGTTGCCAGGTCGATGGCCACGCCGATCTTGTCCGCCCCTGCCTCCCGGAAGTCGAGGAGATCCCGCCTTTCGAGTAGAGTGGGGCAGATCAGCAGGCTCACCGGAACGTCGACGCTCGATCGCAGGCGACGGCAGATCTCTTTCGTATCCTCCACCGCCTGCCTCCGGGTGATCATGGAGATGCAGATCCTCTTCACCCTGTCCCGTCGGGTTGAAATCCTCTCGATGATTTCTTCGATCGCATAAGTGGGCCACTGTACCCGTATAAAGCTCTTGCTGCCGTACTCACCGGAGCGCGCACCTGAGAGGCCGCAATAGGCGCACTTGCCTACACACCCTTCGGGGTAGGTGAGGAGCAGGTTGATGCAATGAAGCCGCGCATTCCGATAGAAGATTCCTCTCTTGAATCCGAGGGTCATGGCCGCAGCCAGGCTCATCCGCACGAAATCGGGGCTTTGTTCGACATGCTTCTCTGACAATTCAGTCATTCTCCGGTTCTTCCGTTGCTCTGCTATGGTTCCCTCTCCCTATGCGTCATTCCCGCGCACGCGGGAATCCCTCAGCACAATGTACCAATGGATCCCCGCTTTCGCGGGGATGACGGCCTCACCGAACAGCACGTGGGCTGGAACAGGACCTCCAGGCCATAGCTCCGGGCGTGCTCGACGGCTTCATCCGAGGGCAGTGCCATGCAGGTCACGCCCGCGTCGATGGCAAGCATCTCCAGGCTGCGATTCCCCCTTTCCCGGGCGCATCCCAGGCTGATCGGCACATGGGGCATCAGGGAGCGTGCCTCGGCAATGATCTCTGCGATGGCCTCTGCACGGACCGGGGGGAATCGATTGTTCGAATTTCCCGGCGTCTTCATCACGGATACGATGACAAGCTGAGCCACATCGAACCGGGAAACGAGTTGCAGAGCCTTTGCCTCTCCCCTGATTTCGCCGAAGTGCAGCCCACAGACCACATGGGGAACGATCTCGAGGCCCGAGTCTTCCAGGGCTTTCAGGCTGGCCTCGATCTCGGCAACGCCAAACGGGACATGACACACCTGCCGATACGTTTCATCGTCACCCACCACATCGATGAGGGCCTGGTCCACCCCAGCGTCTTTCAGGCGGCGAGCCGTCTCGTGACCCACAAGACCGCTGTGAACCGAGACGAGGAGACCGGTCCTGTCCTTGATCTCCCGAATGGCCGACAGATAAGGCTCCCACGGCAGGCGCCCGTTTCGGTCGCAACCCCCGCTGATGAGAACGCCGTGGTTCCCTCTTTTGGCGAGCCTGAGGCATTGGTCAACGAGTGCTCCGGGCGTGGTGGCCGGGATCATGGATCGCAGAAGCTCGCCCCTGCAATGCTCGCATTGCAGGGTACAGTCTTCTCCGGTGATGGAGATCGCCTGGTACTTCCCACAGACACCGTCACAGCGGATCATCCCCGGTATGTAGAAGGTAAGCCTCTTGCCGAAGACCTCCCATGACTTCTCCCGGGCAATTCGTAGGTTACGGGTCGGCATAGTAGCCCCGGAATGCGATCCACGAGGTCTTCACCGCGGTATCGAGATGGTCCCAATTCTCTTCGAGCGACTTCCGGCGGTGGTGGGCCCTCTGCTGGGCCTCCCCGAACAGCTCGCGCCATTCCTGTTCGTACTCGCCGAGCAAGCCCGTGTCTCCGGTCTCCACGGCACGAGCCGCCCACTTCCCGGCCATCCTCCCCCCGATCACGGCCTGGGACACGCCGGCACCCGTGATCGGGTGAGTATGGCCTGCTGCATCCCCGACAAGGAGGAACTTCCCCAGGGTAATCCAGCGGACCGGTTCAGCAGGAATCCAACCCGCCATGGTTCGCACGGGTCGCGGCTCGATCTTCCCCTGTTGCGCCAGGCGAGAGACGAAGCTCTCCAGCGCCCGGCCGATCGTCTCGTGGTGTGCTTCTCTTCGCTTTCTTCCCAACCCGACGTTCGCTTCCCGCCCCACCGGAAAGAGCCAGGCGTATCCTCCGTAAAAGGCTTCGTCAAAATACACTTCCGTGCAGTCCATCGACGACAAGAGGGGCACCCTCCATTGGGCCGCCGGTATCAGGTTGCCATTCTCAGAGCCGATCCATCGGCCCACCGTCGAATTCGGTCCATCTGCACCGATGATCACTGTCGCCGCAATCCTTGCCTCCTCGGCTTCCCCCTTGCTCCTCGAGACCACCAGCCCCTCTTCCATGCGCACGGCCCGGGTGGAGGCAAGCAGCCTCGCCCCTTCCGTTTCTGCAGCACGGGCGAGCGCCTGGTCAAAGAGGTCCCGCCGGATTGTGAAACCGGGCGACCGCATCACCTTTTGCTCGCCGTTGGGCAGAATCGTGACCATCTCTTTCACGGGTTGAACGACCGCATCACGCGGGACGTCGATCTCCCCCAGGAGTGGAGCCGGTATGAACTCGGCACACTGCACGGGCACGCCGATCGTATCGCGGCGCTCCACCAGAAGGACATCGAGCCCTCTCCTTGCGGCCGCACGGGCGGCCGAGGAGCCGGCAGGGCCTGCACCCACGACCAGGATGTCACATTTCAGCGTCTTCATTGCGGACATTCAGAACCGCGTCGAGCAGATCCAGGTTGACCCGTGTCTGATTCTCGAAGCGACCGGCGTAAGCCTGCTTGGCCTGATCGAGCTCGTAACAGGTCGTGTTGTCGATATCGAGCAGGATTCCTGGAACGCCGGCTGCATCGAAGTCGTCCACGTGTTTTGTGAAGAAAGGCTCGCAACAGCAACCGATAAAGGCCGGCACGCCGGAGGCTTTCATCTTCTCGAGCTCAGCCTTGAGATCTTCGAAGCTGACGATGGAAACGATCTCCATTTTCTCGGCCAGCCCCCGCGTCCAGGCGTCCCCGGTCGAGCAGTCCCCGCACAGGTGACACCCTTTCTCGTACCTCAAGTCGCAGGTGGTGAGCTTGGCACAGTAGGGAAGGAGAAGAACCGAGGGCTTCTTTCGCAGAACCTCTTCGAAAGGCCCGTTGGTCACGGATATCTGATTGCAGTACTCGAGGGGAATCCCGAACCTTGCCATGTCGATCTTGTCGAAGGCGTGCTCCAGGGGCTTCAAGAAATCCTCGCACGTCATCCCGGGGATGCGGATTCTGCCCTGGTCAAAGAACTCCTTCACGCGATCCGCGAGCCGATCCCGTTCGAGCGGCATCCCGCGCAGGATCGCCTGAAGGTCGTAGAGCGCCCGGGTCGGAAAGGAAAGGAAGTCCCCGGTGATGTACAGGTCCTCTACCCGGCGACGCAACGGGTTGACCACCAGGGTGAACCGGACCATACCCGCCTCCGCCTTGTAGGCCGCCTGGACGGTCTTGTTTCTCTGAAAAGCCGGCCGCACCTGATCGATCCACTCCTCGGACTCGAAGTACTCGAGCTTTGCACGGAAAAGGTCTTCCTCCTCCCACGTGAGCCCGCCGGGCTCGAGCCGGATCATCAGGCCTTTCTCGAATCCGGACCGTATCGCATCTTTGATCTCTTCCAGCGGGGGCACGCGGCCCAGCTCCCACCGAAGACAAGTCACTCTTTCCTTGACCGAATCGATTTCCTTCGCTTTGAGCTTCTCTACGGGGATGCGCAATGCCCTGAGCATGGTGTCCACATCGAAATCGACGAGCATGGTTCCCTGGAACAGGAAGGCTCCCTCCGATTCGGTTCCCCCCGTACCCGAGAGCTTACGGCCCCCGATCTCGATGTCGTTCCTCGGCCGAAAGTCGGCTTCCAGGCCCCACCGGGCCAGCGCCGTGATGACCGGATCGCACAATGTCTTGAACAGCCTGTTGTTCACAAACCGGAGATCGAAGAATCCCTTGTCGCAGATCACCTCCCACCCAAGCTGGCTCTCGTCAAAGAAGATAGCGCCGCCGCCGGTGATGCGTCGGTTGATCTGAATATCGTGGAGCGCGCAGTACTCGGTACGAACCTCTTCGGCAACCGACTGGTGAAACCCGACAAGGATGGTCCTGGGGGAAAACTGGAGGAAGCGAATCGTGTTCGGTGTGCGCCCCCGACCCTTCAACTCGACGAGGGCCTCGTCCAGGGCCATGTTCTCCGCAGCCGTCATGGCCGGCGTGTCGAGGAGTCGAAAGGTCTTCATGGTACTATTCTTTCATGGCCATGCGTACGAGCTGGACGATGTCCAGGACTTTGAGCTTGATCTTGTTTCTCCGCACATAGGTGTTCATGGTCCGCACGCACTGCTGGCATGCGGTCACAACCGCCCCCGCCCCGGTCTTCAGGACCTCCTCCACCTTCTGCTGAGCGATCTCCTTGGACAGGTCCGTATCGATCATCTCCAGGTTGCCGCCGCCGCCGCAACACGGGCAGTTCTCTCGATTGGCAGGAAGCTCGATCAGTTTCACGCCGGGAATGCTGCGGATGATCTCGCGCGGCGCTTCGAAGACTCGTGCAGCCCTTCCCAAGTCGCACGGGTCGTGGTAGGTCACGGTCATGTCTAGATCGTCCAGGGGAACGCGTCCGGCCACAATCAGCTCTTTCAGGAACTCGGTCACATGGGCGATAGGAAACGCCTTCGGGTAGTGCTCACGCCACATCTGGTAACAGGAGGGGCATGCAAATACGACCCTGCTCGCCCCCTTCTGCCGGACCGCTTCGAGGTTGTGCTCGATGTACTCTTTGGCCCGCTCTCGAAGGCCCGCCCCGAGCAGGGGAAACCCGCAACACCATTCGTCACCGCCCAGGAGGGTAAAATCGACTTCCGCACTCTCGAGAATCTCTGCAAGGGCGATCGGTATGGTCTGGGCCATGGGGAAGTAAGCGGACACGCATCCGGTGAAGTAGACGACCTCGGCTCGATCCTTGATGTATCCGTGCTCAGGGGCATCGGGCATGTCCTCCACCCAGAGGGCCCGCTCCTCGTTGTCCTCGGCAAAGACGTTGTGGCTCTCCTCCAGGTTCTCCCGGATCATGTCCACCTTTTTCGGGTAGGCCTCGGAATGAACGAGATCCTGGCGGAGGGAGACCCAGATGTCCTTCAAGGAGATTCCCGCCGGGCACACTTCCTGGCACCGGCCGCAGAGGGTGCAACGGTAGACCGTGTCGCTGAATTCCTTCAGTTCCTCGAGAGAAGGCGCCCGGTTCCGGAAGATTCGCCTCAGCAGGCCCGTCCGCGCCCGGTTGATCCTGTTCAGCTCATCGAGGCGATACACTCCGGAGAGTTGTGCGTCCTTGCTCGCGGCGACCGCAGGACAAACATCGGCACACAGACAGCAGGAAGTGCATGCCTGCGCCTGAATGAGCTCCTTGATGCTATAGTCTCTGTGCGACAAGCTCTATCTCTCCGTCATTCCTGGGAGCGCTTCCATTGTCGGACATTGCGAGCGAAGCGAAGCAATCTCCCGGTTGACCCTGAAGCGGTGCCGGCTCGAGGGGTCAGCCGGCTCGAGGGGTCAGGCCGTAACTATCAACCCTACGAACGGCAAAGGGGGTAGGCCGGGGCCCCGTAAGGTTGATAGTTACGGCCTGACCCCTTTCCTTGCGTCTTTGTCCTCTTCCCTTTGTCCTTTGTCCTTGCCTACTCTTTCACTCGCTCCGCGTAGGCGTCTCGCAGATTTCGTTTGAGAATCTTTCCTGTAGGCGTCTTCGGCAACTCGTCCGCCACGACCACGATCTTCGGGACCTTGAACCCGGCGAGTTCCCTTTTGCAGTACGCGACCACGTCTCCTTCGTCGATCTTCTCCCCCGGCTTGGGGATCACCACAGCGGTCACCGCCTCGACCCATTTCGGGTGAGGCAGGCCGATGACCGCGACCTCGGACACACCCGGGAACCGGTAGATCACCTCTTCCACCTCCCGGCTCGATACGTTCTCGCCGCCGGTCTTCACCATATCCTTCTTCCGGTCCACCACCGTCACATAATTGTCCTCGTCATAGATACCCACATCCCCGGAATGGAACCAACCGCCCTCCATGGCCGCCTCGGTCTTTTCCGGGTCTTTGAAATACATCAGCATGGCATGAGGACCCCGTCCGCAGATCTCACCCGGAAGGTGCGGCTGCTCCACCGCATTTCCATCGTCGTCGATCAGGACGGTTTCCATGTTGATCCCGCTCTGCCCGGCCGAGCCGGCCTTGGGCAACTGGTCTTCCGGCTTGAGCAGCGTGTGGTACGGGGAGAGCTCGGTCTGCCCGTAAAAGTTATACAAACGCCGGCAGGAGGGAAGCCTCTGCTGGATCTCTCTGAGGATCTCGACCGGCATGATCGATGCCCCGTAATAGCCTTTCTGCAGGGAAGAGAGATCCCGCTTCTCGAAGTCCGGATGGCGAAGCAGCCCGATCCATACCGTGGGCGGCGCAAAGAACACGGTCGCGCGATGGGCTTCGATCGCTTCGAGAATCTTGGGCACTTCGGCAACGGGCAGCATCACGTTTGTGGCGCCGACCCAGAACATGGGCGTCATGAAGACGTCCCGCTGGGCGCAGTGAAAAATGGGCATGGCATTGATGCTGATGTCATCCTGGCGGAACTCTCCCTCCAGGATACAGCCCATGTACTGGGCCATGAGGGACTGGTTGGTCAGGACCACCCCTTTGGGCAGGGATTCGGTACCGCTCGTGTAGGTCATCTGCACCGGATCTTCGATGTGGAGGGCCACACCCGGCTCCGAGGAAGATCGATTTGCGGACAAGGCGTCGAAATCGATCCAGTCCTTCGGGGCCTCTTGCCCGAGTCCCTGATTCGACCAGATGAAATGCCCGACCGTGGGCATCTCGCCGCGGACCTCTGCCACCAGGTCGTGGAGTGCATCCTCCACGATGAAGACCTTCGACTCGGAGTGGTTCACGCAGTAGGCGATATCTTTCCCACGGAGCAGATAGTTGACGGCAAGGTAGATGCACCCGGCCTTGGCCGCACCCAGCCAGGTCAGCACGTGGTGAAGTGTGTTGTGCGCCAGAACCGCTACCCGGTCGAACCGCTCGAGGCCCAGATCGAGGAGGGCGTTGGCAACCCGATTGGAGGCTTCATCCAGCTCGCTGTAGGTGAGAATCCTGTCACCGAAAACGAGAGCAGGCTTGTCCGGGGTCCTCGATGCGCTGCGCTTCAGCAAGTCTGCGATCACCCATCTCGTGATCCGGTTGTACCGGTTGCGGAGGAAGCGGTTCGTTTCTTCGTCGAGCTTGCCGTACAAGGCCCTGTCCTTGTCGGACAGTGGCGGCAGGTCCTTCAACTGCTCATCAGCTCGGCTCATCGATTCATACCCTCAAGCGTGTCGATCAGTGGGATCAGTCCTGCTTGTACTTCTCGATATCCGCTATGAGCCACTTCTCCACCGCCTCGGCGCCCTTGATGAGGTTTTCCACCTCCCCCATATCGTTCGGCGTGATCTTGTACATCCAACCCTTGCCGTAACAGTCTTCATTGATCAGGGTAGGGTTGCTCTCGAGCTCCTCGTTGCTCTCCGCCACCACGCCGCTGACCGGGGCGAACACCTTTCCCACCCATTTCCCGGACTCCACCCGGGCAAAGCTCTTGCCGGTGGTCAGCTTCTTGCCCTCGAAAGGAAGCTGCACATACACGACATCCCCGGCCAGGTCCTGGGCAAAATCGTCCATACCCATCACGATCGTGTCTCCCTCGACCCGGACCCAGAAGTGATTTTCCTCGTAGTAGAGATCATCCGGCATATTGTATCCTTGGATTTCCATCCCAACATTCCCTCCTTGCGTTCGGTTATCAATCGGATTGCTGTCCCGGCTTCCATCTCCGATTTGCTTGGGCTCCGTCTCTCCCTCTCCCATCCTCCCACTTATCGGATACACTCGGCGGGGTAGTGGCTGGGACCTGATACCTAATACCTGAAACCCAAGAAGTCGATCGCTCGAAACCGCTTTCCCCTGTTCCTTCTTGTTTTGCCCGAAGGGCAGGACCTGCCCGAAAAATAGCTCTGTCCCCTTTTTTTTTACTCCAGCTCTGCCGGGAACCGCGGCAATGGCTTCCTGCGGTCCGGCCTGACCCCTCTCATTGATTCCTTCCTTTTTCGGTGCAGCCGCCCTCTATCTCAGTGCGCATGCTTCGTTCCTGCATTCAGTGCCAGGGAGATCGGGACCGTGATCATGTGGATCATCCTGCTGAAGGGCAGATAGGCCACAAATGCCCCTGTCAGAATCGCGTGGATGTACCACACGTAGCCGTAAAGACTCGTCAATTCAACCCCGGTGAAGAGCCGGCTCAACCCGTGGCCCACGAAAGCGTACTCCGACCCCACCGGGCTGCCCGTCATGGCGATGCGCATTCCCTCCACCAGGAACCCGACGAGGACTATGCCCGTCAGCAGGGCGTTGGCTGCCCAATCCGGCTTTGGCAACCCGGGAACAATCTCCTCCGACGGCCTGTTCGCCCTGCGCAGGACCGCGCAGGCGATGCCCAGTATCACCATCACGCCGGTCAGGTCGAACAGAAATGCCGTGGCCGGATGGTTCTTGTCGAGAAGAACCCAGGTCCCTTGCCAATCCGGATGATGAAGGGAGGCAAACAGGCCGACAAGGCCCCAGCTGAACCGGAAAAGGAAAGGCAGAAAGATGAGCTGATGGATCGCCCATCGCGCCTTGTTCTGACGAAACAGGCGACGCTGAAGAAGCCCGTCCAGTATCAGGGTGTTCATCATGGAGAAGAGCCGCACCGAGAACAGTGCGCCTACGAGGCCTCTTGTCATTCCCCAGGCTTTGTTCTCTTCCCGCTGCTCGATGTCCGACGTGAGACTTCCGGAGAGCCAGACGGAACCTACGCCCACGAATCCTGCAAGGAAGATCAGCAAGGCGATGACCGTTGTCGTGTCACCAACCGACAGCGTGGATGGATGGCAGGGCATACAGATCACGCTCTTGGCCGGAAGCACCATGGCCACCGCACCCAGAGAATGGCCCTCCGCGTGGCATCGCCTGCACGCCTCTTCGTCACCCGCCCGGACCATGTGATGGACCCGGCTCACCTCGCCCGGCTCGCGCTCGATGCGCCACAGGACCTGTCCTGAAGCCGCGTCCTTCAAAGCTGTGACTCCTTCGAGATGGCAGGCCTGACAGGATACGGTCAGGTGTGCAGCATGAGTGACCTTCTCGTCGTGGTGGACGTGGCAATCCAGGCAGTCTCCCAGGGGTTGCTCGGCGTGGCCGTACTGCGCCGAGCCCGGATGGCACACCAGGCAGGACACAGCATGGTGTGGTGAAGATGAGTGCGCCTGTATATCCATCATGGCGAGACCGGGGTGGATTCGAGCTGATTCCCGCGCATCTTCGCCCCCATGACAGTGAAAACAGAGACGAGCCACTCTTTCCGCGGCTTCCGGATCGTCATTCGTCGTGTGGCGATGGCAGCCCATGCATGTCTCATCCTCATCGGAAAGACCGGGCAGAACGTCTCTGTACTCGTGACAGGTGCCGCACTTCTTCTCCGCAGGCAAGGAAAGGTCGACCCCGGCTTTCCGGGCAGATGCGGACATCTCGTAGTGCGGGTCATGGCATCCAATGCAGTATTCCAGCTCTTCGACGGACTTGTCCGTCATGCCGCCATGGCTCCCTTCATCGACCTCTTCAAAGACCTCCATGTGGCAGTCTTCGCACTGCTCGGCACGGAAGAACTCCTTGATCGACTTGTTCACATTCCGGACATCCGGATGGGGTGTCTTGTGGGCTATATCGCCGTGACACTCCACACAAGATGTCTGGCCGTGGGCGGATGCATGGAAACGCTCGGGCTCGATGAGCCAGGACGCCTCAACGGTCGAGACCCTCAAAGCAACGAACGTTGTGAGGATGGTGAGGCAAACGAAGCCACGGAGGGCACTGGTCCTTTTCCTAATCACGGACGGAATCTCATAGGCAGAGGTGAACTTCAACAAGGCTTCCGGTCTAAGCCCTGAATTGTATCATCTACCCGGGGTGATTAGGCAAGGGAGGAAGAAGGCATCACGGACGAAAAAGGTTCGTTGAATCCCCTTTTTTTCATCAGGCACGGACCCTTTTCTTGTTTCCCCCGCATCTGTTTGCCCGCATGTGGTCAAAGTCGATCGCACAGAGCTCACGGATAGGTGGCGTCCGGGGGCGGCAGCCCCTCGTCCTCTTCCAGGTCTGCGATTTCTGCGATCGTGTGCAGGCTCCTGGTCGTATCGAAATAGGCGTACCGGATTTCACCGATCTGGCCACCCTGACAGACCTCGTGCCCCCTGCTCTTCAGCTGGGCTTCTCCTCTGTCGAAGTCATCCACGCCGAAGAGGATATGATGTATCCCTTCCCCGTGCTCATCGAGGAACTCGGCATAGATGCTCTCGTCATCGAGAGGCTGAATGAGCTCCCACATGACATCGCCGATCATGGCCAGCGCCATTCGCATAGCGTGTTCGACCGGCTTTCCCCTGACGGTCATGTTCTTCATTCTCGCGGGATCGAACTCGTAGATTGCCCACGGGCCGATTCCGAACTCGTCCCATTGTTTCTTCACGGAGGCGTCCAGGTCTCTCACCACCAGCCCGACCTGCATGATCTTCTTGAACAAGGGCTTGTCGGTCATCTTGCCCCCTTCCTTCAACCTTCCATGACGGTTTTGACCGCGTCGGAAATCTTCTGCTCGCTGGGCACGAATTCCGCTTCGAGCTTGCCGGAGAAGGGGACCGGGCAGAATGGTGCGGCCACACGCAGGATCGGGGCGTCCAGGTAGTCGAAAGCCTTCTCCGCGACCATGGCTGCGATCTCGGCCCCGGAGCCTGCGAACTTCACCTCCTCGTGGACGATGACGAGACGGTGCGTCTTCTTCACGGACTCGAGGATCGCATCCTCGTCCAGCGGGCAAAGACTGCGGGGGTCCAGGACCTCCACGCTCACGCCGTCAGCAGCCATCTGCTCCGCCACGGCCATGGCGCGCATCACCATCTGGCCCGTAGCCACGACCGTGACGTCGCTTCCCTCCCGCTTGATGTCAGCCTCCCCGATGGGAACCGTGTACGCCTCGTCCGGCACCTCCTCCATGATCTGATAGAGGACCTTGTTCTCCAGGAAGACCACCGGATTGTCGTCCCGGATAGCAGAAATCAGGAGGCCCTTCGCATCGTATGGGCCGCTTGGCAGGACCACTTTGAGCCCGGGAACGTGCATGAACCATGCCTCGAGCGACTGGGAGTGCTGGGCCGCAGCCCCGATGCCCGCACCGCAACAGGTCCGGAGCACCATCGGTATCTTCGCTTTGCCGCCGAACATGTAGCGCATCTTGGCCGCCTGGTTGAAGAGCTGATCCAGGCACACCCCGATGAAGTCCACGAACATCAACTCCGCCACGGGCCGAAGGCCGGCTGCCGCGGCGCCCACTGCAGCGCCCACGATCGCGCTCTCCGAGATCGGGGTATCCAGGACGCGCTTTTCACCGAACGTCGCCTGAAGGCCTGCCGTCACACCCAGAACCCCCCCGGCGAGCCCGACATCCTCTCCCAAGAGGAACACGTTCGGATCACGTTCCATTTCGAGGCTGAGCGCGTTGTTGATGGCCATCCCCATGTTCATACTTGTCATTGCGGTCTCTCCTTCCTATTCAAAAACCTTCACTGCGCAGAGTGACTTTTTGTCGCCAGTGTCGCCCTCTCCTTCGTGCCTCAGGCGTACACGTCCGTCAGGAGCTCGCTCACATCCGGCTCCGGGCTCTCTTCCGCAAACTTGACCGCCTCCTCGATCTCTTTCTGAACCGACTCGCGGATCTTCTTCACCTTGTCCTTGGTCAGGGCCTTCGTGTCGATGAGCTTCTTCTCGAGCCGCAGGATCGCGTCCTTGTCCGCTTTCTGCCACCCCTCGACCTCTTCCTTCTCGCGGTAGACCTCCGGGTCTCCCACAAAATGTCCCTTGATGCGGTAGGTCTTGCACTCGAGGAGGGTCGGTCCCTTGCCCTTCCGGGCCCGGTCCACCGCCTCCGAGGCCGCCTCGTAAACGGCCACCAGGTCGTTGCCGTCCACGACCGCCCCGGGGATGCCGTACCCTGCAGCCCGCTCGGTGATCGACTCGATGCACTGGTGCCTGGCCTGAGAGGTGAACTCCCCATAGTGATTGTTCTCGGCCACGAACACGACCGGCGCCTTCCACACGGCTGCCAGGTTCATCGCCTCGTGCGTCGTACCCTGGTTGGAAGCACCATCCCCGGAGAAGCAGACACACACACTGTCCGTGCCCTTGTACTGAGCCGCCATCGCTGCACCGACCGCTATCGGCGGCCCGCCGCCCACGATCCCGTTTGCGCCCAGGATGCCCAGATCCAGATCGGCGATGTGCATGGATCCGCCCTTACCTTTGCAGTACCCGGTGCTTTTTGCGAAGAGCTCGGCCATCATCAGCTTGACGTCTCCGCCCTTGGCAATCACGTGACCGTGACCCCGGTGCGTGCTGGTGATGTAGTCCGCCTCGGTGAGCGTGGCACACACTCCGGTGGCGACCGCCTCCTGCCCGACATAGAGATGAACGAAGCCGCCGATCGTCGCCGTCATGACCAGCTCTTCGATCTTCTCCTCGAAGTTTCGAATCCTCAGCATGATCGTGTAGAGATCGACCATCTTCTTCTTGGTGAGACTCATCGGTTCAGGACCTCCTCTCTTTCTCGTCAAAGAAATTCTTGCCGGTTGACGGTTCCTGTTCGAACAATTCATCCGCACGGTAAGAGCTCCTCACCAGGGGGCCGGAAGCGACCTCCTGGAAACCCATGGCACGTGCGGTATCGCCCCATTTGTCGAACTCTTCGGGCGGTACATACCTTGCGACCGGAACATGCTCCGCCGACGGTGCCAGGTACTGACCCAGGGTCAGATAGGTGCATCCGATCCGTCTCAGGTCGTTCAAGGTCTCCCATATCTCGCGGGATGTTTCTCCAAGGCCGAGCATGAGGCCCGACTTGGCGGGGAGACCGCGCGCGGCCGCGTAAGCGAGAACGTCCAGGGACATCTTGTAGTCCGCCTGGGGTCGGACCGTTTCATACAAGCGTGGCACGGTCTCTACATTGTGGTTGAACACGTCCGGCCCGGCGTCGCACACCGTCCCGAGAGCGGCCTCAGATCCCTGAAAATCAGGAACGAGCACTTCCACTTTCGCCTCGGAGCAGTGCTCCCGAATGGATCGAATCGTCTCGGCAAAATGCGCAGATCCACCGTCCGGCAGATCGTCTCGGGTCACCGACGTCACGACCACGTAGGCGAGGCCCATCGATTTGACGGCAAGAGCCACCCGCTCCGGCTCCCCCGGATCGGGAGGATTCGGCTTCCCCTTGTCGACCGCGCAGAAGCGGCACCGTCGGCTGCAGACGGTACCTAGAATCATGAAGGTGGCCGTCCCCCTGGAGAAGCACTCTCCCAGATTCGGGCAGTGCGCGCTCTGGCAAACCGTGCCCAGGTTCCAGCCGTGGAGCTTTTCCTCCATGCTTCCCACCACCTCGGGTTTGGGTGCCTTGAGGCGCAGCCACGGAGGGTGCCTGGAACCGCTCGTCTTGGAGAAGTTGACCTCTTTGTAATCGAACCGATCCCGAAAGGCCCGGACGAATCGATCCTTCACCTCCTCTGGGTCGATGTCCTGCTGCAGCTCCTGCTTGATGGAAGTGATCCGCTCTCCCGGGTGCCCGCACGGAACGATGCAATCAAAGGATTGCGGATCCAGGTTCACGTTCACCGCGATCCCGTGAAAGGTGACCCACTTGCGGACAGCGACCCCGATGCTGGCGATCTTCGCTTCGTTCACCCAGAGGCCGGGCTGCCCCTTCCTGCGTTCAGGACGAAGCCCGTAAGACGCGAGGACCTCTTCCATCGCACCGAGCAAACCCTTGAGGAAGACATGCAGATCCTGTTCGTGGAGCTTGACAATCGGATAGGCCACGACCTGGCCCGGTCCGTGGAACGTGGCCTGGCCGCCTCGTTCCACATGGCTGACCCCGATCCCCTGCTGTTGCAGCTCCTCCTCGGGCTGGCGCAGATCCGCTTCACTGCCGCTTCGGCCCAGAGTAACCACAGGCGGGTGCTCCGTGAGGATCAGCCGATCCGGGATCTTGTCTCCAATCCGCTCCTCGGCCATGGCCCTCTGCCGGGCGAGGGCCTCCTCGTACTCCACGTTCCCCCAGTCCTGGACTTCCAGGGTCCCGGGATCTGTGTTCGGATCTTCAGCCATGGATTACCTTCTGGGCAAGTAGAGGGCCCACTTCTCCGCATCCCGCGCCGCATCCACCACGGCCTCGGAAAAGGTGGGATGGATCCGGATGCTTCGGGCAAGCTCGCGTGCCGTGCACTCCAGCTGCATGGCAAGCACGGCCTCCCCGACCAGGTCGGTCGCCCCTCCACCCACGATGTGCACCCCCAGGATCTCGCCGTACTTCGCCTCGGAGACGATCTTGACCGCGCCGTCCACCTCGTTGCGGCACGCTGCCAGGCCGTTGATCGAATAGGGGAAGATCCCGATCTCGATCTCGATCCCCTGCTTCTCGGCCTCCTCCTCGGAGAGCCCGACCGCGCCGACCTCCGGTGATGTCCAGCTCCCCCTGGGAATCAGGTGGAAGGGGAACTTCCCGGTCTGGCCCATGGCGTTCTCGGCGGCCGTGACCGCCATGGAGGAGGACGAATGGCTCAACATCCAGCCGCCCGTGCAATCGCCGATCGCGTAGATGCCGTCGACCGATGTTGAAAGAAAGTCGTTGACCTGGATGCTGCCATCCTCGTTGAACTTCATGCCGAGCTTGGTAAGCCCGAGCTCATCCGTGTTCGGTCGTCTTGACGAGACCAGAACCTTGGCGACATCCACGGTCCGCTCTTTCGGTCCTGCGAGCTTACACGCAAAACCACCCTTCTTCTTCTTGACCGATTCGAGCGAGGCACGGGTGACGATCTCGACACCCTGCTCGCGCAAGGCCTGTGCCACGCGCTGGCTCGTGTCATGGTCTTCCCGGTCCAGAATCCTGGAGGCGTCCGTTGCGAGCACAACCTTGCAGCCGAAGGTGTTCAGGATGTTTGCCATCTCGACCTCGATGAAATCGGCCCGGCAGATCAGAATCGATTCCGGGACCTTCTTCATCTCGAGCAGGTCATCGGTCGTCATGGCGGCCTCTTTGAGGCCCGCGATGTCCGGGAAGGCGAGAGAGCTTCCGGTTGCGACGATGAATTTCTTCGCCTCCAGCGCGTTTCCCTCAACCTCGACCGCCTTGGGCCCCTTGAAAACGGCCTTGCCCCGGATCAGCTCCACGCCGTTGTTCGCAAGGAGGCCCTCCATGCCCATCCGGATCTCGCCGGAGACCCCGTTCTTCCGCTCCACGATCGTCTTCAGGTTCAGCTTCGGCTCTGCCGATTCGATGCCGAAGTCCGCCCCCTTCCGAATGGACTGGAGGATCGAAGTCGCGTTGTGCCAGACCTTGGCGGGAACGCATCCCCGGTTGACACAGGTGCCCCCGATATCGGCTGCCTCGATGACGGCAACCTTTCCTCCCAGCTGGGACGCCCGGATCGCCGAGGCATATCCACCCGGCCCACATCCGATCACGATCAGGTCATGCATCAGTCACTCTCCTTGAGCATCTCTGTAGTTCAGCATCTGTTGGCAGTATTCATTTACGCATTAAGAAGGGCCGGCTGTTCAAGATGCCGGGCCAGGGACTGCAGAAACTCACCGCCGGGGGCACCGTCCACGACCCGGTGGTCGATGGTCAGGCTCAAGGTCATATAGGACCGGATCTCGATTCGCCCGTTCTTCACGCCCGGCTTCTCTACGACTCTGCCCACGCCGAGGATGGCGACTTCAGGCGGGTTGATGATCGGAGTGAATGCGTCAACGCCGAGCATGCTCATGTTCGAGATCGTGAAGGTGCCGTCCGTTACCTCGTCCATCGACAAGGCGCCTTCACGTGCCTTCTTCGCAAGCTCCCGGGCCTCCTTGCCGATTTCCAGAATGCCTTTCCTGTCCGCGTTGCGCACCTTCGGCACGATCAGCCCGTCGGGCAGGGCCACCGCCATTCCGATGTCCACCCGGTCGTGAAGCAGGATCTCCTCACCCACCAGGGTGGAGTTCATGTAAGGAAAGCGCTTCAACACCTTCGCTACTGTATATATGATTATATCATTATATGAGATCCGAACCGATTCGTCCTTGCTGTACTCCTCTCGGAGGAGGTCGCGAAAGCGAACCATTTCCGTCACATCGACCTCTGTCGTCAGGGTCAATTGGGCCGAGTTCTGAAGACTCGCGTGCATGTTGTCTGCGATGGCCCTGCGCATCCCGGTGAAAGGGACCGACTTCGGAGGCCCCGGGGGGGCTCCGGGAGCGGCCGGCGGCGCCGCGATGGCACGCTCCACGTCCTCCTTGGTGATCTTGCCCCCTTCACCTGTCCCGACGATGGTTGCCGGATCAAGACCCGACTGTTTTGCCATCTCTGCGGCCACGGGAGTGATCTTCGGAGGAGGAGGCCCTTCTTCGTGGAACTTCTTCACGTCCTCTTCGGTAACGCGTCCTTCCTTGCCCGTACCCGCTACACTCGAAAGGTCCACGCCCAGCTCCTTTGCCAGGCGCTTGGCCGCAGGGCTCGCAGGCACGTACTTCTTCTCGGCAGGCGCTTCCGCCTTTGCGGGGGCCGCCTTTCCCGCCGGCGCCGCCTCTACGTCCTCCACCTCTCCGACCTTTACGCCTTCGATCCGCTCGGGCGTCTCTCCTTCCGCTGCAACGACGGCGAGCACCGCGCCGACCGGCACGGTTTCGCCCGTTTGTATGACGATCTGAAAAAGAATCCCGGAGGCGACGGACTGGACCGTGTTCGTGATCTTCTCGGTCTCCACCTCGAAGAGGGGATCCCCTTTCTCAACCGTGTCGCCTTCCTGTTTGTGCCATTTGGCGAGCTTGCCCTGCTTCATGGTCATGCCGAAGCGAGGCATCTTGATTTCTGTTGCCACTGTCCTCCTCCTACGCCGCTATCAGAGTGCTTCCATCACCTTGTCTGCCGCCTGCAAGGTCGTTTCCACATCCTTGTCCGTGTGAACGATGCTCATGTACCATCTGCCCCCTGCCAGGACGAGGATCCCCTCCTGGGCCATGGCCGCCCAGAAACCCAATGTGGTTTCGAGGTCGATGGTCATGAGCTCTTCCTCGGTGTAGAGCACCTTGTCCTTCTCTATGCCGAAGGCGGTGAAGAAGACGCCCCGTTCGCTCTGCAGGCGGAGAGTGCGGTTGTGCTTTCCTGCAATCTCCTGCAGGCCGTCCTCGAGGCTCTTCTGGATCCTGTCCATCTCCTTGTACGCGGCGCCGTCGTCCCTCTCCAGGATCTTCAGGGTCGCCGAGGCGGCCCGCATCCCGAGCGGGTACCCGTTGAAGGTGCCCGGACCGAGCACTCCCCGGTCCCGCAGCTGGTCCATGATCTCCGCCTTCCCCGCCACGGCCGAGAAAGGCAACCCGCCGGCCAGGGCTTTTCCGAAGGTGGCCAGGTCCGGGGTGACGCCGAATCGCCCCTGCGCGCCGCTCAAACCGAGCCGGAACCCGGTGATCACCTCATCGATGCTCATCACGATTCCGTGTTTCGTGCAGAGCTCCCGGATTCGCTCCAGGTAGCCCGGCTTGGGCATCAGGTTGAAGTGGTTGCACACCACCGCTTCGAAATGGATGATCGCGATCTGGTCCCCGTATTTCTCGATCGTCGCCTCCAGTGCGTCGAGATCGTTCCAGGGCAGCAGGAAGGATTCCTTGTCGGAGGTCGGCCCCCGGCCATGCGTAAAGGCGACATCTTCCCAGGGATCCGAGTTCGGATCGTACACCGCAAAGGGCTCGGCCGAAGGGCTCGGATCGATCAGGCCGCCCAAGATGTTGTCGAACCATCCGTGGTAGTGGCCGCCGAATCGAAGAAAATAGGGTCTGCCGGTGTAAGCGCGCGCAAGACGGATCGCCATCTGCACCGCCTCGCTCCCGGAGAGGCAGAACTTGATCCGCTCCGCGCATGGTATGTGCTGGAGCAGCTTCTCGGCCACCTCGATGTCTTCGGGTGTATGGAGAACACCGGATCCGACGCAGGTGGAAGAGGTGTCCAGTAGATCCTTCAGGGCCTGTACGTATTCCGGATGCCGATGCCCGAGCAGGTTCGGGCCCATGGCGCCCTGATAATCGATGAATTCGTTCCCGTCCACGTCCCATACATGGCTGCCCTCGGCCTTGGCGACAAACAAGCGGTTCTGAGTCGCTTCGAGAGGAACCCGAAAGTTGCTGTGCCCCCCGGGAAAGATCTGGTTGAATTTCTCGGTCAGCTTCTGGTTCTTGTCCATCTTGAGCATTCGGCTCTCCTTTCCTTGGATGAAAGATGACATTCTACTACCCGGCCGGGTCTGTCACAACCGAGCCCCGGCTGATCCGGGTAACAACAGAGACCACGGGAATCAAAGTCCGGACGTCCCTCTCGGTGGTCTCTTCGAAGGGGCAAATCCGCTCGGGTCACGATAGGGTGGCATGACCTCGGGAGGAAACGCCCGGATGCCGCCTGCGTGGTCTCGCCCGGGCGTTTCCTTGCACATCTCGTTTTCCGTTCAAACTCTTCACCAGGCTACTGCGCCTTCCTCGACCTATGTCAGCAGCCTCTTCAGAGACCGGATGGTCATTCTCGCCTTCTCTTCGTCCGACAGATCCTTCAGTTCCGTGGAAAAATAGCTCTCAAACCTTCTGAGATAATGGGGCGACACGAGGGAGAACATGAAAGTCATCACGTGGTTGTCGATCGAATAGGCTGCCATTCGACTGCTGAGCTTCTCGTCGATCTCGCCCCGTTTCTTTCCCTCCTCCACGAGACGGACCCAATTGTCACGGGCCGGCTCTTCGAGTCGAACGGAAAGCTGTTGAGAGAAATGCTTCATCGAGGGGGACCCAAGCTCCAGATAGAGGGCGATGTAGTCCCGGTTCTTCGAGGTAAGGTCTATCACGTCCAGGAGGATATCATGGAGCACATCGTATATGGACTTCGCAACGGTCGCATGCCTCACAGCAATACCATCGTTCAAGATCCCGACCCTGCTCAACGTCGTGGCGAAGAGATCCTCCTTGTTCTTGAAGTATTTGTAGAGGGCCCCGTTGGAAATGCGGGCCTTCTTGCAGATGGCACTCACGTTCGCGGCATCGTATCCCTTTTGAGCGAAAACATGAGCGGCAGCGTCCAGGATTTGGGTCTGCTTCTTTTCCGGCAGCTTCTTGAACGTGTCACGCATCCGAGAGGGTCCTCAGTAGAGAAAGGGGATAAATCGGGTTAGCCGTACGTCTTCCTCAGATCTTTCTTGTTGATCTTTCCCACGCTCGTCTTCAGAATCGAATCCGTGAAGACGATCTTGTTCGGCACACCATACTTCGGGATCGCCCCGTCCTCGTAGAACTTCATGAAGAAAGACTTGAGATCCTCTTCTGAAACCTTGTCCTTGAACTCTTCCTTCAGAACAACCAGCGCGAGGGGCCTTTCCCCCCACTTCTCATCCGGAATACCGATCACCGCGGCTTCACTCACGGCAGGGTGCCGGCTGATGATGTCCTCCAGCTCGAGGGAGGAAACCCATTCCCCGCCTGTCTTGATCACGTCCTTGATCCTGTCCGTGATCTGCAGGTATCCATCCGGGTCCACCCAACCTATGTCTCCCGTGTGGAGCCAACCGCCGGCCCAAAGGTCTTCGCTCTTCTCCGGCTCCTTCAAGTATCCCTGTGTGAGCCAAGGGGCCCTGGCCACGACCTCGCCTGTGCTCTTACCGTCGTGAGGCACGTCCTTACCGTCCGGGTCCACGATCCGAAGGTCCACCAGAACGGCGGGCAGACCGGTTCGACACCGGACTACCGCCTGCTCGTCGGGCCCTGCATCGAGCATGTCGGGCTTCACCTTCGTATTGGTCAGGATGGGACAGGTCTCGGACATGCCGTAGCCCGAATAGATGTTGATCCCGAGATCGAGGGCGGTCTTGCAGAGCCCCCTGGGCAGAGCGGAACCGCCGATCAACACCTGCCAGTTCGAAAGATCCATTTCTTTTATAGAGGGGCTGCTGAGCAGCATGTGCAGGATCGTGGGCACGCAGTGGGAGAAGGTCACCTTCTCGTCACGGATCAAGCGAAGGAGCAACTCGGGCTCGTACCTTCCCGGATAGACCTGCTTGAGCCCCAGCAGGGTGCAGATGTAGGGCACTCCCCATGCGTGGACGTGAAACATGGGGGTGATCGGCATGTAGACATCCCCTGAGTTCAGGGTCGCCTGTGACTTGAAACCGGCCTGGGTGGTGAACACGCCCAGTGTGTGAAGCACCAGCTGACGGTGACTGAAGTAGACCCCTTTCGGCAGGCCGGTGGTGCCGGTGGTGTAGAAGGTGGTGGCCATGGCATCTTCGTCGAAGTCCGGGAAGTCGTAATGGTCGTCACACTTCCCAACCAGGTCCTCGTATTCGCCGTCCAGGTTCAAGCTCGTCTCGGGTGTGCCGCCTTCGTCCGTGAGGAGGACGATCTTCTTCACCGTGGTGAACTGATCCTTCACCGCCTCGAGCATAGGCAGGAATTCCGCATTGACGAGGATCACCTCGTCTTCCGCGTGGTTGATCGTGTAGATGAGTTGCTCCGGGGAGAGCCGAATATTGATCGTGTGCAGGACCGCTCCGATCATGGGAACCGCGAAATAGCACTCCAGGTACCTGTGGCTGTCCCAGTCCATGACCGCAACGGTGGTTCCGGGCTCTACCCCGAGTCTCTCGAGGGCATTCGCCAGCCGGGCGACACGGCGGCCGAAGGTCCGATAGTCGTATCGCAGCTTGTCCCGGTAGATGATCTCCTGGTCAGGAGAGTAGATCATCGGGGTTCGCAGGAGATTCTTGATGAGGAGCGGATAGGAATAGGCCGAAGAGGTTCGTTCGATCTTTCTCAATCCCATTGCTTTCCCCCGCAGTGCATGTCCTTTGGCAGAATGGGTTGCTTCACCGGCCAGAGAGTGGTCACCCACTCTTGTCGAACCCGATAGAGAGTGGGCATTCACTCTTTTTTACCCGAAGGAATCGGATCTTGTCAAGCGGTTTTCCCGAAAGGATCCGCCGATTCGAAACGCGTCGCGTTCCGCCCTGCAGAAAGGTTCGAACGAGATCGATTGCGGTGTCCCGCTTTCTATATTCACCCGAACCGAATCGAGCGTCCCTGCTTCAAATACATCAATACATGAATATAATTCTGAATATTTAATATAGAAATTTTTGGTTCATTGACGAAATGATCATTTTGTACTATGCTGCCCTCTGAACCATCCCGACAGGGGCCCGCCCGGTCCCCGAGGGCAATTCGTCTTCCTCTTCGAAATGGGTTACACCTTAGGAATCATCCATCGAATCTTCATAAGGAGGATAGAGCGTTGAAGACCAAGGAGTGGGCGGAGCACAATCCGGGCGGCGAAAGGAGGGTCATCGTAACCAAGGAGCTACCCGGAAATCGGTGGCTGGACATACTCGTCGGGGCGAATTGCAGGGTAGAGGTTTGCACTTCTACGGACATCCTGACCAAGGATCAAATCAAATCCGCCATCGGCGATCGCTGCGACGGGTGCATCGGGCAGTTGACCGAACCCTGGGACGGGGAGCTGTTCGGGGCGCTGAAGTCGGCGGGGGCCAAGGCCTACAGCAACTATGCCGTCGGGTACAACAATGTGGACGTGGAAAGCGCCACGGCACACGGCATCCCGGTGGGCAACACCCCCGGAGTGTTGACCGAAACCACGGCCGAGATGGCCGTGGCCCTCACCTTTTCGGCGGCACGACGCGTCGTTGAGAGCGACACCTACATGCGAACCGGCCGCTACAAGGGCTGGCTGCCCAGCCTCTTCCTGGGAGAGCTCCTGCAGGGCAAGATCGTCGGCGTGATCGGTGCGGGCCGAATCGGTGCAGCCTTCGCCCGGATGATGGCCGAAGGGCACAGGATGAACGTGCTCTACTACGACCTCTACCCGAGCCAGGCGCTGGAGGAGAAGATCGCAGCCTTCAATGGGTTTCTCAACTCCCTCGGGGAAAAGCCCGTAACCTGCCGGCGGGCGGAGACCGTGGAAGACCTCCTCAGAGAAGCGGACGTGGTGAGCCTGCACACCGTCCTGGACGATACGACACATCATCTGATCAACAGGGAGCGGCTCGGGATGATGAAGGAGCATGCAATCCTGGTGAATACTTGCCGTGGCCCGGTGATCGACGAAGAGGCCCTGGTCGCCCACTGCAGGAAACACCCGAACTTCCGTGCCGGACTCGATGTGTTCGAAGACGAACCGGCCATGAAGCCCGGGCTGAACGAGCTCGACAATGTGGTCATCGTTCCGCACATCGGCTCGGCAACCGTCTGGACGAGAGAGGGCATGGGAACGCTCGCAGCCGGCAACGTAGCGGGAATCCTCAACGGATACCCGGTGTGGCAGGAGCAGGACATCTCGCCGTTCCTCGAGGGCGAGCCGCCAAAGGCTGCGCCGAGCATCGTGAACGCAAAGGAGCTGGGGCTCCCGGTATACACCCGTTGAAAGCGAGAAGGATGAGCCAGGCCCAACGAACCCTCTTCTACGAGACACACAAGGCCCTGAGCGCCAAAATTGCGAAGTTCGGCGGTTGGGACATGCCGATCCAATACGCTTCCGGGATCGTGAAGGAGCATCTGGAAACGCGGAAGGGAGCGGGCCTGTTCGATGTCTCCCACATGGGTCGGTTCATCGTTCGCGGGTCGAATGCGCTCGCCTTTCTCCAGCATGTGCTGACCAATGACGCGGAGGCCCTGGACGAGGGACCTGTCGGGGCCCAGTACACGGTCATCCCGAACGAGACAGGAGGCGCCGTGGACGACGCCTACCTGTGCCGCTTCAACCAGGAAGAGTATCTACTCGTTGTCAACGCCGGCAACCGCCTCAAGGACTGGGATCACCTCCAAGCCAGGATGCGTGATTTCGGCGACGTCGAACTGATCGACCGTACCGAACAGATGGTCATGCTTGCACTGCAGGGACCCACGTCGCAGGCGCTGTTGGAAGAGGTGGTCGAATCCGGCCGGTTGCCGGGGCCCTCAAGGAATGCGGTCGGCGGCGTGCGGATCGCCGGAGCACGGGTCGAGATCAGTCGAACCGGATACACGGGCGAACCCATCTGTTTCGAGCTCTTCACTGACCGAGAGAACGGGCTCGCCCTCTGGAATCTGCTCGTGGAAAAGGGGGCTACCCCGATCGGTCTCGGTGCACGGGACACCCTTCGACTGGAAGCCGGTCTGCCGCTCTACGGCCACGAATTCGGCCAGGACCATGAAGGAGCGGAGATCCCGCTCCTGTCGGTCCCTCTCACCAGGTTTGCTTTGAGTCTTTCTCCTGGAAAGGGCGAATTCGTTGGAAGGGCGGCCCTGCAGAAGCATCTGGCGGCTCTGGAAAAGATCCTCAAGGGGGATTTCTCCGCCATCGCCGATCTGCCGCGCGTGATACGACCTGTCACTCTGACCGCCCGGGGCATCGCACGCGCAGGAGCCAAGGTGTTCAAAGGAGACCGGCACATCGGGTACGTCACGAGCGGAACCATGGTGCCCTACTGGATCTTCGACGACCAAGGGTCGCAGGTCAAACGGACGGATGAGCACGAGATGCGGCCCATCTGCCTTGCCTATTTGGAGAGCGATGTTGTCAGAGACGAAAAAGTGGAGATCGAAATACGAGGCAAGCCCGTAGATGGTCTGATCGTGGGGCGCCATCTGCGATCCGACACCCCCCCTTACGCCCGCCCGGTCGTCCGATAGGCCGACCATACCCTCCTGTCAAGATCGCCTTCCTGTCCTGGAGATGAACGCAGCAGTCTTCAATTACGGATTCTTCTTATGGTTCGCCAGACCCCTTCCACCACATTATTCATTCCAGCGCCGCTTTCGCTTTGCGCGCCGATGAACCACAGGTTCTTGAAGGGTGTTTGATGGGGCAACCCCTTCCTGCCCATCACGGGTGAAACCCCGCCAAAGGAATGATGCTTCAGGTGAGCACGCTTTTTGAAGTCATCCGGTGTTACAACCCATTTGACCACCGCATTCTCTCTCAATCCGGGTATGTACTTTTCCGCTTCCAGCAGCAGCTTGTCTCCCATCTCTTCTCTTCTATCCTCCCAGCTTCCCTCCCGCAGAACATTAGGAGCTATCGTATAGATTGTGACCGCATGGTGACCAGCCGGTGCCATTTCCGGTGAATGCTTGGAGGGAATATAGACGACAAACCCGTGTCGGCCTTCGTGGTATTCCCCCCTTTTCAACTCATCAATGCTGCCCTCGATCTGATACGTGTTGTAGTAGTAGGTTGTAGCAGCTTTTTGATACAACCCTGGGTCAAAGCTGACGCCCAAGTGTACCATGAGTACGGATTCCATCAGAGGCAGATCCGTAACCTGCTGATGCAAATCATCGGGAATATCCGTTCCCTTCAGCAGCTCCAAGAACTCGCGGGCTCCACCGCTCACCAGGACCTGATCTGCGACGATTCTCTCGCCGTTTTCCAGTTGTACGCCCATGGCTTTTCCATTCTCCACCCATACCTCCACGACAGTCGCATTCTCGGAAATCTTTCCGCCATGTTCCGTGATCTTGTTTGCCATGCAATCGACTATTTTCTGCACTCCCCCCTTCACGTACGTATACCCGGGTTGTCTTCCGGTCTTTGACAATCGGAGTGGCGTGCGGGAGTCAAAAGCAGGCTCGGGATTCACGGCAAAGATCCCCAATCCCTGAAATTCGCTTGGTCTGACAACAAAATCAGCCAAGATGGAAAGAAAAGCAGCCCGCAATTCCTCCGAATGGAAATAGCGTTGGGAGAGTCTCTGGGCGTCATGCTTCAGAATCGGCAAGAAGGGAAGCATCTTGAGATAGAGTCTTGATTTCGACAACAGGCTTTCAAAACCGGAAGATCGTTCTGAACGACGGGCCAGGGTCATCAATTCCATGAACCTGACATAATCGCGATAGTACCGATCCAATCCCTTGGCGTCTCCGGGGAACCTCTTTTTGAATAGATCCATGCGCCAGCCCGGGCCGGTGTACACATCCGCCTTTTCTATCTTGTAGTCGGGAAAGGAATAGACCCTGTCCGATCTTATGAGGCTCACTTGTTCGCCGAGCGACAGATCCGAAAGGACGTTCCCGGCCTGCTCTCCCGGAGAGAATCCCTCCAACAACAGTTGTCCCTGGTTCCAGGCGAATCCATCCTTTCTTATTTCGCCGGTGACGCCGCCGATTTCTTGATACTGCTCGCATACCGTAACATCGTATCCCAGATCCACCAGGTATCCGCCTGCGGTCAATCCGGAGATACCGGAACCAACGATCACTGCCTTCACAACAACCTCCCCCTGAACAAGCACAAACCATAGGGCCATAGATCAATAAGATATCGCTGCCTTCCTGTCATACCACCAGATAGGCGCCCCCTTGTCGAACCCGGAACAAGACAGGAAGAAGACGGTCCTGCCAAGGTCCGTGGCAAGCCCTGTTTCGGGACGGTTTCTTTTTCAAATCAGGCACTTGGCTTGGTCCGACCCCTGTTCCCACTGTTCCCCCGGGAAATCGACCTCCTCGGGGCGACCCGGGCCTACCGAATCGCTGGTGTGCGGGATTTCGACTCCATTTCAACGCTTTGTCTTCAGAAAAATGAATCCCCATGCCCGTCTTCTTTATCATATGAACAAGGTCCTCGCACCCCTCTTCCGGAAGGCAAGGGGAGGAATCGCAAGTGACCGTTGAATCCAGCAACGATTCGGGACTTCCCGACCTGGGATCGAATGACGATTGCGATCAAAGAGATCAACACCTATTCCGGCATAGAGGAACTTGGCCCCGCGTGGCTCGAACTCCGGCAGGCTGCCGGCGATCGGTGGGTCTGCAACCACCCGGCGTGGATTCGGGCCAACCAGTTTCTCCCGGAGGTGGGCTCACCCCTCATCCTTGCTGCCTTTGACGGGGATACCCTCATCGGCCTGGCCCCGATGTGCATCAAGGAGGAACGGTACCGGGGCATTCCCCTTCGAAGAATCGAGTTCATCTCCGAATCCGCCACGAACGATTTCCTGGTAAGGGAAAGGCGTGAGGAGGTCGTTCGCGCCATGCTTGATCGACTCTGCGCTCAGGGTCGCGAGAAGACGTGGGACGTGCTCGAGCTAAGTCGAATGGGTGATGAAGAGGCGAATCTCGGGCTGATCAGGGAGACGATGAAAGATCATCGGTTGCGACCCTATGAGGTCGAAGACTTCCCGCACGGAACCATCAAGGTCGATGACTGGGACACCTACATCCGGCGAAAGAGCAAGAAATTCAGGGAGGATGTACGGAGAAGGGCAAGAAGGCTCGACGAACTCGGGGAGATACGGCTCCTGAGGTATTCGGGCCTCGAGGACGAGTATGACGAGCCCGAATCCCGAGAGAAACTCGACCGGATCCTCCGTGATGCGATCGAATGCTCCAGGAATAGCTGGCAAGGGAAGACAACCGTGGGTACGGCTGTCTCGGACGAGCAGGCCTACCATTTCTTCAGGGAACTCACCCATTCCTTTGCGGCCATGGATATGCTCTTGTTCCACGTTCTCTACGCAGGTGACGTTCCGATAGCGTTTGATCTGTCTTTCATGGAAGGGCAGATGCTCCTGGACTTCAAGATCGGATACCATCAAGAATACAGGCGCGCCGGCCCCGGGGCTCACCTATACAGAGTTGTGCTCGAGTATGCGTCCGAAAACGGATTCGAACATGTCGATCAGATGAGTATCGAGCAGGGCCAGGAGTACAAGCACAGGTGGGTGGACGAGCTTCGCGCGACAAAGCGGATCCTGGTATTCAACAAGACGATGAACGGGTCGCTGGCGAGGTTCGTGATGCAAGGGCTGGCACCACGGGTGAAGCGGTTTCTGGGGAAAGATGGGAGCCAGCAGGTTTCTGCCTGAAGAAACTCATCATACGCTCTATTCCGGCATTTCTTACTCTCATCCGACCCGATCATGCCTACGCAAGCATATTCATCGTTTCTCCCTTTCGGCCCGGACGAAAGCCGGGGCGCGAGGATCCTCTTCTGATTTGAGCTGAAGCAGAATGATGGCGGCAATCACCATCAGGCCCCCGAAGATCTGCAGCCCTTCCATGGTCTCGCCCAGAAAGAGATAGGCGAGAAGGCCGGCCACGATCGGCTCCAGGGTAGAGGTGATGCTGGCACGGGTCGCCCGGATCCGATTGATCCCTTCCAGGTAGAGACCAAAGGGGATCAGGGTCCCGACGACCCCTACATAGAGGATGAGTCCCCACACGGGGATCGGATAGGGATGAGCAAAGGCCTCGAGGGGAGGATGAACGATGTTCCACTCCACGGCCGAGACGGCGAACGCGTAGAACAATACGGTCCAGGGATCGTACTTTCGCATTCCGTATTCACCGTGAATCGACCACCAGGCGAAGAAGAAGGCGGAGGCCAGTCCGCTCAGTATGCCCGCCAGGTTCATGGACAGCATGTTCAGGTTGTAGGCCCCCACGACGAAGTAGCAGCCCACGATCGCCCCGATCATGGCCAGGATCGTGGCGGGGCGAAGCCTTTCTCCTGCAAACAGCACCCAGTAGGCTGCGATGAGGATGGGGGAGAGGTACTCGAGCAGAATGGCGGCAGCCACCTGGATCCGACTGATGGCGAACATGTAGGCGATGTTCACCATGGCCATGCCTAGCGTGCCGAGGATGAAGAAGTAGAAGATGTCCTGCCTCGCGATCTTGAGCAGGGCGGGTCGACGCGCCAGTTGCCATACCAGGAGGACCGCGGCAGCGATGGTGAGACGGAGCTGCACCAGCTGAAAGGGCGAAATCCACTCGCCGAACAGGAACTTGGCCACCGAACCGTTCGATGCCCACAGGATGGCCGCAAGGCCGACACAGGCATAGCCGCGCCGGGAAGAGTCTCGAGGGAGGGAGGGTCTAAGCATCCGAGAAGGATAGGAATCTCGCAGTACAGATGTCAACCGGACGGGGAGAAGATCAGGCAGACCAGGGAAATCAAGAAGCCCAGAATCTCCACCTCTCGTAGGCCCTTTCCGGGGGCCTCTGCTGGCGGCACAGGTACACCCCTGGGAGGTGTGGCGCGGGGCCTCTGGTGCGATCCCCTGTAACGGCTTGATTGATGCAGGCCGACTTTGTAGACCCGGGGGGGAGACGGAGGCCAAATCAATCAAGACGTTACAGGGGATCGCACTCTTGACCCGGATCGGCCCCTGTCCCTATACTTTCCTTGCCTCGCAAACGAACGAGCCGCCGCCAACGAAAGGGCAGAGGAATGGCCAAGGAAGACCTGGAGAAGCAAGACCCCCTGGAAGAAACAGCCGGATATGTGCGCCTCGCCCTTCCGCTCATGTCTCAGTACAACATCCCGATCACGCCGAGGAACTATGCGGTCTGGTACGACTACGTGTCCGGGAAGAGCCTGGAACTCCAGGAAGCGATCAATGCGATGCTCGAAAAGGCGGAGCAGTTCTCGGACGAGATCAACGACATGCTCTACCAGCGCTTCTGTGCCGAGTTGGACGAGAGCGCGCTCATCGATCTCCGGGACAATCTCCGACAGCTCCTGCTCGATATCTTCAGCCAGGTAGCGGATCTCACCGAACAGGCCGGTGAATACGAAACGATCGTATCCAAATCCGTGGACAAGCTCTCCGAGGGCACGTCGATTCATGAAATCCGCACGGTGGTGGACGACATCATCGTGGAGACGAAGAAGATCGGTCACTCGGGCAGGGCCACCCAGGAAAAGCTGCAAGAGGCGACGGACGAGCTCGAATCCCTGAAGCAGGAGTTCGAGCAGGCAAAGGCTGCCGCGCTGGTGGATTTCCTTACGGGGATTGCGAATCGCAAGGCCTTCGATATGGCCGTCAAGGGGTCGGTGGAGGAAGCTGTCTCAGATGATGATCCTCTGTGCCTGCTGCTGATCGATATCGACCACTTCAAACGGTTCAACGACGAATACGGGCACATCGTGGGCGACGAGGTCCTGCGGCTCGTGGCAAGAAAGATCAAGGACAATGTAAGGGGCCGGGATTTCGTGGCCCGCTACGGCGGGGAAGAGTTTGCCGTCATCCTGCCGGGCACCCCGATCAGGGGGGCGAAGACCGTGGCGGAGAATATACGCCAGTCCTTTTCCGAGGGAAAACTCAAACGGGTGAAGACCTCCGAGTATGTCGGATCGATCACGATCTCGGTGGGGGCCGCGCAGTACCGGACGGGCGAGTCGGTGGAGGACCTGGTCGACCGATCGGACAAGGCGCTCTATTTCGCCAAGGAAGCCGGTAGAAATCGTGTAGCTACGGAGGCGGAGCTCACGTAGCACGCGAGATGACACCCTCTCCCTAACCCTCTCCCTCAAGGGAGAGGGGACGCTGAGGCGCAAAACATGATGTTCACCAAGAGCCTGTGGGCCAGAATCGAAGAGATCTTCGAGGCGATCATAGAGCATCCCTTCAACCGGGAGCTCGCCCAGGGGACCCTGTCGGTGGACAGGTTCAAGTTCTACATCCAGCAGGACGCGCTCTATCTGGTCGACTTCGCGAGGGCCCTGGCCATCGTCGGGGCAAAGGCCCGTATGCCCGGCCGGATCCTGGATTTCCTCGAATTCGCCAAGGACGGCCTGGTCGTGGAGCGTGCGCTCCACGAGGAGTACTTCCGCCGCTTCGACGTGACCCCGGACGCAGAGCAGGCGCCGGGCTGCTTTGCCTACACCAACTATCTGGTAGCGACGGCTGCGCACAGAAGCTTCGAAGAGGCGGTGGCCGCTCTCCTGCCCTGTTTCTGGATCTACCGGGAGGTGGGCATGCACATCGTAGGAAAGTCCGCCCCCGAGAATCCGTATCAGCTCTGGATCGATACCTACGCAGGCGAGGAATTCGCCCAAGCGGTGAAACGCGCGATCGAGATCACCGAGGAAGTGGCAGCAGATGCCACCGACAAAGGCCGGAAGCGAATGAGTGAGGCCTTTGTCCTGTCATCCCGCCTGGAATGGATCTTCTGGGACAGCGCCTACCGGATGGAGGCGTGGAAACCCTAGAAACCGCTTCTTCATGCCTATTTGGAGGCGGATTTCTCCAGCACCTCTCGCAGCAACGCAAGCCCCTCGATGCATACCGGCATGCCACCGTACGTGGACATCTGGAGGATCACCTCGGCCACCTCCTGCTTGGTCGCCCCGGCCCGGAGGGCGGCAATGATGTGACTCCTGAGCTCGTTCGTCCGGTTCAGGACGCACAGGCCTGCCACGGCGCAGAGCTCCCGCTCCCGCTGGGTCAACACATCCCTGGAGTAGAGGTTTCCGAAGATGTGTCTGAAGAGATCTTCCGGCAGGTCGAAGTACCCGAACAACTCCTGCATCAGTCGCGTGCGGGTTCGCCCCACGAGCTTCTCGGAGACCTCTTTCGGATCATCCCCGGGCCGAATATCGGACGCAATCGCCATTTTCTCCTCCGCATGGTTCGCTGTGGCTGGTGTATCGGATTCTTCCTGCACCCTGTTGCCAATAAAAAAACAGGATGCGGCACACACGGTGCCCATCCTGTTCTCTTCCATGCTACCGATCCGATGAAAGAGGTGGTGTTCGTATCCCGCCGTCGTCAGGCCTTTTCGAGGATATGCAGACACATGGAGGCCTCCTCGACGCCGATGTTGCCTCCGCCGTTCTCGCACAGGCCGATTCGAGCACCCTCCACCTGTCGATCGCCCGCGTCACCCCGAAGCTGGAGACCGACCTCATAGATCTGGGCAAGGCCAGAAGCACCGATGGGGTGGCCCCGGCACTCGAGGCCTCCGCTCGTGTTGACCGGCTTCTCCCCTCCGAGCTTGGTGGCACCACTCTCGGCATAGGGGCCGCCTTCGCCCAGGGCGCAGAATCCCATCGCCTCGGTCTGGTGCAGCTCACCGTATGCGGTCGCATCGTGCAGCTCCGCGAGATCGATATCCTTTGGGCCCACACCTGCCTGGTCATAGGCGACCTTTACGAGCCGCTCCCCTATGTCCTCCTCGTCCAGCCCTCTGTCCCTGCCCGAGCCGAGCACGGATGCGAGGACCTTCACCGGCCGGGCGTTCTTGAGCTTCTTCAGATATTTCTCGGAACAGACGATGGCAGCGGCCGCGCCGTCCCCCACGGGGGCGCACATCGACCGGGTGAGGGGATAGGCCACAGGCTTGTCGGCGAGCACCTCCTCGACGGTCATGTCCGTCTGATACTGCGCCATGGGGTTCAGGGAACCGTGCCAGTGGTTCTTCGCACAGATGGCGGCCAGCTGCTCCTGGGTGGATCCGAAGTTCTTCATGTGCCATTTGGCGCCCATGGCATAGGCGTCCATGAAGATGCTCCGTCCCTCACCGGGCTTTCCGTCCTTGTCCGCCGTGTCCATGCCCAGCTCTTCGTTCAGCTTCATGAACAGATCGATCCCCGCCTGGATGTTCTCCACGTCCATGCACGATGCGTAGGCCCCGAGGGCCACCGCCTTGTTCTCGTGGGTGATCTTCTCGGACCCGACGGCAAGGGCCACATCGAACATGCCGGCCTTGAGACCCGTCACGGCCATGTGCAGCGCCGTGCTCGCCCCGGCACAGGCGTTCTCGACGTTCACCACAGGGATCACCCCGATACCCATGGACCGAAGGGCAACCTGTCCCCGAATGGAGTGCTGGTTCGTGTACATGCCCCAGAAGGTGTTCGAAAAATATGCCGCCTGAAGGTCTTCTTTCGTAAGGCCTGCATCCTCGAGGGAGAGATTGACAACCTCGTGGGCCATGTCCCGCACGGTCCGATCCGGGTACTTGGTGAAGCGGATCATACCCAGCCCGATGATGTACACATTGTTCATGATGTTCCCCTGCTCAAATTCATTCGGGGATTGCCGCGGGCGCTTGCGCGCCCTCGCAATGTCCCTTGCTTGGGGATGCTGCGAGCGAAGCGTGGCAGCCCCCTGGAACCTTGGCCTAGCCCAGAGCACGGTCTCCTCTGTGCTCATGGATTCCCGCCTGCGCGGGAATGACAACGTGTGGTGCTCGGGGGTCCCCGCCTTTGCGGGGACTACGGCTCAGTCCCTTCGCCTTCGCCTTTCGCTTATTTTTGTCTCATCATGCTCCGCAGGCTCAGGTCCTTGCGCTCGAGCCAGAGAGCCGGGTAGGAGGGCGCAAAGGTCATGGTACAGTGCTCGTCGATGAAGTCACAGTTGTTCACGTGAAAGCTGTTGAAGTAACCCAGGGGCTCCACCATCCCCCACACGACATCGTTCATTCGGTAGAGTCTGCCCTTCTGGTCATACATCAAGTGCAGATGGGGCAACAGGGTCTCCTTGTCGAAGTAGAAGACCCGCTTGCTGTAGATGTAGTTCTTGTCGAGCTGGTTCATCTCCAGTACCCACATGGGCCGCCGCTCGAACTTTAGACCCTTCCACTTCCAACCGTCCTTGCTGTCGAAATAATCGGATCCGTCAAAGGTATATGCCGGCACGAGAAACTCGCGTTCCTCGAGCACACTCGTTTCGTAGGGGTAGCGATCCGGCCTGAGAGTCTGTGCAAACATGGCGGCATCGTCGAAGCAGATATCCTGTCCCACGGCCTGGTCCTGGCGGTCCGTACTGGAGAGCTTGCGGATCCTCCGGAGGAAGTTCACGTAGGCGAGGAAATTCTGGTCCTTTTTCCAGTCGGCGAAGCGCACCTGGTGGTAAACATTCCCGAAGAGATCCCGGGGCGAGAAGATCGTGTAGATGATGATGAGGAGTTCCTCTTGCTTCTTCGCACGATCGTCGAACCACCCGTAGGGCGGATACATGACCCGGCCTTTCAGGGTCACCCAGAAAAAGTGCGCAGTGCCCCGGTGGTCGATGTTGCCCCGGCTGTTGACCCCGATGGTGAGGTCGTAGTTTGCCGAGTTCTCGGGCTCGGCCGGTCTGGTCTGCCAGTTGTACATGACTTGCCAGCCCTTTTGCTCCCCTGAGGGCCTGGGGAACGGGTAGCCAGCTACATGAGTCTCATGTTTGATGTATCCCTTCTCGTCCAGCTGGGTCTTGCCCATGTTCTCGAGCGTGGCCTTTCCGAGAGGCTGGGCGTGCCAGAGCTGCTGGGTCTCGATCACCTCGAAATCGGTGAAAAGACCCATGTGCTTCGGCGCCCCCTCGCTTCCCGGCGCGATGAAACGGTCGTAGTGAAAGGGAATCATCAGCTCCTTGAAAGGATATTTCTCCTTGTCGGAAAGCGTGTACTTCCCCGGCTTGATCTCCGGCGCAATCTGGCCCACTACATCTTTTGCCCTGAAGCCCACCACCTCTTCCCAGGTGGCCCGGCTCTCTGCCGGGTCGTGAGTGATCTTTGCCCACACGTCATCCGGTATGAATACCTTGTAGTACTGGGAATTCTTGTAGAAGGGCGCAGGATCGTCGATGACTCCCTTGTGGGCAATAACATCCTTGATCGGGGCATGGTAGTTCTGGATGGCCCAAGCCGTGGATACAACGAGCAGGGCCGAAAGAAGGGCGACTGAGAAACAAATGGCTCTCTTCATGTTCTCCTCCTTGCTAGTATCTGCCGACATGTCTCTTCTGCTTTTTGAATGGGATATCCGGCTGATATCGATCCCGGATCAAGCCCTGCTGATTGAACGAACGCCTGTTGCAGGGATCAACTCATGTTGTTTGATTCAACCCCAATTATATTTGACCTTGAAAGAGATGTAATCGTTCTTCCGGACCACCCAGGGGGGTACGTTCTTCACCTTCCCTCCAAGGAAGACCGCTTCGACAGTGAAATGCCAGGAGTTGCTCATCAAGTAAGTAAGGGACGGCAGGATCAGGCTGCCCTCATTGTTGAACAGGTATGCCCCGGCGAGCTGAGGGATCAACTTCCCATTGAAGTAGGAGGTGCTCAGGAGCAGGGTCACTGTGTAGTAGTCTTCATCCGGAAGAGCCCCTCTGTCCGTGTCGTTCAGCACGACATCGTCCGGATAGTCCATGATGCGGTAATACAGGAACTGGGGTGCCACGGTGAAATAGGCACGCGGGTTCAGGGCCGGGACCTTGATCTTCCAGTCGATCCCGAGTCCCGTGTCCAGGAAATCCGACTCGATGTGTCTGGTCTGATCCGCGTCGGAAAAGAGCTTCTCCCACTGGTACTTGACCTCCAGGCGGATGAGCGGATTCACCCCGCCGAGGGCCGAGATCACGATGGGCAAATCTCCCGTCCAGGTCACCCCCACGAATTTCTGGCGGGGATGAAAGCCCCAGTAGACCGGGTTCAGGATCGATGTCCCGTCCGAGGCGGTGCTCAGGCGCGGCACGGGTTCGCCGGCGATGGCCGTCAGGATCTCGTCCATTACAAAGGGCCTCTCAGGATTGAACAAGAGCTGGGGCGAGTTCTCCAGCCCGTAGAAGGCGTTCAGGGTCAGGATGGAGCCCTTGATCATCAGGCTCAGGCGCAGGGCATACTCGAAGGCTTCATCGCTCCAGTTGTCCGGCTCGATCACACTGTTCAGGTCCGGAGCCCCAACGTACAGGTTCGGCGTTCCGACGCCGAGCATCTCGTAGAGGGGGTTGTCCAGTTCGGCGGCTACCGACCAGATACCCCCGAAATCGTTCCCTGTCTCCAGTCTCTGGTTCGGGATCCACTGGGCGTTCGGGTTGAACACGAACTGAACGCCGAGTTCGTTCAGCCAACCCGAGTTCACCTCCGGCCACCACTCGGCCCGGACGAGCCAGATCGGGATGATGGTGGTCTCGAACTCGACGTCCGAGAAGCCCCGCCGGTCATCGATCGGGTTGATCGAGTCCATGATCCGGAAGAAATCCATTTCCCCCCAGGATACGATCTGCTTGCCCACCCGGAACAGGAACGTCCAG
>JANQFG010000090.1 GCA_028277985.1 bacterium | reverse complement strand
CACGGGCGACACGGTGCGCGTGTACAGCAAATTCCGGGAGGGCGCCAAGGAGCGGGTCCAGCCCTATGAAGGCGTGGTCATCCGCGTCAAGAAGGGGCTTGCCCGAGGGACCTTCACGGTCCGGAAGGTCTCCTACGGGATCGGCGTGGAGAGGATCTTTCCCCTTCACTCGCCGAACCTGGTCAAGATCGAGATCCTGAAGCGTGCCCGCGTCAGACGTTCGCGAATCTACTTCCTCCGCGAGCGCTCCGGCAAGGCGGCACGGCTGAAAGAGATCCGGGAGTATCAATCCAAAAAGAAAAAGTGAAGCGCACGACCACGCAACAGGACCTGTGGGAAGCGCCTGCGGACATGCTCCATTTCGAGACGGAGTGGCTGGCCAAGGGCTACAGCCGGATCGCAGGCCTCGACGAAGCCGGCAGGGGCCCCCTTGCCGGCCCAGTGGTCGCAGCTGCCGTCATTCTCCCCCCTGGTGAACGTTACCCGGGTATCACCGACTCCAAGAAGCTCAAACCTGCGGACAGGGACAAGGGATACGACCTGATCCTTGAGCACGCCCTCGCCTTCGCGGTCTCCGAAGTGAGTTGCGAGGAAATCGATGAGCTCAATATCCTCGTGGCCAGCCGGAAGGCGATGGAAAGGGCGGTTCGCGGGCTTTCCCTCGAGCCCGGCTTCCTGCTGATCGACGGCATCGTCCCCCTGGAAAGCGACATCCCCCAAAAATGCATCAAGAAGGGCGACCAGAGAAGCCAGTCGGTCGCCGCGGCCTCGATCCTGGCCAAGGTGACCCGGGATCGGCTCTTGGAGGCGTATCACCAGCAGTACCCTCAATACAACTTCAAGAAGAATAAGGGGTACGGTACGCGCGAACATCTGGAAGCGCTCAAGGCACACGGCGTTTGCCCCATCCATCGCAGAAGCTTCCGGGGCGTGAAGGAGCTCCTGGCACCGGAAATGCAGTCTCCTCCCACCGATCTTTATTCTCAGGACAGAACCCCTTAAACTATTTCCGGCGTTTTGGCGATGAAAAAGGCCTCTACCAAGAAAAAGGGGCAGGAAGGCGAACGGCTTGCCGTCCGCTTCCTGGAGAGGCAGGGATATCGAATCCTGGATCGCAACTACCGGAATCGCCTGGGAGAGATCGACATCGTGGCCGAAGACAGGGGGGTCCTCGTGTTCACGGAAGTGCGCACCTTGAAGGCCTCCGCCGGGCACTCGCCCGAGGAGACGATCCAGTGGAAGAAGCAGCAGCGCATCTCGCGCACTGCCCTGGCCTACATCCAGCACAAGCACCTGGAGGACCGGCCGGCGCGGTTCGACGTAATCTCGGTGATCTTTGACGGTAATCGGTCAACCCTGAGGCACATACCGGACGCCTTCGAGATCTGGGAGGCCTGAGATGGCAGGCGGCAAGAAACAGGGAACCCTGCATCTGGTGGCCACTCCGATCGGCAACCTCGAGGACCTGAGCCACCGGGCCCTGAGGACCCTCGAGGAGTGCGACCTCATCGCTGCCGAAGATACCCGGCGCACCCGGAAGCTGCTCACCCATTACGGGATTTCGAGGCCCCTGGTGAGCTATTACGAGCAAAACGAGGCAAAACGAATCCCAGAGATTCTGGAGGCACTGCGCGAGGGCAAGGATGTGGCGCTCGTCTCGGACGCCGGCAGCCCGGGCATCAGCGATCCCGGATACCGGCTGGTCCGGGAGGCGATCGACCAGGGGTTGCCCGTGACCGCCCTGCCCGGCCCCTCGGCCGTGATCTTGGCCCTGTCCGTCTCTGGGCTCCCCACGGACCGTTTCACCTTCTACGGCTTCCTGCCCCGAGGAGGCTCTGACCGCAAGAGGCTTCTCTCAGAGGCGGCAGAGATGCCCCACACGCTCATCTTCTTCGAGTCTCCCCATCGGATCGTGAAATCCCTCGAAGATATGCTCGAGCTATTCGGTGACAGGCAGGCTGCGGTCTGCAGAGAGCTCACCAAGCGGTTCGAGCAGGTGGAGCGAGGCCTGCTCTCCGAGTTGATCGGCCAATGGAAAGCTCGAACCCCGAAAGGGGAGTTCTGCATCGTTATGGAAGGTAGAAGTCGAAAGGCCAGGCAAGCCCTGGACCGGGATCAGAGGCTCGCCCGAGCCACGGAAGAACTGAAACGCCCCACGGATCTGCCGCTTAGTGAGCTTGCACGGCAGGTGGCTCAGAAGCATGGCCTGCCGAGACGAGAGGTCTACAATCTGGGCCTGGAACTGAAGCGATCGGAGGAGGACTGAATGTCAAGTCTGTATCTTGTGACCGGAGCGGCAGGATTCATCGGGTCTCACATCGCAGAGACACTGGTGGCACAGGGTGACCGTGTGAGGGTGCTGGACAATTTCTCTACCGGCAAGAGGGAAAACATCGCCCCGTTTCTCGACCGCATCGAGCTCGTCGAGGGGGATCTGCGGAATCCGGCCGATGTGGAGAAGGCGGTCGAGGGGGTGGAGATCGTCTTCCACCAAGGTGCCCTGCCCTCGGTCCCCAAGTCTGTGCAAGACCCGGTAAGCTCGAACGAGAGCAACATCTCGGGCACCTTGAACCTGCTGATCGCGGCCCGCGACGCCAAGGTCAAGCGCGTGGTCTACGCGGCGAGTTCATCCGCTTACGGAGACAGCCCCACGCTTCCCAAAGAGGAAACCATGCCTTCGGCCCCGCTCTCTCCCTATGCCGTACAGAAATACGTGGGAGAGCTCTACTGCAAGAACTTCTACGATCTCTTCGGGCTGGAGACCGTCGCCCTTCGCTACTTCAATGTGTTCGGGCCGAGGCAGGATCCGACTTCCCAGTATGCTGCCGTGATTCC
This sequence comes from bacterium, assembly GCA_028277985.1. Taxonomy (GTDB): domain Bacteria; phylum Desulfobacterota; class DSWW01; order DSWW01; family DSWW01; genus S015-6. The sequence goes on along the minus strand of JANQFG010000090.1, from coordinate 69,141 downwards.
GAAGTTCATCACCGCCCTGGCCGCCGGTGAACCTCCAACCATCTACGGTGACGGGGAGCAGTCCCGCGATTTCACCTATATCGAGAACGTGGTCCAGGCCAACCTCAAGGCCGCCCGCGCCGAGGGCGCGGCTGGCGAGATGATGAACTTCGCCTGTGGAGAACGCTTTTCCCTGAACGAACTCCTCAAGAAGCTTCAGAAGATCATGAATGTCGACATCGAGGCGAACTACACCGACGCCAGGCCCGGGGATGTGAAGCACTCACTGGCCGATGTTAGCAAGGCCCAGAGACTGCTCGGTTATACGCCCCACGTCTCCCTGGACGAGGGCCTCAAGCGCACCGTGGCTTTCTTCTGCCCGTGAAGGACAGGGATCAGGGGTCGGGGGTCAGGGATCAGGCCACGCGGCAACCCCCCGGCTCAAGAATGGATATTGCGAGGAGCCAAAGGCGACGCGGCAACCCCCCGGCTCAAGAATGGATATTGCGAGGAACCAAAGGCGACGCGGCAACCCCCCTGCTCAAGGGTGGATATTGCGAGGAGCCGAAGGCGACGCGGCAACCCCCTTGCTCAAGGGTGCCGTCATTCCCGCGCATGCGGGAATCCAGGGGCGGCGGGCAGAGGAGGAATCACTTGAATCCGCCACACAAAGGCCTTACTATTAAGGAATGAAGTAACCCCAAATAACTCCTACCAAGAAAACGAAAGGGGGCGAAACGGTTTCGACGGGGATCGTCGGGGTTACGGCTGCATGCCGAGGTCCCACCTTGCTCGTAAAACAGGTGGAAACAACATAATCGCCAATGATTATGACTATGCCATGGCCGCTTAATTGACGGTCATCGTTCTGCCGGTCCTAGCTTGCGGGGCCGGACAGGGCGTCGATTAGCAAGCTAGCTTCCTACTCTTTGCCTGTGGGAGGAAAGAAGCGAAATCTATCGCAGGCTGGCTCGTCGGCACCCTGCCTGTCGGGTAACGCCGGGCGAGATTCAATGGCAGGATAAGCATGTAGACGCCGTAGGTCTGGGTTTCCGGACGTGGGTTCAACTCCCACCGCCTCCACCAGCCTTCGCTTCGAACGCAAGTGAGAAGCGAAGGCTGCCGCGGCGTAGCTTTTAAGCGAAGCCGGGCAGGCTTCTGAGCACAGGGCGGCAGCATCACTATGCCACTATTCGAAGCTACGGCTCGGCACGCCCCAAGGTACGAGGTAGTTAAACCGCTTTACACAGCATCTTCGAAAACGAAGCCGGGCCTGCCGCGACGTAGCCGTAGGCGAAGGCGGGCAGGCTTCACGGCGCCATTTTTCGAAGCTACGGCTCGGCACGCCCCAATTTACGGAACTGTCTCCGGCGAAGTCAGATGAAATTCTACTACGTCTACATTTTGCGGTCAGAATCCAGACCGGCACACTTCTACACGGGCTTCACCGAAGACCTTGAATCACGGCTGAAGTCCCACAATTCAGGGAAATGTCCTCACACTTCGAAACACAAACCCTGGAATATCAAGACGGCTATTGCCTTCACGGACCGCAAAAGGGCTCTGGACTTCGAAGCGTACCTGAAAAGTCCGTCGGGTCGTGCCTTTTCCAAGAAGCGTCTTTGACCGAAGGCGTCTGGCCAACAATATCCACTCTTGGAGAGTCAGAAGGTTGACAATTACGGCCTGACCCCACACCCTTAACCGGATTTTCAAAGAGCGGAATCCCAGGCTGATCGGTCTTCCCTGCCCGAAGAAACGATGAAATGGTGTCGGACACTAATCCTCGTAAGCCTGTTCGCTTCTATGGGGGAAATCCAATGGAAGATCAGACAATGGTCATAATCTCAGCAGGAGCAACCCTCTCAACCAACTGGATTGCCAGACGATCAGAGGAAAAGAGGCATTCCAGCGGGCTGATCATGAATGCAGCGATTGAGAATTATAAGGAGTCCGCAGCCCTGGCAAGAGAAAGAATGCAGCACAGCCGTGTAGCTCTCGCCCGCTTGGACGTATTCATTATTCTATGTCAAAGCTAACGGAGTTGGTGCTCAACAAGAAGCTTCGGGGCAAGGGGATCGAGCAAAGCCTGAGAGAGGTTGATGAGTTTACGGAAATCGTGCGGGGGTATTACAAGCAGACGCAGCCTCCTCCAGAAGGATTCTGACGGTCCAATCGCAACCTATTTGACATGATGCTTCTGCAGAATGTCCCGGTATAGCATCCCTCCTGTATCAGCATCCCAGGAAAATGGGTAATTGGGGTTTTCTCGCCACATAACGATGAAATCCACGACCGCATCAAGCCCTTGAACAAATTCCGTTTTGAAATAATCTCTGCCTGTTAAGCGCATCAGCTCAGCATTCTCCTTTGTTTCCTCAACGAACTCGTCGAGACAGGCATCAGGGATGTAGCGTGGGTCAATACCTGCCTTCTTTAGCTCCTGTTTCAGGTATAGACGACCCGCTGTCTGGGCCGGGGCCAATGCCCCGATGAGCACCTTTACGAAAAACCAAGCCAGGACAAGAACAAAGCAGATTGCGACGATCCAAAAGATGGCAGTCATAGCCGTTCTCTCGATACCCTTTGAGCTGGAGAGAGCATCATCCTATGTCCAATGATATCTCCTCAAATTCTAAAGAGAATCTTCCTTCTGCCAACTTTCCGGCATACATTCTGGCACTAGGAAAATGCCTTCTGGTTTCGAATATCAAGTCCTCTCTAACAGCAGCACTAATTCGACACCCTAAGAAAACTGCGGCAACAGAGTCATCCAATAGGGGAAGCCTCTGCACCTTGACTCTTGTTTCATCATTAAGCCAAGCAAGACGCCACTCATTCTCTTCCTTCCATTCTATGCTCTTTGAGCGGACCGTTAGCCTAAGGGTTTCAAAGATTCCTGTTCCCTCCCATGCTTGTTCAGATCTCTCAACAGAATTCATAACAAACTGAAAGATGCACTCCGATCTGATTTTAGGCAGGTCCGGTGTGTAATTAATTTCCCACCACACACCATCTACGTCCTTCTGTTCTCCGCCCAGCTCTCTCGCTTTTTGCAGAACGGCCCTCGTCAAGTGGGCGGTACTGAACTCGATAGCTACTCCTCTGTGCCCGTCTCCGTAATGACCCCACATATAGAAGTTATCTTTAGGATGTGTGTCTTTGCTTGTCCCGCATGTTGAGAAAAGAAACGTACTTCTGCGCAGATCTTCGTTGTACTTCTTGATGGAACGAGTGAAGCGTTCCCATCCTTCTTGCGGCAATCGTTCTTCGAACTCTGAGAGTTCCTTTGGATGTTGTTGCCGAATGTAGTCTTTCAGGATCTCATACTCCCCATTGAAATCTGTCGCAAAGAAGAAGGGCGGATCATATGGGTCATTCAGCTTCTCTGGATTTATGAGGACGATTTCCTTAAATCCGATGGACTCTACTGCGTATTCAGGATTACCGTAGAAACGGACTACGCTCAGAGGTTGTGGGGGCATTTTGCAGTCCTCCGTGTGACGGGAATTCGACAGACCACATACCACAAATGGAGGGCGCTACGTCAAGGGGCAGGGTTTGACCGCCCTTCTGGTTTCGAGGTTTCGAATCAAGCTAGACTTGTTACAGGTTACTAGATTCTTTTGTAATCCTCCGTTCCATATCTTGGATTCCAGAACGTCATTGTTCGTGGCCGAACCCTCGGACGAATCCCCAGCGTCCGTTCTGCCTGTACCTTCTCGGAAAATGCGATGAGACTCTCCTTTGAACGGAAAAGATTAGGATGCTTTGCTACATTCAAGAAGATGTTCAATAGTAACATGTCAATAAAGAGCACATCCTCCACTTGTATTGTCTCTCTCTTCCCTGCGTGCACGAAGCCGCATCGCTTCTTGTATATCTCTCTGACTTTCCTTTCATAATCATCTATTCTCCAATTGGTAGTCCAACCAAGAAATGCTTCGACTCTCTCTGGCAACCTATCACTGTAGGTATCGCCTCGTGTAGTCAGGAGGGTTTCTAATGAAATCATATTCCATAGGAAGGATTGTGGCAGATCACTTGAGCATTGGCTTTGACCCGCAAGAAGGGTGGCGTTCCGAATATCCTTCTTCCATCCACCAGATATCTTTGTCTTCCCATTCAGTATGTTCAGAAGCGATGCAAAGAAACCCTTGTCTTGGAACTTCAGCCAGTGTTTATCGAGTAGAAGGTCATGGATTTTTCCTGTCACTTCATTGGATTGGTTCCACGCCTGTGTTTTTGCATTCATCATTAGATAGCGAAGCCTTCCAGCAGATCTTTCCTCAGCCAGCACTGGGCATGCGTTTATCCTGCGACGGCTATAACCTAACTGTGATAAAGACAAGATCCAGAGCGCCTCACGTACGTGGTTGAGGAACTTCTCGTTCTGCTCATTGCCTTTCCCAGTCAATCTCATAGTGGCGAAGGTTTTGGCATCGTCAAAGAAATGCGTTGCTACACTCGAGAAACGTTTTCGAAACTCTGAAATCCGATATGGAAATCCCAATCGCTTCCGGACTCTTGGAAGTTTCGCTGCACTTACGAACGTGACCCTGTCTATCTTGAATTCGTAGTTAACAGCTTCAGCGAGGGAAAGCCCTTTGATCGGAGCAATAAAAACCCATGAGCCTCTTTGAGAGGTTATCTCTTCAGATGTTGCCATTCGTTACTCCAAATCACGATCGTTCTGGGTTTAGTATTGCTGCACCCTTCTGGACTTCTTCTTTCTGCAGCTCAAGGACGGTCCGTTCAATAATCACCTAACCGCAATCCTCCACAAGCCCCAGCTGTTTCTCCAAGTCCTTACACAACGTATCGAGTCGCTTACGCACGACTTCAATAATATTCCACGATGCCCCCATTACACGTCTCATATCCCTTGGATGGAATCTACGAAATTCCATTCATCCGGATTCACTTCGGTCATGTCTGCGCTCCATCTATCAAGGATTTGAGCCAGCCAATCCATAACGGATAGCAGCAATACTCTTGCTTCATTGGCATTGACCGGAAGCTGAGATAGGATCTTGCGCACTTCACTGCGCATTTCCAGAACACTGTCGATGAAATACACTGGTTCTTCAGCCAGCATTCCTCGATTCATTTGAAAAGCTCTTCTGCTTCTGAGCTGATTGACAAGGTCCCGCAACGCCTTCACTTCACTCTCATCGGACTGCCAAGCAAGGTCCATCCATGGAAGCTTCAGCGTAACGGATTTCAGTTGCGCTCGTGACTTCTTCTTGACCATTACGTACTCCTCAAGGTCCGAATCAAGTGAAAAAATCGTATTGGTCGGCTCTTTCCTCACGCTCTTTGCGACACTCTTCACACAAATGGATGGTCTTCCCGTTCTTCTCTCTGAATTGGCTTCGACCAATCCTCCTGGGGGGATCGGTGAGTCGTGATACGTGAGGTTCAACTTGGATCCTATGTAGTGGGCATTTGATATTCTCACAAAACGGGGTCTTCATGAGTTATCCTTTCTTCATTGACGAATCAACCATAGGATTTGGGTACGCCTCTTGCACTCGCCCGATAAGGCCCCGTATAGTATTTGATATGAGTGTGTAAGATTCCCTGACATAATTACCGGAGAGCATGATACAATCTAGTTCGATGGACACGCCAATCCCTTCTTCTATCCACTGGCTTATCTTCTTAACGTCAGCATCCTTGATGCTCTCAATTCGTCCGTTTGCGTGTGCGATAGCGTGACGAAGTATCATTATTCTCTGGAGTTTCTGCCAGACCTCTGCTTCGAGTAGAACGGGAAATCTGAGGATGTGGTCAAAGTAGTTCTTCGTGCGATTGAGAAAGTCTCCTCGTATGTCATTCAACTTAAGAAATTGATCCTGGCGTCTCCTGATTTCATCTGCAATCTCAGCGATAGCCGACTCGAAGATGGCCCATGAACTTACCAAGACAGGCCCTCTGAAGAACCTTGGCAGTACCTGCTCCGTGAAATAGTGAAGCTCTAGAAGCTTGTTACGGACCTCCCGGTAGTCAGTAGAATTCTTGTTATCACATTTCAGTGAGATAATTGCTTGCTGAGTTCGTTCCTGGTGCTCTGCTTCTATTCTCGGGAGTTGTTTCTCAAGGCAATCGAAATAGCGTTCAAGGGCTTCAAGTTCACAAAGAACGTTAATGAATCTCACATCGAATCTGTCTTCATTCATTGGACATTCAACTTCTCGTGTCTAATTCTGTTGATCGTCGAGTCGAAGCGGGCCAATATCTCTGATTACGAATTGAATGTTTGATCCTGGCTTTGCACGGTAGACACCGAACTCCTTTGAGGTTCCTTTCGATTCCGCATCGTATAGGACTGTAACAAACGTATCGCCGTAAGCGCGTACTACTGCCGTATGAAGGGCATTCGTGAGTACGGGATAATGCTTCTTGCTTCTAGCGTTGCCGAGACCGGTTGAGTATGCCAGCCACAGAAGCCCAAGTATCGCAAACAAGAGCCTATATGCATCTATCCCGACAGAGTCTGCTATCCTCTGAAAAAGAGGCGACCACTCCGCACGAGACTCCTCTTCGAACCTTGAAAGGAGTTTTTCTCTATACTCCCTTTTGTCAGACCTGTTGAGGAAGGGTAGTAGAAAGTTGAAGAGAGTGAAGAGGAACACAAGGAGCAGAAGGGGCCACAGATCTGCCAAAGGTCCACGGGCTATCAGGAGTTTCACTACCAGAATGAAGAAGAAATACACGTACACGGTGCAGGCTGGTCGAATTGCCTCCGGCAACTTCGTCCAGACTGGGTAGACAAGGAAGTCAGCCAATAGCCAGAAAACGAACATTGTTCCCAGCAAGGAAAAGAAGGCGGCAACAACAGTGACGAGATTGATCTGTACCAGTCCGAGGGGCATTCCGAAATGGCTCGAAAAGCCAGCTTCATAGGAGAAGGCAAGTGCGTAGCACACAGCGGGTAGGAGAGCCAACAAGAAAGCATGGCTCAACCAGGCCATTCTATCTGAGGTCTTCTCAATAGCAGTCATATTCGAATCGACTCGGTTATGGCGACAGGGCTTCAACAGGATGGGCGGAATCTATCTGGTCGTTATTTTCTATAGCACAAGTTCTCTAGAAAAGGAAGAAGTGGGGCAGCAGGACCAGACGGCAGGGGGCAGGTCAGGCTAATGGTCTCCCGGTAATAATTGCCCCCAATTTAGAGCCTAGGATGGGGCAAATCACAGATTTCTCGAAGGAGGCAGAGGGAAGAAAAAAGGCTCTCTTGTAGAGAATGCTATCATCAAACAGCGTTGTATATAATGAGTCTTGTGCGTGCTCGATGTCATTATGCTTTTGAAGTACGGTTGAGTATTCAACTCCCACCGCCTCCACCAGCTTTCGCTTCAGATGCCACTGAGAAGCGAGGGCTGCTACGCCTGTGAGCTTCCCATACGATAGCACCGTAGAAGACAGAGCTTTCCGGCACCTCTCGCTGTAGAGTTGCATGCACCGCACTGGCAGGAACGGGTTTTTCTTGATCTTCCTTGACCCTGACAAGAAATCGTGCGAGAATATATCAATATATCTTGATTTAAGGATAATCCGTATGTCCCTTGTTCAGATTTACAAGGCTCTTGCCGATGAAACCAGGTTGAGAATCCTCAGCGTTCTCACCCACGGCAGGTACAGCGTAAATGAGCTTCAGGATATTCTCCGAATGGGACAGTCCCGTGTCTCCCGCCACCTGAAACTGCTCACCGATGCAGGTCTGGCCCGGGTGCACCGGGAGGGAACCTGGGCCTACTACGAGTCCGTGGGTGAAGAAGGTACCGAAGGAATAGGCCGCCAGCTGGAACTGATCAAGCTCCGCAGGGAGGAACTCCCGGAAGCTGAGGAAGACGAGAACCGAAGGTTTCTGTGCCTGGAGAAGAGACGTCAGAAATCGAGGGCCTTTCATGACCGGATCGCCCCTCACTGGTCGAAACTGCGGGAGGAACTGATCGACGAACACGTGTCGGCCGGAATCGTGGAGCAACTCAAAGGGTTCGATGTCATAGCCGACCTGGGCTGCGGTGCCGGAGAGATGATAACTCAACTGGCGCCCTTTGCGGGCAGAACGATCGGGGTCGACAGTTCTCCGGCCATGCTGGAACAGGCAGGCCGGACCCTCTCCTGCAGGCCCGACGGGGAGAACGGTTCGGTTGAGCTCCGCCTGGGAACGCTGGAGCACCTGCCCCTGGCCGACGCGGAGGCGGATGGCGCGCTGCTCAACATGGTGCTCCATCATCTGGCCGACCCCCCCGCCGTACTGCAGGAGGTACGCCGCATCCTTGCTCCCGGGGGAAAGTTGCTGGTTTGCGATCTGGTACGCCATGACGCGGAATGGATGCGGGAGAAGTTCGGTGATCAATGGCTGGGATTTACCCAGCAGGAACTAAGGCAGTTTCTCGAGCTTGCCAATTTTGAGGTCATGACCATCCAACCATTTAACGAGAAGTCTCGGCCGGGAATCATCCTGGCTGCAGCTCACGCCCCACTCAGCAAAGGAGAAGAACAATGACAATGGTCGCTACTGCAAAAGACGATACGGCTCGGCTCTTCGGGCTGGATATAACCGACCGACCGCCCTACAAGGTCAAAGACATGTCGCTGGCCGAGTGGGGACGCAAGGAGATCGAGATCGCGGAAAAGGAGATGCCCGGTCTCATGGCCACCCGCAAGACCTACGGCCCGGACAAGCCCCTGGCCGGAAAACGCATCATGGGCTCCCTCCACATGACCATCCAGACGGCGGTCCTCATCGAAACCCTCACCGCCCTGGGTGCGGAAGTGCGCTGGGCCAGCTGCAACATCTACTCCACCCAGGACCATGCGGCCGCCGCGATCGCCGAAACGGGCGTTCCGGTCTTTGCCTGGAAGGGTGAAACCCTGGACGAGTACTGGTGGTGCACGCTGCAGGCCCTCACCTTTGACGGCGGCAAGGGTCCCAACCTGATCGTCGATGACGGCGGGGACGCCACCCTGATGGTCCATCTCGGCTACGAGCTGGAAAACGAATATGCAAAGACCAAGACCCTGCCCGAAATAACGGCCACCAGCGAAGATGAGATCAGCCTTCTGAAGCTGGTTCATGACCTCGTTCTGTCCAACAACGGCATGTGGCACGACATGGTCCCCGAGATCCTCGGCGTGAGCGAAGAGACCACCACCGGTGTCCATCGTCTCTATCATCGCATGGAAGAAGGCACCCTGCTCTTCCCTGCCTTCAATGTGAACGATTCCGTTACCAAGTCCAAGTTCGACAATCTCTACGGATGCCGGGAATCGCTGGCGGACGGCATCAAACGGGCGACGGACGTCATGGTGGCCGGGAAGAAGGTGCTGGTCTGCGGATATGGCGATGTGGGCAAGGGGTGCGCCCAGTCCATGCGGGGCTTCGGAGCAACCGTTCGTGTGAGCGAGATCGATCCGATCTGCGCCCTGCAGGCCGCCATGGAGGGCTATGAAGTCCTCAGGGTTGAAGACGCCCTCAAGGACACGGACATTTACGTGACAACCACCGGCAACGTGGCCATCATTACGGCCGAGCATATGTCCGCGATGAAGGATCAGGCCATCGTGTGCAATATCGGCCACTTTGATTCCGAGATCGATGTGGCCGGCCTCAGCCGTTGGCCCGGAATCCAAGTCACGGAGATCAAACCCCAGGTGGACAAGTACACCTTTGAAGACGGCCATTCCATCTTCATGCTCGCGGGCGGCCGCCTGGTGAACTTAGGGTGCGCCACGGGTCACCCCAGCTTTGTCATGTCCAACTCCTTCACGAACCAGAGCCTTGCACAGATCGCGCTGGCCGAGAAGAAACACGATGTGGGCGTATACGTCCTGCCGAAGAAGCTGGACGAAGAGGTGGCCCGCCTCCACTTGGACCACCTTGGTGTCAAGCTCACCAAACTGACCCAGGAACAGGCCGACTACATTGGCGTCCCGATTGAAGGCCCCTACAAACCGGAGCATTACCGGTACTAGTTCGGCGGGGCGTTGTTGCATCGCAGCGGTTGCGTGATCGAAAGAAGTCTTTGGACTTCGAGGGCGCCTCTGCTCTAGAGAAGGTCAAAGTTAGCAATGATATAGGACTGACCGTCTACGGTGAGGGTGCAGGACGGACCCGTACAGGGTACGTCCAGGCAGCTGTCACCCCAGCCTGAAAAGGTCGAACCTGCATCGGCTGTCGCTGTGAGGATTGTGGTCCGTTCTGCGATAGGATCGTCCGGGTCGAAGTTCCATTCACATGGGGACGTCTCTTTCGTGCACGAGGCGTTTGGGTCCTGGCTGTGGGTTACGGTTCCAGCCCCGTTGCCCTTGACGAAGAGCTTTATCTGAAAAGAGCAGGACGCGGATTCGAGCGGCCCATCCCACCCCCTCCATTTCCAGCAGCTCTCACCCGGCCACCCGTTCGGGTCGTCCTTGTTGACGAGCTCGCATGCCCTTTCCAGATCGAAACATCGACCATGATGGTCCCACACCTGCGGGTTGTACTGCATCGGCTTGACTGCCGGCCCATCACCGCCGATCCAGTTGCCCATGCCGACCTGCTCCTCGGTTCCTCCCCTTGCATAGACGCAGTCCTGGTCGAAGAATGCACAATTCATGGCTGCAGTGACGATCTTCCAGTATGCGTAATAGTCGTGGGCGTCCACGTCGTCCGTCCAGATCGGAAAGAACAGGTCACCTCCGGCAGGCCCCGTGTGCTTCGCCTCTAAAGGGGGCCATCCGGAATGGTCGGAACGAACCCTGACGTAGTGCTTGTCTGTAATCTGGGTCGCCCCACAGTATGCCTGCAGCTCGGGGGTCTCTTCACCTTCCCAATCCGCGTCCCCGGCCATCACGATCCAGAGAGGGTTGTAATCGATCTCGTGGAAGTCACCCGTCATAAACGATCCATCTGTGGCCATACAGTGTTGGCCGTCCACATACTCCTCATGAGCGCAGCGATCCTCGTCATAGCTCCAGTCGGGTTGTCCCACGCCATTCTCTACCCCGAAGAAGATGTTGGCGAGGTAGGCCAGATCGCAATCCCGACAACAATAGACCTGCTCCAACCACCCGGGACACCTCGGCGACAGGTCTCCAACCGCTCCTCCAGACATCATCACAACTGCCTTGGGATTCCAGTCGAAATCTTCGGCTCCCGGGATGTTGTTCCGGATGGAGGGGTTGGCGAGAGCCGCAGCGATCCCGGATCCGAAACTCTGGCCAACCGCCCCGTAGACCAACCTTACACTCTGATTGTCGTCATCTAGCTCGGTCATCGGGGTCGGAACGTCTTCCGTGCCGACGATGTGAGTCTCATAGTACTCATACCCGGCTTTGGCACCCACTATGCCGGCATCTCTCCATTGCAGGGGTATCTGGTCGAACAGCTCTGACACTTCTATGCGAGGCGGACGATGATACTTTGGAGCGATGACAATGTAGCCTTTTCCTGCCAGGTGCCTGTAGAATCCGTCATACATAGCCTGCCTGTAGGCCAATGCCATGTGGTAGAAGAACACCACGGGAGCATACTCAGGTCTGTCGGCACAGGCGGGTGCATAAATGTAGCCTCCCAGGGGGGACCCCAGGTAGTCTTCGCCCATCCACCTCTCTGTGTCCCGCGCGAACACCCCCGTTCCGGGGTCGCAGAGGTAGTTGTCGTCCCCGGGCCCGGCGCCCTCCTGCGTCGGCTGCTCGAGGCACTGGTCAATGCCGCAAAGGAGAAGACTCAGAGCAATCACTGGTAAGGCCCTGGCCAGAATGCTCTTGTTCGTCATGGCTATCCTCCCAAGTTGGCTCCGGAGTACTGGGCGTGCCCCTTCGTTTCTACCGGCGCCGCACCCTATTCGATTCATACTAAGCGGCACAGAAGGCATGTCAAGACAAATTTTTTATTCGCAAAAACGTCGTGTCCTCTTTGGGGCCCTTCAGGGTTCATCGTACGGGAACTGTTGGGCATGCGCGGGCCTGGTGGGCCTGGGGCCTGGGGTCGGACCAAGCTAAGTATACAATATTGAACAACAAGGCAAGCGAAAAGGATACCGTTTGGAAGCTTAGCCCTCTAGTCCAGAGGACTCGGGCTCTAAGCCCTATTTCTGCCTCTTGAAAGACCAGTGTCCTTTCATTATCGAATACTTGGCTTGGTCCGACCCCAGGCTGACGAATACTTGGCTTGGTCCGACCCGAGGCTGTCACACGAGGCTGTCAGGCCTGGATGTCAGGAAGGTGTGGGCTAATACGCATCGGCGCCCAGGAAGACGGCCTCGGTTATGATCTCCCGGCCGCGGTCGCCTTAAGATTCTTCTAGGCCGGGCAGTCCTCAGGGCAGTTGCACTTGTTCTCGGGCGGCTTGCAGAACCCGTCGCCGCAACGGGTGCAGCGGCCCGAGGCTTCATTCGCCCCGCCCGTGGGGGGAACGCAGATCTGGAAATTCGGCTCGGCCCGGTCCAGGCCGATCAAGGTGAGCCCGTCACAGCACTCCGGTGCGCCGGGATAATCGAGAAACGTCTCCCCTTCGGGCACGCAGGAAATTGGGGGGATCGAATATAGGGAGTACCCGTCGATCGCAGGGATTTCTCCGTCCGCCTCGAGGGAAACGCCGTATCGCTCGAGTATGGTCGGAGCCATATCCTTCCTGTCCCCACTGCGCATGACCGACGTGTCATTCGTGGCCATGAACGTGTAGGGAGCGTTTCGGTGGTTCCACTTGGTCTCGTCGAAACCGTGGTCCGAGATGACGTAGATGAACGTCTTCTCGTAGATCCCTAGATCATGCAGTTTCTCTACGATGCGGCCAAGCCACTCGTCGACCGAAACGATCGAGGCAGAATAGAAAGGGCAGTTTTCCCCACACAGATGACCGATGTCGTCCGGCTGGGCGAAATGGAAGAGCGCCAGGATTCTCTCTTCCTTGTATTGTTCGAGCAATCCAAGGGCAGCCTCCCCCACGTGTTTTTCCAGAAAGAGCCCGTTCTCGAAATGGTCGACCTTCGTCTTGGTGACGCAGAAGGGCTGGGACGGAATAACTTCCAGGGGTGAGCACTGCCCGCCCGTATTCCCGAACTTGCCCGCCAGGAAGAGCGTCACGATCTCTTCGTCACCGTAGACGTCCTCCACCTTCTCGAAGATGGAGTAGCCTTCCGGCATAGGCTGGTAGATCTTGTTGCTGACCACGCCCATGACCTCTGCGTCGTAGCCGGAGATGATCTGGGCCCATCCCGGTTTTGTTGCCGTGTACCCGCTTGTCGTGGTGTTGTTCCAGAAGACGCCTTTCGAAAGCTCGGTAATGTGGGGTAAGCCGTTCTCGCATTGCGGTATCTCGCGGTTCAAGCACTCGAAGAAATGGTCCCTCTGCACGCCGTCCCACCCGATGATCAGCACGTTGAAATCGTCCCTCTCGCAGGGAGGATCTGCGGCATCGATCAGGCCGTCACCGTCGTTGTCCACTCCATCCGAGCAAGTTGCGGCTCCGTAGGGGCCTTCCTGGCCGACCCGGCTCACTGGTTGTTCACCGGCTGGGTCCGCGTCCCCATTGCCGCAGCCAGTTGCAGTCGCCAGAGAAACAACAAGGGCAAGAATGAAGATTCCGAAGCGCACGAGGGGTCCCTTTCTTTATGCCAGGCCGGTCCTGGATGAGGTTGCTCGGCGCGCAGCACGTGTGATCGCGTTCACTGCTGTTTCTTGGGGCAGCCGCTCCGAAGGATGAACACCTGACCGTCATAGGTGCTGCACGCGATGACGTCGTCCCTTCCGTCTTCGTTGACGTCCGCGACCTCCAGTCCGACGATCCCGTCCCCGGTGCCCGGCTTCTTGGTTCCGGGGATGACCAGGGGCTTTTCGGTCCTCTTCAAGATCGGTGCATCCCCAACAAAGACATCTTCCGTCTCCGGGAATGCGCCGGTCCCGTCTCCGTAGGAAAAGGAGACGGTCTGGGACAGGCTGTTCGCCACGACAACGTCGAGGAAGTCATCGTTGTTCAAGTGCCCCAGTCGGAGCGCCCGGGGGTCCTCCCCGGTGATCAGATGGAAGGGAGCGTAGAACGCGCCGCTTCCGTTCCCGAGGATCACGGAAAACCCGTTTCCCAGACGCGTCGTCACGGCAAGATCGATGATCCCGTCGTTGTTTGCATCCGTCTTGCGTATGGACCGAGGACCCAGCCCGACCCTGAAATCCCCGGCCGGTATCAGATCCCCTGCCCCGTCCCCCAGAAGCACGCTCACCGCATTCCCGCTGTTCGTCACGGCCACGTCCGGGGCCCCGTCCTCATCAAAATCGCCGATGACGGACATCCTCGTGTGCAGGTTGCGGCCAAATCGGACGCCCGGCAGTGAGAACTCGCCGTTCTCCTCGCCGAACAACACCATCACCTGCTCGGTAGGCACGCCCGTCAGCACCAGATCGACGAACCCATCCATGTTCAGGTCGCCGGCTCTCGCGTCCAGCAGACCGGTTCCTCCGGGCAGAACCTTGAGCACGTCGTGCCGGTAGAAATCCCCGGCGCCGTCCCCAAAGAATACGTGCACCACATTCGTCTCATACTTCGGGAACCATCTCGAAGCGGTCGTGGTCACCACGTCCAGGTTGCCGTCCAGGTTCACATCCACAGCAATCACACCGTGGTTGTGGTCCCCGACCGGCAGATCCTGCATATGGGTAAACCCGCCTCTTCCGTCTCCCTTCAGGATCACCAGCCCCTTCAACGGATCAACCGGAAGATGCCCGATGGTAGCCAGGTCCAGATGACCGTCCCGGTCGAAATCGGCAGCCACCACGTCGTGGGCCGTACTCGCCGAAGGGTATTGCCCACAGACCTCCGGGCAGTAGGGCTGACCCCCTGCGGCCTCGTCGTCCTCACCGCATCCCACCAAGAGCCCTATAGCGGCGACGAGGGCAAGAAGGCCCGGCCATCCCAGGCCTGAAACACGGATTTCCTCTTTCATGGTCCGGCCTTTTCCGTCTTCGTATGGGGTGGAAACCAGGATAGGGAAAGTGCCGTCCGTGTGTCAAACGCCGGCGGCTCATGTTTTGTTTCATTGTATTTTTTTATATAATATGTAAGACTCTGGCCTGTAGGTCTGTCTCGACTCCTCATCCCTCGACAACCATCAGAGAACCCTGAACCGATCATGGCGAAGATCATCTTTGCACCTGTCCACGTGGCCGGACACTTCTACCCCACCATCCCGCTTGCCAAGTCCCTGAGCGCGAGGGGGCACGACGTCTCTTACATCTCCGAGTGCAACATG
Source organism: bacterium (assembly GCA_028277985.1). Lineage (GTDB taxonomy): Bacteria > Desulfobacterota > DSWW01 > DSWW01 > DSWW01 > S015-6. The sequence continues at coordinate 53,920 of JANQFG010000090.1, read as the reverse complement.
AGAGAGGTCATCCAGGGCGAGGGGATGGAGCATTTCCAGGTGGGCCCCGGTGTCTGGGCGGGCAACATTGCGGAGAAATTCCCTAAAATCAATGAGTTGAAAGGGAACCCCCGGATTCACTACATTCTGAAGGACGCCTACCTCGGTCTGACCCCCCACTACATCCGGGATGCGGTCCCCATTGTCCGGAAGAGAAAACCGGATCTGCTCGTATTCGATCCCCTCTCCTTCCCCGGCCCCATTCTCGCGGAACTCACAGGGACCCCTTGGGTCACGACCTCCATGTTCCTCGGGATGCTGCCGGGCAACGGGGCCCCTCCGTACAGCCTGGGCTGGCCTCCGGCCGAGACCCCTCTCAAGCGTCTCTTCTACAAGGCCGTCTGGGCCGGCCTGATCGCGTACTGCAACCGGTACGACCGGGTCATCAATCGCATTCGAAAGGATTTCGGTCTTCCGCCCAAGAAGATGGCGTTCCTGAATTCCGCCCTGTCCCCCTATCTGTATGTGTCCTTCACCAGCTCGGACATCGAGTATCCGATCCACGAACTGCCGCCGCAGGTGCATCTCGTGGGGCCGTCCGTGTGGAGCTCGCCACAAGACTACGCCCACCCCGACTGGCTGGCCACCTTTCCTGAACGACGGCCCGCTGTCTACTTCACCATCGGGACCGTGGAGAGTGCATACGACCGCCGCTTCTTCTCTATCGCGGCCGAGGCAGTCCGCTCCTTACCCGAGATCGATGCGGTGATGACCGTGTGCTACGACGGCTCCGACCTCGGGGATCTGGCGATCCCGAAGAATCTCCGGATCGAAAAGTATGTTCCGAACGAGCTGATCGTCCCCAAGGTGGATCTCGTGGTGCACCACGGGGGTTTCTCGACGACCCTGGACTGTCTCATGAACGGCACGCCCGCCATCGTCATTCCCTTCGAGGGGGACCAGAACGACAACGGAAGGCGCGTATCCTACCTGAAAGCGGGCTACCGCATGCGATACAAGGACCTGTCTGCACCGAAGCTCAAGCAAGCGATCGTCAAGGCCCTTGCAGACAGCTCGATCGCAGGCAGATCCCGGGAAATCGCGTGCTCTCTCGAAAGGCACAACGGTCCGGAAACCGCGGCGGACCTGGTGGAAAGACTCATCCGAACGGGCACACCCGTCTTACGAAGCGAGTTGAATTAGACGAGCCTGCCCCCGGTCAACCCTCAGCAAGAAGATGCGGGTTTTCCAGGAGGCGGATGACTTCGTGTGCGAAATTCATGGGGGTGGCGCCATCCAGGACACGGTGATCGACGGCAAGACACATGTAGGCCGATTTCCTGGGAACCACTTTCCCGTCAATGACCGCCGGCCTCTCCCGAACCTGGCCCATGGACATCATGGTCGATGTGTTCAGGCGGTTGTAGAGGATCATCTCCTCGTTCAGGCTGGTGATCTGGAGGTTCCCCACGACGCCTCGCCGGACACGCGCGTAGCGGTTGACCATACGAACGGCCATTCGCCTCAGCCAACCGAAAGGGAGAAAGCGGCCGAGCCAGTTCATCTTACGCAGAAGCGCCGCCTCCTCGGCCTGGGCCTTTGCCGCACCCTCTTTGAGCTCCCGGGCGATCGTGGGCAGGTCCTTGTTGTCCACGTCCGCAAGCACGACCACAGGAGCCAGATTCGTGCTGCCGAGGACCGAGATCCCGATGTCGATGGTGGCGGGATGGACGATCCGCCGGGCACCGTCGATCAGCGCATTGACCTGCGGGTACTTTCGCAGTGCGAGCCCGGAGGCCCGGATGAGCAGGTGGAGGTAGTTCAGGCGGAGTCCCTGGGATTCACGTATGCTCCGGATCAATGCGCTCGCCTCCTCCATGTCGATCCAGAAGACGCCGGAGGCAAACGTCGAGGTAGCGCACATGAATGAGTCATTGATAAGCCTTCGCCCGGGGCCCAGTCTTTCGATGCGTTCCCAATCCGACATGTGCAGATTCTCCATGAAGATAGCGGTTCGGCAGGCTACGATAGCACAATCTTCGGGTCATGAGTACCGGGCAGGGTTGTCTTGTTCGGCTCGGGGCCCTCGGATATACTTTTTCTGGTCGGTGTAGGACCCCTGAAGTGTAGGGTCCATAAACAGAAACCAGGGAGCTTCTGGCCATGTCGGATCCGTCAACCGCGGGCCGTGCCATCAAGGGTCTCCTCTGGAGCGTGGTCTACATCACGGAACGTCACCCCCGTCTCCGGGGTCACAGGCTCGTCTACCGGGTCTTTTCCAGCCCTCACACGGGGGGGCTGGACAAGCTCGAGTTCATCAACTACGGGTATGCACCCCTTGACGGGGAAGAGGAAAGGTTGGCCCTGGAGGATGAGGAGGAGGCTTGCCGCAACAACATTCGGCTGTACCATCGCGTGGCCTCCGCCGGCGACCCCCTGGAGGGACGAGAGGTTCTGGAGGTCGGCTGCGGCCACGGAGGGGGGACCGCCTACGTCATGCGTTCCTTCAAACCGAGCCGAATGGAGGGCATCGACCGGTCGGAGAGGAGCATTCGACTCTGCAGAGAGCGTTACCCTCTCGAGGGCCTGACCTTTCGCACGGCAGATGCTCTGGACCTGCCCTTTGAAGACGAAACGTTTGATGCCGTTCTGAATATCGAGTCGTCCCATGCCTATCCGTGCATGAAGACGTTTCTCGAGGAGGTCCGGAGAGTCCTTCGGCCGGGCGGGCAGTTCCTCTTTGCCGACCTTCGACACGACAAACGTCTTTCTCGGCTGCGGAGCGACATGGAAAGCTCGGGATTCCGCATCTGCATGGAGGAGGACATCACGCCAAACGTACTGAAGGCAAGAGACGAGTTCACGCTCCGGATGGAAGAGGGAATGAGAACCCGAATGAAATGGTTCGGGAGCTTCGCCCTTTCATGGCTCGGGGCCAAGGATTCCCTGATTTATCGATATCTGAGCAGCGGTCGACTCAAGTACCTCGTCTGTGTCCTGAAGAAACCGGGCATCTCCTTTTCCATGCCCGCTCACGAGCCGAAGAGGATGCAACCATGACAGCGGCAGGCGAACCCGTACGGTCCGATCCGATGATCTCCGTGATCATCCCCGCGTACAACGAAGAGAATTTCATCGGGGCCACGCTCGAGAATGTGGAAGAAGCCGTCGGCACCTACCGGGAGAAGTACCCCTACCCGGTCGAGGTCCTCGTGGTGAACAACAACTCAACGGATCGCACCGAGAAGGTCGCGCTCGCCCATGGGGCCAGGGTCGTCTTCGAGGGGAAGAACCAGATCGCAGCGTCGCGAAACGCGGGAGGAAGGGCAGCCACCGGGAAGATCATCGCCTTCCTGGACGCGGATGACCATATGTCCTCCAACCTCCTGATCATCGTCCACGAAATGATGACATCGGGGGAGTACATCGGCGGAGGCGTGTCCAAGATCTTTCGGGACAACGCACATCCACTGGCAGTAGCCCTCGAGTCCTACAACAACCTGGCAAGGCGAGTCGTGGGCATCAGCACGGGCTTGATCTACACGACGAGGGAAACCTTTGCCCGGCTCGGCGGCTTTGACGAGACCTACTATGCGGCCGAAGAGGGCTACTTTGTCTGGAACATGAAGAAACTGGGCAAGAGCGAGGGAAAGAAGTTCGGAAATATTCGGGATGGGTACGTCATCAAGTCCGGAAGGAAATTCAAGGAGCTCAAGTCCCCGGCCCTCGTGCTGACATGGCTCAAGTTCATGGCCTTTCCCTGGAAGCTGAAGGATCGAAAGGCCTGTTCCTTCTGGTACGACATCGAGGACAGAAAGTGAAATGAACATCAGGGAAACCGCATGAGCGATCGGGTCCTCGTGATTTGTCTGGACGGGGCCACCTTTGCCCTTCTCGACCCATGGATAGCTTCCGGCCGTCTGCCGAACCTGAGGCGGCTCGCAGACGAGGGTGTCAGAGGCGAGCTTGCCTCGGTGGTACCCCCCATTACTGCCCCGGCCTGGTCTTCCTTCATGACCGGCAAGAACCCCGGCAAGCACGGCGTATTCCACTTCGTCAACCGGGGCGATGAAACCGATCGGGCTACCTTTGTCGATTCACGGTCGCGATCCGGAAAGGTCCTGTGGCACCTGCTGGGCGAGGCGGGAAAGAAGGTGCTCGTCCTGAACGTACCCACCACGTATCCGCCGGAGGAAGTCAACGGCGCGCTGATCAGCGACTTTCTCACCCCTCCGGGAAAGCGGGATTTCACCTATCCCGCCTCGCTGGCCGACGAGCTGGAGGAAGCGTTCGGGAAATACCCGCTCCATTTGAAGACGCTCATGTTCTCCCCCGGCCTCTCCGTGCCGAACGCCCGGCGCCTCATGAGCGAGCTGCGGCACGAAGCAGAGGTCAAATTCGATGCGGCCCACTATCTCCTGGATCGTCACAGAGCCGATTTCTGTATTCTCCATATCCTGGGCACGGACCGGGTCCAGCACGAGCTCTGGAGGCTCTTCGACTCGCAGGATCCGGGAAAAGACGCGAAGCTGGCGCGGCATTGCGCCGAAGAGGTGGTCGAGTATTTTGCGCAGCTGGATGCGGAGATCGGAAGACTGTGCGACCGGTTCGATGGGGATACGACAACCTTCGTCATCTCGGATCACGGGTTCGGGCCGATTCGCAAGGTCATCGATCTGAACGTCTGGCTTCTCGAGCAGGGCTACATCCGAACGCGGACCGACTTTCGTTCACGCCTCAAATCGGCCCTCTGGCGGTGCGGCCTGACCAAGGAATTTTTCGTCAGACTGGCCCTTCGCAGCTTCTTCAAGTATGGGGCAGGACTCGCCGCGAAGATCCCTGACGAGTCGATCTTCAAATCCATGCTCTTCCTCGCAAAGCGGGGCGACGGGGGACAGCTCCTTTTCTCCTTCGACGACGTGGACTGGAGCCGGACGAAAGCCTACGCACCGGTCGGAATGGGTGCGATCAACATCAACCTGCACGGCCGGGAACCGGAAGGCTCTGTCGACCCGGGGGGCGAATATCAAGCACTGAAAGAAGAAATCACCGGGAAGCTTCGCGATCTCAAGGACCCGGATACGGGAGAAAGGATCGACGCAGACGTGCATCTGAGGGAGGAAGTCTATCACGGCCCCTTTCTGGACCGAGCACCGGACGTACTGTTCCTGCCGAACGCATCCGGCCTGTTTGCGGGGAGCATGACAGGATTCTTCTCGAACCGATGGATCTTTCAAAACGCGGCGTGGCCCGGCCACCATCGCATGGAAGGCATCCTTCTCGCCAAGGGGAAACGGTTCAGACAGGGCGATCAAATCGAGGGGGCCGCGCTGATCGACCTCGCCCCCACGATCCTCCACCTCCTGGGAAACAGCGTTCCCACCGACATGGACGGCCGCGTCCTCACAGACCTCTTTGAAAAAGATTTCCTGGAACAGCACCCCGTCGAGTTTCGTTCTCCGGACGAGGAGACGGCAGCCTCCCCTGCTGCTCCCGGCGATGGCGATGAGGAGGAGGACGTGGTCAAACGACTCAAAGATCTCGGGTATCTGCTGTGATGCGGTCCGGGAAGTGATAGAGAAGGCAGACATGGGAGACAAGGTCATCATCATCGGGTTGGACGGCGCGACGTTCGCGTTGCTCGATCCGTGGCTCGACGAGGGTCGATTGCCCCATCTGCAGCGGATGATCCGGGAAGGGGTCAGGGGCGATCTCGAATCCTGCGTTCCCCCGGTCACCGCCCCTGCATGGACTTCCTTTTTCACCGGCAAGAATCCAGGCAAACACGGGGTCTTCGACTTCGTCCGTCAGGACAAGAACGACTACGAGTTCCATCCCGTCAACTCAAACTCGTACCATGGAAAAACGCTCTGGGAAGTGATCGGGGATCAGGGGAAGCGGGTGGTGGTGTTGAACGTTCCCATGACACATCCCGCCAGTGACGTGAACGGTGTCCTCATCAGCGATTTCCTGCTCGCAACTTCGAAGGGGAGGACATGCCACCCCGCGGGGCGTCTCGAGGAAATCGAAGAGAGCTTCGGAACCTATCCGACGGAAACCGTACCCCCCTATTTCGCCGGGGGCAACGCGGAGGAGGATATCGCCAGGTTCGTCCAGGAGTACCGGGACGCAATGCACTACAAGTTCCGGGTTGCCGGGCATCTGCTCGAGCAGGAACGACCCGATTTCCTGATGCTTCACCTCTTTGGAAACGATCAGATATGTCACTGGCTGTGGCACATGATCGATGTGGAGCACCCGAAATACGAGGAAGAGGAATCCAGGAAGCACCTGGAGAGGATTCTCGAATACTACCTCGCCTTTGATGCCGAGTTGGGCCTGCTGCTGGACCGAATCGATGATGACGTCTCCCTGTTCATCGTGTCGGACCACGGGTTCGGGCCGGTCCATCGATCGATCGACTTCAACACATGGCTCTACCAGGAAGGCTATCTGGCCCTGAAGGAGCGCCCCTCGACCCGGCTTCGCCGGCTGGCCTGGAAACTGGGGCTCACGCCCCAGGCCCTGATGGACAGGGACTGGTTCCTTCGACTGGTCATGGGGCTGTTTCTTCGTCTCAAGAAGAAACGGTCCGGAGGAAATGTGGACGACCTGAAGCAGGCTCACTCCCTGATGCGCCTCTTCCTGTCCTTCCAGGACATCGACTGGTCCCGCACCCGGGCGTTCTCCCCCTTCGGTTTCGGCCAGATAAGGATCCATGTGCGCGGGCAATGGTCACAGGGATGTGTCTCCGAGGGATCGGGGTATGAGGAGACGAGGCGGGAAATCGTGGAGAAGCTCCGTGTACTCAAAGACCCGGATACAGGGGAAGTGCTGGACGGGGCCGTGATGGTGAAGGAAGAGGTCTTTGAGGGTGATTTCCTGGAGGAGGCGCCCGACATCCTCTTCATTCCGACCCAGGGGAAGTACCGGCCGAAGAGCACAGGTTTCTCCTCGAGCAGAGTCTTTGCGTCCTCCGGCTGGATGACAGGCATTCACAGGATGAGCGGTGTTCTCATCGGGCGAGGCAGGGGCTTGAATCACGGGCAGCGTCTCGACGGCGCCCGGATCACGGATGTCTTCCCCTCTGTTCTGGCCTTGATGGGATTGGAAATCCCGGGAGACGTGGACGGCCGCATCCCGGATCGAATGTTCACGGACGCATTCCTGCAGGCCCATCCGGTTCGGCGGGGCTCGGCTTCTACACAGACGAAGCAGTCACCGGCCGAGGGGGACCGAAGCAATGAAGAGGGGGAGGTCATGGACAGACTGAAAACCCTGGGCTATCTGGACTGAGGAAAGAGCGTTGGCCGCATTCGCCAGGGTAGCAGTGAAAATCGCATTGCTGATCGCCGTCATCGCCGTGCTCAGGTTCCATGTGTTCGAGCACTACGTGGCCCCGGATCAGATCAGGGAGCTGATCGAGCGGACGGGAGTGCTTGCCCCGGTCGCCTTTGTCGCCATCATCATGCTCACGGGCCTCGTCTATCTGCCCTCGGCCCTCATGGTCGGACTGGGCGCGATCATCTTCGGGATGACTCTCGGCCCGATCCTGTCGCTCACAGGGCTCGTCCTGGGCGCCTGCTTCGCCTACCTGCTCGGGAGACACGTGGCCCGCGAAGCGGCCGAGAATCTCCTGAAGAAGAAGTTCAAGCTCTTCCGGAGACTCAACGCGTGGGCAGGCTCGAACGCCTTCCCATTCGTAGTGTGTCTGAGGCTCACTTCCTTTTTCGATACTGCAACGAACTACATCGTCGGTATTACCCGGATCGGTTTCCTGGGAAATGCCGCCGGAACGGTGGTTGGGTTCATCCCTCCCATTGTTCTCGTTTCCTTGAGCTTTGAAGTGATCTGGAAGGCCCAGACGCTCAAGCAGATGACGATCTACAACCCCTACGTCTGGTGTCTGCCCGTTCTCAGGGGCCTGGGCCTGTTGTTGCTCGCTGCCCTGTCCCGGCAACACAAGGAACCTTCGGCCTGGCCGGCCCGGGAAGGGGAAACAGCTCGCGGGTAGGCTCAGGTCGCCCGCCGGGAAGCTTTCTAGACTCGAGCAGGATTCTTTCTATGTCGAACAGCGTCGTGGTCATCGGTCTTGACGGGGGATCCTTTCGGACCCTCGAGCCGTGGATAAGGGAAGGCTCTCTACCGAATCTGCAAGAATTGATCGAAGGCGGGGCGAGCGGCCCCCTCACCACGGTCGTCCCTCCGGAGACCGCCACGGCCTGGTCCTCCTTTATGACCGGGAAGAATCCGGGAAAGCACGGGGTCTACGGCTTCACGGCGAAAGAGAAGGGGACGGGCCGGATTGTCCCGGTGAGCGCCGCATCCCGCACGGGCAGAGCCTTGTGGGATCTGCTCAGCGACGCCGGCAAGAGGGCCCTCGTCCTGAACGTCCCGACCACCTATCCGCCGCTCCCGATGAACGGCGTGCTGATCTCCGGGTTCCTTACCCCGAAGGGCAAGAGGGATTTTGTCTATCCCCCGTCCCTGCTCGAAGAAATCGAGCAACGATTCGGACCCTATCCCCTGTACATGCGAACCTATTTCTCTGCCGATCTGTCCGACGCGAATGCGGAACGCTTTCTCCACGAGCTTCACGAAGAGCTGCGCATCAAATTCGAGGTGCTGCACCACCTGATGGATCGCGTGTCCCCGAGTTTCACCATGTTTCACCTGTGGGGGACGGATCGGATCCAGCACGACCTCTGGAGTGTGATCGACGAGGAACACCCGACCTACGACGAATCCTTTGCGGACAAGTACCGGCCTCGGGTCGTCGAGTACTTCGCCGCCGTGGACGAGGCGATCGGCAAGGTACGCGCGCGGCTCGATCAGGACGGTACGCTCTTCATCATGTCCGACCATGGCTTCGGCCCTATCCACAAGACGATCGATTTGAACGTGTGGCTCCTCGAGCAGGGCTTCATCCACATCAAGAAATCCCTGCTCTCGAGGATTCGATACCGGTTGTGGAAAATGGGCTTCACCTACGAAGTTCTCATCCGGCTCCTGTTGAAGCTCATGCGGTTCGGGCTGCGACTGCCGGATCTTTCTCCGGCCGATACGGTCAACATGGTCCGCGACAACAGCCTGAACCCCCTGCTCTCCCTGAATGATGTCGACTGGTCCCGGACCAAGGCCTACAGCAAGATGGGCATGGGGCAGATCGTCCTCAATGTGGAGGGGCGCGAAGAGAACGGCTGGATCAGGGAAGGGGAAGAATACGGCCGGATTCGTGAGGAGATCGTCTCCTGCCTGAGAGAGATGCGCGACCCGGCGACCGGACGGCCCATCGGAGGGGAAATCTACACCCGGGAGGAGATCTATCACGGGCCCCACCTGGAGGAAGCCCCGGACATCACCTTCCTCCCCCTGGAAGGCAATACCATGGCTTCGGCCCTGATGGGGTTCACGACCCGCAGGTGGATCGTGGACAACGCCTTCCTCTTCGGGAATCACAGGATGGACGGCATCCTGATCGCCCATGGAAAGCATGTTCGAAGCGGCATTTCGGTGGAAGACGCCCGCCTCATCGACTTGGCTCCGACCGTGCTCCACCTCCTGGGGGAGAAGATCCCCAGGGATATGGATGGAGAAGTCCTCACCCGGATCCTCACGGAGCCCTTCGACAGCCGGGAGAACATTAAATGGACGGACGCGGATGAGCCCTCCGGAGACGCGACCTCTTCCAGGATGTCGCCCGAAGACGAGGCGACGATCATGGAGAGGCTCAAGCAACTCGGCTACATTTGAAAAGCATATAACCCCTTTGATAAAATAAACTTTTTTCGCAAAACGGACGATTCTCTGCGATGGCAGGCATGGAGCGGCGTTGAAGCGAGGAGGGAAGAAGCATGAGCTTTCTCGACGGGGGCGACATTCAGATCATCGCAACCTCCACCTGTTTCCCCCGGCAACTCAAGGTGAGAGAGATCGCACAAATCGGTGAACAGGAGAACTACGTCGGCTGGGAGCACGTATGCGTGTGCGAAGGGGACATGCATCCGAGCGGGATGGCCGCCACGGCTCTGCGCACTGCGCTCTCGGAAGCCGAACGCTCTCCGGACGATCTCGGTTTCATCATCTCTGTGGCTACGGTCGGTGACTACCCTCTTCCCTGGTCGCTCGCCACGGAGGTTGTCGGTATCGCGGGGTGCTCGAAGACCTGTGTCGGAATCGATGTCAACGCGGGTTGCGCGGGAGCGTTGGTGGCCCTGAGTACCCTTTCGGGCTGGCTGGGGAAGAATCCCCAAGGCCTGGGCGCAGTCATTTGCGCGGACCGGAACAGTTCCTTCATCGAACGCAAAGGGGCCTCGTCGCAGCTGGCCGGGTTTTCCGATACGGCTGCCGCGCTCATCGTGGCTCCCAAGGAGTCGACGGGTGCACCGCTGGGAACCTTCCGCGGGGCCGAAATGCTGTCCCATCCGTCGTTCAACGATCTCAAAACCCGCGTCGGAGGCGGAACGCGTGTTCCACAAGCGGACGCGAGCGGTATGCTGGATCTCAATCCGGCGCACGAACCGGTCAAGACGGCGGTCGTCTTTCAGGAGCGATTGAAGGAAGCCCTGGAGGGTCTGCGGTCACATGTCGATTTCGACGAGATCGACCATCTGGTGGCGACGCAGATCACGCCTTCGTTCCTGAACATGCTGCGACGCCTTTTCAAGCTCAAGAGCGATCAGGTTTGCGTGACCGGCCACGACTATGGGCACAGCGGCTCGGATCTGATGATCGGGCTCGACGCGCTGAGGCGCGCGAACCAGCTGCGCGGCAACACACTCCTGCTGGCGGCCGCCGATTATCTGTTCGCTGCCGGGTTGGTTCAATCGGATCGTGCGGGCTGACGGAGCTTCTGTTTTGACCGCCTTGCATCCCGCCCATCGATCTCCTATATTCGGGAGCAGGTGCGCTTCGGAAAGAACAGGTAGAACCCGATGTTGATACAAGAATTCAAGAACATGATGAAGAAGCGGAAGCTCCGGGGCTACAGTTACGGGTACGCCATCAAGAGCATGCTTCACATCTTCCTGTATGATTGCGTCCGATTCATCCCGTCGCCCATCGGGGAACTCCTTCGCTACCTCGAGTTGAAGATCTTCTGTAAGAAGATCGAGTCGATCTGGATTCGCGGGGGCACGTGCTTCTTCTTTCCGGAGAACATCTCGATCGGCAAGCGTGTCTCGATCAATGACAATGTCTTCATAAACGGAGCCGGCGGCTTCGAGATCATGGACGACAGCGGTATCGCCTACGGCAGCGCCGTCATCTCGGAAGACCACGAGATCAGCGATCCGGATATTCCGGTGAAGGAGCAACCGAAGCTGCCCGCGAAGGTGACGATCGAGCGAAATGTCTGGGTGGCGGCGAACTGCACGATCCTGAAAGGAGTCACCCTCGGCGAGGGAAGTGTGGTTGCAGCAGGCTCGGTGGTGACGAGGTCCGTGCCGCCCTACAGCATCGTTGGCGGAAACCCTGCACGGGTCATCCGGAGGAGAAAGGTGGTGGATGGGGAGACCATGGAGCAGAGAGCAGGGAACGAGGAATAGAGAATGGCCGAACAAGCGAACGCAGTGCTCCTCTCTACCGGGTCCTACCTGCCGGAGATCATCGTAAGGAACGAGGACCTGACACAATTCCCAAAAGGTGCCCTCCCTTTGATCGAGCGGTGGACGGGCGTAAGGGCCCGACGCAGGGCTCCGGATGGTATGTTGACGTCCGACATGGCTTCCGAAGCTGCGAAGGCGTGTCTGGACAAGGCCGGGTTCTCTCCCGCAGATGTGGACGGATTGATTGTCTGCACGTCCACCCCGGATCGAGCCTTTCCTCCCACGGCAACGAAAGTTCAGTGCAACATCGGTATGCAGATGGAACAGTCCTTCGCTTTCGACATGAATTCCGTCTGTTCCGGGGCGGTCTTCGGCATTTCGATGGCGAACGGCCTCATCAGGAACGGGACTTGCGATCATATAGTCGTCATCGGGGCGGATATGTATTCCCGAATCCTCTTTGAGAAGGATTTCACCACCCTTCCCTATTTCGGCGATGGTGCAGGAGCCGTACTTCTGGGCAGGGACCCGGACAGGCCGGACGCAGGGATCCTCTCGACTCTGATGAGAAGCGACGGCAGCAGAGGGGAAGCCGCGGTCGCGAATATGAACGGCGTGATGCCTCTCGAGGACGAGAGATCCGGCTACGCCAGGATGGACGGAAGGGCCATACTGGATTTTGCCGTTACGGCAGGTTCCGATACGATACAAGGGGTGGTCGAAGACGCCGGAGTCGCCTTGTCCGATGTATCTCTGTTTGTCGTCCATCAGGCGAATATCAACATCATCACCGGGATCGCCGACAAGCTTTCCGTTCCTTCTGACAAGTTCTATGCGAATGTGCACGAATACGGTAATACGGCCGGGGCTTCCGTTCCGATCGCATTGGACGAGGCCCTCGAGAAGAACATGGCCGATCGTGGGGATCTCATCGCTCTGGCCGCCTTTGGTGGAGGATTGAGCTGGTCGGGCAGCTTGATTCGCTACTGATGATGGGGTGGGTGAACCCGGGGGCCACGCCCGTTCAGCTTGACAAGGTTCCTTTGTTCACAATATTCTATAACATGTAGTTTGTATAATGATTCCAACAGTGTGCTAACATGGAGATGCAACCCCCGTGTCCGTCGAACAACAGATTATCGAACTCCTCCAGCTCGTACTGAAGCACCAGGACAAGCCTGCACAGGAAATCACTCTGGAAAAACCGCTCTACGACGAAGGGCTGGGCCTCGACTCCCTGTGCGTGGCCGAGCTCTCCGCCCTGCTCGAGAAGACCTTCAAGAAGGATCCTTACACCGAGGGCATCCTGCCGGAGACGGTGGCCGACATCGTGGCATTCTATGGAGATGGATCCGCGTGATAGCCGGTTTGTTGCAGCGCATCGAGGCCGACTTCCCTGGCCGAAAGCTGATCATCGGCGGTCATTCTAACTGGACCCCTACCGAATGCCTTGCGGAAGCCGCTCTGTACGGCGCGGCCCTTTCAGACCGGGGCACCCGTTGCCTGGCGATCCATCTCCCGGATTCGCCCGAATTGCTGGCACTCCTGTGCGGCGCAAATCTGGCGGGAGTCACCGTGTGCGTGCTCAATCACGACTCCGAAGCCGGACAAATCGCAGAGTCCCTTCGCACCATGGAGGGCGACCTGTTGGTGACCGACCTGGGTGGCCCCGTACCGGTTGACTGCCCGGTGGTCGGCCCCGCGGAATTGCGTGAGACGGGCCTGCAGTCAGGCCCATTGAGCACTGCGGAAGATGTGGACAGTGAGTTTCTGGTCCTCACTTCGGGAACGACCGGCCGGCCAAAGTGTGTGCGCTACTTGTGGAGCGACCTCATCAGGCAGGTGCGGCCGAGTGCCCGTTCCCACGGGATGCGCTGGCTACTGGCCTATCACCTGAATCACTTTGCCGGCATCCAGATGTTCCTGCACGTGCTGGTCAACCGCGCGGCCCTGGTGGTGCCCGAATCCGGCTCGGTCAGCGATATGCTGGCAGCGGCTCGGAAGAACGAGGTGACCCATATCAGCGCCTCTCCCACCTTCTGGCGTTTTGCCATCGCCCAATTGCAGGCGGAGAAGCAGCCCCTGCCCGGTCTGCAGCAGATAACATTGGGCAGCGAGGTGGTGACACCCTCGTTGCTGGACAGCCTGAAGGAGGTCTTTCCCAAGGTTCGCATTTCCCAGGTGTACGCGAGCACCGAGGCCGGTTCCTGTGTCGCGGTGTCGGACGGCCGAGCCGGGTTGCCGGTTTCGATACTGGACTACAAGGAAGACGCACCGGTGCGGTTTCGCATCGAGGACGGAGAGCTGTTCATCTACTCCCGCCACGGCATGCGGGGCTTCCTGGGAGATCAGGGTAACGTCCAGGGCGAGTGGAGGGCCACCGGCGACCTGGTACGGATCGAAGGCGATCGCATCATCTTCCTCGGCCGTCAGTCCGAACTGATCAACGTGGGCGGTGTGAAGGTGCACCCGGTGAACGTGGAGGACGTGGTCGCCACCGTGGAGGGCGTGAAGCTGGTGAAGGCCTACGGCCACCCGAACGCGATCATGGGTCAGATTGTCGCGGTGGATCTCGTGCTCGAAGACGGTGCCGATGAAGAGGGAATCGAAGAGCGGGTGTTCGAGGCCTGTCTCAGCCTGGATCGCCACAGCAGACCACGGCTGGTGAATGTCGTAGAGGAGCTGGACATCATAAATCGCAAGATTGTAAGGAGTGGCTGAGAGGTGGACGCTCAGAGCAGAACGGTCTTGGTTAGCGGTGGCAGCAAGGGCCTGGGCGCCGCCCTGGTCGCGTATTTCCTCAGCCGGGGTCACAAGGTGGCGACTTTCAGCCGCTCCGTGACCGAGCAGGTAGAGAACTGGCGCGCAGAGTATCCCGACCACTTCTTCTACGATTCCCTGAGCCTTACCGACAAGGCAGCCGTGAAGGGTTTCGTGGATCAGGTGCAGGGTCTTCTCGGTGATACGGAGGTTCTGGTCAACAATGCGGGCATTGCCCGAAGCGGCCTGCTGCCCATGTTCAACGATAAAGACGTGGACACCGTGATCGACCTCAACCTGAAAGGCACGTTCCAAATCAGCCGACTCGTATCCCGCCCGATGCTGAGCCTGGGATGGGGGCGGATCATCAATATCAGCTCCATTGTAGGCCTGTCGGGCTATCGCGGCCTGTCGGTCTACGGTGCGAGCAAGGCTGCCCTGGACGGGTTCACTCGCGCCTTGGCGCGAGAGCTGGGCCCACGCAACATCACTGTCAACTCGGTGGCACCCGGTTTTCTCTCCACAGAGATGAACGAGGAGCTGGATGCCCGGCAGATCTCCCAGATCGTGAAGCGCACACCCATGGGCCGACTGGGCAACACCGGTGATGTGGCCGAGCTGGTCGGTTTTCTCGCCTCCCCTGCCGCCGACTTCATCACCGGGCAGGTGATCCCCGTCGACGGCGGCATTACCTCCTGAGAGGGTGGTGCAGGCATTACACAAGGTGGAATGAGATGAGCGTTGATGAGTCTGCCACCGATCCAGCTGCGCACTACGACAAGGTCACCGATGCCTGGGGTTACCTCCTGGGCGACAACCTGCACTACGGGTACTTCGACCGCGGGGATGAGAGCCTCGAGGAGGCGACGGAACGCCTCACCCGGCGCATGGCGGAACTGGCCGAGCCCGCGCCGGATCACCTGGTGCTCGATGTGGGTTGCGGCACCGGGCAACCCGCCCGGTGTCTGGCGGAATGGTTCGGTTGCAGGGTAACGGGCATTTCCCCGAGCCAGGTGTGTATAGACCGCGCCCGGAAGACGAGCGTGGGCAGCCCGCTGGAAAGCCTGGTGCATTTCGAGATAGGCGACGCAATGGCCATGCCCTACGCCGATGCATCCTATGATCGGGTGTGGGTCATGGAGTCATCCCACCTGATGCCGGACAAGTCCAGGCTGATGGGCGAATCGGCCCGACTGCTCAAGCCCGGCGGACGCCTCGTGCTGTGCGACGTCATGCTGAAGAAGAAGATGGAACTGATGGAGGTGATCCGCCACAGGGATGCGTTCCTGTTGCTGCACGATGTGTTCGGGCGTGCAAGGATGGAAACCCTGGCCTTCTATGCAAGTGAAGCCGAAGCGAACGGCCTGACGGTTCAACTGAGCGAGGACATCACCACAGCGACCCGGCCGACCTTTGACCGCTGGCGGCGGAATGCAGAGGCGAACCGCGAGGAAATCCTTACCCACCTCGATGAAGCCGATCTGGACAAATTCTTCGCTTCCTGCGAGGTTCTCGAGGGTTTCTGGGATGGCGGTGTGCTGGGTTACGGCCTGCTTTCGGCCGGCCGCTGACCCGCCTTTTGACAGAACAGTTAACCGCTAGGTAAAATTATTGATTATACGTTTTCAAACATGTGACGAGAATCGCTCCGGGGGAGACCATGCAAAGGGAAGACATCCAGGAAGTCATCATCACCGCATACAACAACTATCTGAAAGAGCAGGACATTGAGGGTGAAGGGAATCCGGATACACTCCTTTACGGAAGCGACTCGGAAGTGGATTCGATGGGCTTCGTGAATCTCATCATGGATGTGGAGGCTCAGATTCAAGATCGGGGGTTTGGGATCACACTCACCTATGAAGATGCCATGGCCGGCGAAAGCAGCCCGTTTCATACGGTCACCGGGTTGACGGATTACATCCTGGAATTGATTGCCGAGGCTCCGCAATAGAGCCATTCGAACACCCGTAAGGAGGATCTCAAGGGGAGGGGACGTTGGACAGGGTGATGTTGATCACGGGTTCGAGCAGGGGCATCGGAAGGTTCCTTTCGGAATACTATCTGGACAAAGGCTTGAGGGTTGTCGGTTGCTCCAGGGCAGAAACGGACCTGACGCACGACAGGTACGAGCACTTCTCCCTGGACGTTACGGAAGAGAAGGCCGTGAGCCTCCTCGTCTCGGATGTGAGACGAAAGTACAAAGGTATCGACTATCTCATCAACAATGCGGGCGTCTCGACGGTGAACCCCGCTCTTCTGACGCCGCTCTCTGCTGTCGAGAAGATCTTCGGTACGAACGTGTTCGGAACATTCCTCTTCTGTCGTGAAGTCGGCAAGGTCATGGCGAGAAAGAAGTTCGGGAGGATCGTGAACTTCACGTCGGTAGCTGTGCCATTTGACCTCCAGGGAGAGTCCGTCTATGCGTCTTCGAAAGCTGCCATTGAAAGCCTGACAAGGATTCTTGCGCAGGAACTCGCGGGGTACGGGATTACCTGCAACGCGGTCGGTCCGTCTCCCGTCCAGACGGATATCATCAAGGATGTCCCGGGCGAGAAGATTCAGGAACTGCTGGATCGGCAGGCCATCGCGGAATTCGGGGATTTCGAGGATGTGGCGAACGTGATCGACTTCTTCATCGCAGACCGGAGTGGAAAGATCACGGGCCAGACGGTCTATCTCTGCGGTGTCAGCTAACCTTCTGCCCCGCTACCGCCCCTTGAATTCCGGTTTGCGTCTTTCGAGGAAGGCCTTCAACCCCTCCTTCATGTCCGCGCTGGCGGCAAGGTCCCCGAACAGTGTCGCTTCGAGGTCGAGACCATCGGCCAGCGGCAGATCCACTCCCCTGGTGGTCGCTTCCAGGGCGTGACGCACCGCCACGGGCCCTCGAGACATCATTGTACGCAGAATCTTCCCGGTGCCATCGAGCAACTCGTCTCTACCGAACAGCCGATTCACGAGGCCGATCCGGTGCGCCTCCTCAGCGTCGATCGGATCGCCGGTAACGATCAGTTCCAGAGCTCGTCCGAGTCCCACGAGACGAGGGAGCCGCTGCGTTCCCCCGAAGCCCGGCATGACGCCGAGGCTGACTTCGGGAAGCCCAAGCTTCGCCCCCCTTGCGGCCGTGCGGATCGTACACGCCATGGCCAGTTCCAACCCGCCACCCAGGGCGAAGCCGTTGATGGCTGCCGCCACCGGTTTGGACAGGGACGCGATACGATTCATCAGCGACTGGCCCGAAAGGGATCTCTCGCGTGCCTCCGTTTGTTTCATCGCGGCGAGTTCCTCGATATCAGCACCCGAGGCGAACGCTCCTCCGGTGCCCGTCAGAAGGACGGCATGGATCTCGCCGTCTCCATCTGCGCGGTCGAAGGCTCGCTTCAGCTCATCGAGTGTGTCACGATCGAGCGAGTTCAAGGCCCGCCGCCGGTTGATCGTCAGGGTCAACAGGCCGTCCCGGACCTCATGTATCAGATTGCCGTCGCTCATCCCTCGCTCACTCCCGCAAAGCCGGAAGGATCACTTGCCGTAAAGAGCGTTCAGCTGATCGATGCAGTGGGCCGCGTCCACCGCATAGTAGTCTGCCCCGATCTCATCGGCGAATTCCTGGGTCACCGGCGCACCGCCCACCCAGATCTTGACCTGGTCTCTCAGACCCGCCTCTTCGAGAGAATCGATGATGATCTTCATCTGGGGCACGGTCGTGGTCAGCAGGGCCGACATGCCGAGGCAGGACACACCCTTCTTCACCTCTTCCACGAAGACGCCGGGGTCGAGATCGATGCCCAGATTGATCACCTCGTAGCCCACGCTCTCGAGCATCATGGCCACCAGGTTCTTGCCGATGTCGTGCAGGTCCCCCTTCACCGTGCCGATGGCGAAGGTCGCCTTTGCCTTGTGCTCGCCCCCCACGAGATGGGGCTTCAGCACATCCATGCCCGCCTGCATGGTCTTGGCGGACCGGAGAACCTCGGGCACGAACACCTCTCCGGCCTTCCATTTCTCCGCCACCACGTCCATGGCACCCACGAGCCCATCCGAGAGGATAGCGTCCGCATCCGCGCCGCCGTCGATCACGGCTTGCACGATGTCCCCGATCTGCTTCAATTTCCCCTGCGATACCGCTTCAACAATATCGTTGATCTCAGCCATCTGTCCTGTCCTCCTTCGTGGTGAAGGTGCACTCTCTCCTACTGGACGAAACCGGGAAACTTGGCCCGTATGGCCTTTACGAGCTCTTCGTCCACCGGCATCGGTTTGTGAGTCGCCAGTGCGTTGAGGGCGATCTCGTGGCACCGCGTCCAGGTGTCCTTTTTCCCGGATGCCTCCCAATTCTCCCTCGGTTGCCGGTCCGCAACGGTCGGCACGAAGTGCTCGTTGCGCATATGGTCGAAGGTGTGGTCCTCCTGTAGAAAGTTCCCGCCCGGGCCTACCTCGGCCGTAACATCCACCGCGAGGGTCTCCTCCGTGACGCGCACCCCCTTCAGGACCCGCATGACCTCTCCCAGGATTTCGTTGTCCATCACGTACTTCTCGTACGAGGCGGTCATACAGAATTCGAGCAGGCCGAGCGCATCGTGGATGAAGTTTCCGCCCGCCATGCCCACGAGCAGGTTCGTGATTGCCCCCTCGAAGCCGGCCTGGGCATCCAGAAGCTTGGAATCGGACTGGCCGGCAGTCCCGTAGTAAGGGAGCCCGTAGAACTGGGCCATCTGGGCCGCGCAGGCGTTGATCAGGCCTTCCTCCACCGACCCGGAAGCGTAGGCCATGGTCCTCAAATCCGTGGACGTGGAGGTGCAGGCCATCAGCACGGGCGTCCCCCAGTTCACGAGTTGGGCAAGACAGGCCCCGGCCAGGGTTTCCGCGCACAGGTTGGCCACATTCCCTGCGATCGTGACGGGGCCCGTGGCACCCGTCAACGGTTCGGCCGGGATCGAAACGGGAAGACCGGATTCCGCACAGGTCATCAAGAGATCCCCGTAGGTCTGGTCGATCTCGAGAGGACTGATCACACAGGTGATGAACGAGACAAACGGCTCCTTCTGCAGCTTTTCGAGGCCACCTGCTATCATGGAGCACATCTCGACCACCTGCTTCGTCCCCTCTACCGTGTACACGCCGCCCTGTACGTGCTTGTTCGTGTTGTTTATGGCGGCAAAGAAGCGGTTGATGTCCACTTTTTCGGTGGGGAGGTCGTTCGGGTAGACCGGGATCACCTGGAAATGCGCGTTGTCCAGGTAGTCGAGCAGTTTCGAGACATTCTGCACATCTTCGAGGGTGGACAAACGCTTCGCACCGGTCTCGAGGTCCAGCACGTTCAGCGCCGTACCGCCGCTGCCGAAGTGGACCCGCTTTCCCCCAACGATGATGTTGTTGTCCGGGTTGCCGCGGGCATGCAGGACGAGCTCCGAGGGCGCCGCATCGATGCAGTCCTCGAGGAACGCCTGAGGGATGTAGACCAGCTGCTTCTCATCGTCCGTCTTGAGGCCCTTTTCCTTGAAGAGCTCGAAACCCTTCCTGTTCGCCACCTTGATCCCGATTTCGGAGAGTATCCTGACGATCGCCTCGTGCATGGAGAGGATGTCGGAATCCGTGAGAGGACGATACTGCCCACCTTCCAAACCGCCTAATTTGCCTCGCTTGAACATGGTTCTCTCACTCCTTGTCTGGTTCAAGTGTGAAAAGAAACTGTGCCATCCGCCTTCGCGGCAGACCACGGCTTTGGCCGTGGATCAAGTTCGGCGCACGCCCCGAAATATGCTCCCGTTAGCTTCGGCGCGATGTCGCCGCAGGCGTCTTCATGGGACCACGGACTCGTCCGTGGGGCTCCATGGTACACCATCCCTGGATGGGGTTCAAAGTATTCAGGTATTTTCGGGTTTTTCGTCGTGGGCGTGCCATTCGATCAGGGCCCCGCACTGCTCGCACCGATATCGAATGACTCCGTCCTGTTCGACGGCGAGGGGTTCGAAATCACGGTTTCTCTCACCGCGCACGGCATAGCATTCGGGACAGAACCCACCATCGAGTTCATTTGCGGAGATGACCAGGTGGCACTCCCGGCACCTGAGCCTGTCCCCTCGTTGCTGCAGTAGGGTCAGTGTCTTATGGGTGCATTCGGACATGAATGGACTTACGGAGTTGCTTGAGCGGGAAAAGGGTGGAGGCCTCCAGCCGACCCCTACCCTTTGAGCAAAGGTGTCACCTTCGTGCGGTGAAGATCGAATCCCAGCTTCTCCTCCGGAACGCCAAAGGCGAGACCGAGAAGCTGAGAGATGTACAGCACGGGCATCGCGAAATCACAGTCTTCCTTTCGATTCAGCAGCACCTGGGCCCGGTCGAACTGCTCGAAGCACGAGGGACATCCCACGCAGATGGCCTCCACGTCCTTGTCGGCCATGTGGCTCAGCTTCTCTTTGGTGATCTGGTTGGCCGAGTCGAGGTCCACCTTGGTCCCGAGCCCGGAGCCGCAACAGAGAAGCCTGCGGTTGTACTGGACCGGGGTCAGGCCCGCCGCGCCGAGGATTTCGTCCATCTGAGTGGGCAGGAAGTGCTGGCTGGCGGAAAGCCGGTCCGGGTACATGATCCGGGGCGGCCGGAAGAAGTGGCACCCATAGTGGCAGCCGATGCGAAAAGGCAGCTCCTTCTCGGTTCTCTCACGGATCTTGTCGAGCCCCACGTCGTCACGGAGCACGTCGAGAATATGATTGACCCTCACCTCGCCCGCGACTTCCTTTCCATAGGGCTCCAGAACCTGGTTCACTTTCTTCCTCTGCCCTGTATCGTTCTTTAGCACCTGTCTGGCCTCTCTCAGGGTGTTGGTGCACCCGTTGCAGACCGTCAGGATCGGGAGGTCCTCCTTCTCGGCCAGGGCAAGATTTCTGGCGGCCAGGGCCAGCCAGCTTTCATACTGAACGAGCTTCAGAAGGGTGGGCGCAGAACAGCAGCTGAACGGCAAGTCCACCAACTCGATCCCAAGGGCCTCGGCAACCACCCGGGTAGCACTCTCGAAGCCCGGGTACTTCACCGGCATCACGCATCCTACGAAGAAAGCATATCGCATCGGTTCATCCTATCAGAGCAGCAAGCCCGGTTTTCTCCAGGATTCCCTCCACCTCTTCCACAGGCACCTCTGGCAGGGGCTTCAGGCCAAGTTTCTCACGAATTCCCTCCACCCTCTTGGACACCAGGAGCGCCCTTCCGGTGTGGAGGACCGTCTCCGCGCTGGACCGCACCTTTTCCGGAACGTGGCCCTTCTTGGCCGCCTCGTTCATCAGGGAGCAGAGCAGGTCCGCAACGTCGATCAACTGAGGGCAGCGATCTTCACAGACGTGGCAGGTCGTGCAACACCAGAGCTTCTCGTCCGTGATCACCGCATCCACGCCGAGGCGAAGATAGGTGAGCAGTATATTCCTCGGATTGAACCCCTCCACGGCAAAAGCGGCCGGACAGCTCCCCGTGCACCGCGCGCATTGATAGCACTCGTAGAGGAGTTCCTCATTGAATAGGTCGGGTTTCTTCATCGGAACGCTCTCCCTTCGGTTCCTTCGGGGCAAAGGCCTCGATCCCCTTCTCGATCTCCTCGGGGGTGACCTGCTCCACGATTTCCTTCATCGCACTGATTTCCTGTGAGAATCGCAGGCCCTCCGCAGCACTGATCCAGGCGAGACGGAGGCGCTCTTTGTTCAGACCGAGCCTGGCCATCTTCCTCCACATGCGCTGGACCCGTTTTTCGGTCTGGCGGTTGGCGTTGATATAGTGGCAGTCCCCGATGTGGCACCCGGAGACCAGCACCGCTGCGATACCCTTGGAAAAGGCATACTCAATGAATTTCGCATCCACCCTGCCCGAGCACATGGTTCGCACGATCCGGACCTCGGTCGGGTACTGCATGCGGCTCACGCCCGAGAAATCGGCGCCCGCGTAGGAGCACCAGTTGCAGCAGAAGGCGAGGATCTTGCCTTCCGCATCCTCTTCGGCCAGGGCATCGATCTGTGAGAGGATCTGATGGTCTTCGAAATGCCTCATCGTGATGGCGCCGAAGTTGCACTCCGGGCCGCAGGTCCCGCATCCGGAGCAGGCAGCCTCCACCACGGTGGCGGTCTTTGCCTCCTCGTCCACCTGAATCGCCCCGTACGGGCAGACCCGGGCACACAGTCCGCATCCCGTGCAGTATTCGGGGTCGATCACGGAGGTGATCGCCTCCACGGTCACCTTGCCCTTGGCCATGAGAATGTTGGCCCGGGAAGCGGCAGCGCTCGCCTGGGTCACACTGTCCTTGATGTCCTTCGGGCCTTCGGCACACCCGGCCAGAAAGATGCCCCCTGTCGGGGTATCCACGGGCCTGAGCTTCGGATGTGCCTCCATGAAGAACCCGTCCGCCATGCTCGGCAGCGACAGGAGCCGCTTGACCACTGCGGAATCCTTCCTCGGCTCGATTCCCGTGGACAGGATGACCATGTCCACTTCGTACTCGTAGAGCTTGCTCAGGAGCGTGTTCTCGCCGATCAGCCTCAGGTTGTTCGTATGGTCGTCTTGCAGGATCTCGCCCGGGATTCCACGGATGAAGATCACGCCCTCCCTGCGCGCCCGCATGAGCAGATCCTCGAAGCCCTTACCAAAGGCTCGAATATCCATGTAGAAGACATAGATCTTCGTGTCGGGCCAGTGTTCCCGGATGAGCAGGGCATCCTTGATCGTGTTCATGCAGCAGATGTTGCTGCAGTACGGGTTGGATCGCTTCGACCGGGAGCCGATGCACTGAAGAAAAGCCACCGTCTTCGGGATCTTCTTGTCCGAAGGGCGGATCAGGTTCCCGCCCGTCGGGCCGCCCGCGTTGATGAGCCGCTCGAACTCCAGGGCGGTGATCACGTTCTGGAAGCGATGGTAGCCAAGCTCTGTCAGGGAAGAGGGATCGTACACATCGCTTCCGGTGCACACGATGATCGTGCCCACCTTCAGGTCCAGGATCTCCTCCTTCTGGGAGTAGTCGATGCACTTGTGCTGGCACAGCTGGTAGCACCGGTCGCAGGCCACGATGCCGTGCTTGTTCATGCAGGACTCCATGTCGATCAGGTAGGTCGCCGGCACGGCCTGCGCAAAGGGGGAGTAGATCGCCCTTCTCGTGGAGAGCCCACAATCGAACTCGTTCGGCATGTGCTGCGGGCATTCCTTGATACAGTCCCCGCAGTAGGTGCAGTCATCGGTCACGTAGCGGGGCTTCTTCCGCACCTTGACCTGAAAGTTCCCGATATACCCTTCTACCGATTCCACCTCGCTCATGGTCATGAGCTCGATGTTCGGATGGCGGCCCACCTCGGACATCTTGGGCGCCAGGATGCAGATCGAGCAGTCCATGGTCGGGAAGGTCTTGTCGATCTGGGCCATACGTCCACCGATGCTCGCTTCCTTCTCCACCAGGTAGACCTTGTAGCCCGCATCGGCCAGGTCCAGGGCAGCCTGAATCCCGGCGACGCCCCCGCCGACGACCATCGCCTGGGGCGTAATGGGAACCTCGGTCTCGATCTGAGGCTCCAGCAGACGGGCCCGGGCCACAGACATCTTGACCAGGTCCTTCGCCTTCTCGGTAGCGCCCTCCCGGTCGTGCAGGTGCACCCAGCTGCAGTGCTCCCGGATGTTGGCCATATCGAACAGGTAGGGGTTCAGTCCCCCCTCGACACAGGCAGCCCGGAAGGTGGGCTCGTGCAATCTCGGCGTGCACGAGGCAACGACCACCCGGTTGAGCTTGTGCTCCTTGATGGCTGCCTTGATCTGCTCCTGCCCCGAATCGGAGCAGGTGTACATGGAATCGGTGGCGAGCACAACGTCATCCAGGGTAGCCGCATATTTCGCGACCTCTTCGCAGTCCAGGGACCCGTCGATATTCAGGCCGCAGTGGCAGACAAAGACCCCAACTCGCGGGCCGTCTTCTGCCAGGCTTGCGGGGTTCTCCTTAACCGGCTTGTCCGCCTTTGCCTTCTTGCCCATATTGATATCCCTTTTCAAAGGCCTTGGTGTTGAGTTCTTCGGTTCCCTTGGGCACAGAGGCCAGCACCGCGCTCTGCATGGGGTCGTGCCCGACCACACCCGTGACCGCTGTGAGGAACCCGAGCATCACGATGTTGGCAACCATCCTCCTTCCCAGCTCCTCGGCAAAGCGAGTGGCAGGGACCGAGAACAGGCGGGAGCACCTCCCCTCCAGCCCGTCCATACGCACCAGATCCTTGTCGATGATCACGGTGGTTTCGGGCTCGAGGAGCTTCCCGTAGGTATTCTTCGCCTCCTCGGACATGAATACGAGGATGTCCGGCTGGGTGACCTTCGGATAGTGGATGTCTCCCTCGGAGATCACCACATCCGCGCTGCATGCCCCGCCTCGAGCCTCGGGACCGTAGCTCTGGGTGAAGACTGCGTTCTTGCCCTCGAAGAGGGTCACACCCCTCCCGAGGATGTTGCCGGCGAGCACGATTCCCTGTCCGCCGAACCCGGAAAGACGGACCTCGAGTCTTTCCCTGGCTCCTGCAGCGCTCCCGGCCTGGGTTTCATTCGGTTTCATCATCATGGGAAATCCTCTATTCTTGAGAATCCTGCCGAACCAGGGCCTCAACCCGAAGAAGACATCTTGCCAAGGATGTCTTCGTTGTAGCGATCCAGGAAGGTCGGCTTCTCCTGGTCCACGAACTCTCCGACCACGATCGGGCCCCTGAGGGCTGCGTCCGCCTCCATGGGGTTGATGCCGTTGCGAATCTCGCTGTTGTCCCGGTAGTCCTTCATCTGTTCCAAGCCGGTTCCCAGCTTGTTCGGCCTTCCGTAACCCGTGGGGCATGGGGTCAGAACCTCGATGAACTTGAATCCCTTCTTGCTGAAACACTTCCGGATCGATTCGATCAGATACCGGGCGTGAAAGCTTGTCCACCTCGCCACGTACACCGCACCGCTCGCGTAGGCGAGGTGTGTCAGGTTGAAGGGGTACTCGCAATTCCCGTAGGGAGTCGTGACCGTTTTGGCCGTCATGTGCGTGGTCGGGCCGGACTGCCCGCCGGTCATGCCGTAGTTGAAGTTGTTCACGCAGATGACGGTCAGATCCATGTTCCTTCGGGCCGCGTGGATGAGATGATTCCCCCCGATGGCAAAGAGGTCGCCGTCACCGCTGAACACGACCACCTCCATCTCCGGCTTGGCGCACTTCAGCCCTGTGGCAAAAGGGATGGCCCTGCCGTGGGTGGTGTGATAGGTATCCATGTCGAGATAGCCTGCCACCCTCCCGGTGCATCCGATACCGGAAACAACGGCGCAGTTGTCAACATTCACTTCCATGCTGTCCATGCCCTTGATGAAGGCTGCGAGCACGATCCCCAGTCCGCATCCCGGGCACCAGATATGCGGGATGCGCCCCGGCTTCAAGTACTTGTCATCCGGGTGCAGCCCGTGGTCTTCATCGATTTTCTGCTGGGTATCCTCGGGCCTGTAAGGCTCGAGTTCGACAAGTTTGTATCGCATCAGGCCATCTCCTCGATCGCCTCAAGGATGATTTCAGGGGTGTGCACAGCACCCCCCATCAAACCAACCATTAGAACATCCCTTCCCACCGCACACCTTTCCACTTCTCCGGCGATCTGCCCGTAGTTCACCTCCGGCACCACGAACCCCTTGGCGCCGTTCGTGGCAAGTTGCCGGATCCTGTCCTCCGGGAAGGGCCAGATGGTGAGCAGGCGAAGGAACCCGACCTTCTTCCCGCTCTTCCTTGCCAGTTGCACGGATTCCCTTGCAGTTCGCGCGGAACAGCCATAGGCCACGACGATGATCTCCGCGTCTTCGGTTCCTTCCTCCTCGATCCGGACGATTTCGTGGGCATGCCGCCGGATCTTGTCGCAGAGCCGTCTGACGAGCCGCTCCTGGGCCTCGGCCGTGATCACGGGGTAGCCTTTCTCGTCGTGGGTCAATCCGGTAACGTGGAGCCGGTACCCCTCCCCTGCACAGGCCATGGGCGGAACCAGGTCCTCCCCGCCCATGAAGGGCAGATGTTCGCTCGGATCCTTCCTGGGCTTTCTCCGGCGGATCCTGGGAAGGACCTTCTTCTCGGGGATGACGACCCGCTCATACATGTGCCCCACGAGCTCGTCACTCATGACGAGCACCGGGATCCGATATCTCTCGGACAGGGCGAAGGCCTCGATCGTGAGGTCGAAGGCCTCCTGGGGCGAAGACGGGGTCAGGGCGATCACCCCGTAGTCCCCGTGGGATCCCCAGCGAGCCTGCATCACGTCCCCCTGCCCCACCAGGGTCGGAAGCCCGGTGGAAGGTCCCCCGCGCATGATGTTCACTACCACGCAGGGCGTCTCCATCATCATCCCGAGCCCGATGTTCTCCATCATGAGCGAAAAGCCCGGACCCGAGGTGGCCGTCATGGACTTGGTGCCTCCCCAGGAGGCCCCAAGTACCGCTGCCATGGAGGCGATCTCGTCCTCCATCTGGATGTACACGCCGGAGACCTCCGGCAGTCTCTTTGCCATTCGCTCGGCGATCTCCGTTGCCGGTGTGATCGGGTAGCCTGCAAAGAACCGGCAGCCGGCTGCAATGGCCCCCTCGGCACTGGCATCGTCACCGTTCAGGAAGTGCTCTCCCGTGAGAACGTCTTTATCCTTGCTCACCTTTTTCCTCGCCCGAGGTTATCTCCTCGTATCTCACCAGGTCGATTTCGGTAAAACAACGCTGCTGTTTCACCGTGCTATAGATAGCGAACTCCGGACAAATGAGCTCGCAGAGGCCGCAGTTGTTGCACTCGTGGTTCTCTTTCATCACCGGTGGGTGATAGCCTTTCTTGTTGAAATCGGGGGATGCCTCCAGAACCTTGTTCGGGCAGAACTCGATGCAGAAATCGCATCCTTTGCAGCGGTCCACGATGATGACGAGCTCGCCGACCGGTATGTCCTGCTCGTCCGCATCAAGGGGCAGTCGCCAGTATTTCATCGGAGAGCCTCCGTATTCGCCCATGTCCGAGTCGCTGTCCCGCAAGAGAGGCGACCCGTCCACAAGAATGGATGTTTACTTTTCGTTCCCCTGCAGGCGTCCGTGCCTGAGTTCCAGCCGTGCCTGGAGCGAGCCGACCCATCTGTGTCGGGCCACTCACCCGCATGGTGCATGAAGTTCAGCGCAATTCGCGGGCTAGGCGGCACGGTCTCCAAAGGCCGTGGTCTTCACGGAAAACGGACAAAAAGTCTTTCTGAAAGGTCTCTGTGCGGCCTTAATTGGATGCGAGCCCGCATGTGGGGTTCGCCTGCTCGAGCAAAGTGGGTGTGTCTTGTTTCAAACCGCCGAGGCCGGCGGGGAGTGGCCACAAGAAACGAGAAATCCATTCCCACAGAAGATAACGTACCGCTGTTTTACCCACCCAAAAATAGCCCAAGTTTGAAGCAACAGTATAGCCCAAGGAGCCCCGCGGATCAACATCCCTGCCATTCCGGCCATCCGGCTACCGGTTGGCGTACTTCTTCTGCAGGTTCGCCAGGGTATCGAGGTAGTCCTTTTGATAGACGAGGCCCCTCTGGTTCCGGACCTCCTGGATGACCGAATCGATGTGCGGGCGGATGTCGATCCCGTGACGGTTGCGCTCCTCCTGAATGGCACGATCCACGATCAGCAGGCTGTAATAGGTTGTCAGGATCCTGATCCTGGGCTCCCTCCTCAGGAGGTAGCTCCTGCCCCCCACCGAGTTGAGGAAGAAGCCGGCGTACTCGTAGAGGTCTCCGAGGGAAGGCCTTCCCTCGATCGAATCCCGCACATCGTCCCCGGGCAGAAGCCACTCGAAGAGGACCGCGCCCACCGGCTCGGCAATCTCCGCCTCGTTCAGGAACACTTCTCTTGCCATTCGAAGATCCCGTTTGCCCAGGACCCGATAGAAATGGGCAACATTGCGGATCAGCAGGAACGGGTCCTTGAGCTCGGCCGAAACCGCTGGAGGATGCTCGGCAAGCCGATCCCCCATGCTCGCAAAAACCTCGAAGGTGCCCTGCTTGAGATCGTAGGCCTTGATGTAATCCTTACCGTCCAGATAGGAGAAGAACTCTCCGACCTTTCGGTCCA
This sequence comes from bacterium, assembly GCA_028277985.1. GTDB lineage: Bacteria > Desulfobacterota > DSWW01 > DSWW01 > DSWW01 > S015-6. Next base: position 25,553 of record JANQFG010000090.1, on the reverse strand, counting down.
CCTCCTCCTGCCTTGACTCACCCACCTCTGCTGCCCCGGCAGCCGCACCGTCTCCAAAGACCTCCCTGAGCTTCTGCTCCGGAATCGCGGGTTCCTCCTCCAGCGCGAGCTTGTCCCTGAGTTCGGCGATCTCTTTCTCCAGCCTGTCGCTCTCCTGCTGCCAGGCCACTCTCTTCTTTTCCAGGGACTCGTCCATTGTCTGGTCGTGCCACTTCAGGACCTGCACGTAGACCCCATAGCCCAGGGCACCCGTCACAAGCAGGATCCCGGCAATCGCACCCCATCGTTTCATAGCGGAGCCCTCACCCCCCTTTGTCCTGTCAATAAGCTATTGGCTGTTAGCCCGCCCCAAACAGTGCCCGTGCCCGTGTGGGTGCCCGAATTCGAGGACGACGACGAGGACGAAGGCATAACAAGCAGTCTCAGGCGGTTGGCAAGGGCCTGACCCCTTGCGGCTTTTCCGCGTCAACTCTCCCTTTCGACCATGAACCCGATCGCCTCTTCCAGGAACGCCACCCCTTCCTCGCGCCAACCACATCCTTCCAGCGCCTTCCTGGCTTCCTCGACCAGCCGCCGGGACAGCTCCCTGCAGGCGTCCAGGGCACCCGTTTCGACCACCAGCCTCCTGATCGCCTCCACATCCGCCTCGGTAACATCCCTGTTCCCGACCATACGCTCCAGGAAATCCCGCTGCTCCGAGGACGCCTTCTCGAGGGCACGCAGGATGAGAAAGGTCCTCTTGCCTTCCCGTATGTCCGACCCGACCGGCTTGCCCAGACGTTCTGCGTCCCCGAACAGGCCCAGTATGTCGTCCTGCACCTGGAAGGCGTTGCCCAGGGGAATGGCGTACCGGGAAAGCCTTTCCAGATCCTCGCTGCCGGCGCCTCCCAGGATGGCGCCCATTTGCAGGGGACCCGCGACCGTGTAGGAAGCCGTCTTCAACATGCCGATCAAGAGGATCTCTTCCTCCGAAACCTTCTCTGCGACCTCGGAGAGGACGTCGAGGCTCTCGCCGTAGATCGCCAGGCGGATCATCCGGTTCATACGGTTCAGGAGGGCGGATCTCACCTTCGTTTCGAGGTACAGGGTCCCGAGGATCTCGTTGGCCAAGGACAGGGCCAGGTCGCCGCAAAGGATCGCCATGGATTCGCCAAAATGGTTCGGATCCCTTCGACGATACCTCTCCCTGTGCAGGTCGGCGTAATGCCGGTGCACGGTCCATCCGCCCCGTCGTGTGTCGTCCTCGTCGATCACGTCGTCGTGGATCAGCAGAAAGCTTTGCACGAACTCGAGACACATCGCGACCCTGCAGACGGTCTCGGTCTCCCGGTCACAGAAGCATCGGTACCCATAGTGGACGAGCGCTGCCCGGAGACGCTTTCCTCCCCTCAGGGTGAATTCCCTCAGGATCCTGACGAGTTCCTCTGCGCCCGGCGCGATCCGAGCCGCCTCGGCAATCTTCTGCTGGAGGAAATCGTCCAGCTGTCCTTCCACATTCTCTTTGACCGCATCGAGATTTCTTAAGAATTCGTCCCTGCCCATCCGCATCCCAAGGCTTCGAAAGGGTTGTATCGTCGGTTCAAATGAAATCGTGCTCCTTCAGAAAGCCATACCACGCTTCTCCCCGCCCGCGCCTCGGGAAGTAGAGTGCGTGCCCTCCCCGGAGGAAGAAGTGGTTCGGCTGTCCCCAATGCTCATACAGCCTTGTTACATCTTCGAACGGGCAAAGTCGATCCCCCGTCGATGCAATCAGAAGGCAGCGCTCCGGCGGCAGTTTGCAGGCATGAGAAAAGGGGGAATGGATGCTCCACAGAGCCTCGATCTCCTCCTGTAACTCTGCCCCGGCCTTGTCCCCTTTTTCCACGGGTGAGAAAGGGCCGGCGGGAACGCGAAGGCTCTTGAAGTCGAGGAACGGGACGATGAGAGTAACGAGATCCGGCTTTCGGGTCAGGGAGGCAAAGAGCGAGGCGAGATAGCCGCCGAGGCTGGCCCCGATGAGGCCGATCCGGGAAGCCCCCATCTTTTCCAGCAGTAGAAACGAGCTGCAAAGATCGTACATGGCCTGGCCGAAACCCTCGAGACCCAGCACAGGGTCACGAAACGGAAAGGGTGGGCTGAATCGCTGAAGGGGGGAAGACGCCCTTTTCCAGTGGAAGGGCGTGATGAACAGCGCCACGTCCAGGCCCAGATCATAGAGCCTATGCACACGAAACATGCGTTGCGCCTGGCCGGGGTCCCCGAGGGAATACCCGTGAGAGCAGAGGATCGTATTGCGCTTCCCGTCGCCGTGGCTCCAGTGCACCAGGTAGGCCTTACGGTTCTCCTTCTCCCGGAGGTACTCCTCTCGAATCGCGGGGTTTCGCACCTTGTAGCCGCTCGGGAAAGCGTAGGTTCGGACGGTACCGTCGCAGAAGGGCCTCTGTTCGACGATCTCCGCCTTGGGCGGATTCCTCGGAAACGAGAAGAAGCGAGCCGGGCGGGCTGCGTACGGCTGGTCGAGGTAGAAGCCGGCCAGGGAGCGCAACCGTTGCCGGTCCGCCCCGTCCGGTCTTGCTTGAGCGATTCGCAGCACCTTGGCCGAATGCAGCAGAAACTCGTCGAATTCCCTGCCGAACCGGTGCTGCGCCTTTTCGATCCAGTTCAACCCTTTCCCTCCCCAAGAACCCGTCCCATTCGTTGCTTGATCCCGCTCTTTCTCTCCACTATATGCGCAAGGGACTGCAGGGTCCAGGCACCGCGTCCCTCCGTAATTGGGGACAGCCACTCATTTCCCCCGGTAAATGGGGACAGCCACTAGTTTCCTGCGGTAATTGGGGTAATTGGGGACAGCCACTAGTTTCGACGTGTGGTAATTGGCGGTAATTGGGGACAGCCACTGGTTTCGACGGAAATGAGTGGCTGTCCCCGATTGAGAGCAATAGGGCATTGTGCCTTTGCGGTTAACCAGGACCATTTCCCGTTGCTGACATAGGTGTCGAAAATATAGTTGACACCCTGGATCTGTATGTGTAAATTGGGGCCAGATGAGAATAATTCTCAATAGCAAGAGCAGAATGAAAAGATCGAGGCCATGAAGAAGAAATTCAGAATGACCCGGCAGAGAAGGATCATTCTCGAGGAGCTCAGGAACCTCCATTCCCATCCCACGGCCGACGAGGTCTACGACATCGTCCGAAAGCGGATGCCCCGGATCAGCCTGGGCACGGTCTATCGAAACCTGGAAATCCTTTCCCAGTGGGGCCTTGCACAGAAGCTGGACCTGGCAGGCAACCGGAGAAGATTCGACGGGTCCACGGATGATCACTACCACGTCCGTTGCGTACGATGCGGCGAGATCGAGGATGTTGCGGGAGAGCCCCTGCAGAACCTCGAGGAGTCCGTACGCTCCAGCACGGAATTCGAGATTATCGGCCACCGGTTGAATTTCCTCGGGTTTTGCCCGAAGTGCAGACACGAGGCGGAAGAACCGCTGGTCCCTCCGATACGCGAAGAACCCCAGAGCATCGACGAAAAGTAACACCGGAAAAGTCTTGTGATCGCCAGGGAGGTGATGGGTGAAGAAGGTCGCGCTTTTTGCGTTCAACGGTGACTCCATGTGTTTCATCCACGTGCTGCTCAATGCACTCGATCTAAAGGCAAAGGGCAACGAGGTCAGGATCATCCTGGAAGGATCCGCCACCAAGCTTTTGCCGGACATGGCCGGGGAGCAGAGCCCTTTATCCGGCCTGTACCGCAAGGCAAAAGAGCAAGGCCTGTTCGAAGGCGCGTGCAAGGCATGCTCAACGAAGCTCGGCGTTGCAGAAGCGGTCCGGCAGGAAGAGTTGCCCCTGTTGGGCGACATGTCCGGTCACCCGAGCATGAGCGCGTATCTCGAAGAAGAATACGAGATCATCACCTTCTAGCAGGCTGTTGAAGCACTGCGCTTCTCGATGGAACGTGCCTGCACTGGACGGTGTGAGATCGTATGAGATCGGGGACAGCCCTATAGAGGAGGCATGGAGAGACCCGGGGAAACCACAGGCAGGGAGACCCGGCGCAGGCTGTCGGCTCTCCTCGATGCAGACGACTTCGAGCGTTCCCTCGAAGAGTTGCATGTTTTGCCGCGCCGGCGCACGATCCGAGCCCTTTTCGCCGCCCTCAGCGAGAAGGACGAAGAGCGAAAATCACGAGCCGTATCGTTCCTGGGATCGCTTGTGGCGGACCTTGCCGGGAACAACATGGAAGAAGCCCGGGAGTTGATGCGGCGTCTGATGTGGAGCCTGAACGAAGAATCCGGAAGCAGCGGCTGGGGCGCCCCGGAGGCGATGGCGGAGATCATGGCAGTCCACGCAGGACTTGCTGAAGAATACGCGCACATGCTCGTTTCCTACATGCGGGAGGACGGGAACTACCTGGAGAATCCCCTTCTGCAACGTGGGCTGCTGCGCGGAATCGGCCGACTCTCCATGGCAAGACCCGACCTCATGAAAAATCGAGACGCAGACAAGTACCTGCCGCCCTTCCTGGAATCGAGCGACCGGGTGGTCCGGGGCCTTGCGGCATGGTGCACCGGCCTCCTGGGGGTACGCGATGCCCGGTCAGGTCTGGAGTCTCTACTGGACGATGGAACCGAAATTGTTCTATATGAGGGCCGGGGTGTCGTTAGGCGTGAAAGCGGGCATCTGGCCCGGGAAGCCCTCGACCGTTTGGATGAACAAGGTGTTAGCCATTAGGTATTGGCTTTCATAAACACGCACTACGAAAGGAGGAAAGAGGCGATGGATGTGCTCATGCTCTCCCGGCTCCAGTTCGCTGCGGCCACGATGTTCCATTTTCTTTTCGTCCCACTGACCCTGGGGCTTTCCGTGCTGATCGCCATCATGGAGACCCGGTACGTCAGGACCGGTGACGAGGATTACCTTCGAATGGCCAAATTCTGGGGAAAGCTGTTCCTGATCAACTTCGCCATCGGCGTGGTGACCGGCATCACCCTGGAATTCCAGTTCGGCACCAACTGGTCACGGTACTCCGCTTATGTGGGAGACATCTTCGGATCCATCCTGGCCATCGAGGCAACGGTGGCCTTCTTCCTGGAATCCACATTCATCGCCGTCTGGCACTTCGGGTGGAAAAAGCTCTCCCCGAAGATGCATTGTCTGTCGATCTGGCTCGTGGCCATTGCCGGATCGCTCTCAGGGGTCTGGATTCTCATCGCAAACACCTGGATGCAGTATCCCGTAGGCTACACCATCAACGAGGTGACCGGCAGGGCGGAATTGACCGACTTCTTGGCCGTCATCACCCAGCCCTTTGCCTGGATTCAGATCGGCCACACATTGACGGCAGCCTACTGCCTGGCCGGCTTCTTCGTGATGGGGGTGAGCGCGTATCATCTCTTGCGCAAGCAGAATGTCGAGTTCTTTCGCAAGTCATTCCGGCTGGCGCTCTACTTCGCACTGATCTTCACCGTCGGCGTGGCCCTGATGGGCGATTTCTCGGGACAGCAGGTGGCGAGCAAGCAACCTTCGAAGCTTGCGGCACTGGAGTCACACTGGGAGACACAGACAAACGCGCCCTTCGTGATGTTCTTCATCCCGGACGTAGAGAACGAACGGAACCTCTACGAATTCGGCAAGATCCCGGGCGGTTTGAGCCTCCTCGCCTTCCATTCCACCAAGGCGGAGGTAACGGGCCTGAAGGACATACCGCCGGACGAGAGGCCCCCCGTGACCCTCACATTCGTTGCCTTTCGGATCATGGTGGGGCTCGGCAGCCTGTTCCTCCTGCTGGTCGGCATCGGTTGGCTGAAGCGGAACAAGCTGGAAGACAGTCCGTGGTACCTGCGGATCATGCTGTTCTCCATCCCCCTTCCATACATCGCCATACAGTCGGGCTGGATCGTGACGGAGGTGGGCCGGCAACCCTGGATTGTCTACAAGCTGATGAAGACCGCGGACGCGGTCTCCCCGATTTCGACCAGTCAGGTTCTGCCAAGCCTGATCTCATTCATCCTGGTCTACTCGCTTCTCGGGTTTGTTGCGTACTATCTCATCGTCCAGGCCGCCCGAAAGGGCCCTGAACCGGTTAAGGCAAGCGACTAAGCGATAAAAGGAGTGCCAAGCGATGTTGGAAACGATCTGGTTCGTGCTTTGGGGTGTTTTGTGGGCCGTCTACTTCATGCTGGACGGTTTCGATTTCGGCGTCGGCATGCTGATGCCCTTCCTGGCCAAGAACGACGAAGAAAAACGCACCATGTACCAGAGCCTTGGGCCCTTCTGGGACGGGAACGAAGTATGGCTGATCACGGCCGGGGGGGTTACGTTTGCCGCCTTTCCCCTCATGTATGCCGTCATGTTCAGCTCCCTCTACTCGGCGCTCATGCTCGTACTGTTTGCGTTGATCTTCAGGGCGGTCTCATTGGAGTTCAGAAATCAGAAGGACGGTCCCCGGTGGCGGGCCGCCTGGGATCTCGGAACGTTTCTTGGCAGCCTGCTGCCGGCCCTGCTCCTGGGCGTCGCCTTCGGGAACATCTTTCAGGGGATCCCGATCGATGGTGAAGGCGTGTACCACGGCACCCTGCTCACCCTGTTGAATCCGTACGGGCTTCTGACAGGCGTGGTCTTTGTGCTTCTTTTTCTCGTCCATGGGGCGATCTGGCAGGCCATCAAGGCTGGAGGGGACCTTCACGAACGTTCTCTATCGGTTGCCAAGAAGCTCTGGCCTTTACTGCTCGTCATGGCCGTAGTTTTCCTCGGAGCCACCAAGATGGCAACGAACCTCTGGAACAACTACATCCAGAATCCCCTCCTGCTTGTGGTTCCTCTGCTGGCGGTGGCCGGCCTCCTGCTCACGCGCATCTTTCTCGCCAAGGCGGCCTGCTGGAAAGCCTGGTTCGCATCCAGTGTGACGATCGTGGGATGCACGCTGTTCGGCGTGATCGGGCTCTACCCGATCATGCTGCCGTCGACTCTGAGCGCGGAGTACAACCTTACTGCGTTCAATTCGGCTTCGACGCCACTCACCCTCAAGATCATGCTGGTGGTGGCCCTGATCTTCGTGCCGATCGTGATCGCTTACCAGACCTGGGTCTACGTGATGTTCAAGGACAAGGTCACTGCGGAGGATCTGGCGCAGGAGGCTTACTAGTACAGCAACTCAAGAGCCTTGAAGGGACGGCTCAATGGTGGACTACTGCTCGTCCTCGTCGTCGTCCTCGTCCTCGATCATTCGCTTTTCGAGGACGAAGTAGGTGTTCATTGGAGGGCGGGGTAACCCCCGCCCTTTTGCCTTTACGCTGACGCCTTCATCTTCTGCAGAGGCTCCCCACGGACGCTGAAGACGACCTCTTCCACAGGGATCTCTTCGCGGGACGCCTTCAGTGCCTCTTTCACGATGTGCGCGAGGCCTGAACAACAGGGTACCTCCATCATGGCAATGGTGATGCTCCGCGGTTTCGCCGTATCGAAAACCTCGGTGAACTTCTCGATGTAGGCCTCGGCGTTGTCGAGCTTCGGGCATCCCATCATCACTACCCGCCCCACCATCAGATCCTTGTGCAGTCCGGCGTATGCGCCTCCCACACAGTCGGCGAGGACGAGAATGTCAGCCCCTTTCAGAAAAGGAGCCGTGGGCGGAATCAGAGTGATCTGGATGGGCCAGTGGGTCAGGGCGGAATCGCCGCCGCCGGACACGACCGCGGGGCGCGCGCTCGGGCAAACCTTTTCTGCCTCGAAGCTTCTTATCTGCGAGGAGGGGCATCCGCAGGCCATGGCCTGCTCGGCCGCTTCTTCGGGCTTCTCCATCGACTTCAGATGCTCTTCCACAGCCGCCTCATCGAACTCATCCGCCTCCCGCTCGATCACCTGAAGGGCGTCCATCGGGCAATCCCCCAGACAGGCACCCAGGCCGTCGCAGAACTTGTCAGCTACCAGCTTCGCCTTTCCATCGATGATCTGGATTGCCCCTTCGGCACACCCGGGAACGCACTCACCGCATCCGTTGCAGCGCTCCTCGTCTATCTCGATGATCTTTCTCATGACCTTCTTCATGGTTGGCTCCTCGTTCGTTCATCTCCCCGGCGGACTACACGGCGGTCTTCATCTCTTCCGGATTGTCCCGCCTGAGCAGGATTTTCCCTGCCAATTCCCGCCCGCTCGGCGTCAGGAAAGCCTTCTCGATCCAGCCGGCCAGCTTCTCCGGATCTGTCGGGGAGGCCTCCTGCTTCTCCTCCATGTTCACGATCAGATCCGCATCGTACAAGGCCTTGAAATTCGACGTTTCCTCGGCTCGCGGATGGTGATGATGGCCCACGATGTCGCAGACTTCTTCCACGAGTTCCTCATCCGCTCCCAACCTCTCCAGCATTTCCCGTGCAACGGCCGGCCCTTCCTGCTCCTGATAGCGGGCCTCCGTGCTGTTGTGCTTCCTCTCCGCCTCCTTGATCCCGATGTCGTGGAGGTAAGCCGCACACAACACGACGGCCAGTCCCCCACCCTCCTTGTTCGCAATTTTCTCAGCGTATCTGGCCACCTTCGTTGCATGGCCGATCCGCTTGAAGTCCGTCTTGAAATAGCGCTTCATCTCGACGGCGACCCTGTCCTTCAATAGATCCTTACGTTTTGCCAGAAGCTCGGGCGGCATGTCTCCAAGGCACTGCTCGGCAAACTTGCAGTACGAGGCACATCCGAAGTCCATCTTCGGATTGACGAACTTGTGTCCGCAGGCCTTACACCTGCGGACCGGTTCGTCTTTGAAAAACTCCAGAGTGCTCCCGCACTTCGGACAAGGCATGTCGAAGATGTCTCCGGGCTTCCAGTTTCTGCTGTCCTGTCCAGGGCACTTCATCAGCTTTCAACTCCTGCGTAGAGGGTTCTACGAAGTATAGGGTTTCTCAGGCAGCCAATGCGGCCTTCAGGTCTTCGTCCGGCGTGCTGATCGGCTTGATGTCGAAGTTCTTGACCAGAACATCGAGGACATTCGGCGTGATGAACGCGGGCAGGCTCGGCCCCAGCCGGATCCCCTTGATTCCGAGATGCAGCAGGGTAAGCAGGATGGACACCGCCTTCTGCTCGTACCAGGATAAGACCATGGAAAGGGGCAACTCGTTCACCCCTACATCAAAGGCCTTGGACAGGGCGACCGCAATCTGCACGGCGGAGTAGGCGTCGTTGCACTGCCCCACATCGAGCAGTCTCGGTATACCACCGATGTCTCCGAGCTGCTTGTCGAAGAACCGGAACTTCCCGCACGCGAGGGTGAGAACCACGCAGTCGTCGGGGACCTTCTCTACGAACTCCGTGTAGTAGTCCCTCCCGGGCTTGGCGCCGTCACACCCACCTACGAGGAAGAAGTGACGAATCGCACCTCCCTTTACCGCTTCGATCACCTTGTCCGCAACGCCCATGACCGCATTCCGCGCGAAGCCCACCATGACCGATCCGGCATCCGTGTCTTCTGCAAATCCGGGCAATGCGAGGGCTTTCTCGATCACCGGCGAGAAGTCGCTACCGGCCACGTGTGTAACCCCCGGCCAGCCCACCAGGCCGCACGTGAAGATCTTATCATCGTAGCCCTTCGGTTTCTGGATGCAGTTGGTGGTCATCAGGATCGCACCCGGAAACGCGTCGAACTCCTTCGCCTGGTTCTGCCAGGCGGTTCCGTAGTGGCCGTGGAAATGGGAGTACTTCTTCAACTCGGGATACCCGTGACAGGGAAGCATCTCCCCATGCGTATATACATTGATTCCCTTTCCTTCACTCTGCTTGAGGAGTTCCTCCAGGTCCTTGAGATCGTGGCCGGATACCAGGATCGCTTTCCCCTTCTTCGCACCCAGCGGGACCGACGTGGGAACAGGATGGCCGTACGTGCCGGTGTTGCCCGCGTCGAGCAATTCCATGGCCCGCAGATTGGTCTCACCGCACTTCAGGACCAGGCCGACCCAGTCGTCCAGGCCCAGGTCCTTTCTCAGGGTCGCGGCCATACCTTCATGAATGAAGTCATACACGGCGTCGTCCTCCTGGCCGAGAATCTGCGCGTGGTCCGCGTATGCTGCCGTGCCCCTGATTCCGTAGGTCAGGATCTCCTGAAGCGAACGAATGTCCGGGTCGATATCCGAATCCGCCCGGAAACCGACTCCCTCCCCCTGCTTGACCATCTCTTCGGCGGTTCCTGCAGGCTGAAACGCGGCAGGCCCGTCTGCGAAATCCGCATTGCCCCCGGCTGCCTTCACCTTTGCAGCAAGGCTCTGCCTCACTTCCACGCAACGGCGGAGGAGGGAAACGAATCGGTCAGGATCGAAGTCCACGTTCGTGAGCGTGGAGAAGATGGCCTGGCATGCGAAGACATCCGCATCCCGATCCTTCACACCCACCTTGCGGCCTTCCGTCGCAACAACGGCGAGACCCTTGACCGCATACGTGAGAAGATCCTGAAGGGCAGCCACATCCGGCGGCTTGCCACATACGCCTGACTTAGTGCACCCTTCGCCTTTTGCCGTTTGCTCGCACTGATTACAGAACATGGTGTTTTCCTCCCTTTCTGGGTTTCTCCTTCCGCTCCCGCTCCTCGGGGCATAGGGATCGTTTTCGGTCTATGCTGTCTGCCTTTTCTGTCCCATCCTTTCCCTGCATATTACGGCATCCGCTTCGCAGCTTCCTTGATCTAGGTTAAGAAAGGCGATTTTCTTAAGTTTTTTCCTTAGACGCAGCTTTCTTGACATAGGTTAAGAATGCCGTCCGCTTCCGGTTTTCTTTCTTCTTGACCCTTCCGCACCCTTTTCCACCTCGGTCAGGGCATCCAAACCCGTCCTGTTCAGTATTTCGCCGAGGCGCTCCCCTCGCTCGCTCCGGTCCCGGTAGAAGTCCAGACAGCGGTCGAGCCACTCCAGGGCCTGCTCCCGGTCGTGGATGCCCTGGAGCGGAGTGGCCAGCCGAGGATGACGCCCGAGCTTCCCCCCCACCACGATCCGGTAACCACGACGTGCCTCCCTCAGCGTCCCTGTCGGGCAGACATCTATGCACTGACCGCAGAACAGACATCTCTCGGTATCCAGCACGGGCCGGGCAGCATCCTCCGGCAATGACAGGGCCGCCTCCCGGCACACTTCCACGCACGCATCGCATCGACTGCAGGTCTCGTCTGTGAGGGCCGGCTCCCTCGCCCCGAGGAGACCCACGTCCGCAATCTGCGGCCGGGAACAGGCATTCGGACAGTCCGAGACAGAGACACGGAATTCATGGTGCATCTTCAAGGTCCCCCGGACCCTGCCCTCGAGGAAGGCTCTCCAGTCCCGCCTCGAGATTCTCTCCTCGATCAGGCCCGCAATCTCATCGTCTCCGATTGCCCGATTCGGGCAGCCGCTCGGGCCGAAACAGGTCTCCACCTGATACCCTTTGACCTCATCCTCCATACGATTCAGGTAGCGCTCCTTGCACCGCTGCACGTGCTCGATGCGCACGAGTTTGGCGTTGGACCGGAACGCCTCCTCCTCCACCCTCTTTCTCACCCTCTTCCGGACGAAGAAAGGCACCCTTTCGACCGCCTTCTCCGCCTCGGGTGTCCATCTCATGGTCTGTCCTCGTGCTTTCGGCAGTGGGTTGGATATCGAACTTTGGGAGGAAGTCTAACCGCTTAGATGCGAAATGTCCTTGATGTGGCTCAAGGCACGCGGCTTCGTGGCGAACATGGGAAAGAGGCTGAGAGGAGCGAGTTGGAGGGTCCGGCGTCGGGGATCGGGCGGAGAATGGGGGAATGTGAATCGCCACTGGCCACCGGCTACTTGTCACCTCATTCGTGCCGGTGTCCGTGCCCGTGCCGGTTATTTGATCATAGGTGAAAGGAAAAAGGTCAAAGCTGAAAGGCGTGGGACCGTGTGGTCTATCCGTCCTGCGTGAGTGCTTTCCTGACGAGGTCGCTGACCAGCTTTCCGTCCGCCCTTCCCGCGACCTTCCCCATCACCGCTTTCATGACCTTCCCGAAGTTGTCTTTGCCGAGTTCCTGAACGGCCTCTTCGATGAGCTGCTGTATCTCCTCCTGCGGAAGCGAGGCCGGAAGGAGGCCCTCCAGGGCCTTCATCTTCATCTCCTCCTCCGGTATTCGCTCCTCCATGCCCGCCTTGCGCAGGGATTCGACCGTGTCGCGAATCTCCTTCAATTCTCTCTTGACGATCCGAAGAATCTCCTCTTCATCCAGTTCCTCCACATTCGTCAATCGCCCCTTCTCGGTCGCGATGCGCGTCTTGACCATCTTCAGGGCGGAGACGGCCTCGCTGTTCTTCTCCCGCATGTGCTGCGAAAGAAGCCGTTGGATTTCACCTTCCGAGAGCTTGTTTTCGCCCATGTCTTCGCCCCCTCTCTTCTGGGAATAAAAAGAATCTTCTACATCCATACCTCAGCCTGCCGACCGGGTCAAAACGGCGGCACAGGGGCCAGATGAAAAGCAGGTGAACGCGAACAAAGGAATCAGGCCCCCACCAGCTCCAGTGCCCCCGGCCGAGTGATCTGTCATTCCCGAATTCACAAGAATCCGTAAACCAACAGGCCGTCAGGGGATCGTGCCCGTGCCCGTACCCGTACCCGAGGGGCAGTGGGGTGGGCTAACACCCAAGACCTGATTGCTGATAGCCAATGGGCATTGATACTTTCGTGAAAAACGGATAGATATCTTCTCACAGGAAATCATCCGGACCCCCGATCCGGGATCGAATCGACCCAAACCGAAAGGAGGAAATCCTGATGAAGTTCTACCATCTGCTCGCGCTGCTCGCCTGTCTGTGCCTGGTTTGCGTTTCCGGTTGCATACCCCCCAAGGCCCCGGTATACGGCTTCGTGTACATGGACGTAAAGGGCCCGGAGCAGGCCACGCCGAATCTCCTCGGCAAGAAGATGGGCAAGGGCTACTGCGAATCCTTCCTCGGTGTCTATGCAAGAGGGGATTGCAGCATCGAAACGGCGGCACGAGAGGCGAACATCACCCGAATTACCCACGTGGACCACTATTCGGAAACCGTGCTTCTCGTCTATTCGAAGTACACGGTCCTCGTGTACGGTAATTGAAGAAGCAACCGGGCACCTGGCATCTCTGAGGGGAGGCCGAGGAAGCCTCAAGAGCCCCGACTGGACGCGGGGCCCCCTTTTCTGGTATTGTTTGGGGTTATTCGTGTGTCCCACCATCTGCTGAGAGAGTTGATCATAATCCTTGAGGGAGAGATTCCATGGCCCAGCCCGGAAAGAAGCCATCCGGCAAGAAGCGAAACAAGACGAACCGCTTGAAGGCGAAGTTGCGCAGGAAGAGGACCAAACAGGTCTTGCGCGTGACCCGGGGTGAGAGGAAGTATTCGCACTGATCGGCCCGGTGCGGCCGACATCGTCCATAGCCTACCTTCCCCGGCTGCGACAGACACACCCCAACGCCGAACCGACATGGACCCACTCGTCAAGCTGCGGCTTCCCCTCTTCGCCCTGCTAAGGTCTCCACGCCATCAGGTAGGTTCATCGTGCTCGTCGTCGTCCTCGTCCTCGAAACGAACAGAGAAGAAGTCAGCGGGAAGTTGAGTCGTGCACGGGCACGATGAGGGGAGCTAGGAGTTGATCGATATGCTCTCGATTCCGTTCATGTAGGGCCTGAGGGCCTCCGGAATCTGAATGCTTCCGTCTTCCTGCTGGTAGTTCTCCAGGATGGCCACCACGGTCCGGCCCACGGCCAGGCCGGAGCCGTTTAGGGTGTGGACGAGCCTTGCCTTGCCCTTCCCCCCTGGCCGGTATCGAATGGCAGCCCGGCGCGCCTGGAAGTCCTCGAAATTGCTGCAGGACGAGATTTCCCGAAAGAGGCCCTGCCCGGGAAGCCAGACCTCGATGTCATAGGTCTTCGCCGCGCTGAATCCCATGTCCCCGGTGCAGAGCACGATCACCCTGTAGTGGATCCCCAGCCTCTGGAGGATCTCCTCCGCGTTCCGGGTGAGAGACTCCAGCTCGTCATAAGAGCTCTCGGGCTCGACGAACTTGACCAGCTCGACCTTGTTGAACTGGTGGAGGCGGATGAGCCCGCGCGTGTCCTGCCCGTGCGATCCTGCCTCTCTTCGAAAACACGGGGTGTAGGCTACGTACCGAATGGGAAGATCCCCCTCGAGCAGGATCTCGTCCTGGTGGATGTTCGTAACCGGCACCTCGGCCGTGGGAACCAGATAGTAGTCACTGTCGGAAATATGGAAAAGGTCGTCCTCGAACTTGGGCAGATTGCCCGTACCCAGGAAGCTTCGGCGGTGTGCCAGGAAAGGAGGCAGCACCTCCTGGTATCCATGCTCACGCGTGTGAATATCCAGCATGAAATTGGCCAGGGCGCGCTCGAGCAGAGCCCCCACCCCCTTGTAAAGAACGAACCGAGCACCGGCGATCTTGGCGGCCCGGCCGAAATCGAGAATGTCCAGATCCTCGCCCAAGTCCCAGTGATTCTTCGGCTCGAAGGAGAAGCTCGGCGGTGAGCCCCATTGCCGGATCTCGGGGTTGTCCTCGCTGTCGTTCCCAATCGGAACGGTCGCGTGAGGCACGTTCGGGATCTTCAGCAGGACGGCCTGGAGATCCTCCTCCACTGCAGAGAGGCTCTTCTCCATCTTCTTGATCTGGGCGCCCACCTCCCGCATGCTCTTTATCTTGAGGGCTGCGTCCTCGCCCTGCTTCTTCATCGTCCCGATCTCTTCGGATACCCGGTTCCGCAGCTCCTTGAGCTCTTCGACCTCCCTGAGCAGGCGTCTACGCTTCGAGTCGAAGAGTGCGAAGGCGTCCAGAGGGGCTTCTTCCCCTCGAGTCGCCAGCCCTCGCTCGGCTTCGTCGCGATTTTCTCTGAGCCATTTCGCATCCAGCATGAACTGCCACTTCCTTTCCGATGAAGAGCGGGATGGAACCATCCTTACCTAGCACGCGGACAGGGCCTCGTCAAATGGAGACGTAGAGGCACTTCCTTTCCCGGTTCTTCTGGCATAAGATAGAGGCCCACCCGAAAAAACCGCGAAGCAAGAGGCGCCCTCGCATGGAAAAACGCGTCATCCTCGGCACGGCCGGACACATCGATCATGGGAAGACGTCCCTGGTCAGGGCCCTCACCGGGGTCGATACGGACCGACTGAAAGAGGAGAAACAGCGGGGCATCACGATCGAGCTGGGCTTCACCTCGCTCGCCCTGCCGTCCGGGCTTCGGCTCGGCATCGTCGATGTACCGGGACACGAGAAATTCATCGACCACATGGTCGCAGGGGCAACAGGCATCGACCTCGTCCTTCTCGTCGTGGCTGCGGATGAGGGGGTCATGCCCCAGACCGTGGAACATCTCGAGATCTGCCGCCTTCTCGGCGTACGAACCGGCCTCGTGGCGCTTACGAAAAAGGACCTCGTGGACGAGGAGATGCTGGCCCTCGCGCTCGATGACGTCCAGGAGCTGATCCAGGGCACGTTCCTGGAAGGAAAGCCGATCTTGCCTTTTTCCTCGGCTACCGGAGACGGACAGGAGGCTCTGCTCCAAGCGATCGACCAATCCGCCCGGGAAGCCAGGGAGCGGAGTACTTCGGGCGTCACCCGGATGCCGATCGACCGGGTATTCACCATGAAAGGTTTCGGCACGGTCGTCACGGGGACGCTGCTCGCCGGCAAGCTCGTGCTCGGGGAAACGGTGGAAATCCTCCCCTCGGGGAACCGGCCGAAGATCCGGGGTATCCAGGTACACAACGAGCAGGTCACAGAGGCGGAAGCCGGCTGCAGAACCGCAGTGAATCTGCAGGGAATCGAGAAGACCGCCATCCGGAGAGGCGAAATCCTGTCCGAACAGGGCCGATTTGCCCCTACCTATCGATTCAATGCCTCGTTTCATTGCCTGAAGA
This sequence comes from bacterium, assembly GCA_028277985.1. GTDB lineage: Bacteria > Desulfobacterota > DSWW01 > DSWW01 > DSWW01 > S015-6. The sequence continues at coordinate 9,709 of JANQFG010000090.1, read as the reverse complement.
ACGCCCCGAAGGCCTTGCCTAACCGGTTCCGCATCATGGTCCATTGGGGTACCGAGCGTGTGTTCGGAAGAATCCTGTTCATGGATCAAACGGATGGGATGGAGCCCGGCAGTACCGGGTGGGCTCAGATCGCCGTGGAGAGCCCGATCTTCCCTGTGATGGGCGACCGGTTCATCATCCGCGACTTCTCGACCAACCATACCCTGGGAGGCGGCGTGATCCTCGATCCTCGGGCCCAGAAGTACAAGGACAAGCACAGGGAGCTGCTCATCCCCTGGATGGAAAGGCTCGAAAGCGAGGCGGCACTGGACAAGATCGGCTATCTCGTCTGGAAGCAGGGGGTCGACGGGTGCCACTTGAAGGATCTCGTCGCCTTGAGCCAACTCGGCTCCGATGAGGCAGAGGCCACTTGTGCGGCACTGGTCGAAAAGGGGGAGATGGCCGAGTTCGACCCTGAGCAGAGAGCTTACGTGAACGCGGATGCGGTCCGGAACCTGTCCGGACAAATCCTGGAACGGCTGCAAGCGTTCCACCGGGCGAGCCCCTATCAGAAGGGGATGCCGAAAGAGGCGCTTCGAAGCCAGCTGAGCGAGTCGATCCCGGAGAAGCTCGTTGCCTTCACGGTGGGCCGGCTGACCGAGAGCGGTGAAGTCGTGGTGGAGCATGACCGAATGAGATGGGCCGAGCACCGGGTGGCGCTCACCGACCAGGATGAAGGGATGCGCCAGCGGATCCTGGAGGCCCTCGAGAAGGACGGGACCATGCCGCCTACGGTAAAGGATCTCGAAGAGAGGACAGGATGCGCTGAGACGAGGCTTCGGACCCTCCTGGAGTATCTCGCGGAGAAGAAGGAGCTCGTCAAGGTCACCGAAGACATCTTCTATACGGTCCCTGTGCTCCAGGATCTCGAAGGCCGTCTCGTTCGCCATCTGGAGGAGAAGGGCGAGATCCAGGCGAGCGATTTCAAGACCTTGAGCCAGACCACCAGAAAATATACTATACCGCTTCTCGAGTATTTCGACCGGGCACGTCTTACCCTTCGCGTAGGGGATCGCCGCGTTCTGCGTGATAAGAAGGCCTAGTGCGGCGTGAGCTTTGTAAGGGCATACCATGTCTTCCCGGGCCTTTATCACAGGGATCGGTGGGTTTGCGGGCGGCCATCTGGCTGAGGCCCTTGTCCGGGCGAACCACGTGGTGGACGGCACGATACGACCCGGCACAGCCTCGAGCCGAATCGAACATCTCCCCTCCCGGGCAACGCTGCACCCGTGCGATGTCCGCGCCCCTGGCGGCCTCGCCGAGGCCCTCCGAAAGGCGAAGCCGGATGTGGTCTATCATCTCGCAGCCACCACCTCCGTATCGGAGGGGGAAACCGACCCGAACCGAACCATGGAGGTGAACCTCACAGGGACCCTCCACCTCCTCGAGGCCATCCGGAAAGAAACGCCCGGTGCACTGCTGGTCCATATCAGCTCTTCCGAGGTCTACGGAAAGCTGCGGCCGGAGGACAACCCGGTCCATGAGGATCGAGCCGGGGCGCCGGTCCATATCTATGGAGTCTCCAAGCTGCTCTCCGAGGAGCTCGTACGGCTCTACCAGCGGTGCCACGGGGTCTCGGCGATCATCCTGCGGCCCTTCAACCATATCGGCCCGAGACAGTCGGATCGGTTCGTCTGTGCCAGCTTTGCAAGACAGCTCGTCTCCATCGAAGCCGGAAGAACGGGTCCGGTGTTTCATGTCGGCAACCTGGATCCCGTGAGGGATTTCACCGACGTCCGGGACATGGTCGAGGCCTACCGGCTTGCGGCCGAACACTGCGACCCCGGATCGGTGCACAACATCGCATCCGGAACGGGAATTTCGATCGACCACCTCCTGAAGGAGCTACAGTCCCTGATCGACGTCCGAATCGAAGTCCGCCAGGACCCGGATCGTGTCAGGAAGACGGAGATTCCCGTACTCGTCGGAGACGCGACATCCTTCACGGCGCAGACCGGATGGCAGCGAGGGTTCGACCTGAGACAAACGCTGAGCGATACCATAGACTACTGGAGACACATGGCAGCAAATCAACCCGGGAGTTGATGCAAGACACCGGGGCTCGAGGGTTGCCCAGAACCGGAAACCCTGCCGGGCCACCCAGGGAGATGGAGAGGATGCCGCGAAAACGAGCACTGATTACGGGTATCACGGGTCAGGATGGATCCTATCTGGCCGAGTTTCTCCTGGAGAAGGATTACGAGGTATTCGGCCTGCTGCGGCGAAGCAGCACGACCAGCTTCGAGCGGCTGCATCACATACAGGATCGGATCCACACCGTTTCCGGCGACCTGCTCGACCAGAACTCTCTGCTCGAGGCGGTGCGCACGGTCGAGCCGGACGAGGTCTACAATCTGGCGGCGCAGTCTTTCGTGCCCACCTCCTGGACGCAGCCCGTCTTGACCGGGGAATTCACTGCGCTCGGGGTGACCCGTCTACTCGAGGCGGTCAGGGTCATGAAGCCAGACGCACGGGTCTACCAGGCGTCCAGCTCCGAGATGTTCGGCAAGGCCCAGGAGGTCCCCCAGAACGAGAGCACACCCTTCCACCCCCGCAGCCCTTACGGGGTTGCCAAGGTTTACGGCCACTGGATCACGGTGAACTACCGTGAGTCCTACGGGATGTACACCTGCTCCGGGATTCTCTTCAACCACGAGTCTCCCCGCCGCGGGCTCGAGTTCGTCACACGAAAGGTCACACACGGGGTGGCGAGGATCAAGCTGGGGCTGTCCAGGGAACTCAAGCTGGGGAACCTGGATGCGAAACGGGATTGGGGATTCGCCGGGGACTACGTGAAGGCGATGTGGCTCATGCTCCAGCCGGACGAACCCCAGGACTATGTCGTCGCAACGGGCATCATGCACACCGTGCGGGACCTCGTGGAGATAGCCTTCTCCCACGCAGGAATCCCCTGGGAAGAACACGTCGTGACCGACCCCTCTCTCATCAGACCCGCAGAAGTCGACATCCTTCGCGGAGACTGGAGCAAGGCGGAAAAGGAGCTCGGGTGGAAGCCCGAAGTCGATTTCCAGGAGCTCATCCGAATGATGGTCGATGCGGACATCGAACAGCTTCAACTTCAGAAGCGCCTGAGGTGAAAGGCAAACGGGAGACTCCCCCTCTTGATCTCACAAATCGATTCTGGCGAAGCGACCTTTCTCGGCGTTGTCCAGGGGCTGACCGAATTCCTTCCCGTATCGAGCTCGGGCCACCTCGTGGCCTTCCAGCACTTGCTCGGATTGCGAAACCCGGAGCTTCTCTTTGACGTGGTGGTGCACGGGGGAACGCTCTTGGCCGTCCTTCTCGTTTACGGAAAGGACCTGTGGGAGGTCATCAAGCAAACCCTGCTGGCGGCTGCGGACATGGCCCGAGAGCGAAATGTCCGGGCCGTATGGCAGAACCGGCCCTATTTCCGACTCGGCGTCTATCTGCTGATCGGCTCCGTGCCCGCAGCAGCCGCGGGCCTTCTGCTCCAGGAACCGCTGGAAGCGGCTTTCGGCTCCCTGGCGTCCGTGGGATACATGCTTCTCTTCACAGGAGCCGTCCTGTTCGGGACTCGATTCAGGAGGGTGTCCGGCCGGGATGTCGAGGCTCTCCAACTGCGAGACAGCCTCCTGATCGGAATCGCCCAATCGCTCGCCCTGCTGCCGGGCATCTCCCGTTCCGGCATCACGATATCCACAGGCCTGTTCTGTGGTCTCCAACGAGACCTCTGCGCGCGATTCTCGTTTCTGCTATCCGCTCCTGCGATCTTCGGCGCGAACCTGCTCCAGGCCTACAAGGCCTGGGGTGACATGCACACGATCAACGAATGGCCATTCCTTGTCGGCGGGTTGACCGCGTTGATCACAGGATATGTAGCGCTGCGCCTCCTGCTGAGGGTCGTGCACAAGGGCCAGCTCCATCACTTTTCCTACTATTGCTGGGCGGTTGGAACATTGATCATCGCAGTCTCCTGGATGGGGACGAACCCCTGAACCCGTTCGACCCCGCCGGGCAGGCCGCCCCTGGGAACGTTTTTGGGCCCAGGGGGGAAAAAAATTGTCACCGGTGGCTACCTTTTGCAGGGAAGGAGCGCCGCTCAGCGGACTCACTGCCGGTTCCAGGCGAGGCCGCGGCCTGCCCTTTGAGTGCGGGAGAAGGCTGCATCCTTTGCAACCATCTATTTTTAGAAGATTTTTTTCTTAGGGTCGCCTTTCCGTGATGCGCAACCCGGCCGTTCACCCGGAATGGCACAGGGATTGCTCAGCTTCCTCCCCGGGAGATGTATGGCTATCAGCGGTTTCCAACAGAAGGGGAAAGACATGCAAGCGGCGTCATCCAGTTCTGAGGCTGTCTCAGGGGCCACCAAGAAATCCACCGAGAGAAAGATCCTCATCGTAGATGACGAACCTTTCATCCTCAAGTCCCTCACCTTCGTCCTGAGGAAGGAAGGCTTCCAGGTCGACTCCGCCACGAACGGCATGGAGGCGAAGGAGAAGATTCAGCAGCAGAAACCGAATATCGTCTTTCTCGACATCATGATGCCGAAGATGAACGGGTTGGAGGTCTGTCAGTGGCTTCGACAGGACCCGGTGCTCAAGGACACCTACGTGATCATCTTGACGGCAAAAGGCCAGGAAGCGGATCGCGAGAAAGGGTTGAAAATCGGCGCAGATGAGTACATGACCAAGCCGTTCAGTCCTTCTCACGTGGTCAACAGAATCAAAGAGCTCCTCAAATAGGGCATTCGAAGAGGCCGGGCCCACGTCGCCCAAGGCGCGTGTGACTTCTGGAACGTCGTGAAACCGAGCGTGAAGAAGATAGGATGGCAACCTGGCACCCCAGCACTCCCGGTCCTGAAGATCGTGCCCCGCCCGTCGCGTTCTTTGCATCTTCTTTTCGGCTTGCCATACACAGCAGAATTGTTCAACATATTCGAGAGGTGTCCGCTTGCCCGTGAAACCCGGGCCGACCGGAACGACCCGCACCCGGAACCCGCGGGGTCCTGAAGACGACCCCCCTTTGAAGCCGGAACACAGAGGAAGAGGCAGCTTGCAAGAAATCCTGGATGGAAGTGAAATCAAAGCCTTGTTCGATTCCTTTTCAGAAGGAATCGTGCTCACCGATTCGTCCTCGACCCTGAGATGGATGAACCCCATGGCAGAGTTCCTGCTGGGCGTCCAGGCCAAGGGCTGGATCGGCAAGCCGATCAAGGCAATTCTCGAAGCGCACCCCGCGCTTTCCTGGGTCTTCGATGACAAGCAACCGGTGAACCTCCGATGCTGGCAGGTCATGGGGTGCAAGGATCAGAGCTGCCCCCTGTGGGGAAAGCTCTACACGGATTGCTGGACCAAGCAGACCTGCCCTCTGTGCATTTCTCCCCTGGCCAAGAAGAGCAAGAAGAGCCCGGAAGCGGAAAGATGCAAGGAATGCAAGATCTATGATTCCTATGCCCACGACAAGGAAAAGGAGATCGTCGGGCCCAACCGGAACAGGATCCTGCTGCAGGTTCGCGGCACCTGGATACAGAATGAAGGGGGCGACACGGTAGGAACCCTGAGGCTCATCCGCGACGTCACGAGGGACAGGGAACTGGCCCGGATGAAGGGCGGCTTCCTCTCGGAGGTTTCACACGACTTGAGATCCCCCCTGACCTCGATCCGGTCGTTCACCGAGATCCTCTTGAACTACCCGGAAACGGATTCCGAAACCCAGCGGGAATTCCTAGCCATCATCCGCGCCGAGAGCCAGCGACTCGACCAGATGATCGCCGATCTGGTGGAACGCCATCAGACATCCTCGGAACAATCCGAATGGAAGAACGAGGAGGTCTTCCTGCCCCAGATGATCCAGAGGATTCTGAGGGATCACGAAGGCATCCTGAAGACGAAGAGCCTGACCTACGGGACCGCCCTGGATCCGCGGTGCCCGAAGATCTGGGCGGAATCCGAAAAGGTCTACTATGTCATCAGCACCCTGCTGAGAACCCTCGTCAGCCACACCGCCGAGGGGGGAAGGATCTGGCTCAGGGCCTTCCCGATCGAGGGGCAACGGGATTCGGACCAGAATTCCCTGATACGATTCACCCTGTCCAACCGGAGCGACCTGCCGAGCAGCCCGAACGGGTCCGGCAGTCCGGTTGAATCGTCCTACGCCGCCCCCAAGAGGGCCATCCTGGACCGGAAGAAGGGAATGAGCCTCGGGGTCATCCTCTGCAAGCAGATCCTGGAGCAGTACGGCGGAAACCTGTGGCTGGAGAACGGCGAAGAGGCGAGCGGATCGACCTTCCATTTCGTACTGCCTTCCCGGGTCGCCCTGGAGAAGGACGTGCAGGAGGACGAGCGCGAACCGGGGCTCATGAAGAGGGCCCGGCCGAAAATCGAAAAGGCGAAGAAGAAGATCCTCATCGTGGACGACGAGCCGAATCAGGTCAATGCCCTGGTCGTGGCGCTCACCAAGGAGGGCTACAGGGTTCATTCCACGACCTCGGCCCTGAAGGCCCTGAAGATGGTCCACGAGGTGAAGCCCGACCTGATGATCTCGGATATCAGCATGCCGGAGATGGACGGGTATTCCCTGTTCGAGGAAATCCAGAAGGACGAGGCCACGAAGATGATCCCCTTCATCTTCCTCTCGGCACGGGGAGACGAGGAGCGCTTTCACGGCCTCGAGATCGGCGTGGACGACTATCTGTCCAAGCCTTACGACATCAAGGAAGTGGCCGTACGGGTGGAAACCCTGCTGAGCCGGGTGGAGGAATACACGGACCTGTCCCGGTTCGACGGGCTGACCGGCGCGCTTACACGGAAGGCTTTCGAAGACAGTCTGGGACTCGAGCTCAGCAAGGCCCAGCAGGACGACAAGCCCGTGTCCGTGACCATGGCCGATCTGGATTTTTTCAAGAACGTAAACGACTCCTACGGGCATATCGTAGGGGATTTCGTGCTCAAGTCCTTTGTTCAGCTCCTTCAGAACAACCTTCGTGACGGGGAAGACATCCTGGCCCGATACGGTGGAGAGGAATTCTGCATCATCATGCCCGGCGTGGAGAAGCAACGGGCCCTGGAAATCCTAGAGCGAATCCGAAAGTCCTTGTCCGAGACCCCTTTCCTGTACGAGAAGGAAGGCCTGAACATCAGCATTACCTCCAGCTTCGGCGTGAGCGGCTATCCGGAAGACGGTGCGACCCGGGACGGGCTCATCGAGAAGTCGGACGCCGCCCTGTACACGGCCAAGCGCAGGGGCAGGAACCGGGTGGTGCTGTACGGTGACGACATGCCGGCCCGGGAAACCGAAGCACAGCAACCTCTCCAGACGTGAAAATCTCCTACGGCACCCCAAGTGAGAAGCGGCTCCTCTGCGGCATCTTTCTGCTGGCCGCCGCGGTTTCGGCCGTCGTGCTTCACCGGGCGGAGATCCTTGAGTTTCCTTTCCTCAGCCTTCCCATCTACCTGGCCCTCTGCGCCGTTGTTCTTGCCTGCCTGCCCAGGGCAAGACCCTCAGGGGACCCGATTTCCCGATGGCTCTACCGGGCCCTGCCGGCCCTGCTCCTGATGAGCGCGATCTTCCACGCCTCCTCCTTCTCCATTCCTTCAGGCCCGACGGTCACCCTTCCGGACTACCTGTTCCACTTCGGGGAGTTTTTCACTCTTGGCCTGCTCACCGCACGGATGGTCTCACCGAACTCGGTCGGGAAGCTTTCCCTGCGATCCTTCCTGCTGGCAGCTTCCATCGTTCTGGGGTATGGGCTGCTAGACGAAATCCACCAATCTTTTGTACCCGAAAGGGTTCCGAGCGGGCAGGACTTGCTCGTTGACGCCATCGCCGGACTCCTTGGAATCCTCGTCTACCCGGCAATTTTCACGGGCAGGGTGGAGGAAGCCTAGCCAGGAAGGTACAATGGCGACCGGATCGCTTGATCCCCCCAATTCGTGCAAAGGACGAAACGGATGAAACCCATGCATCTGATCGGTAAGGCCTATTCCCTCGTTTTCACGATTCCGGTGATCGGCGAGCCCTTGTTGCGAGGCATGCTGAAGTCCGTGGCTCACGTATTCTTCTACTTGCCATATGTAGGTGGTGGACGACACCGAGACACAAAGGGTGTTCGGGCCGGATGGTTTCGATTCCTGAGCCGGTTCGGCATATTCCCGGAACTGACCGATGAGGGCGAGAATGAATTCAGATGGTTCGTCAAGGCTTGTCCCTACGGCTTTGAGCACGATCGGGAAAAGCAGCTCTGTGACGCCGTCATGGATCTGGATCGCACCTACACCCGGTTGCTCGGCGGCGATCTGGAGATCCTGGATCGGATCCCTCACGGCGCGGACTGCTGTCGTTATGTGACCCGCCTGCGGCGCACCCCCTAGCTGCGTTCCGTTTTCCCTTTACTTTCCGGCACGCAAGGGATATAGTGCGGTGGTCCATTTCATAACGCTCTTACGACAGGGAGAATATTCGGTCGGAACATGATCAGCAGAGGCACCCCTGAGGCCCGCCCACCCATCTCTACCCATGTTCACTTGCTGAGGAAGCCATGCCTATCCGAATTGCCGTTGGAGCCAAAAGCCTGGTCGTTCTCGCTTTCTCGATCCTCGTTGTAGCCAACCCGGGCACCTGCTTCTCCCTGGAGCCGGGAGCCGCGGCCCCGGAGAGTCGGTGCGGTCCTTCCGTTTGCCTGAAGGCGAATGGCTTGGAGGACCCGGATGCAGGACAGGTGGTGGTGGGACAGACAAGTGACCCCGGGATCAAGCGGAAAAGCCCCCTTGTCGCTGGACTCCTTGGAGGAGTGGTCGGGTTCGGTTCAGGACAGTTCTATGCAAAACGGACAGGATCCGGGGTTGCATTTCTGATCCTCGACGGAATCTTCGGTGCTATTCTGATAGGGGGGTTCGCCATCCTTGACGAGGCGGACGAGGTCGACCATCCCTTCGGCGTGCTTGGCGTTGCCGGGGCGTCCAGCCTCTACATTGGCGCAGGGAGCATCGGCCTTATCACCACCCACGTCATACAGGCCATCTGGGGACCTCTGGCGGCCAACCGATACAACGAGGAACTCGCGCAGACCAAGGTCACCGTGGCGCCATTCCTTTCGCCAACGGGCAACACGGTGGTTTCAGGGCTGACCTTGCGTTTCTAGGACCATCAACGAGGGCAGGATCGTGCCGCAAACCGGATACAGCCGTCTTCTCCACTTGCTCGTGTTGACTGCTTTGCTTGTGAGCCTCTATTTCTCAATCGAGGCCGCAGAGCAGCCTGCGGGCCCGGAGTCCGCGGATCTGTTCAAAGGCAAATCCGTGGACTTGTACTTCTACCAGAATCGTTTCTTTTCCTTTGACATGACCATCCCGGGTGACTGGTATCCGCTATCCTCCAAGGAGTTCCTGGAAGTACTGAGAAGAGAGAGCAAAGGGGACGACTACTCTGAACAGAAGCTCGAGAAGGACGGTCTAACCCTTCTGCTCAGCATTTCAAGGTACAGACCGGCACAACGGGGGCCAAGGGGGGAATTCAATCCGAACATCGTGATGGCGGCAACGGATCTGAGCAAATTCTCAGGGATCAAAACGTCGAAAGACTACGCGGAGTGGATGAAGTCCATGGTGAAGACAATGGGTCTCCAACCCGCGACGGATCTGTATCCGATGCAACTGGGCGGGACAGAGTTCTGGAGATTCGACGGGGTGGA
>JANQFG010000031.1 GCA_028277985.1 bacterium | reverse complement strand
CCACATGGGTCTGGGGCCGATACTTGCGCTCCTTGTTCTCCAACAGGGCGGTGATCGTCCAGCTGCTCACCTTTGCATGGAGGCTTTCCACGTCCTCTGCCCTAACCCCCTGGTCGTAGAGGTCCATGGCACAGTCGGCAATGGGCCCGGCAAAGCGGCAGCAGGCGTGCACCTTGATGCTCGTGTCCTCCATCTCCCACTTCTCGCCCAGGTTCTGGGTCAACCGCCCGAGGTCGTAGGTGTCCTGGTGCGAATAGGCCCGGATGAATCCAACCGGCCCATCGTAGATCGTCCTTGCGCCGACGAAATTCTGCTCCGCAAGGGAAGCGCACAGGACCCCGCTCATGGCCGGCTCGCCGGCCTGGATCGGCTTCTGCCAGGATCCTTCCGTGGCCCACTCGAGCGTGCCGGCGGCGAAGCTCCCGGACAGACCCAGTGCCCAGGCGGCCTGCTCGGCATTGAGGCCGAGAATCATCGAGCTGCCCAGGGCCGCACCAAACACACCGCACGTCCCTGTGGGATGGAACCCCTGATAGTAGGTCTTTCCCAGGAAGGCCTCACCCGTGCGGATCATGACCTCGAGCCCCAGGATGAAGGCACGCATGAATTCCTTTCCTGTGACCTCGTTCTTCTCTCCCAGGGCAAAGACTGCTGGAAACACGGACACCGACGGGTGCATGGTCCCTTCCCGATGATCGTCGTCATAGTCGAAGATGTGCCCCATGGTGCCGTTGATGAAGGCGGCGTTCATGGGCGAGGTCTTGAAGCCCTTGGCAAAGACCGAGGAGACGGGTGATCCGCCCTGCTCCTTCATCACCGTGGTCACCGCCTGGGCTTGTTTCTCATCACAGGCCCGAACCGCACATCCGATGACATCCAGAATGTAGTGCTTCACCTTGTCGACGATTTGCTGCGGCAGGTCCTCGTACTTCGTCTTCTCGGCGAATTCCGCCAGTTGCACTGCGATCGGTTTGTCCATTACGCCTCCTCCTCGTTACCGAGTCCGTCTGGAATCACTCATCCCTGCAAGTTCTTGAAAGGGTCATAGGTCCGATAGTCCTCACCCAGATCCAGGAATCTTCCCATACCGCCGTCCAAGGGAATGACCGCACCGGTGATGTAGTCTGCATCGTCCGAGGTGAGAAACAGCACGAGCCTGGCCGTGTCCGCCGTGTTGCCGAATCGTCGCAGGGGAATCTTGTCGATCACCTGGTCGCCGACCCCGCTTTCCAACATGTCCCGGTTGAGCTTGGTTACGATGAATCCGGGGCAGATCGTATTGTAGTTGATCTTGTGGGGGCCGAGCTCGGCCGCCACGATGGGCGTCATGGCGATGATCGCGCCCTTGGCTGCCGTGTAGGAGGGCGCGCCCATCCCGATCATGCCCATGAGAGAGGCGATATTCACGATGCGGCCGCCCCCGGCCTTGATCATCTCGGGTGCCACGTATTTCGAACACCTGAACACGCCGCCCGCGTCCACGGCCATGATCAGGTCCCACATCTCTTCCCGGGTCTCCAGCAGCGAGCTTCGCTCGCCGATCCCCGCGTTGTTGACCAGGATATCGATCTTTCCCCACGCATCGATGACCGTCTCGACCATGCCTTTGACGCTTTCGGAATCCATCACATTCGCCTGCACGACCAGGGATTCGCCTCCTTCGGCGTCGATGACCGCCTTGGTTTCTTCCGCGGCAGCCGGATTGACGTCCGAGACAACGACCTTCGCCCCTTCCCGGGCATAGTGAAGGGATATCTCTCTGCCGATATCACCACCCGCACCGGTCACAATCGCAACCTTGTCCTGAAACCTTCCCGAGGCAACCTCTGGCATGATCCTCTTCCTCCCTTCTGGCCGGCTCGTTTTGCCACCCCATCAAGTGTTACCGGGCGAACGCGCACAATCGAGCATCGAAGAACGAATCAAGAAGAACCTCGACTCAAGCCCTTCGCTGCGTGAGCTGACATCCCATCTCGCACCTTGCCCAGGACCCTCACGAGCATCTCGTGCTCCTCCTCGGTCAGGCCTGCCATGATACTGGAGATCTCCCGGTAGTAGCCCGGAAGCATCGTGCCGAGACGTTTCAATCCGTCCCTTGTCAGGCGCACCACCACCCGTCTTCGATCCTCGTTGTGCTGTAGGCGCTCGATCCACCCGCCTCTGGCAAGGGTGTCGAGCAAACCGGTCATGGTCGCCCGGGTCACTCCGACCCTCTCCGCAAGGTCCGATGGCGTGACCTCTTCCTCCGGATCCCTGTTCAAGACGATCAGGGTGAGAAACCTCCCCTGTGACAGGCCGTAGCGACCGAGAATCCGCTCAAGGGCTGCCAGCATGTCGCTCCCGGTGCGCAACAGTGCGATGCAGCTCATCAGGGCCGGGGGATCCAGTTCGGGGTAGCGTTGGGAGAGATCGTACAGCAGGTTACTCGTCGGCAGGTCTCTAAGGAAGAACACGGATATCCTCCATTTAGATTAGGTGCCATACTATTAGGTGCCTAATTGTATGTCAAGCCGAATTTTCCTCTTTTGACCCTTCCCACTTTTTCCGATAAGAATGCAGTATGGATTCCTGAGATTTATTGGTGCTTTATAGACTATCCCGGACAGGCGAATCGACAGGGGAGAATGGGATGCCGACCGGAACACTTCATGCGGTGATCCTGGCGGGAGGAACCGGCACACGCTTCTGGCCTCTGAGCCGGTCACTCTCGCCCAAGCAGCTTCTCAGCATCGTGGGCGATCGGAGCATGCTCGCCCTAACGCTGGAGAGGACAAAACCCCTCGTCCCGGAAGAGCGGATCTGGGTGGTCACCACCCGGTCCCAGGCGGGAGAAATCAAGAGGGAACTCGGCACGCTGGGGTTCGACAAAGTGCGTGTTATCGAGGAACCTGCGGGCAAGAACACGGCGGCGGCGATCGGCCTGACCGCCGTGCACGTGCTGGCGGTCGATCCTGAGGCAACCCTCGCGGTCTTTCCGGCCGATCACCATATCCAGGAGGATGCGCGTTTCCAGGATCTCATTCGAAAGGCCTGGGAAGTCGCATCTCAAGGGTGGCTCGTAACACTCGGGATCAAGCCGACGCGCCCGGAAACAGGCTATGGCTACATCCAGAGGGGCGCACCGTTGGAAGAGGAGCAAGCGGGTCCGGGGGAGCCGCCTGCTCGGGTGATCCGATTCACCGAGAAGCCGGACCGGGAAAAGGCGACCGCATATGTAGGGTCCGGCGAGTATTACTGGAACAGCGGGATCTTCATCTGGAGGGCGGATCGCTTCATGGAAGAAACGAAGCAGCACCTTCCGGAGCATCACAAAGGCCTGAAGGAAATAGCCGGTTTCCTCGAGCAGGAACAGCCGGATCGTTCAGGTCGAATCGCGGACATTTATAGCGGCCTGCCTTCGATCTCGGTGGACTACGGAATCATGGAGCATGGCGACCGCGTCGCGGTGATCCCGGCGGACATGGGATGGAGCGATGTGGGAAGCTGGGAGACCGTGCGGGAACTGCTCGACAAGGACGGGAGCGGGAACGTGCTCCAGGGCGATGTGCTGGCCCTGGACACGCGCAACAGTCTGGTCCGATCCGGTGAACGGCTGGTAGCCACCCTGGGGGTGGAGGGTCTGGTCGTGGTGGACACGACCGATGCCGTGCTGGTCTGCGATGAAAAGCGAAGCCAGGATGTTCGGGAGATCGCGGAGCATCTCCGGGACCAGGACAGAACCGAGGCCGAGATCCACCGGAAAGTAGACAAGCCCTGGGGAGCCTACAAGGTGCTGGATCTAGGGGACACTTACCAGGTGAAGTGGCTGGATGTCATACCGGGCGCACGCTTGAGCTATCAGTCGCACGAACAGCGATCCGAGCACTGGGCCGTGGTCAAGGGCACCGCAACGGTCACCCTGGATGACGAGGTCATCGAGGTGCCTTGCGGCGAACACATCTATATCCCTTTCAAAGCGAAACACCGGCTCGAGAACCGAGGAGACGTGTTGCTTCGCGTGGTGGAGGTTCAGGCAGGGGACTACCTGGGTGAAGACGACATCGTTCGATACGAAGACGACTATGGGCGGACAGAGTAGTGGCACTTAAGTTCGGGACGAGTGGCGTGAGAGGTCTTGTGTCCGACATGACGGACCGGGAGTGCTGCCTCTATACCCTGGCCTTTCTTCGCTACGTAAAGACCGGGTCCTCGCCACGCGCGGTGGCCCTCGCCGGGGACCATCGAAAGAGCACGCCGCGAATCCTAAAGGCCGCCGCCTTCGCAGCACAGCAAGAAGGGCTGGAGGTCGACTACTGTGGCCTGGTGCCCACGCCGGCCGTTACCGTTCAGGGCCTGAAGCTCCGGATACCCAGCATCATGGTTACCGGAAGCCACATCCCGGAAGACCGGAACGGAATCAAGTACAACATGCCCTGGGGCGAGGTATTGAAGACGGACGAGCAGGAGATCTCGCTCCGGTACCGGGATCTGGCCGAGCTGGAGGCCGAGCTAATCCGAAACGGCACTTCAGCCTTCACCGGCGAAGGAGGCCTCAAGCCGGAGCTCGAATTCGAGCTTGGCCGCGAGAACCCTGCTGCGAGGCAGGACTACGTGGACAGGATTGTCTCGTTCTTCACCGAAGGTTGCCTGGAGGGCATGAAGGTCGTCTTCTACCAGCACTCCTGCGTCTCTCGCCGGATCCTTCCGGAGATACTCGAGCGGCTCGGGGCAAAGCTCGTCGAGGTGGGCTGGTCGGACACGTTCGTTCCGGTCGACACCGAGGCAGTGCAAGATGCCGAGCGACTCGCCGAATGGGTGGTCGAGCACGGGGCCGACGCTCTGGTGACGGCCGACGGGGACGGGGATCGGCCCCTAGTTGTCGATGAAAAGGGGAAGGTCGTGCGCGGGGACGTGCTGGGAATCCTGGTGGCGGACTATCTGGAGGCCGATTCGGTCTCGGTGCCGGTGAGCTGCAACACCGCCCTGGAACAATCCGTGCGCTTCGTGAATGTCGATCGCACACGCATCGGCTCCCCCTACGTCATCGAATCGATGCTGAACGCGGTCGAAGCAGGATACAAGAGGGTAGTAGGCTACGAGGCGAACGGCGGATTCCTCACGGCTACGGACCTGACCCGCGAGCATGCGGCCGAGAGCCTGTCGGCCCTGCCGACCCGGGACGCGGCCCTTCCCATCGTCGCGCTGCTGGACATGTCACTGCGCCGCGGGCAGCCGATCTCTTCGCTCGTCTCATCTCTGCCTGCGCGCTTCACGGTGAGCGGGCTCTTGAGGGGAATTCCTGCGGAGACCGGAAAGGCTGTGGTCGAAGGATTCAGAAAGGAGTCCGGAAAGAAGGTGAGCAAGGTCTTCGGGAAATCTTTCGGTGCCTTCCAGGGAATGGATTGCACGGACGGCGCGCGTATCACCTTCTCAACCGGGGATATTGTCCACCTGCGGCCCTCGGGAAATGCACCCGAGTTTCGCTGCTACTCCGAATCCTCATCCGAGGCGCGTGCGACCGAGCTCAACCGGACCGCACTCGATATCATTCGAGCGGCCCTCGAGTCCTCACTCCTTCCTTAAGTTCTCATCGAGCACGATCGTGGCTCCGTCACGATCGGAGATCTTCTTGATTTCGATCTCCTTGGCATCGAACTTGATCTTGATCTGTTTCCAGTCCGATCCCGGCTGCAGGGCGATCTCGTTCAGAACGATCTCCGGACGCACCTTTTCAGCGTCCTTCGACGTGGACAGAAGCTGGAAAATGACATCAAAGAGCTGATCCGCATCATCGAACCTGCCCCA
Organism: bacterium; assembly: GCA_028277985.1. Taxonomy (GTDB): domain Bacteria; phylum Desulfobacterota; class DSWW01; order DSWW01; family DSWW01; genus S015-6. The sequence goes on along the minus strand of JANQFG010000031.1, from coordinate 84,936 downwards.
GCTCTTGTAGGCACTCCGCACCCTGCCGTCATCGAACTCGATGATCCCCTTCATCTCCTCACCCAGGCCTCCCGACTTGGTCCGCAACAGCCAGATGTCCTCGCTCGCCTTTCCGTCCTCCTCCATCTTGGCCCGCATATCGTACTCTGCTACCAGGGCATTGATGACGGCTTTCTTCTTCATCCCGATGCAGACCGGCGTCTTGCCGACGTAGAGGCAATCCTCCGCCATGGTGCTACTGACGAACACGAAAAGGGCAGCAAGAAACAACCCGAAAACGATCGCTCTCTTCATCACTCTTTCCTCCTTTCCCTCTACTATAGTTAAGTCCGGGCCGGCTGGCAAGTTTATTATTCTCTACAGAAAACTCTTTCATTGGAAAGAAGTGCGGGCCCGCTCCCCTTCACTTTTCACCTGAACCCTTAAGAAGCGGCACGAATCCAAGGGTTGACGGTAAACAAAACCAAGAACCGCGATGTCAAGACCCGCGAACACCTTGAAGCGTGCCGCGGAAGAGATGCTCGGTTCCCCCGTGGTGCGATGGCAGTGAAGGCAGCTTGTCGAGGCGGAGTCTTCATCGCTTGAGGAGAGGGGGAACGATCATGAGCCGAACTACAGAACCAGCCCAAATCCGCAGGCTGCTGGCGGGATGCCTGGCAGCCCTTGCGGTCCTTCTCATAACCCAGCCACTTGCCCATGCAAGGGAGGTCCTCGACCCGACCGACCCGGCCTTTGACGATGCGGAATGCTTCGACCTGGGCCCACCGGCATTAGGAATGCCGCCGGGCGCCCTGGAGCACGAGTTCTCACCCAACGGGGTGAACTTCGGGTTCGAAAGCACGAGCGGCACCCCGCTCGACGCCTTCGGCCCCGACGGGATCGTGGTCTTCAGTTTCGGCGGGCCGGGCAACGGCGTGGTCGTCACCGCCAACCCGCCAGTACCCGCCATCGGTTTCTTCGGTGAGGAGCTGGATGGATGCCCCGGGGGCAATTTCATCGGGGCCTTCGACAACGAGGAGGTCAATCTCGACGGACAGATCCCCTGCAACGGCTTCTTCGGGGCGGCGGACATCGGCAACATGGGAACAGTCAACCTTGAGAATTTCAATTCCGTGTTCCTCGTCACCGAGCTTTGCTACGTACCTCCCTCGGTCATTCCCATGGGAGATGCCGACGTCTCTGTCGAGAAGTCTGCCTCCGAAACGGTCGCACTCAACAGTGTGCCGATCGAGTTCCAGCTGGAGGTGGAGAATGCAGGACCTGACACGGCGGAAGACGTACAGATCATCGACTTCCCGCCGCAGAGCACGTTCACGGACGCAGAACCTCCCGTCATTTTCGACCCGACCGAAAACGTCGTCGTCTGGAATGCCGGGGACTTCGGTCCGGGGATCGGGGCCGACTACTTCGTGGACATCACGACGCCCGCCTCGAGGACGGAATTCAGCTGCAACTCTGAGCTTTTCAATGTTGCAGCGGTGAACAGCGCCACCCCTGACCCGTTTCTCGGCAACAACCTGTCTACGAGCTCGGTTCGATTCGATGAGGCCGCCGTGAGAGGACTGGGATCTACCGGCGAGATCTGCGGAAACGGAATCGACGACGAGTGCGACGGTTTCTTCGAATGCGCCGACTCGGAATGCGACTGCCGGCCCACCCTGCCTCCAGGCCCTGGCGGTGACCAGCAGTGTTGGGGAGGGATCATCGAGGGCCCTCCGGGAGATCCTCCAATCATCATTGACCCCATGTGCAACCCCATAAACAACGACTCGGACAATCACTCCTGCATGGTTCCGCGAGGGCGTTGCGGAGGCGTGACGGTCCCGGCCTACTGCTGTGATCCCTCCACTTGGTCAGACCCGAGCCTCAACGGCTCGCAGGCGCTCCAACGATGCAACGTTGGTGTGCCGGGATGTGCGCCGGTGGATCCGAACTTCAAGGAGTCGGACCCCACGGTCAACATCGCGGGGTATGGGCTCACCGAAGCGGGCCGCGCCATGACCTACACGATCCACTACGAGAACGTCGGCAACGCGGACGCCCTCGATGTGGAGATCCTCGATTCGCTTGATCCGGACCTGGATGACACGACCCTCACGATCAACGACGGCGGGACCTACGACCCGGCAACCCGGACGATCCGCTGGACCGACCCGGTCGTGCCGCCCACCACCCCAAGGGCCGTGAGCTTCCAGATCGACGTTCGGGACGATGCCACGCCGGGGACGCGGGTGCGCAACGTAGGAACGATCATCTTTCCCAATGCGGACCCTCCGACACGGATCGACACCGATTTCGTCGAGCACGTCATACCCGAATTCCCGATCGAGCCCGACTTGAGAGTCCGGAACTGCGAGGAGATGCCCCCGGGCAGCGGTATGTGGAAGGTCTATCTAGTGAACGAAGGTTCCGGCTTCGCTTACAACGTGACAGCGGAGATCTTGAACCCGCCGCCGGGAGTCAACGTGACCTCGGGCGTTGCGGCCTTCGCCCACACGGACGACGAAGACCCGGACGTGCTGGCAACGGTGATTCCGAACGCAACGACGATGAGCAGAGAGCTCATCGCATTCGACACACAGACACCGGAAGACCCCTGTGGAGCCCTGCTGTGGCTCATCCGCTGGGAGAACCTGCAGGGGGACGAGTCCACGCGCGAAGTTCGATCCCTGCCCGACCGTGACAACGACGCCGTACCGGACGACGACGACAACTGCCCGGACAACGCGAATTCGGATCAGGCAGACTCGGATGACGACGGAATCGGGGATGTCTGTGACAGCCAGGAACCGGTTCCTTGTGACATCGACGGCGACGGCGACGTGGATATCATGGACATCATGCTCATCCTCGCAGCACGAAACACGCCGGCCGCAGGACCCGACGATCCGCGCGATCGTGACGGTGACGGATGGATCACGGTGCTCGATGCGCGAATGTGCGTGGTGGCTTGCAGCCTTCCTAGGTGCGCCAGTCCACCGCCGCCACCCTAGGTTCGTGCACGAGTTGGGAAGTCTGGCAGGATGATGGTGAAACACTTGCAGGCAAACACTGTGGCCCTGACGCTATCCCTGCGCGTCAGGGCCGCGCTTCCCTGCTCCCCATTACTGATATAACGACGGTTAGAGGCCGGAATCTCTTCCTCTTGAGAGACGCCCTCCCAGCGGACCGGAACCGTGTGGGCGGCGCTAAGCCAAGTTTACCGAGATCCTCGAGCCCGCAACCGGCTGAAAAGGCCCCCTACCATACGTAGGTGAAAATACCTAACAGGAGATTCCCTCACAAGACAGGAATCTTGTCCAGCGAGACCCCATCTCCCCGGACAAGACCGGATCGCGTCTTCCGGTTCAGCGTGCGTGCTGCTCCCCTTCGTGATTCACCAACGAGAATGATAGGTTTTCTACAGGCGACCCAGCCGCTCATCTTTCGTGGCAATTGGCACGTGTGTTGCTCTCTCTATGGGTGGCCCGGATGCAACAGAAGCAGTTCCTACGGGTGCCCCTGCACCGATTTCAGGAGTGCTTCATCTAGTTTGACGTTGATACGGGTACTAGTGCGCGTTCCGGTTCCGATCCCTTTGAAGAAGATGGAGGACTTGTTGGACAGAACCGATATTTTTTCTCTGATGACTAATATAACGATTTGTTCGCCATCATATTTCAACGAAGCCGGACAGGAGGAAGCCGTGAAAAAGCCGATGATCCTGATCGTGGATGACCAGCCCGAGACCATGGAGATGTTTCATGAGGTTCTCAAGGAACACTTCGAAATTACCCTGGCCAGGTCCGGGCAGGAGGGGATCGAGAAAGCCATGTCGATACCCGGACCGGACCTGATCCTGCTCGATGTCACGATGCCGGATCTGAACGGCTACGAGGTATGCCAAGGGCTCATGGAGTACGAGAGATGCCGGAACATCCCGGTGATCTTCCTGACCGGAGAGACCGACGTGACTGCCGAGACCAGGGGTCTGGAAGTAGGAGGAAGCGACTACATTCGAAAGCCCTTCAACGTCGACGTTGCCCTTGCGAGGATCAGGACTCACCTCGAGCTCAAAGCACACCGCGACTTCCTGGCGCGACGCGTGGATGATCTCCACCAGGACCTGGAGAAATCCGAGGAGGAATACCTTCGCCTTTTCGAGCTGCAGGCGGCCTCGCGAAAGGCCGGCAACGACAGCTAGCCCAAGAGGGGACGAAACGTCCTATCGATCATAGACCCGTGCTCTCACAGAAGTGCACAGCGGTTCCCCCCAAAAGCAACGACGGAGCATCAGAGAAACAGATCCTGGATGAGATCGCTCCCGGGGTTCAGGGCGTAATGGTCCAGGTCCGTGACCCCGTCGGATGCGAGCACATCTTCGTCTACAAAGAAGTTTCCCGTGTTCTTTCGGCTGTCGCTGTTCAGGACGATATAGGCCGCATCCGCCATGATGTCCGGTCTGCGGCTTCGCTGGATCGTGGAATCCCCTCCCAGCAGATTCTGCACGGCGGCAGTCGCGATCACCGTTCGCGGCCAGAGGGCATTCACCCCGATACCGAGAGGCTTGAACTCCTCGGCCATCCCGAGGACGCACATGCTCATGCCGTACTTGGACATGGTGTAGGCCAGGTGGCTGGCGAACCACTTCGGGTCCAGCTTGGGAGGGGGAGAGAGGACCAGGATGTGCGGGTTTTCCGCCTTCTTCAGGTGGGGCAGGCAGGCCTGGGAGGCTGCAAAGGTGCCGCGCACATTGATCTGGTGCATTAGGTCGAACCGCTTCATCGGCGTAGCTTCGACCCCGGCCAGAAAGATCGCGCTCGCGTTGTTGACGAGGATGTCGATTCCGCCGAAGGCCTCCACACCCTTCTCCACGGCGGCTTGGACCTGATCCTCGTAGCGGATGTCCACGATGACAGGCAGCGCCTTGCCTCCCGCCGCCTCGATCTCCTCGGCCGATGTGTAGATCGTCCCGTCCAGCTTCGGGTGCGGCTCGGCGGTCTTGGCCGCGATCACCACGTTTGCCCCATCCCGGGCCGCGCGCAGGGCGATCGCCTTTCCGATACCCCGGCTTCCACCCGTAACAAATAACGTCTTCCCCTTGAGGTCTCCCATAACTCTCTCCTGTCCTCGGATTGTGAAGCGACCCGATTGGGCCCTTGTTTCATGTAAGATGATTGCAGGCCGACCCATGATTCGAGTATTCTCAATCCTGAACTCTGTGGACGCCCTGCCCCCGGGTCGCGTCCTGTTCGTTGATTTGCAGAATTCATTCGTTCGAGGAGGTGTGACCATGGCCCTTTCTCCCCTGGCCGGAAAGCCGGCACCACGGGATCTGCTCGTCAACATCCCCAGGCTCGTCACCCTGTATTACACGGACAGGCCCGATGTGTCCGATCCGGCCCAGAGGGTCTCCTTCGGGACGTCCGGTCACCGGGGAAACCCCTCGAAGACGAGTTTCAACGAGCATCACATCCTAGCCGTGACCCAGGCGATCTGCGAGCACAGAAAGAAGAAAGGAATCGGCGGGCCCCTGCTCATGGGCAAGGACACCCACGCCCTGTCCGAGCCCGCCCTTGCGAGTGCCCTCGAAGTCTTTGCCGCCAACGGCGTGACCGTCATGATCCAGGAGGGCGGAGGATACACGCCCACGCCGGTGATCTCCCACGCCATCCTGACCTACAACCGGGACAGAACCTCGGGGCTGGCAGACGGAGTGGTGATCACGCCGTCCCACAACCCTCCGGATGACGGTGGATTCAAGTACAACCCGCCCCACGGAGGCCCTGCGGACACGGACACCACCAAGACGATCGAGGACAGGGCCAACGAAATCCTCCGTGAGGGGTCGAAAGACGTGCGCCGGATCCCTTACCAACAGGCCCTCGCCGCGGACACGACCCGAGAATACGACTACGTGGGCCCCTACACCCGGGACCTGGAAAACATCCTCGACATGGAGGCGATCGCCAAGTCGGGCCTGAAGATCGGTGTAGACCCCCTCGGCGGAGCGGGCGTAGGTTTCTGGGAGCCGATTGCCGAGCAATTCGGCCTCAATATAGATCTGGTGAACCCGGCCGTGGACCCGACCTTCGGCTTCATGACCGTGGACAAGGACGGCAAGATCCGAATGGACTGCTCGTCCCCCTATGCCATGGCCGGCCTGATCGGGCTCAAGGACAAGTTCGACGTCGCCTTTGGGAACGACCCGGACACGGACCGCCACGGGATCGTGACGAAGGGTGCGGGCCTGCTGGCCCCGAACCATTATCTGGCCGTGTCCGTCTGGTATCTCTTCCAGAACCGTCCGGGCTGGCAGGCCGGAGCCCGCGTCGGCAAGACGCTGGTCTCCAGCTCCATGATCGACCGGGTGGCTGCTCACCTGGAAAGGCGACTTTCCGAGGTCCCCGTCGGGTTCAAGTGGTTCGTGGATGGACTGCTGGACGGATCCTACGGGTTCGGAGGTGAAGAGAGCGCCGGGGCCGCCTTCCTCCGCAAGGACGGCTCGGTCTGGTGCACGGACAAGGACGGGATCATCATGAACCTGCTGGCCGCCGAGATCATGGCCAGAACGGAACGGTCCCCGGACGAGCTCTACAAAGAGCTGGAGGAGAAATTCGGAAGCCCTGTCTACGAGCGTATCGACACGGCAGCCTCATCCGCCGAGCGGGATGCCCTGAAGAGGCTCTCCGCCGAGATGGTTACGGCGAAGGAACTGGCAGGAGAGGAAATCCGTGCAAAACTCACGAACGCGCCGGGTAACGACGCTCCGATCGGTGGTCTCAAGGTAGTCGCCGAGAACGCCTGGTTCGCTGCACGGCCCTCAGGCACCGAAGACATCAGCAAGATCTATGCAGAGAGCTTCAAGGGCAAGGAGCACCTGAAGGAGGTACAGGACGCCGCTCGGGAAATCGTGGACGCCGCCTACAAGGCCGCCGGCGCTTGACCCTGTTCCGCCCTCATCTAGTTGGGAGGCTTGCGAGTCCATCCGGAGATCGGGAGCCTCACCGTCCCAAGCAGATCAGACGGAAACCTATAGCGTATCCAGGGAAACATGCAATTCTGAAAGTTCGTATAGGTGCGGTAAATATGGAATGCTGATCATTGTTTATTTGCGCCCCTGGTTCCCTGATGCTTCTTACACTTGATCAGATCCATGCCTCTGCTTCGGAAGTATCTACATGCTTCCTCCATGAGTGCTTCGTCTCCAGTCTTGATTGCCAGGTTGAGTCTGGCTGTCTCCCTGTTGCCAACGTACTGCTCTGGATCCAGGCATTGAGAAGAGGTAATGGTCTCCCACAATTGGAGTGCTTGCCGATACTTTCCCTGTTTGGCCAAGGAGTCAGCTTTGTTCGGACACTCCCTGCAATCCATCTGTTCAGTGCAAGGGTCCTCTTCAGTTCTTACGCTTACCTTCTGCATTTCAAGGCAGGTAGCAAGACTCTTACCCCCTCCCGTGCACTCCTTCAGTTCTTCGGTATCAACCTCACCTGTCATCGTCATCTTCTCTGGTTGGGAAGGCGTCTCATTCTCAACATTGATTTTGCCACCACAGCCAGTAAGAAGTACCGCAATTGCAGGATAGACAAACCATCTCATGCAGAACCCTCCTTCACGGGTTAGGGATGATTTGGATCTGCCACCTAATTCCCGGGCATGCTATATCCGCACTATAGGAATACGCTTCCGTTTTGCCCACATGTCAGTCGCTGCAAACCTTCCATATGCACTCCACGTAGGGGGCCGGATAGATGTAACAATGAGCATGCGGTGTATGTGCAATTCGGTTTGACCTAGGCGACCCTAAGATAAGAACAACCAAACACCGTAGGCTATATACACCAACGTAACGAGCGAGAACAGGATCTTCTTGGTCCTAGACATGTCTCTCCTGCTTAATCCGTAGCTGATCCCAGTCAGGACCAACCCAGTGATCAAGGCAGCATACATGCCGACAACCAGTCTCATGTCCTCCCCCTGCTGGTAGATCCACATCAGATTATGGGGTTAGGCATACGCGCAGCGCAAGTTCATAGACGGAACGTTTCACTGTTTAGGAGCTTCTTAGAGAAGCCGTATAGCCACTTAAAGCATGTGAGATAACCGAAAATCAGCAAGGCTAATGCCAGAATTATGAAAACCGCCACCGCCGATCCTGAATCGGGCATGAACCTCTCCAGTACGAGCAGAACCGAATAATATACGCCAAGATATACAGCCCCCACCAGAGTGACACTGAAGGAGAGAGCCAGAAGGATCGGCCCCATCTTAGAGATTCTTCTTCTCATTTCTTGCTTGTCAGTCATAATCTCAAAAGCACCAAAGGTAAACTCAAAAAGAAATGGACTCTGAGGCGATAGTACAGAGTCAACATGTAGGTAGCGAAAACGGGACGCTCATGACAACATTCTGCACGACCTTCTCCTCCAAGTAGGCTATTCACGAGCTTGAGGCATTTCGCGTTCAGGGACGCTGCCTGTTGGGGTGATCCAGAGTCTGTCAGGACCCAAGTGGTAGCCGAGAGTCATCAGAAGCAATATACATACGAGCACAAGCACGAACAATATTCCGAGGGATCTTCGATTCTTCCTGATTACTGATAGACCCGCTTTCCTATTCCGTGATCTCTTCTGATTCATCTCTCGAAATCCCTTGGCACCTTATCTTCCTCTATGACCTGTTCCGGCGAGACGTTTTTCCGGGTGGAAACATGACATCTAGGAACCGCAAAAGAAGTCCCTCTTGCAGCCATCGATTTCGATTTATGCGCAAACTGTTCAACACGAAGTGGTTGTGCTATGGGCAGTCATGCCACACTGGGACGCCCCAACCTTCGAGAATCGGGATCGTCACTTCGCATGAAGTCGTGCTAAGGGGATTGCCGTATAGATCTACGCCTTCGTCGTACCGACCTTCACTAAAATACTCAACAAGCGGGGAGACATCACTGATCTCGTTATCGCCGAGGTGTACGAAGCTCAGACTAAGGATCATTGCCAGAGGTGATAGGTCGCTGATTTCGTTTTGCGCAAGGGAGAGCATTTCGAGTTGACTCAAACCACCCAAGGGAGTGATATCCTCGACCTCGCCGCAAACGAGACCAAGAGCTTGAAGATTCGATAGACTTCCAAGTGGAGTCAAATCTGTGATCGGATTGGGGTAAAAGGCTAAGACACCAAGGTTCTGAAGGCCCGCGATTGGGCTTGGGTCGACTATCGGTAGATCATGGCGCGGACCATCAGGATTACAAAGAAAGCCAGCATGGTCAACAAGTACTCCGAATGCCCAGAGATCTACGATTCCAGCGAGAGGAGTCAGGTCTTCAACCGCCCCGCCCCCAATATTCAGAAGACTTAAGTTCACACAGTACTCCAGGCCGTGCAAATCGATTATGTCTCCCCCAGGTGCGAATACCTCAAGCGAGATGACTGCCGACAAATCAGAGGCCAGAATAGGTCCGTTGGGTTTCTCTATCTGCCATCTGATTTCTGCATCCAGGTTCGGATCCGGGAACTGCACCTCGCAATCAGTCACCTTATGAAAATACTGCCACGGCGTCACGGAATAATCCCAGGCACTCGTGTTCATGCCAAGGACGAACCACAGTCCCCGCCCATCCGTAACCATCGCTTCCCACCATTCCTCCGGCATGAGAAAGAAGCTCTTCGCTTGCGGGATCACTATAGGCTGATACCAATGGCCGGGGATAGGAGCAAGGACCAGCAGGACGAAGAAATCATAGTCACCGGTTGCCCACGTGAAATTGGGAGGGGCTACCATTTTCTGTGCTTGTTTCGGGAAGATGGGTCTGAAGTCCGTAGCGAGAACAGGAACGGATGCGATGCACACGATGAATGAAGCAAGAATGGCGACACATGCGGTTCGCCTCACAGCTGCCTCCTCCCCTGCCAAAGATGGGGCCTTCAATCTAGATAGTTTATAGAATAGAAAGCCGATATTCCAAAGTCAAGCCCAAGACCCGGGGTCGCCATTCTCGAATGCGACCGGATTCCATACTTTGTGTAGCCAGCCGGAACAGCCGGGCCGCCCGTTTCTGTCTCGTAGGCCGCCCGTTCGGGATGCTCGGGATCGCCCCTGCAGGATTGAATATCTCGAAGCAAGACGTGAAGGGCGGTACGGGTTTCTTGCCAAGAATTGGCCTCAAGCATCATTGTGCGATATGAGTTTTGTAGAAAACTTGTGGATTGGGGGATCCTGCATCATCTGGTCTTATTATTTAACTGAGTTTTTAAGTGGGGCTGAGTGTTCAACTCCCACCGCTTCCACCAACCTTCGCTTCGAACGCCAGTGAGAAGCAAAGGCTGCGAGCCGGAACACTTCTACACGGGCTTCACTGACAACCTTTCCATCTCCAGATTGTCTCCCAACGCCCCCCTTGATCTTGCAAGAAAAAGAGGGTATTTTTTCTTGCAAAAAGATGCAGGATGGGCTAATGAAAACAATTGAAAAACAGATAGTTAGCAGGATATATGGAAAAGGCAGGGGTTGGTGCTTCACTCCAAGAGAATTTCTGGACATTGGGGGGCGAAACACCATCGACTCAGCGCTATCGCGCCTCACGAAGAAAGGGACCATACGTCGGCTTGCCCGTGGCCTGTATGATTATCCGCGAAAGCATCCAAAGATTGGCCTGCTCGCCCCGAACCCGAGTGCTGTTGCTCGGGCTCTCACAGATAGGGACAGCGCCCGCCTCCAACCGTCCGGGGCCTACGCCGCAAACCTGCTTGGTCTATCCGAGCAAGTCCCCGCAAAGATTGTCTTCCTGACGGAAGGGCCGACCAGAAGTGTCAAGATAGGCTCACAAGAAATAGCACTCAAGAATACCACTCCCAGAAACATGGCTACGGCGGGGCGACCAAGCGGAACGGTGATACAAGCGCTAAGACATGTGGGAAAGAGTCAGGTCTCTGAAGAACATGTGAGTCGGCTGAGGAACGCTCTGGGCCGGGACGAGAAACTGCAGCTAAGAAGAGACAAAGCCCATGCGCCTGGTTGGATGCATCCCATTATCGATCGAATAGTGGAAATCACGGATGATTGACTTCGCTGCTCTCCCTTCAGAAGAACGGGCCACATATTTTCAAGAAGTGGCCAACCGCCAAGGGTTATCCAGACTGATTGTCGAGAAAGACTTCTGGGTATGCTTAATGCTGAGAATGGTTTTCAGTCTCCCGGAGTTGGCGGACAACTTCGTTTTCAAAGGGGGCACCTCCCTTTCCAAAGTGTTCGGGATCATCAAACGGTTCTCCGAAGACGTCGATCTGTCTCTATGCCCTGAGTGGCTAGGCTTTGGTGGTGAGATGAGTCCCGAGAGGGCCTCTTCCCGCTCCCAGCTCGTGAAACGATGCAAGAAGTTGGAGCAGGCTTGTATCGAGGCCGTTGAGGACAGGGTACGACCAACTCTCGAACGCGCACTCACCGAAGCAATAGGGAAATCGCCTTCACAGCCCGGCTATTTGGTTTTCGAAGTCGATCCGCAGACCAACTCGCCAGTCCTGCTATTTCACTATCCAACTGAAGAACCGGACTCACAAGGCTATATTCGCCCGCAAGTCAAATTGGAGCTTGGATCACTCACGGATCAATCCCCAACCGGTACATACAAAGTGGTGCCGTGGGTTGCTGAGGAATTTCCCGAAGTGTTCGAGGATCCCTACTCTGAGGTGGTTGCTCTGGCAGCCGAGAGGTCATTCTGGGAAAAGGCGACTATTCTGCATGCGGAGTACCATCGCCCCATAGAGAGCCAAATGAGGACTCGGTTGTCAAGGGACTGCTATGATGTGGTCCTTATGGCCGCGCATGAGTCCGGACAGCGAGCACTTGCGGATTTGGCACTCCTCCGCCGGGTGGCAGAATTCAAACACACGTACTTCCGTTCATCGTGGGCTAGGTACGAGACCGCAATGCCAGGGACCTTAAGACTGGTACCTCCAGAATCCCGGATCGGTGACCTGAAGAGGGACTACCAAGCCATGCAACCGATGTTTCTTGAGACTCCACCCTCCTTTGAAGAAATCTTGAAGGACCTGGCCGAGTTGGAAGAACGTATCAACCATTCGGACTCTTAGGGCAATTCTGCCTTGCCCTGAAAGCCAACCCTGACACAATCTGCGGGGATCGTTAGTACACTCATTGGTTGGATTCTTCTTCGTCTTCAACAGGGGGAAGGCTTATGATTGTTATGGTAAGACCTCTCAAGCCAGAGCAACCATCCAAACATTCCTCATACGTCTGGCAGTCAAGGGAGGTATCACAGGTTGCTTCACAGTTTCCACGCTCATCTTCAAAGAATTCGATGCAAGTTCCTTCACAGATTTCTACCGAATCGTATGTCATCATTCCACATTGATCGAATTTCTCACAGGATGCTTTACATAACGGATTTCCCGTTTGTTCCTCCGCATCATCCCCGCACCCTGAGAAGAAGCTGATGCCAAGGGCAAGTGACAAGATGAATGCTGAGAACTTGAGGCTTTTCACGTTATTCTCCCATGATCGTTTTGGCTGTCGAAATTGATAACTAGAAAATATACTGGAATTGGGGTGGCCGGTCAACAAAGAGGAAAGGCCGAACCAGGTAACACCGGAAAGGGGGGTCGGCATTACCGGATATGGCCACCCCCCCGGGGGTGCCTACGGTTCGCCAGGTCGATCGGCAATCATGTGGTGGCACGCGGTTCTCGGGGCTAGGCGGATACCGCAGGGCGTCGACCGAACCAGGGCCGGGCCTCCTCCAGCTGGGCTGCGAGACGGAACAGGGTGGATTCATCACCAAACCGACCGATGAATTGCAGCCCTATGGGCAGGTCATCGTCCGTCCAGTAGAGGGGCACGGACATGGCCGGCTGGCCGGTGGCATTGCACAGCGTGGTAAAGAGAACCCACTCGGTGGTGGCTTCCAGAGCCTTCATAGGTTGCTCGGGTGTGGCATCGAATGTGCCAAGGGGCAGCGGTGGTTTGGCCAGCACTGGTGTGAGCATCACGTCATAGTCCACCATCTGCCGGGCGACCTGACGAGAGATCACTTGCAGCTCGCCCACGGCATTCAGGTAGTCACCTCCGGTGTAGTTCTTGCCGAGCTCGCACATGAGCCAGGAAGTGATTTCCATTTGCTCGGGTTTGAGGGTCGTCCCGGTAGCTTTTTCGAACGCGGTCATGATGCGGAGCATGTTGGATGCATAGAGGACGGCAAAGGCCTCTCCGAATCGATCCTGGGGGATGTCGAGTGTCTTTTCCTCGACCCGGTGGCCGAGGTCGGCGCACAGAGCTGCTGCCTCTTCGACCGCGCGGACGCATTCAGGGTGGACTGAGCCCCCTTCTGAAGACTTGGCGAAACCTATACGCAGCTTTCCCGGAGGAGCGCCCACTTCATGGAGAAACGGTCTTTCCGGCGGCGGTGCCCAGTACGGGTCGCCGACGTCGGGACCCGAAGTAGCGTCGAGAGCGGCTGCGCTGTCTCTCACCGAACGGGTAACGACGTGCTCGCACACGAGCCCGGAGACGAGATCCCCTGTATCCGGTCCCAAGGGATTCCGGGCACGAGTCGGCTTCAGACCGAATACGCCGCAACAAGAGGCCGGAATGCGGATAGACCCACCGCCGTCATTGCTGTGTGCCATGGAGACGAGACCGGCCGCCACCGCCGCGGCTGACCCCCCGCTTGAACCTCCGGTGCTGTAGTCGAGGTTCCAGGGGTTGCGGCAGGACCCGTGAAATCTCGATTCCGTGGTGGGAAGAAAGCCGAATTCCGGGGCATTCGTCCTTCCGCACATGACCAGACCTGCGTTCTTGAATCGTATGGTCAGCTCACCGTCATGATCCGGGACAGAGCCGGCCAACAGCTCGGCACCGTAGGTCAGGCGTACACCGGCATAGGGAGCCAGAATGTCTTTGAGCAGGAAAGGCACGCCCGTGAAAGGCCCTTCCGGCAGAGGGCCGGCAGCTGCGGCCCGCGCCTGTTCGTACATGGGCGTTACCACGGCGTTGATTTTCGGATTGATCCGCTCGATACGCTCTATAGCGGCTTCAAGGAGCTCGGCGGGTGTGACTTCCTTTTTCCGCACCAGCTCGGCCTGTGCGGTTGCGTCCAAAAAGGCAACTTCTTCGGGTCTGATCATGGAGTGTCTCCTCTATGTTGACACTACCGGTCATGGATCGATGAGCTTGAGCAGAGTCATGCCGTTGAGGATCCCGGGAAGGTAGTGCGTAATGACCCGATGGTCGGTATCGTGGAGTCGAATCAAGAAGTCGGTCTCACGCGCCTTGATCCTCGCCGCGAGCTCATGCATTCCCGGCAGGGGATGCTGCCCTAGCATGAGCGATTCCAGCTGGGTCGTCTCACCCCGAACGAAACCTTGGATCCCGGTCGCCTCCCGTGCCCGAGGGTTCACTCCCAGCAGGATGGATTCGTCATCGGAGATCACCAGAAGCCTGCTGTCGCTCCGGTCGATGGTGTCGGCCATCAACCCCACCAGGTCCCAATGAAACTCGAAGAAGGCGTGGAGCTTGTTGTCCTTATATACAGGGGCGAGGATCGCGGGGCTCAGATTGCCGAACAGGCTGATCACGATGGGGGACCACACGGGCTTCCGCTCAGGGTTGTTCTCCTCCCCTATCAAGCCAAACCAGTCGAACCGGTAGAAGCCGGCCTCATATGCAAGATTGGCGTCAAACCCGGGCGGGGCCCAGTCCATATAGAAGAGATAAGGGACATTGGCCAGACCGGATTCCACGTCTACGATCGTCACGGTGTCTGCGTTCGGCACCTGTTCGTACTCTTCTCGGAAGGCGGGAAGAAGCTTCTCGTAGGCGATCAGCTTCTTCTTCACCGCCTCGTCGAGGGGGATGTGTCCCGACGTCAGAATCGTTGCGTTCTCGAAGGCATCGGGTTTCGAGTGGTGTGCGACCTGGCCCGTGTCCGGGTTCGTGTAGGTATCGTACTTCGCTTCCCATCCGTCATAGATGACCCTACTGCCTATGTCCGCAACCACCTCTTCCGTGTATTTGGCCAGGGCGGCAGCCCGCTCCTCCAGAAGCCTTCCATCCACCGCGATGTGCTCGCCAATGGCTTTCAGTTCGTCCATTTGTTCCCCCCCGTGACGTCTCGATCAGGTCAGCAGGTTCCCATCCAGGCGGTGACGGAAATCGCCAGGAAGAGTCCTGCCTTTCGAGGCACGGTCGCCAACGACAGGAAGAATGTCAGCAGGAAGGTTGCTGACACGATCCTCATGATCCAGATGATCTGAGGGCTCAATTCGATGAAGGCTGCATAGAGCAGGAGGGTCCCTACCCCGCACCAGAGGATGGAGGTTGCATGCCAGGCGAGTCGGATGATCCGCTTGGCCAAGATGTCCTTTTCAGCTTCCTCGAACAGGGCGATTCCCTGAATTCTCTTGACAAGGACCCTGTCTCCCGCCCATTCCGCAAGAACCGTGTGCCCGATGCCGAGCACATAGGACAGGATCGAGCCGGCGAGAAACCACAGGTTCATCCGCTGCTCCCCCCGGCGAACACCCTCAGGCCGATCACACCGGACACGATGAGCAGGATGCACACGATCCGCATGAATTCCCTGGACTCCCCGAAAAGGGCCATGCCGAGCAGTGCCACGCCCACGGCACCGATCCCGGTCCACACCGCGTAGGCCGTTCCCACGGGTATCGACTTCATGGACAGGGAAAGCAACTGGAAGCTCACGATCATCGCGGCGATCGTGAAGATCGACGGCCAGAGCCTGGAAAAGCCTTCTGTGTATTTCAAGCCGATCGCCCACCCGCACTCGAACAGACCGGCGATCGCAAGGAACACCCATGCCATGTCACACCCTCCCCGGAAGAGTCGTCCCGCATAGGGATCTTTGTGAAGCCTGCGGTTCAGAGTTCCTTCGAGAGCCCGTTAGATCGGGTCGTCGTAAGGCTCGGGCCGAAGCCCCAGATTCTGCCGCTCCTTCACGAATTCATAGACGCGGAACCTGAAAACGGTAAACAGCACGCTCAACACCGCATACAGCGTATCCAGAAGGACTTCGAAGATACCCAGCTCGACCTTGAGATCTTCCAGCACGAAGATGAGCCCGAAATAGGGCACATAGACGGCGGCAAAGATGATCAGGTATCCACCCAGAATCAACCAGAAGTAGGGCCGGGTCGCTTCCCAGCTCTTTCGCAGGGCATCCGGAGGGCTCTGGCCCTTCAGGAGCAGCTCGAACTCTGCGAAGGAGAAACGCACGAGAGCGATGACCCCGGGGACGAGGAACAGGATGAAGCCCAGGCCGGTGACGGCGCCCAGCAGAAGCGACAGAAGGAGGAAGGGCCCCCAGTACTTCAGGCCGAGGAGCCAGCAGGATCTTACTTTGAGCCGGTTTCCCGAGATGACGGAAGCGATGAAGAAGATGACTCCGCCCGCATAGATCGGATACGCAAGAAGGCCGAGCGCCAGCATGGGAAGATCGGCGGATAGATTCGACTCCTGGCCTACAAGGGACTCTGCGTAGCGGGTCCGAAACAGCTCGATCGGGAACACCACCGGAACGATGATGAGCAGGATGGAGAACAGGTGATTGCGAAAGAACCGGAAGCTGTCCAACAGCAGGCCTTGCAGGACCATCGATTTCACTCCGTGGCTATATCACGAGACTGATCCATCCCTACTTCGCATCCGTGTTCGCTACGCCGATGGATCAGGCCTGTTTGTATCTCTTCAGTTCCTTGTAACGGAAGCAGTCGGTCGTGTGGTCGTTGACCATCCCCACGGATTGCATGAAGGCATAGCAAATCGTGGGACCCACAAAGGAGAACCCTCGCTTCTTCAGATCCTTGCTCATGGCTTCCGATTCCTTGGTCTGCGCAGGGATCTCGGAGAGGGTCTTCCATGCGTTCTGTTTCGGTTCGAAGTCCACGTATTTCCAGAGGAACGCGTCCAGAGAGCCGAATGCCTCCTGGATTCTCAGAACCTCCTTGGCGTTTCGAATGGCGGACTCGATCTTGCGCCGGTTCCTGACGATGCCGGCATTCCCAAGGAGACGCTCTATGCGCTTTTCACCGTAGCGGGCGACCCGTGCCGGATCGAAATGGTCAAAGGCCTTCCGGTAGTTTTCCCGTTTCCTCAAGATGGTAATCCAGCTGAGCCCCGCCTGCGCGCCTTCCAGGGCGATTTTCTCGAAGAGCCTTCGATCATCGTGCACCGGAACGCCCCACTCCTCGTCATGGTACGCCACGTACAGGGGATCCTCCCCACACCATGTGCAGCGGGTCTTCTTGCGGCCCATGAATTACCTAGCCCCCCGTACGTTTGGCTGCATAGCCTCGTGCCTTTAGCTCTTCCACCAGCAGATCCCGGTGATCACCCTGGATCTGGATCACGCCCTCCTTCACGGTTCCTCCCGTGCCGCATCTCCGCTTCAGCTCTTTGGCGAGATCCCGGAGACCGTCCGGATCCAGGGGAAGCCCTGTGATCACGGTCACGCCCTTTCCCTTGCGCCCCTTCGTCTCTCTTCCAACCCGAACGATGCCGTCCCCCGCAGGAAGTTCTACGGCCTTGCGGCACCTGCATTTCGCAGCTGGCTTGCCACAAGCCGGGCACATCCTGCCGTGCTCGGTGGAGTATACGACACGGCTTTCCCCATCTTTTCCGGCGCCCATCATCCTACCCTTCACCGTCGGAAAACTCGAATCGATACCCATGCGGCTCCAGCCGGTCAAAGACGGGCCGGGGCTCACAAACCTGCTCGATGTGGAAGACGTCCGCCGGGAGGGCCTCTTCGTAGAGCCTCTCGGCCACGTAGCCGGCCACCAGCCCGGTGGCACGCACCTCGCGCTCGCCGGCAATCACGGCGGACGCCGATGACGGACCGTTTGGCTTTCTTCCGAAGGCTTCCGCCCTGACGACGCAATCCTCACTGCCCAGACGAAAGAGACCGGAGGCAGCATTCACCCGGGCGGCGCCCAACCTTTCCGTAACCCTGGCGAGGCGTGTCTTCGCCATCATCGCAAAGAGCAGAGTCGCCCACTTGGAGTCGAAGCACATCCGGGTCGACACTTCCGGAACTCCCAGGGTTGCCGGCAGGGCGTGCTGGTCCGAGAAGTCGAAGCGATAGGTGGTCCTTTGTCCGTAGGGACCCGGGAACCGGGTCTGCTTCGGATCCATGAACCCTCGCACCGAAACCGGTCCCCGAGCCGTCATCACCGAGAAGGGCCGGCCGACCCGTTCCAGGGTCCACTGCATGCCGTGCAGGCCGTGCGCTTCTCCGAGACCGAGAAGGATATCGATGTCGATACGCTCCACTTCTTCCAGGCGTTCCTTCACGAACCGTGCGAGCAGGTTCGTGAGCCCGGGTGCGAGCCCGACGTTCATTACCGCCACAACACCCTGTTCCCGGGCGAAGTCACGAAGGGTCTCGACCTCGAGGATGTGCTCGTGGGTGGCGGAAACATCTACGTAGTGGCTCTTCGCCTCGATGCAGGCACGCGGGAAGCTCTCGTCGTCCGACTCTGCACACATGACGACAACTCTGGCGTCCTCCAGATCCGCGCGACTGTCACGGGGCGAGAGGAGATCGATGCGCAGGGGCAGGACCCGGCCCCCGGTCTCTTCCGAGAAAGCCTGCGCTTCCTTCAGTCGCCGGCCGGCCGCAAACACCTGTCCCGGATATCGCTCAGCCAGCGCCTCGGAAACGACCCGCCCCACCTGCCCGTATCCGCCTATGACGAGGATCTTGTCCTTCAAAGGTCAAACCCGAAAAGTGCGCTTTGAATGAGTTTCGTAAGCTTCACCATCTGTTGTGATGTGAAGTACTGGCCCGTCACTCGGTGGGTCTTCTTTCTATGTTCCCGTGCGTGTTCTTCTGACCAGAAGAATACACACTCGTGTCAGAAGGAGTCGATAATGCTGGGGTCCTCCAAGGCCTTGAAGTCCACCTGCGGGATGAAGACGACCGGATCGGCTCCCTCCTCACGGACCCTGCTGTTGAGTTGACTGTCGATTTTGAGGTGCATCGGCTCGGAGCAATGAGCACACTCCGTCCCGATCACGACGGACAACGATTCTCCTCTCAATTGCCCTTGCACGAAGGGCGTCGCAATCGCGTCCGCAGCTCAGGCCGCGTAGAGCTGCTCTCCCGTGCTGAATGTCAGGTGGTGAGGTGTCTTGTCCACCGTGACGGGATAGGCCCAGACGACCGCACCCTCCTCGTTCCTGAACAGGAAGGTCATGTGCTTCTCGAGATCGTCCAGAATCTCGATCACCCGGTCCGTTGAAAGGCCCATCTCGCCTGCAATGAACTCGGGCGACATGGGCTTGCCCACCCTGGGGAGCTCCCTGACCGCACAATGATGCACCTTCCGGTGGTCCGGGGACATGAAGTCCAGCTCATCCCGGATCTTCTTCCTGCTCTTTTCGACCTCCTTCTCCCACAAAAAGGGGGGAATCGACAGCATGAGCCGCCAAACGCCGAGCATGAGTTTGTTCTTCACGGGCATGCCTCCTTTCTGAGATCCCCTTTTTTCCGGTTTCTTGACTCCCCGTTCTACCCGGATCCTTGCCCCGACCGAAAGACCAGGAGATTTCGTACGACCCCGCAGACGGCAAGCCACAGGGGAAGGACAAGCAATGCGGCGATTGCCGAAAGCACCGGCCACCAGGCCCGATCCGGGGTGTCTGCCAGCATCTCCCTGAGTCTGAGCGTCAACCCGGTGCAGATCAACACGCCTGCCAGCAACACGGCGTTGTTGTAGAGCCGGACGAGACGCTTTTCCGCATCAATGGGTGAGAACTTATAGAACCACCAGAGTGCCACGGCCAGGATCGGCAGCAAAACGATCAGTGCGAAGATCATGGCTAGACGGAAAAGCCCTCCAGGCGGTCGAAATCCAGGGTCGCGAAGTGATCTTCAACGGTCTCCGCCCTTCGAATCTGCTCCACCGTACCATCCTCACGGAGGAGCAACTCTGCGGACCGGAGCTTGCCGTTGTAGTTGAATCCCATGGCGTGGCCGTGTGCACCCGAATCGTGAATGACCACGACATCCCCTGATTCGAGCTCGGGAAGCTTGCGGTCGATCGCGAACTTGTCGTTGTTCTCGCAAAGAGACCCGGTCACGTCGTACATCACGTCGTGGGGTGCTTCCTGCTTCCCGATGACCGTGATGTGGTGATAGGCGCCGTACATGGCCGGTCGCATCAGGTCGGCCATGCAGGCATCCAACCCGGCGAAGTTCTTGTACGTCTTCTTGATGTGCCGCACCCGGGCCACCAGATAGCCGTACGGGCCGGTGATGTGCCTTCCGCATTCCATGTAGAGATCGATGGGGCCGCACCCGTTCCCTTCGATGATTTCCTCGTACCTTCCACGTATCCCCTGGCTCACCACCTGCAAGTCGACAGGCTCCTCTTCAGGCCGGTAGGGGATGCCCAGACCTCCGCCGATGTTCACGTAATCGAATCGAATGCCCAACTCCCGGGAGATTTCCACGACGAGGCTGAACAGGATCTCCGCGGTCTCGACGAAATACATCGGATCGAGCTCGTTCGAGGCGACCATGGCGTGGATGCCGAATCGCTTGACCCCCTTGTCACGAAGGGTACGGTAGCCCTCGAAGAGCTGTTCCCGGGTGAAGCCGTACTTCGCCTCTTCAGGATGACCGATGATCACGTTCCCCTTCTTGAGGGGGCCGGGGTTGTATCGAAAACAGATCGTCTCCGGAAGGCCCGCGCACGCCTCCAGAAAAGGAATGTGCGAGACATCGTCCAGATTGATGATAGCCCCGAGCTCTTTCGCCTTCTGGAACTCCTCGGGCGGGGTGTCGTTGGACGTGAACATGATGTCCTCGCCCACAACGCCGACCTTCTCCGCAAGCACAAGCTCCGGCAGAGAGCTGCAATCAGCACCGAAGCCCTCTTTCGCGAGCAGCTTGAGAAGGTACGGGTTCGGCGCCGCCTTCACGGCGAAGTATTCCTTGAAGCCTCGGTTCCAGGAAAACGCCTCGGTCAGGGCGCGGGCATTCCTTCGGATCGCCGCCTCGTCATAGAGGTGGAAGGGCGTGGGATGCTTCTCCAGGATGGCGGCCAGCATTTCTCCGGTTAAGGGCAATGTCTTCGAGCTCATTCTCTCTCATTCACCTCTTCACAATATGTCTACTTTCCAGATGTCCGGGAGCCTTTTCGGCCTCCTTGTCACGGTGCAAAGTCGCAACAGCCGGATGCCCGCTCTCAGGAAGGAACAGCATACGGGGTAAGGCGAATGTGCGTCAAGAGAGGCGACAATACTGGATTCGGTGGTTTGGAAGGCGCTAAAAGGATGCTTCAGAAAGGGGTTGGCAGCGAGGAAGAAGGCCGACCGACTCGTCTCCGGCCATATCGGCCGACCCGGAATCGCTTTGGCCCTATTCTTCAACCGGCACGGGAGATCCCGTTCGTGATGATCGTCTCAGTCGCCACGAACGACTATCTTGCCCTTCGCCTGGACCCCGCCTTCACCCGTCTGAACGATGTATTCGAACGTACCCGCCTCGGCAAACTCCAGAGCGGAGGTCTCACCATGACCCATGTAGCTCGTCACGTAGCAGCTCTTGGCGTCGAGAAAGAAAGCCGGTCTCTTCGTGTTCGGATTCGCAGTCACATCTCTGCACGCTTTGCCTGACTCGAAGACCACCTGAATTTCCCCACCTCTAACCCCGTTCATCCACAGGACGATCGTGTTCTTGTCGATGTGCAGCGGAGAAGGATCGATCTTCAAGGCTCCGGGCTTTTCCTCTCCCGCTGCCCAGACTCTGACCAGACGGGCTTCGGATGCAGAGGCGATTGGCCGGTCAACCTCTACCATGTATAGGGTGACCGCAAGAGCTGCGAGGATCCCTGCCGATATCGTCGAAGTCTTCATTTTCAAACCCCATCTGTCTGTCTTTCCATTCACCCATACAAACTCGATTCTCTTTCGAGTTGGATGCGTGTCATGGAAAATAGGGTTCTGCTGCGTTCAGCCTGGAAACTGCGCGTTCGCTCAGGGAGGGCCCACTCCGCTCACTTTACGTGTAGAGCCGTCGGGAAGAACCTCCACAACGAGGCCGTTCACAATATTGGATACGAAGAGGCGGTCTTCGGAGTCGAACGCAAGGTTGTCCAAACCGATTCCCAGGTCGGCGACTACGGTCAGGCTTCCGGTGGTCGTGTCAACCAGAAGGACCTCTCCGGACAGGGAGTCCAATGCGTGGAGATTCCCCTGGGAATCGAATTTCACGGCCGCGGGCATGGCGATCGTCCCGGCCACGACGGTCTCGTTTTCACACCATTCGGACTCGTCGCATGCATCGACGTCAATGCGAAGGATGTTCGCCTCTACCCAGCTCGGGGCGTAAAGGAATCCGTCCGGGCCGAAGTCCATTCCGTTCAACATGCCAGCGTTGTTGAAGATGCGTTCGGGGGCCTGAACGAGATCCGGATCCAGCTCATACAGAGCGTCGGAGGCTGGGGGCAGAGCCGTGGCAACGAACACACGGCCCTCGTCGGAGATCGTGACCGGATTGATAAAGGCCCCGACGAACTGGCAGGTGGTGATTCCGGCCGCCCTGCGGCATGCCTCCCCGCTCGAATAGTTGGTCCAGTAAATGGTCCCGTCCGGCGCAATGGCAACATCATCCGGGCCGTTCGCACCCTGCGCCGCACCCAGTCTCTCGAGTACTTCGCCGGTTTCCCGATCCAGCAAAACGATCTCGCTGTTCATGATACTGGTTACATACAGGATGTCGTCGCTGTCGAAGTTGATACCGTTGGAGCAGGCTCCGAGAACCACGGCCAAAGAGAAGAGAGCACAGACCATGAAAGCATTCGTTATCTGTCGCATGATTCCCTCCTGCGAATTAGACCCGGCAGTTCATCCGGACCGAAGTTCATCTCGTTCCGACAACGCCTTGAAGTTGAGCAACTGGCGCCGCATCATGATCCAGTCCCCCGGAGGCAGGATGAGGCGCATCACCTGCCCGAGAACGCCCCTTGGAAACCGCATGATGATTTTCGCGAGAAGACGGCAGGAGCGCTCGTTCTCGGTTTGGATCACATAGCTCACCAGGCCGTCGCCGAAGAGCTTGTATCCGTGAGCATCCGGATTCATGCGCAGGGTCAGATGTCGATTCTCTTCGAAAGCGGCAAGCTCGAAGATGGTCATGAACTCCTGCCCCACCTCGATCGCGTCGAGCCCGGGAGAGAGCTCTCTGGGGCTCTTTCGACCCATGTTGTCCAGCCAATCGTAGCTGTAAGGCGCCACTCGAAGCTGACAGAGCCATCGGAAGATCGTAGCCGCGGAGGCCTGAATCGTCACCCCCCGATAGTAGGCTGCATCGGGGGCCTCCATGAAGGCATCACAGGGGTAGCTCAACTCACACTCGCTCGGGCTCACCCCCCACACCTTGAATGACGAACACATTGCGATCCTCTGGCTCTACTGGACGGCCGTTGAGTCGTCCGCGGCTACATGCCGCATACGATGCTTCGGGTTACTCTTCCGCGTCCCTATGCACGGTATCGGGTGAAAACGCGGGCATGCAGACGGCTATATACTCGGCACCTTCAGGGCCCGGCGTACTGTACCGTACCCATTTACCCGGTTCAGCCACCACCGCCTGACCCGCCTGCACATCCAGGACGCCTTCTTCGTGCTCCACCCTCACAAACCCCTTCAGGACGAGGGTGAGCTCTTCGAACTCCGGCCTCTGGCCAGGCTCCTGCCACCCCTCGGGCGATTTCATCCTGGCCACGCTCACGCTTTCATGGCCCGAATTCACGCGCCCTACGAATTCCTCGATCGATTTAGGTTTGTTTCCGGCAGATTCGATAATCGTCGGCTTTTCGATCAGGGTAACCATGCAAGCTCCTTTCACGCAGGTTCTTCCCCGACTTCAAACTCCTCGATGATTTCCGATTCCACTTGTGCGTGACGCATCCATTCCTCCAGGGCCGGATGCTCTAGAACGGACTCCATGTATAGAGAACATCTTTCGTCACACCGGATCCCATACCCCTTGAACCGGATGACGACAGGGGCATACATTGCGTCTGCAGCGCTGAAATCACCAAAAAGCCATTTGCCCCGGCCGCCAAACTCCTTGCGACAACCGGACCAGATCTCCTGAACCCTCAGCACATCTGCCTTGCTCTCCTCGGTCAACTCGCAAATCCGCCCCCTTGCCCGGCAGTTCATATGACTACACGGACCCGTATTGTCGCAGAGGCCGAGAGGATTGTCACGAGACAGGCGATCGCAGATTCTACAGTTTCAGGGCCTCTTCGAAGCCTTCGCGTATGGCCTCAGTGAGCTTCCGCGGCTCTTTGGCGTCCCCGAGGGTAATGACCTTCACCCCCTCGGTCATCACGGCCGGGGCGAGTTCGTTGACCGACCGGGATCCCACGGCCATGATCACCGTGTCGGCCGGGATCGTCTCCTGACCCTCTTCGGTCTCCACGAGCACCGAGTCGTCCCGGATCTCCAGGAGCTTCGAGCCGCGCTTCATGTCCACGCCCATCATTCGGAGGCTCTTCATGAGGGGCCAGCGGGCCGAGCGGCCCACATTGCCGGCCAGGCGGCTGACCATCTCCACAACGGTGATCGTTCTTCCCGAATTGTGCAGCATCTTCTTGGCCGTCTCGGGATTCTCGGCCGTGTGGTACATGAGGAAGGTGAAGATGGCCGGGTCCGGCGTGCCCATGGCGGTCAGGAAGTGGGCCGTCTCACAGCCCGTGGCATTCCCGCCAACGATCACGACATTCTTGCCGATGTCCGGCACCCTTTCCATGAGGACATCCCACGCGCAGTGCACGTGCGGCTTGTCGACACCGGGCACGGCAATGTCCACGGGCCGGGCCCCCGAGGCCACGGCCAGCACATCCGGCTTCTCCTGCTCGATCGTCTCGGCAGTGAGGGTGGAGCCCAACTCCAGCTTCACTCCGTACCGGTTCATCCGGCCGCGCATGCTGTCTGTGATCCTTCCCAGGTCCGCCTTTCCGGGTGAGGCCATTGCCAGGTTGATCTGGCCTCCCAGGACGTCTTCCTGTTCGTGAAGGGTGACATCGTGTCCTGCCTCGGCGGCCGTGAGGGCGAACTCCATGCCTGCCGGCCCACCGCCTGCAACCATCACCCGCTTCGGTTTCTCGGTTTTGCGGACCTCGACCTCCAGCTCCCTGCCCGCCCGGGGGTTCAGGATACAGAAGACCGCCTGAGCGCCGAAAATGGAGTCGAAGCATCCCTGATTGCAGGCGATGCAAGGCACGATCTCCTCGAACCTTCCCTCTCTGACCTTTTTCGGAAGCTCGGGGTCCGCGATAAGCGGCCTTCCCCAGCAGACCATGTCACAGGCCCCGGACCGAAGAGCCCTTTCGGCCACAAAGGGATCTCCCAGTCGGTTCGAGGCAAAGACCGGCACGTCCACTGCTGCCTTGATCCCCCCTGCAAGATACACGTAGGTGCCCAACGGCACGCCCGTGTTGAGCTGGGGCACGTAGGTCTCATGCCAGCCGCCGGTCACATTGATCGCATCCACCCCCGCCTCCACCGCCTCGGCAGCGAAAATGGCCGACTCCTCGTTCGTATGGCCGCCCTCCATGAAATCGTTCCCGGCAATCCGGATCCCGAGCGGATAGTCCTTTCCGAGCACTTCTCTCACCCGCGTGATCACCTCGATGCCGAAGCGCATCCTGTTCTCGATCGGCCCGCCGTACTCATCGGTCCGCTTGTTCGTCACAGGGGAGAGGAACTGGCTGATCAGATAGCCGGTGCAGGCCAGAACCTCGACAAAATCGAAGCCCGCCTCTTTGGATCTTCTTGCAGCCTGGACGTAGGCGTTCTGGACCTCTTCGATGTCTTCCCTGGTCATCTCCCGCGGGGTCTCCCCGCTCAGCTTGCTCGGAATCGCAGAGGGGGCGATCGACTCGACCCCCGTGATCATCGCCCAGGCGGCCCGCCCCAGATGGATGAGCTGATTGGCCACCTTCGTGTCCGTGTCCCGATGGAGCTCATCGATATAGGCCTTCATGGGTTCCACATATTGATCGTCGAACAGGGCGGGCATGAAAGGCGCGCTGCCCGCCTTGTCGATGGCGAGCGGCCCGATCGTCATCAGGCCGACCTCCCCTTCGGCCCTCTCCCGGTAAAAGGCCTTGAACCGATCGGTCAAGGTGTAGTCACTCGTGTAGGCCAGGCCCATGGAAGGCATGACGGTCCTGTTCGGTATCACCAGGCCGTTGATCGTGATCGGCTCCAGCAGCTTGACGATCTCCATTCGGCTGTTCCTTTCTGTTTCTGCGGATCTATTGAGGGGACGTTGTTTATTTCGTTAACTTCCTGAGCTCATAAAGGAAGTCAACGAAATAAACAACGTCCCCTATCTTTGGTGTAGCGTGTCAGAACCGCTTGGGCGTCCCCGTTACCCCTTGGGGAAGGGGCTGTCCATCCCATCCGGGATCTTGCGGATCTGCCAGATCCCGCTCACCAGGCATACCGTTTCGCCGTTCGTGTCCTTGAGCTCCAGATCCAGAGCGAAATCCGCCTTTCCCGCGTCCTCGGCCTCCTGCTGAATCTTATCCGCCTCTTCCTCACTCATGTCCAGCTCCAGGGTCACATCCGTGGTCACCGGGCGCCGGAACTTGATCGTCACCTCTTTGACGATCGGGAAGAAGCGCCGGACGTCAAAGGCAACACCGTAGATGGCGCCTCCCATGCACTCCCCGATAGTGAAGAGCGACCCCGCATACATGATCCCCACGTGGTTCACATTCCCCTCGAGGGGCATCAGCATCTTCACGTACCTGTCCTTCATCGCCAGGACCTTAATTCCGGTCCTCGCGATGCCTTCCACCCCGGTCTCCACGTATTCCGCAGACACCTTGTACTTTTCCTCGATCATGATCCGCTCCACTTTGCCCAAGAAGTAAAATGACTTGTCCAACAGAGATTCGTCAGCCGATTATAGCCGTCTCCTGAAGAAAAGGGGAATCCGACAGCACGGATGCCGTTGGATTCCCGGGGGAACCTGTCCCCGCGATCACCAGACGGGCGCGGGAATGACGGACAGGAACGCTTCTGGCCCTACGTAGTGTCCTTCCCGCTAGAGGGATATCTCCAGGTTCTCCAGGGGGTAGGCGGCACAGGAATGGATGTACCCGAGCTTTCGGTCCGATTTTCGCAGAAGCACCCCTGGGGGCTGGAAAACCTTTCCCCCAAGGAGCTTCACCCGGCACATGCTGCATTCACCGGACCTGCACTGGACCGGAAGGATGAAACCGTTCTTCTCCAGCGCGGTGAGCAGTGAATCGGACGCCTTTACCGCGAAGCTTCCCTTACCTTGTACCTGTACGGTGAAGCTTGCATCGCCCTTGACCTCGGCCGGCCAGCTCACATCCTTGGTGATGTCCGGCAGTGCGCCGTACACCTCTCTCCTCAGCCGGCTCCTCGGGATGCCCAACCCTTCCAGCTCGGGCAGGCAGAAGTCGTACATGGCCCGCGGCCCGCAAAGGTAATAGGTCTTGTCATCCAGGTCTCCGAGGGTCTCCTTCACCAGCTTGCCGGTGATGAACCCGCGACATCCGTCGTAACCCTCCGGAGGCTCCTCGATCACCGGATAGTAGTGGAAGTTCTCGAACCGTTCCGAGAGCCACTGGAAGGTCTCATGGAAGATGACGTCCTCGAAATCCTTGTTTCCGTAGAACAGGTGAACCGTGCGGTCGATGTCGCATTCGAGGATCTCGCGGATCATGCTCATGAAGGGAGTAATGCCGCAACCTCCTGCAATGCAGACCATCGTGTTCTTGTGGAAGATCGGGTTGTGGTAGAACTCCCCCACAGGCCCCGTGCTTTCGAGAACATCTCCCTTCCTTACATGGTCGAGCAGGTAGTTGGACACCACACCGTCATCGACCCGCCGCACGGTAATATCGTAGAAGCCGAGCTGGTTCGGAGGCGAGGCAATACTATAGGGCCTGCTCGTCCTCACCCCGTCCACCTCGACCGCCAGGGCGATGTACTGGCCGGCCTGGAAGGGTGGCATGGGAGGATCCTCGGAGACCATTCGGAAGGTCTTCGTGCTCACGGTCTCGTCGAAGATGTCCGTGACACGAAGCCGCATCTTGGGCGGATGGAGACGCTTGATGTACTGATCGGCCAGGTCCCGCTTGGCCGTAAAGTTCGTTCCGAGCTTCCTGCTCATCTCGACCGCGTCGGCAACCTCCTGGTAGCCGTCAAAATCCGTGAAAACAGCCTTGCTCATCTTCTCCCCCTTCCTTAAGCACCGAGTTCTTTCAGGACGGACTTGGCCGCTGCCTTGCCCGCCTCCAGGGTGGGCTGGAAGCCCGGATCACCTGCCCAGCCGCTGGCAAAGTACAGGCCCTTGATGGGCGACTCACCTCCCGGCTGGAAGAAAAGGGAATCCTTCATCTGCTGTTGGAAGCCGTAGATCGACCCGGCCGGATGCCCGAGGTAGCGCATGTGGGTCAGGGGCGTTCCTACTTCGAGCTCCTCGATCCGATCGCGTATGTCGGGGTACACCTTTTCAAGGGTACGCAACATGTTGTCGGCCGAGAGGTACTTCTCGCGGAAATAGTCGGTCGGCGGCAGACGAAGCCAGGGCTCGCCGAACTTGAGCGTGACCAGGCTGACCTGGCTCGTTCCCTTGGGCGAGAAGTCCGGATCTGCGATGTTGTAGCAGCTCAGCACCATGAGATCGTCCTCCACCCGGAGCTGCTGCATCTGATCGTACACCTTGTCCCCGGTCTCCGTATTGGACATGACGAAGCTCGTGGAGTCCTCGATCCCCACGTCCCCCGGCTCGCAGTCGAGCCCCATGTAAAGAGTGAAGCCGGACATGCTCAGACTACGGCCTCTCATCTCGGTGTGCACCTGATCCGGCACGTGTTCGGGATCGAGAAGCTGCAGGTACGTGGCCACGGGCGATGCATTGGACACGACGTACCTTGTCGAGATCTCCTCGCCGTGCTCGGTCACGACCCCATTCACGCCGTCCGAGCCAACCAGGATCTTCTGCGCGCCGCAATTGAATCGTACCTCGCCCCCATGGGAGAGGAACTTGTTCACGATCGCGTTCGACATGGCCTGGGATCCACCCTTGACGTGAAAGGCCTTGAATTCGATGAAGCTGAAGTAGAGGATCGCCAGGTAGGCGAAGGACAAACGGTTGGGAGGCAGCCCCAGATAGCCCCAGTAGACGCTGATCACGGCCTTGAGCAGAGGATCAGAGAAATGGGCGTCGATCACCTCCTGGCTGGTCTTGAAGGCGTACTCGTACAGGATCGGGTATTTCTCGCGGGTCGCGTCCGGGTCGTTGAAATAGAAGACCGAGAGCATCTGGGTGGAGAAGGCGTAGCAGAGATCGAAGAACTTCTCGATCCCCTCCTTCTCCTTCGGGAAGTGGCCCTGCAACTCGGCCATCACCTGCTCCTTGTTCGTCTCGAGCCTCACATCGATCGTACCGGGCATGACGACCCGGAACAGTTCAGGAATCTCCACGAACTCCAGGTCCTCGAAGACCCCGAGATCCCTCAGCATCATCTGCAGGGGCCCCGGGTTCTCGGCCGTCCCGATCCCGCTGAGCTGATGCAGGGCGACCTCGAATTCGAACCGTCCGCGGCAGAAGCTCGTGCCGCACCCCCCGGGTATGTTGTGTTTCTCCAGAAGCAGTACCTTCAGCCCCTTCTGGGCCATGGCGGCCGAGGCTGTCATGCCGGCGTTCCCGGCGCCCACGACGACTACGTCATAGTCTGCCATAAAGACCTCCCGTTCATGCGCCTTTGAAATTTCCTTTTCTCTTTTCAATATACGCGGAGATCGCCTCCTTCAGGTCCTCCGAGGGCACGATCATGGCCGATCTCGCCGCGTTGTACTCGAGGGACTCTTCCAGGGTCACCTCCTGGTCGTAGAGGAAGACCTCTTTGGCGCCCTGGACGGCGAGCGGCGGGTTGCCGCCGATCTCCTCCGCCATCTCGAGCGCCTTCTGCATCAGGGTTTCCTCGTCCGCGTATACTTCGTTCACGAGGTGGATCGCCTGCGCCTTCGCCGAGTCGAACGAGTGCGCCCTGAAGGAGATCTCCCGGGCATGCCCCGGCCCCACCACCCTGGCCAGTCTCTGCAAACCACCAATGTCGGTGATGAAGGCAAGCCTCGCCTCGGGCAGGGAGAACTGCGTCCCTTCCGAACAGAGCCGGATGTCGCAGCAGAGGGCCAGCTCCAGACCCGACCCCAGGCAGTGTCTCTGGATGACCGCAATCGTCGGCTTCGCGAGCCGTTCAAGGCGGACGTGAATCCCTTGAACCCTCCTGACCTCGCGGTAGAAGGCCATCGTGTCCGGCACGTTCGGAGCGTCGGTCACCACGGAGAACAACTCGTTGTCCGGGCTCAGGTCGAGGCCGGCGCAAAAGGACTTGCCCTCTCCCCTGAGGAGAACCACCCGCGCCTCTGTGTCCTGCTCGGCCTGAGCGACCGCCTCGTCCAGCGCGTCCCAGACCTTGGGATTCAAGGCATTCCGTTTGTCAGGCCGGTTCAGGGTAATGGCCCCGACGTGCCCCTTCCGGGAATAGGTTACCAGTCCGGAGGTTTCCGCATTCGCCTCACTCATTCCATGTGTCTCCTTCTGCCGCCGGCCGTGTAGTGCCCTGAACAGCTGGGAAATCAGTGAAGTGGAGTTCGGGGACAGGCGCCGGAAGGGGTCAGGTCTACACACTTGACAGAACTGTCTGGCTCTGGTGGATGATGGTTCTGTCAAGTGTGTAGACCTGACCCCAAGTGTGTCTTGCCGGGACTACTTGCAGAACTTCTGGAAGCCTGCCATGGAGAAGTCGTCCAGGTTCAAGCGCGCCTTCATGGTCCAGGGATTGTCCGGGTTGAGAATCTGGGTGACCGTGGCGTGTTTGTACCGCTCGTCGATCACGTTCTGGCCCGGCACGCCGATGACGGCCATCCGCTTGTCCGCGCTCTGAACGAACGTGTTGACCATGTACAGGGACTTCCAGTACTGACCGGCCCGGTCGTTCACCACCTTGAACGGGCATGCATACGTCTCCGGGCTGGCCCAGATGTAGTGGACCCCGTAATTGTAGTACTTGTCCTTCGGGGTCATCTCGATGACGTGGACCTGCCGCTTCACCCATTCGAGGTTCGTAGGGGCCCAGGGTGCGCCCTGCCAGTTCGGGTCCTCGTACCCGTAGATCACCTTTGGGATGTCCTTGGTGGTCACCCACTCACCGTAGCGATTCTGCACGAAAGGATAGACACCGGGCAGAAAGGCTACCAGGGCATCCTGCACGCGCAGGAGCTTCCAATCGAAGGCCGGGATCTTCCCGTCGTAGCCGTTGACATCGTCCACACATTCGTCCGAGCCGATGAAGGCATCCGAACGGTTGGCAGCGCTCATTCGCCGCACCCTGCGGATCGCCGGGATGTACCCGAAAGTGTTGTCCCCCTTTTTCGGGTCAAGAAAGCGGTGCGTCATGATGGCCGTGCCGGCGAGATCGTAGGGTTTTCGGACCACCATGATCGAGTACTTCTCGACCCCCCCCGGGTTTCGTATCTTTTTTGCCTCAGGATAGCCGGTCAGGGACGCGCCTTGCCACATACAATCCACCTCCCGTTCGAAGCCGGCTTCTGCGACCCAGATGAGCTGGAACCGGAACTTGAAGAACCCGTTCACGTGCTGGCCGTACAGGTGGTTGTACATGAGCTTTTCCACGACCACGGGATCTTCCGGGTCGAGTACGGTAAACGGAAAACCGACCAGGTACGTGGCGAGCTTTCCGCTCGCCTTCTCTATGACGCCTCCGTCCTCGTCGATGCCATACTTGCCGCGGTTCGTCTCAAAGGCCTCGAGAACGTAGTCGGTGCGGATCTTGGTCGGGTCCGGCACGTCGAGCTCGCCAATGTCGAGGATGAATTCGCCCCTCTTCACCCAATCGAGCACGGGCTCGGGCAGCAGGCCCTCGGCCTTCTGCCAGTTCGTTTTATCAATGACATCCCCCGGAACAACGTCCGCACAGGCAGGCGACACCGCCCAGGCCCAGCACGCAAAGGTGATCAGAAAAACGCCCAGGCACCCTGATACTCTCGACATTTCTAGCCCTCCCCCCTGTTCAGCAGATTTGCCTTCGAATCAGAACAGGCATCCTGGTTTGAGTGCATTCGGCACCCAGCTTCGGCTCCATTCTAGTCGAAGAACGCGCCGGTTGAAACCCGAATATCGGAAACCCGTGGCTCTTTTTGTAAGCGAGGATCACTTACACGGCATTTTGCGCTGCAGATTGACACCACTCGGAACGGTTTTTTCAAGCTGGATCATGGCTTCAGAGAGAAAAGAGGTCTGAGTTAATAATACTAACTTAGGCGGTCTTGTCAAGGCTTTTCTCCATTTCCTGCCGGCTCCGTCCTGTTTCCGGGCCTTTTCGGGCAAGGCGCTTTCCCGACACAACGAGGAGGTGAGTAAAATTAACTCACCATGGGAATGTGCCGTCTATCAGAGCTCCTGGATGAACCGGAAAATATCCTTGACAGGTGCAGAGATTAGTGGGTATAACTCACTCACCACAGACTCCCCGCAGATGGCCGTACATCCCGTACCTCACGAATAGGAGAGGGAATGAGATGAGACGCTCTGCCCGTTTCCTGACCATCCTCCTGTCCGCGTTCATCCTGATCCCGATTTGGAGCCCGCCCGCCCGAGCCGATGTGTCCCCCGGGGACGTGATCGATAGCTCGAACTGGGAAAAGGCACAGGGTCTGCTCCCGGACCCCGTTCTCCAGTGGGTCCGGAAGGGAGAACTGACCCTCGAGATAGGTGAGCTCGAGGTGAATCCCAGGCTGATGTATCCGTCCTTCACCCTGGAAGGGAACAAGGCGAATATCGGCAACTATGACGTTGACGAGAACAGCGGCATCATCGAGACGGCCACCGGCAAGACCGCCAAGTTCATCTCCGGCTTCCCCTTTCCGGAGATCGACACGAACGATCCGAAGGCGGCCGAAAAGATCATGCACAACAAGAATTTCACGAATTACCAGCAGGGAAATTTCCGGTTTCGATCCCAGCTCATATGGGTCGGTCGCTCTTCCGGATACGAGCGTGAGGCAGAGATCGAGCTTCTCCAGTCGGCACGAACAGGATGGCCCGGGGCCGCGAAGATCCCCAACCCGGATGGACTGGAGAAGTGCTTCATCATTGGTGTGAAGAAACCGTACGACGTGGCCGGCACGTCGGTGATGACCCATCGTTTCATGGACCCGAACAAGCTGGACAATACCTTCGGCTATCTCCCGGCGATCCGAAGGGTGAGGCGCATGAGCGCGGCGAACCGGTCGGACGGATTCGTGGGTACGGATCAGTGCGTGGATGACTCGAGCGGCTACGACGGAAAGGTGGCGGCCTTTCACTGGAAGTTCATAGAAAAGAAGGAAATGCTCCGGCCCTTTCTGGAGGTACGCCCCTCAGCTCTCGTGAAGACCCGGCGTGGAGAGTGGCAGTCCACAAAAGATGTGAAGCGCGTGACCTACGGTTACGAGGTGGACGGATGGCAGGGGGCCCCCTGGCATCCCACGAATCTAGTGTGGGCGAAGAACACCATGTACAAACTCGAGATGACGCCGAAAGACAAGTACTACAATTACGGAACGCACTACATATGGATCAGCGCCCCGACCTTCAGCGCCACCTTCAAGGTGATCCATGACCGTGCCGGCCTCTACTGGAAGACGCTGTTCACAGCGGCGGCATTCCTGGAGAACGCGGACAAGACGGTCCACTTCGTCGCCGGCCCGTGTCAGAATGTGGTGGACGAACGCTACGATCACTCGACGGTGACCAAGATCCTGTGTCCCGAGAACATCTGGACGTTCTTCGCGGCCGTCAATCCGAACGACTTCACCCTGGCCGGCTTTCAGAAGTACTGCAAGTGAGGCTTCGGCAAGTCCTGCACGCTACTCGGTGTCCTTGAGTTCGGCCTTGAGGATCTTTCCTCCCGGGTTTCTCGGCAGCGGCAGCTCGGTGAATGCAACGTAATCCGGAACCTTGTAGTCGGCTATCCGGCCCTTGCAGAACTCCTTCACGTCCTGCTCCGTGAGCTTCTCCCCCGGCATCGGCCAGATCACCGCCTTGATCTTTTCGCCCAGCACGTTGTCCGGCACGCCGACCACGCCCGCCTCCATGACCTTCGGATGCTGGCTGAGCAGGTTCTCCAGTTCCACCGAGTAGACGTTCTCGCCCCCCCTGCAGATCATGCTCTTGATCCGGTCGACGATGAAGGTGTAGCCGTCGTCGTCCATGTAGCCGATGTCGCCCGACCGGAACCATCTGCGGCCCTCATGGTCCATGAAGAACGCCTCTGCCGTCTCTTCCGGCAGATTCCAGTACCCGGGGCTGACTCCGGGGCTCGAGGCAAGGATCTCCCCGGGCTCACCGCGCGGAACGTCTCTCATCTGGTCGTCCACGATCCTTGCGCGGCTGTTCCCCAACGTCCCACCCACCGTGCCCGGCTTCTCGAGCATCTCGTCCCAGCCGCCGGCCATCAGCAGGAGCCAGCCGATGGAAGCTCCTTCCGTGAAACCGTAGCCGTTGGCGATCTTCGCGTCCGGGAACTCCTCTGCAAGCTGGGTGCACATTTCCGGCGCCATGGGAGAGCCTCCCTGGCTTATGTACCTCAGGGCACCGGCCTTCACCAGTTCCGGGTATCGGGGCTGCAGCTTGAAGAGCCAGTACATGGCCGTCACGATCGGCAGAGAGGCGATTCTCTCGTCGATCAGCACGTCGATCGCCTGATCAGCCTTGAAGGTGGACAGGACCACCGAGGACGACCCGAGCAACGCGTTGTTGATGAGCGTGTGAAGGGTGGTCACGTGGAAGAATGGGGTGATGATCATCTGTTTGATGTCTTCGGGCCGCTCCCCAGTGTCATAGACACTGTCCATGAGACTGATTCCGTTCATAGCGTTGTTGATCACGCCGCGATGGAGCGTGATCGTCCCCTTCGGCCGGCCCGTGGTGCCGGAGGTGTAGATGAGGCTGCAGATGTCTCTCTCGGAAACATCGACCAGGACTTCCCGGGAAGCCTTCTTCTCCATCAGGCCGGAGAAGGGAACAGCCCCTTGTCCACCTTCCGAGCCCGTGACGAAGATGTCTTTGAGACCCGGAACCTTGCCCGAGATCTCCTTCATTCGGTCCCAGAGGCCGCCCTCGATGATGGCTGCCCTACAACTCGAATCCTCGAACTGGCGCTCCGCCTCTTCGGCGGCCAGCCTGGCATTGATGATGACCGAGATCGCCCCGATCTGGGACAGGGCAAGGTAGCCTACAAAAGCCTCCGGTATGTTGGTGGCCATGATGGCCACGCGGTCGCCTTTTCGGATGCCGTAGCCCTCGTGAAGGCCGTAAGCGACATTGTTCACCACGGTGTCGAACTCGTTGTAGGTCCAGCGGATCCCGGAATCCGGGAAGAACCACATCTGCCGGTCTCCGAACCTGGCGGCCCCCTCTTTGGCAAGCTCCGTCAGGTTGCCGTACCGGCTCGCCCAGACATCTTGCACTTCCTCGTTGAAGCGGGCGGTGATGACCCCTGTTTTCGGCCACTCCAGGGGGGGCTTCTGCGTTGGGTTCATTCTCTTCCCTCCCGATGCTTGCTGTAGAGGAAGAAATGCGGGGCGGCACCGTCTACATCTTCAACTCGCATGAATCGATGGCTATACGAGTATCGTCCTCCGGGTGCCGCGTGCATATCTCTACGGTCCGCCCATCCGACACTGTGAGCGCGAGACGTACTCCTGTCAGATGTGGGGTTACACCAATCGACGTGATCCTGAGTCCGTTCAGTTGATGGGCAGGCCCCAGATCAACCCATGGATAGCTCTCCGGATCAGCGAAATCGTCTTGAGGCAACTGATCATATTCATCCCAGCAACAAATACCGGCATCCAGGTAGAAGCGGTGCCACCTCGCACCCTCGGCCGTTTTCAGCAGGAATATACATGGATGCAGCCTGCCGGAATCATCGTCCCGGCTTTGAAGGCAGATGAAGCGGCTTATACGCTCACCGTTCAGGGCTTCAATCGTGCCTTGGTCATTCTGAAATGTGCGTTTCATGACTTACCGGCTCCTATAGCCATTAGATCAACATTATGATAGTTTGTCATCAGCATATATATAGTAGAATTCGTAGGAGATTTCTATGGCTATTTGCAGACATGTTGCGCTCTCCATATTGATTCTCTGCTTGCTGGAATTCACGATCCCTACCCTGTTCGCCGACGAACCGAGCCGACGCTTGCCCCAAGACATCATGGAATCGATTGCCATGGAAGCATGGGAAAAGGGTGAACTCACAGAAGAGCGCATTCTTTCCATGCTTGTAGACTATCCCCGAAGCGCCAAATTGTGGGATTTTCGTTCGGCTGTCTCGATGAAGAAGAGAGAGTACCGTAAAGCCCTGTCTGCAACGGAGAGAGCGCTCGAGATTTCCGAAACGCCCGCGAGACACCTGAACCTGGCATATCTCCACCGCCGCCTGAAACAACATGACAGAGCTGTCGAACACTTCAAAACAGGTCTTCAGAACAGAAAAGGGTCTTCCAATAACTACTTCAACATGGCCGACTCGCTGGAACGCATCGGACAAAGAGATGAAGCGATAGAGTACTACAAGAAATATCTGGCTCTGGCCCCTTCCGGTGCAAACAGAGATACCGTACGAGAGCATGTGAAGATACTTGAAAAATCCAGGCAATCAGGCTGTCAGCAAGATGCCCTGTTTACGGGCAAAAGGTGTCTCTGCAAGGAAGAGCTGGAGATCATGCGTGCTGTGAATGCACGAGACATAGACCGGGCGGTGGAACTGGCCTCACGGGTCGACCAGAGAAGATGCGAGTTCCACAGCAATGTGCTTCAGGATGTGCAGCTTCTCGCGAGAATAAAGAGAGAAACCCCCTGGATGCTCGATGAGCAATCCTTCAAGGAGGAAATGGCTCGTCGCGATGCCGCTTTCAACAAGGCCTGGAATGAATCGCTCGCCGCAAGCAGGGCCACTGACGATCTAATGAACCAGCTGGCGCAATCCGTCTTCTCGAATCAGATGGCCTTCATGGCGGACAGCATTGCATCCATGAATCGACAACCTCAAGCGACACAACCGAACACGCAAGACCTTGCGGCGCAAAGGCAAGGCCACAAGATACGCTTTAAAGACAGCGAAGCAGAGGAAGAATCCGACCGGATCGTCCTGATGGGTCAGCCGGTTCCGGACCACTTGATAGATGAGGATTATGAGTGGCATCCTCCTCTAAATGTCCCTAAAGATACGATCGTTGGCGTCTGGCAGAACAAGCTCTTCAAGCTTTCCATAACCAAGACCGCCAAAAGACAGTATACGGCCACGGTACTCGAAACGTACGCCATCCCGACAAAAGACCGAAAGGGCTTAACCAGGTATCCTTTTGCCCCCGGTGAAATCTGCGGCAGGTTCGGCGAAGGCCATGGAGGGGGAGGTTCCGTCTTTCTGAAATATGTTGGAAAGGGATGGACCTGGGGCGGTCCGTCCGGAAGAAAATGGGATTTACAGCAATTGATATTGACCCGGCAAAACGGAGAGCTTCTCCTTCGACTCTATTTCGGTGAAGCAGGTGGACATTCCTTCTCCGACTATATGAGAAAAGTGAGATGACTTGAAGAACGGAACCCTTGTCGGATTGAGAGGTGACATCAATGCGATTTCTTCTGATTCTACTGGTTCTGATGTTCTCAAGCAGTCTGTATGCATATGATGAAGATCCTGGCGATCTGCACATAAATGAACTAAAGCAGCGGCTGTATCTTATCGAAGACGACAAGCAGATCCACAAAAAAGCCATGGATGATTTGCATCAAGAAATCAAAGCAAACAAGGATAGAATCTCCGACTTCGAGAAAGCCAGCGAAGAGTATCGTCGAATTGCCCGAATCAAGAAAGAATGTGACGAAGGAAACTGTAAAACAGATCCTTTCGGACTCTATGCCTACGAGGGAACCGAACACGTCAATCAAATCGTCGAGGATTCCAATATCCGTCTATCCAATGGCTTCGTATTTGACAATTACGGGAACCTCGAAGCCTATGTGAAGCGAACCGAAAAGGACCAGCACGAAATTCAGCGAAAGCTCTCTGTCGCAGAATCAAAGCTCGCTGCCGCCAAAGAACGAATGCATGCTCTGCAGCGGGAACACCACAAATACCTTATGGAGGTCAGACGCCGGCGCAGTCAGTCAGCGATCGAAGGATATTGGAAATTCGATGGACAAACAACGGTCCTCAGAATCGAGAGTACGCCTGCCGGATATCGTGCAATTGTCACAGAAGACAGCATCGACAAGTTTTCGAGAGGAGATGCATTATTCGTATTGAGCAAGGCGGACGTGTCGCAGGATAAGTATTACTACACCGGCAAGGAATATGCGTGGGGGAAATCACAGATTCGTCTTTACGGGGACAATCCTCCGACCATCAATATCAGGGTCAAAGTGCGAAAGAGTGTGATGTACTACCGATCAAGAGATGACGATCTAAGACTCACAAGAGTGGGTCGGCTAGACTAGACCATCCTCCACGAAGCCTTCTACTCCCAAACAGTGCAAGCATGGAAGATGTCAAGGAATTCGTTTCTTCTTCCAAAGGGAAGACTGCGAAAACCTCTTGCATAACCCTATTATCTGTACTAGACTCTCTCCGGTGTCCCCTAACGGACTGACCCGGAGGCCTTGACATGAAGCTTGCCAGCCTAGCTGCAATTGTCGTCACAACGGTTCTCGCCTTTCCCGTGCTTTCTCATTCCCAGACCACCTGGATCGTCGACCAGGGCGGAGTAGGAGATTTCCTGACCATTCAAGAGGGAATTGGGGCTGCCTCGGGCGGGGATACCGTCCTGGTGAAGGACGGAACCTACACGGGCGCAGGAAACAAGTTCCTGGATTACGGTGGGAAGGCGATCACCGTGGAATCCGAGAACGGCCCTGAACTGACCATCATCGATTGTGAAGGGGACGGCCAGGCGTTCTATTTCCATTCCGGGGAAACAGAGACTTCGATCCTCAGGGGAATCACCATACGAAACGGCCACTTCACCAATGGCGGAGGGATTCAATGTATCCAGGGTTCCGGGCCCCTCATCGAGAACTGTGTGATCGAAGGCTGCACGGCAGAGAACGAAGGCAACGCAATCTACGTCAAGGAGTCTTCGCCAAGACTTAAGGGCCTCGTAATCTCGAGCACCGGCGCCGCTGTCTCCTTTGTCCAAGTCCCTTCTCTAAAAATATCGGGCTGCACCATCGACGTCGTGCAGGGTACTGGGATCAGAAGCTCTTCCCCTGATGTAGACTCCGTCTTGACCGTCGATTCTTGCACGATTCGTGGCGATCCCTCCTCTACCGGTGGTTCCGGAATATATTTCCGTAGGGCCACGCTGACCGTAATTGGTTCGACCATAATGGGTCATCCTACAGCGGGTATCTTCTGTGAGAGTATGCGGTCTCTGACTGTCGAAGACAGCACGATCAGCGAGAACGGCGATGCCCAAACGGAACCTCGGTATGGGTATGGTGGCATCTCGATCAGCTCTTCGGACAACGTTATCATTCGGAATTCCTTGATAACAGAGAACAAGACCGGGGAGGGGCGCGGTGCATCCCCGTCCTATGGGGGAGGCTTGTCCGTTGGCTTTGCAGACAGGTTGGAAGTACAGAACAGCAGCATCACCCACAATATCTTGGAAGGTCATTACGGCGGTGCTGGTGGACACGCGCTCGGCGGCGGCCTCTTCTTTCGTGGGAATTCATGTTTGATCGGAAGCTCCACGATTTCTCAGAACGTGGCCTCTACCGCATCCGATGGGGATCCTGCAGATTATGCTCGCGGTGCCGGAGCACATATTGATGCGCAGGATTCGTGTTTGATCGAGAACTCCACGATTTCTCAGAACGTGGCCTCAGGCACACCAGATAGCTACGGTGGTGGCATCAACTTCGAGGAATCTGGAGCCCTGGTGAACTGCCTCGTAACAAACAACTCCGCACGATTCGGCGGTGGCGTTTACTTCTTCACGTCGGAGGAAAGCAAAGATATCATAAACTCCACGATCTCTGATAATACGGCAACGGAACAAGGTGGGGGAGTGGTTTGTGTTGGCAGCCCGTCCGGGCCGGCCACTGCATCGATTACGAATTCCATACTGTGGAACAATGCCGCCCCCGAGGGTCCGCAGATCTGGATCGGTTCTACGACTGACCCGTCGACGGTCTTTCTGGGATACAGTGACGTCGAGGGCGGGGCGGAAGGGGTCCACGTGGAACCGACCTGTTTCTTGAATGATATCGGTGGGAACTTCTCATCCGCTCCTCTTTTCGTGAGTGGCCCTCTGGGAGACTACTATCTCAGCCAGATTCAGGCGGGCCAAGGGGCCGACAGTCCCTGTGTCGATGCGGGAGATGTCTCGACAGAGCCTTGGGGCTGGAATTTCCGAACCACCAGAACGGATGAAATTCCAGATGACGGTATTGTCGACCTGGGTTTTCATTACAGTTTTCCCTTTTCGTGCACCGACGAGGACGATGACGGATTCGCGATCGAAGGCGATGTCTGCGGCGCCATCGACTGCGATGACACGGATGCCTCCACATACCCGAACGCGGTGGAACTATGCGATTACAAGGACAATCAGTGCTCTGGAGATGAGGGATATGGACAGGTTGATGAAGGCTGTGCTCTGGCGCTTGTATCCCCTGACAACGGCACGGAGCACGAACCCAGCCCTGCCTTCACGTGGCAAGCGGGATTGAGCGACGCGTTCTATCTCTTCCTTGTGCTTCCTCTTCCCGGTTATGGATATTATGAACTTCAGGTTCCTACGAGTGAACTGAGCTTTCAACTGCCGACGTGGTTCTGGAACTCGGCCCTGATTGCTCCCGACACATGGGCTGCCTGGGTGGTCCTGGGGATAGACACCACCCCAGAGCCGGATGCATGGGAGGTGAGCGAAGTGAGATGGTTCAAGAAGGTGCAATAGCACTCGCCACCCGCATCACCAAGACGCCGCTGTCAGTCACGCGGAACCTGTAAAGTGACAATGAATCTATCTCTCCCCGTCCCTGGCTGCAATCCGGCCGCCTCGCAGCCTGTCCGGACCGCCGAGCGCTTCCTCACTCAGACAGGGGCGTATGTCTTTTTCGAGACAAAGATTCCGTTTCGTCCGAGATAAGGTACAATTGAAGACCTCGAGGGCTACCTTGGAAGACGCCTGTGCTCCGGATCTCGATTGACGTCCGGGAGGTGAGATGAAGAAGGTCTCGTACCTTGCCCTGTCTTTGTTGTCCGGGCTCCTCTTGACAACCACCGCCTGGACGATTCCGCCTTATGAGGTCTCGGTCAAAGAGATCCTCGACGTGAAGGCGGCTCTGGACGATCCCACCCCCTTTTACACCGAGTGCGAGTATTTCAAGAAGTTCATCCCTCCCAAGATCTGGGACCGGATCACGGTAGACCAGGAAGCAAGCCGGATCGCCTGGGAAAAGGCGGTGGGTTTTCGTTCCAAAGACCGGGTCGGCCGGATCGCGCCGGAGATCAAACCGGGGAAATACACCCTGGCGGACAAGGAGAGGCTACCCTTCAAGGAGTTGATGACCCCCTATCACTACCAGCGGTTCAACCAGCCGGGCCAGGAAGGGCTCCCAAAGCACATCGGATACTTCACAGAGTTCGAGGTGATCGACACCCAGCAGATCTGGCATGCCGAGGCGGTGGCGAATGCAACGATCGAGCACATGGGAAAGACCCAGCTCGACGAAGATGGTTACATCCTCTACAAGACCCACATAGCCGGCTTTGCCTTTCCCCGACCCTCGGGAAAACACAAGGCGATGCAGATCGTATACAACCTGCACACGGGGGGCGCTGGCCCCGAAAGCGGTATGAACTATGACATCACGATCGGTGTGAACTCCAGGGGCAAGATCGACCACGAGGGTACGGCCAGTTTCCTCTGGTTGGCCACCCAGGCCCGTGTCATGTACCCGCCCCTGGGATGGTTCGACAAACGTGCAGAGAAAAACGGCGAAGCGCTGATCACTCTGTATACGGTCCACTCCCCCCGCGACCTGTTTGGCAACGTCTATTTCACTCTCACATTCGAGGATCCAATGAAAGATGACGTGGCCATGGTGTACGTGAACTTCCTCCGGAGGATCCGACAGGTCTCGGCCACCGACACGCAGGACCAGGCCGTGGGCCAGGATCTAGCCTTTGACGATGTCGGGTTTCTCTCCCATTCGCTGAGGCCGGATCGCTATCCCTACGAGACCCGCCTCATCGCCGAGCGGGAATTCCTGATGCCTGCCTACACGTTCGACGGAGCCTCCTACCTGGACAGCAAGGACGGCTGGAAATGGAAGGGGCTTAAGTTCGAACGCAGGCCCATGTGGGTGATCGAGATGAAGCAGCTGGATCGAAACTACATCTACAGCAAGCGGGTTCTCTATTTCGACCAGGAGACCCTGACCCCTCACTTCGAGGAAATGTACGACCAGAAGGGAAGATACTACCGCCATTTGGACGTCGAGTGGGGGGTGGTGGCCCCTCTCGGGTATCTCAACTCCATTCACGTGACCAACTGTGATTGGATCGACACCCACTGCACGTGGACCTACTCGCCCACCTACCCGGCCCTGTGGCTGGAACGGAAGGACCTGAGCCTCCGCAACATGCTGCGGCAGAAGTAGGGTAGAACCGCAGTCGATGCGCCCGCATATTGCGCGAACTTCATCGCAAGAGCTGCAGAAGGCTTCGCGCAATATGCGGCTAGTTCAGCAGATAGGAGAACATGAACGAGATCTGGTCCCGGTCCCGGAAGGCTCCGAAATTGGTGAAGGTGCCCACGATGCCGCTGTACTGAACCATGAACCGGAAGGGTTCCCTCAGGAACATGACCGAGGGCATGAGCAGCCAGGCACCCCGCACGTCGTACGCCACCACGAGCTGCGGGTTGATGACACCGTTCATGTAATTGGTACGAGCCAGAAACGTGAAGGTGTGCTCCACCTCCTTCAGCTTCGCGAAATCGAGCGGCTTCGGGTACAGGGCCAGGAGCTGCTTCTGGCGAGGGTCATGGTCGGGGTACCACTGCCCGAAGTACTGGCCGGATATCATGAAGGTGGTGCGTGGGTTCAAGGGGCGGAGCCACAGGTACTTATCGAAACCGATCATGTAGCGAAACACGTTCTTCTTCGGGACGTGCCCTCCCGTGGGATTGATCGGCAGGGCGGAGAATCCGAGCGCCGCTAGATCCGTACCGGTCAAGTCGCTGATCAGATCGACGATGGCGGGCGGCAACGGGATCTCATCATCGGAGATCTTGAGGTTCTCTTCCGGTATGTAGACCGCCTCCTCCCAGAACCAGGCCACCTCCCCGCGAAAGATGATATCGGTCATAGGATCACAGTAGTTGAACGAGCCGCCGGTAATCTGGACGTCTTCCCAGATCAACTCCTGAAACAGACTGCTCGTCCCGGTAACGACCGTTGTTCCCGGCTCGACCCCCACGCGGGCCGTGAGCATATCCGGGAATGTCTTGTAGTGGGCGATGGAGAAGTTGAGGTTGTTCCCAAGGACCCCCATCAGGCGCACACCCCACCGGCTGTTGGACATCTTCTTGTCAGGTCTCACCTGGAATCTTCGCATGCCCGTATCCGGGATCGGGGCTGCATAGGGGGTTCCGGAGGGTGCGTAAGGCGCCACGCTCGCATCCCAGGTGCCCGGCACCCAGAAGGCCTCGATCGACGTCGAGGAGATCGGCCCGATGTTGCCGAAGTTGCAGCTCCCCCGGAGCATCCAGAGGGGGATTCGCCGGTCATCCAGGTCCTCGAAGGGCCCGCCGAAGGTGTTGTCCAACGGGTTGATCGAGTCGAGGAGGCGGAATGTGTCCGTCTCTCCCCAGGCCAGGTTCTGCTTTCCGAGCCTCAGGAAGATCGGGCCTCTGGAAAGATCCACATAGAACTCCCAGAGATCGTATTGCTCCTTGAAGCTGTCGATGTTCTCCTTGTCCGCGGCCCGGACGTCCTTGAAGGCCTGGGGGCCCACGTTGTAGACCGCTTCATACATGAAGCGACCCACGATATGGTACTTCGCACTGATATCCAGGGCCTTGAGGGGTTTCAGGA
Source organism: bacterium (assembly GCA_028277985.1). Lineage (GTDB taxonomy): Bacteria > Desulfobacterota > DSWW01 > DSWW01 > DSWW01 > S015-6. The sequence continues at coordinate 40,745 of JANQFG010000031.1, read as the reverse complement.
TCCCGAGATCGTAGGTGAGGTTCATCAGATCATGGTTGACCTCGATCACGGCCAGGTTTCGCCATTGCACCAGGTTGCCCGGTGCAATCGCCAACGGATGGGTGAAGTCTTCCGACTTCTGCAGACGCAGGGAGGTCCGGGTCTGAAACTTCCCGGTCACCTCCAGGGTTCTTGCCTCATCGACATAGACCGCGTGGACGTTCCATGCCCATCCGAGGAGGAAAAGCAAAGAGAAGACGCCGACACGCTTCAAACCTTTCCAGTGAATCATGGTTGTCCCCCCGACTCTTCTGATTCCGGAAAAAAGAAGAAGTGGCCTTTTCGTCTTGTAGGCCCCCCTGCTCACTTGCCTCTTTCTATATGCCTTCCTCTGTTCGCACGCTTCTTACCACGACCGGGTACAAATCTCCAACCCGGGCCGCACGACCTCAGGAAGCCATGCCGTTGAGCCGGCCGCGGAGCTCCTCGGCCTCGGCAATCATCCCGTGAATGACCTCCTTCACCGGCTGAATCTCATCGATCAGCCCCGCGATCTGGCCGCAGGGGATCGGGCTCATCTCCGGATCCCCGAGTTCGTATGCTATCTTCCCCTTCCCGCCGGCCATCTTCTCGATGATCTCCTCCAGGGTCGTGCCCCTCTCCTCCATGGCCATCACTTCCTCGGCCAGGTTGTTTTTGAGGCAACGAAGGGGATTGAAGATCGATCGCATCACGAGAATCGTATCCTTCTCCCCACACTGGACGATCCGTTCCTTGACAACGGGATGTACGGGGCATTCATCCGTCGCCATGAAGCGGGTCCCCAACAATACACCCTCTGCGCCCATTGCCAGCGCCCCCAGAAGCCCCCTGCCGTTACAGATCGAGCCGCCGGCAATCACGGGAACCTTCAGCCGGGATGCGGCGAGAGGGATCAGGATAAAGGAGGCCACATCATCCATTCCAACGTGGCCGGCCGCCTCGAACCCGATGAAGGTGATCGCGTCTACCCCGGCGGCCTGGGCCTTTTCCGCGTGGCGAAGGCTCGTGATCTTGTGGATCACCTTGACCCCAGCCTCTTTGAACCGTGACATCAGGGGTTCCGGGTTCCTCCCCGCCGTTTCGACCGCGACGATCCCTTCCTCACAAACCACATCGAGGAAGGTGAAGGTCCTTTCCCGGACCTTGAACTCGGGCAGCATGGAGATGTTCACCCCGAAAGGCTTGTCCGTGAGATCCCGCATCTTCCGGATCTCGTCCCGGAATTCATCGGCCGTCTCAAAGGACTCAGCCGTTATGAATCCGAGGGCCCCGGCATTGCAGATCTCGGCCACGAACTCCGCCTTGCTGATCCACTGCATCCCTCCGCACAGGATGGGATGATCGATGCCTAGCATTTCCGTTATCTTGGTATTGAAGACCTGCTCCATGCTTTACCTCAGCCTCCTGCCATCTGCTTGAGGAGTTCTCTGATGATGATCAATTTCTGAATCTGGGTGGTCCCTGCACCGAACTCGATGCCCTTCACATCACGGTACATCCTCTCCACGGGGAACTCCTTGATGAAGCCGTATCCGCCGAAGATCTGCATCGCCTTGTCCACCACCCGCATACCTGCCTTGGAGCAGAACAGCTTCGCGTAGGAGGCCTCCAATCTCACCCGTTCCTTTGCTTCGCACTGGGTCGCGGCCCAGTAGGCCAGAACCCGGCCGGCTTGCAGATCCGTGGCCATGTCGGCCAGCATCTCCTGGATCATCTGAAAGCTCCCGATGGGGGCCCCGAATTGCTTTCTTTCCATCGCATACTTTAGGGCCACATCAAAAGCTCCCTGCGCAGTGCCGATGGGGGAGATCGAATAGACGATCCTCTCCCGGTCGAGCCCGCTCATCAGGACCCTCACGCCCTTGTTTTCCTCCAGGAGGACGTTTTCGGCCGGCACTTCACAGTCTTCGAAAATGAGCTCTCCCGTGGGAGAGCCCCGTACCCCCATCTTCTTCAGGGTCTTACCGGCAGAGAACCCGGGAAAATCCTTTTCAACGATAAAGGCGGTGATGCCCTTGGCCCCTGCATCCGGATCCGTCTTCGCATAGACCACGGCCAGGTCCGCGATCGGTCCGTTCGTGATGAACATCTTCGTGCCGTTGAGGATGTACTTGTCCCCGTCCCGGACGGCCCGGGTGCGCAGGGACATCGCGTCGGAGCCCGCCTCGGGCTCGGTGATGCACAGGGCGCCGATCTTTCTGCCGGCAATCAGGTCGGGAAGATACTTGCGCCGCTGCTCCTCGTTTCCGTTTCGGTAGAGGTTCTCCGTGCAGAGGATCGCGTGTGCTCCGTAGGTGTTTGCCGTGGAAACACAACCGCGGGACAACTCCTCCATCACGAGGACGCAGGACAGGAAATCGGATCCGCTTCCCCCGTGCTCCTCAGGGATGGAGATCCCGAAGAGGCCCATGTCCGCCATCGCTTTGAAACTCTCGTGCGGGAACCTCTCTTCTTCGTCCAACTCCGGGGCGAGGGGGATCACGTGGTTGTCCACGAACCTTGCCACGGTTTCCTTGAGCATCTTCTGGTCTTCCGTCAACTCAAAATCCATTCAACCCTCCCCTACTCTCTCTGGAAATGCGTGGAGCCATCCACCCCGCCCCAGGCGAAAGGTCAAAGGGCAAAGGTGAAAGGGTCGGCCACGGCGCATCACAAAGGACTTGCGGATCCTTTCGTCACTCTCTTACAGGCTCGATTCCTCTGAAGATGAACTTGCAGAGGTCTTCCGTCAGGTCGTCGGGCGAGATCTCTCCCTTGAAGATCACCCCCGTGAGACAGACATGCTCGATGCTCCCGAAGATCACCTGCCGGATCAATTTGGGAGGTACGTCGCTTCGAATCTCTCCGTTGCTGACACCCTCATCGATGATCTCGAGCAGGATCTTGCTGTATGCGCGGATCAGTTGGTACGTGTCACTGCTGTAGTAGTCGAGGTGATTGCGCACTTCGAGAAACAGGATCTTTGCAAAGACCCTGTTCGCGGAATAGACGCTGATGTGGCCCCAGATCAGCTTCCGAATCTTGTTCAGGGCCCCTTTGATTCCCTTCAGGTCCCTCTCGAACTGAACGAGATACTGTTCGAGATACTCCTTGAGGACCTGATGGAGAAGGCCTCGCTTGTCCTCGAAGTACTTGTAGATGAGCGCTTCGGTGACACCCGCCTTCTTCGCGATCTCGGCGGTCGTAATCGCACTGAATTCCTTCTGCTCGAGCAGGGCGATGAAAGCATTGGCGATCTTGATCCGGCCCGGAGGGAAGGGTCTTTCGCGCGTGCTTCCCTCTGAAGAGCTCTTGCCCTGTTCAACGGATACGGTTTTCGTTCTTGCCATTTCCCGGCCAGCCTCCTCTTGCGGTAAAACCGCAGGACAAAGGTCAAAGGCGAAAGGTTAAGAGGTTTGCCCTTTCACCTTGCGATTCAATGGCCAATCGTAACAGAGAGACCCGTTGCCTCGATGATGCTCTTCAGTCTCTCCAATCTTTCCGGGTCTTCCGAAACCTCGCCTTCGAAGGGGTAGTCCTTCCCCAGGAAACCGTACTTCGGCTTTCCCCATTCGTGGTAATCGAGGAGCGAGATCTTTTCCACGCTCATCCCTGCCAGCAGATCCGAAAGGGCCCGTGCGTGTTCCTCTGAATCGTTGTAGCCCGGAATCAGGGGAATGCGTATCCACACCCTGGTCCGTCCCGAGGCGGCCATCTTCTGCAGATTCTCGAGGATGAGATCGTTCTCTACACCCGTGCCCCGGAGGTGCATCTCAGGATCCAGGTGCTTCAGGTCGAACAGGACCAGATCCGTGTACTCGAGGATTGCCTCGAACACCTCCCATGGCGCGTATCCGCAAGTGTCCAGTGCCGTGCTGAGGCCTTTTTCCTTGCACTCCCTGAGGAATCGAAGGGCAAACTCGGGCTGGAACAGGGGCTCTCCGCCCGACAGCGTCACCCCGCCATCCGAGTTCTTGTAGAAGGGCTCGTCCTGGCAGCTCTCGTGAACCGCATCCTCGATGACGATCTCCTCTCCGGTCACCTCGAGCGCGCCCGTGGGGCAGGCCTCCACACAGTCCATGCAGAGATCGCAGATGGCCCTGTCGATGCGCACAACCCCATCGACCACCTCGACGGCCTTCTTCGGACAGGCCTCGACACATTCTCCACACCCTTCACACTTCTGCTGCCTGGCCATGATTTCAGGGTGCAGATTCTGGGACTCCGGGTTCGAGCACCACGTGCATCGAAGGGGACAGCCCTTGACAAAGACCGTTGTTCGGATCCCGGGCCCGTCCTGGATGCTGAACCTCTGGATGCTGAAGATCCGACCCTTCGGGACATCGGCATCCTGCTCGCTGTTCTCGACCGCCATTTCGCTCACAGTCCCGCAGAGCAGGCGCTCTGAGGCGTTCGGTCGATGATCGCCTCCTGGAGGTTCTTGTCCAGATCGATGAAGTACGCCGCAAAGCCGGCTACCCTCACCATCAGGTTCGGGTAGTTCTCCGGGTGCTTCTGAGCATCGTGCAGCAGGTCCCTGCCCACGGTGGTGAACTGAATGTGATGAATCCCCAGGTCACCGAAGGTCTTCAGATACTGCGCAAAGAGCTCGGCATTGTGACCCGTGAGATACTCGGGGACAACCGTCTGGTTGAACAGGTGGTTCCATGTCTTCATCGGGTCCACCTTGGCGACGGATTTCAGGACCGCGGTGGGGCCCTTCTTGTCCCTGCCCGTCATAGGGGATACGGTCCCGTCGTTGAAAGGATCCCCGGCGAGCCTGCCGTCGGCGGTTGCGGCACACACGCGGCCGAAGCTCCACCAGGCCGTCGAGGCGGTTCCGTCCGGGATGACAGGGGACCCGAGATTGGTCTTGCACTTCATGGTTTCCTCGGAGACCCTGCTGGCAAACTCAAGGGAGAGGAAATCCACATAGTCGTCATCGTTCCCGAACTTCGGGGCGTTCAGGCACATCTTCTGAAGCTTCTCATGGCCCTGCCAGTTGTTCCGTATCGCCTCGAGAAGCTCCTCCATGGACGCCTTCTTGTCGTCGAAGACCACCTTCTTGATGGCGGCAAGAGAGTCGGCAACCGTATTCAGCCCGAAGAGGGTCACGTCCCGGTAGTCCGGCTGGTAGTTCCAGTTCCGCACGTCCTCGGCTCTTTCGATGCAGTCGTCGATCAGGGTGGACAGGAAGGGCCTTGGCGCATACTCCTTGTACAGGGCATCGGAGATGTTTCCTATGAGCACGAGCCGGTGAATCACCCACTTGTAGTTTTCCACCGTGGCATCGAGCAGCTCATCGATCGAGCTGATCGTCGCCGGGTCGATCTTGTTCGGGCCCGCCTTCTTGTAGAAGGGAATCGGATCCGGAATATCGAGCGCGGCGTTCAGGCACATGGGGAGGGGCACACCGGCCGCCCAGGCTGAGATGTGGTTGAAGTTCTTGCCCGGAATCGTGGGCACCATGCAGTTGTTGATCGAATACTCTCTTGCGTCCTCGATCGAGCATCCCAGCTCGACCAGGCGGGGCAGGTTCACCTTGTCGTTGAAGATGGCCGGCTGGGGCATTCCGGAGGCGAGCACCTCGATCGACTTCTGGACGAGCTCCTTCGGCATGTCATCGTGCCAGCGCAGCGCGAGGGGAGGCACGATCGCCTTCACGGTCTTCACCGCATCCATGAAGATGTAGCTCATCTCGTTGGTGATGTCCTTGCCCTGTGAATCCACGCCTCCGAGGGTTACGGTCTGATACCCGAGGGTTCCGCCGCCGAAGCCTGACCAGAGCGGTGCGTGCAGAAAGCCGGTCTCCTGGAATTTCACGATCAGGAACTCGACCAGCTCCTGGGCCCGGTCCCTGTCGATTCTACCCTCTTCCACGTCCTTCTCGTAGAACCGGTTCATGACCTGATCGAACCGGATCCCGGTGCCGACCATGGGGATCTCGATGAAGTTGATGATCAGATGAACGAGCCAGTAGCTCTGCAGGGCTTCGTGGAAGGTGCGTGCAGGGTTTTCCGGGACCCATTCGCAGATGTCGGCGATCGTCTGCAGCTCTTCCTTTCGCGACGGATCGAGAGTCTTCTCCGCCTTTTCGCGCGCCATTGCCGCGTACCGCTTGGCCCAGCGAATCGTCGCATCCAGCGACAGGGCCATGGCATCGAGCTCGTCCCGCTTCTTCACGTAATCGATGCCGGTCATGGTCTCGGCCATGTACTCCTCTTCCAGTTTCTCCTTCCTCTGCAGGACCTCCTCGAGGATTCCCTTCAGACCGACCCTGAGGATCTTCTCGTAATTGGGCGTGCTCGACTCCCAGTTGAAGATCCAGAAGACTTCCTTCAACTCATCCGGAAGGTAACTTCGAAGCCTGTGGTGCAAGGCCGAATTGCCCCAGTAGTCGCAGATCTCTTTCAGCTCCTGCCTGCCCTCATCGGTGAGCATGCTGCTGTAGACCTGGCCGGGCGCCGTATCCCGGACGATCCATTTCCAGGCGAATTCCGGGTAGAAGGGCACGCTGTCCTTGTCACGCGCAAAGTTCCCGACCACCATCTCCTCGGACCTTATGTAGATGGTCATGTTGTCCAAAATGTTGGCCAGAGCCTTGGCCCTGCGGACGGTCATCGGTTCGTTCTCGGTCTTCTTGTAGGACTCGGTGAGCAATCTCGCCCTTTCGAGGTCCAGCTTCCACTCGAATCCCGGCCTCGTGGCCCTCATCTCGTCCGTCATTTCCTTGAGCGCGATCTGCTGTGCCTTGATCGGGGTATTGACCATCAAGGCTTCGGTTCGTTCCGACATGAGTCTCTCTCCCTATCTTCTTGCTCTGGGTTGGTAATCATTACTCGGTGCGTATTATCATAAACAGCTGAAATTAGTATGAATTATTTTGCAGAAGGGATCGGATTTCTCTCATTATGTTAGTTTTACCCACTCGGTCAGCGCTTGTCAAGGCATTTTCACACGTGTTTCCGGCCCTGTTCGTCCTCAACATGCTCATCGGGACCGGGGGCGGGCAGCCCTATTCCGAACAGGAATTGCGGGACATGCTCGAAGGCGGGCACGGACACGGGCACGAGAAAAGGGGGAGACATTGTTCTATATTATTGATCTCTTCGCGGAATTTCGTTATGGTTAGATAGAACACTGTAGAGGACATTCGATTCGACACGATCCAGTGAAGCGGCGGAAAACACTCGATGAATCCGCATCGTTACAACGAGCGGAGAGAAGAATGAGAAGACGGCTCCTCGTTTTGTTTCTCCTGATCGGCATCCTTCACCTCGGGTGCACCAAAGACGAGATCTACTACGAGGGCAAATCCACGAGCCAATGGCTCAAAATGCTCAAGGACAAGGACCCTGAGGCAAGAAGGTCCGCGGTCGTTGCCCTGGGCAAGATCGGCCCCCAGTCCGAGACGGTGGTACCCGCCCTTATAAAGACCTTGAAAGACAGGGACCGGGTCGTTCGCGTGCAGGCCATCATCGCTCTGGGCGAAATCGGCCCACCTGCAAAGGAAGCCGTCCCGGCCCTTACAGCGGCGGTGAAGGACACTGACAAATGGATCAGCCTTCATGCCGTGTCCGCCCTGGGAAAGATGGGTCAAGGCGCCAGGGACGCGGTTCCGGTCCTCATCGCAGCCCTGAAGGCCCGCGACAGAAATGTCCGTCTTCACGCCGTGGCAGCCCTTGGAGAGATGGGCCCACAGGCGAAGGAGGCCGTCCCGGCCCTCATCGGGGCCCTGCGGGACGTCCGCATCCGCGATGAGGTCCTGAAAGCGCTCGACAATATCGGCTCGGATACCGCCGAGGCGGCACCTGCCCTGGTCGACACCCTGAGGACTTCATCCCTCCGCATGTATGCCGCCGAGAAGCTGGAACGGATCGGCACGGAAGCGGTCCCCGCGCTGATCGAGGCGATGACCGACGAGAACGCCCGAATCCGCGAGACCGCGGCCAGGATTCTCGGGAATCTCGGCCCCCAGGCAGGCCAGGCGGTCCCTGCGCTCACCACTGCCCTGAAAGACACGGACAGGGGCGTCTCGGTACAGGCCGCGATCGCGCTGGGCAAGATCGGCTCGCGAGCCAAGGAAGCGGTGCCCGCCCTGTTCGAAGCCCTCAAGGACCCTCAAGTCTACGAAGCCAGCATGAAGGCGCTGGAGAAGATCGGCTTCGACTCCAAAGACGCCATCCCCGCGCTGATCGAGGCGTTGAAGTACGATGACCTGCGCTCATACGCTGCCGACAGGCTGCTCAACATCGGCCCGGAGGCGGTCCCCGAACTGATCAGAGCCCTGGAGGGCGACTACGGGCCGATCCGTGAGTACGCGGCCTGGATCCTCGGCAAGATCGGCCCGGAAGCGAGGGCCGCGGTCCCGGCCCTGACCGAAGCTCTCTGGGACAAGGACAAGCGCGTCCGCGGAACCGCCCAGAAGGCTCTCGAAGACATACAGAGATATTGACGAGTCGATTCGGTTCAGCCCTGGCTCAACCCGGTCTGCCTTCCATTTTTCCTGCTAATGATTCATAATACGGCCTGCGATGACACCCGGGATCTGAATCGTTACAGCCTGTTTCCTAAACACTTTTTCAGCTCTGGAGACCATGATGGCGCAAGAGACCTTGAGCATGTCCGGCTTCCGAAACCTCTCGGTTGAGGAGCGCCTTTCCCTGCTCGTGCGGCAGGGCGAATTGAACGATCAGGACGTACAGCTCCTCGTCGCGGCCCAGGAGGCCGTGCGGGTCGCTTCCACCACGGTGGAGAACGTGATCGGCGTTTCCTATATGCCCCTGGGCATTGCCACCAATTTCGTGATCGACGGCCGTCCGGTGCTCGTCCCGATGGCCATCGAAGAGCCTTCCGTGATTGCGGCGGCATCGTACGGCGCCAAGTTCTCAAAGGAAGGAGGAGGAATCACTACGGAGTGCGATGACCCCTGGATGATCGGGCAGGTGGAGATCCGCGGCGTGCCGGATGTCCCGGCCGCCATGGAACGGCTCAAGAGCGAGAAGGCCAATCTGATCGAACAGATCGACCAGATCCACCCCCGCCTCCAGGCAAGGGGCGGAGGCGCCCGGGACATCGAGTTCAGGATCCTGGACGACCCGAACGGTCATATCGTGGTGCACCTCATCCTGGACTGCCGTGATGCCATGGGGGCGAACCTCATCAACACGGCGTGCGAGGCGATGGCAGCCACTTTCGAGGAGCTCACGGGCGGTAAGGTAGGCCTTCGCATCCTCTCCAACCTGGCAGACCGGCGCTGTGTGACGAGCCGCGTACGCATTCCGGTGGAGGCATTCGTCACCAAGGACTTCACCGCGGACAGGGTGGCCGAAGGCATCGTGGCTGCCTCCCGGTTCGCCGAACTGGACCCTTACAGGGCTACCACCCACAACAAGGGGATCATGAACGGGATCGACGCCGTCATCCTCGCCTCGGGCAACGACTGGCGAAGCATAGAAGCCGGTGCCCATGCCTTCGCCTGCCGGGACGGGTCCTACAAGCCCCTGGCGGTCTGGAGGCTCGAGGAGGCCGAAGACGGCCGGTTCGTCACTGGCGAGCTCAAGCTACCCATGGCGGTAGGAATCGTGGGCGGGGGCGTGTCCGTGAACCGGATCGCCCAAGCATGCCTCAAGCTGATGAAGGTCCAGAACGCATCGGATCTCGGAAGGATCGCCGCGGCCGTAGGAATCGCCCAGAACCTGGCTGCGGTCCGTGCCCTGGCGACCGAGGGGATTCAGCGGGGACACATGTCCATGCACGCCCGAAGCATCGCTCTGACCCTGGGCGCAAGAGGTGAGGAGTTGCAGCACGTGGTTCGGGACGTGGTCAAGAAGGGAGAGATCACCACCGACGCCGTGCAGAGGGCCCTGACAGACCTGCGAGGACCGGACGCCGGGTTGACCCGGGCGATCCACAAGGCGCTCGGTTACGCACTGGACACCCAGGAGGCGAGCGGAAAGTGGTCGGGACTCTCCAGCCCGCGAATCTTCGAGACGGCCATCGCGGTGGTCGCCCTCGACAAGTCGGGTGAATACGATGATGCCGTGCAGAAGGCGCGTCTCTGGCTCCGGGGCCAGGCCATCCAGGATCACCACCAGGTCGCACAGACCTACGAGCAGATGGCTTACTCCCTTGCCATGGAAAAGTTCGGCGCCATCGATCTGTCGGACCCGCTCCTGTTCGACCCGATCTTCCTGCGAAAGACCGAGACCCTTGCGGCCCTGGCCAATTTTGCCGGGCGGTCCCTGAACGCGTACGTGCCGAAAGACGAAATCCTGACCGGCATCCGGGACCTGACCGACACCGAGCAGAAGCGGGAGACGATCAAACCGTGGGCCCTTGCGGATCTGCTTGCGGTGCGTGTCCTGCTGGGCGACCTGGAGGCGGCCGAACCTCTCCAGGCCCTTCAATGGGAAGACGGCTCGATCTGGAACAACCCGGTCTCGACCGCCATGGCCTTCCTGGCCTTCAGCGAAGCGAACCGCCTGCGGGAAGCGAAGCTGGCGGCCTCCTCGCTGATCAATTCTCAACAGGACGCGGGCTACTGGAACTACGTCCGCCTGGACATCTGGGGCACATCGAGCTTCATCCAGGCCTTTGCGACCGATCTGGAGTTCCGGAACAACGGGTTGTCACAGGCGCTGGCCTATCTCCTGAGGAACCAGAACGAGGATGGCGGATGGGGCTATTCGGCGGGCATCGTCTCGGACAACGAATCCACGGCCCAGGTGATCATCGCCCTGAAGCAGGCCGAGCGATTCGAGGAAGACGAAGAGAGGAGAACGCAGGTCCGAAAGGCAATCCGCAGCGGCCTTAAGCATCTGCAAGAGGGCCTTCGACCGGACGGGCTCTGGTCCACCTGGCAGTCCGCCGGGGATGCGGTCGTGGCAGACGTGCTCGGACACATCATGGAGGCGATCCGGTTGTGCGGAGAGGACGAGCCCTTTGATTTCAGCAAACCGATCGAGTGGCTGAGCGGCCGGCAGGACCTGGACGGAGGGTGGACAGGGGGATTCTATCGGAACTTCCCATGTGTTCAGTCCGCGGTCCTCAGAGGGCTTCCCGCCCAGGAGCGTACGGCGGTCAAGGGACGAGCCGCACTGCTCGCGGCGGTCAACAATGACGGTGGCTGGGGCATCACGCCGGGCGCCTCGTCCTGCGCGAGCGCCACGGGCATCGCCATCACCGAGCTCTGCCGCTGTGACGCGGACCGCTACCGAGGCGTGATCCGGAACGGCGTGGTCTATCTCCTCGATCGGCAGAAGGCGGACGGGAGCTGGCCCTGCAGGCCGGAGATGTACGGGCCGAGACCGCTTCTATTCCACGTAGAGTCCGTGTCACACGCCCTGACAGCGAGTGGGTTGATTGCCGCACGCTCCGCAGGGATTCATCCCTGATCATCGCTATTACGACAAGGGCTGGCTATGATCCCCTGGCTCCATTCGATTCACATCTTCGCCTTTCTGCATTCGCTTTACGTCCACGGCAGGACCCGGACCCTCCTCTTTCTTGTCATCGGCTTCACGCTGGGGCTCGCGTCCGAACACGTGGGTGCTACGTACGGTTGGGTCTTCGGCAAGTTCCACTACCAGCCGGATCGGGTCATGTTCCTCGGCACGGTTCCGATCTTCACGCCCCTGTCCTGGTGGCTGATCCTATACTGTGCCTACAACACCACGAACCTGATCGTGGGCAGCCTGAAAGGGCTCGAGGGAAAGGGCCTGCGCCTTTGTCTCGCAGTCCTCGGGATGGCCGGGCTGGACGGCCTGATGGCCATGAATCTCGACATGCTCTTCGACCCGATCATGGTGTGCCCCGAACGGAAGCGATGGGTCTGGGAATTCGGCGGCAGCTACTTCGACATCCCGATCCAGAACTTCATCGGCTGGTTCCTGGTCGGGTTCACGATCAGCCTGCTCGTCCGTCTCTATGACCTGCGGGTCGGCCGATATGTCCCCCTTGGAAAGCAGTTCATCCATTACCTGCCATCCGGCGTTTATTTCTGCATGTTTGCCTTTTTTGCCCTGCTCAGCTGTATGGACGGCTATCCTCAATACGCACTGATCGGGTTTGCCGGGATGATGCCCTTCGTTCTCCTGGCAGGCGTCAAGGCGGTCCAGAACCTCTGGCTGGACCCCGAGACCTAAGCCTGGAGGACAAAAGAACCGATACCATGGTGGGAGGAACGCATTTCTATGGAAGAGACAAACGCCCTTGATCCGGGTGCCGAGCAAGCCAAGGAAAACACCCTGAAGGTCTGCTACAAGCTGCTTGCGGACGCGATCATCGACCGGCTCAAGCGCAGGGAGGCGAACTCCCTCATCACCAACTTCATGCTCCTTCTGGCGTTCCACTTCGGGATCGCGGACATCGCGATCCGGATGGCGGTCACCTTCGTACTGAATGTCCTCGTCTACTTCATCAACGATTTCATCGACGTGGACATCGACCTGGCCAACCCGGAAAAGGACCACACCAAGGCGCTCTACATCAGGGATCACAAGCGAACCGCCTTTGCGCTCATCGTCTGTGTGAGCGCGGCCTTGCTGATCCTGACGCTGCTCTACAGCCAGAGCGTCTGCTTCGGCGTGATCCTCGCCCTGTTGATCATCTTCCTGTACACCGACTACTTCAAGAACATGGCCTATTTCGACATCATCGGCTGCTTCGTCTGGGGCGTTTCGATGGCGTGGCCGGCGATTCCGGATTTCTCTCCCCAGGGAATCAAGCTCATCCTGCTGATCGGGATCTTCACCGCCTCCTTCGAAATCGTCCAGTGCATCAAGGACTATGAATCGGACAAACAGTACGATCTGAAAACCACGCCGATCGTGATCGGCATCCCAAAAGCGATCCTGCTCGCCCGGGCGATGTATGTCATCGCAGCCGCATACACGGTTTTCCTCCTTGGAGAGATCCAGGGGGTTCTGCTGCTCCTGCCCCTGTTCTTCAATGCGAACCAGAAGATGGACTCCTACTGGATGAAGCTGCGGGTCGTGTACGGGATCGTCTGGATCACCATCATGGTGCGGCTCTTCTTCGGCTGGTACGGGGGATAGGAGCGAGGGCAAATCCTTCTAGAGGAATGTGACCCGACCATGAATCTCACGGAAATTCGAAAGATCGAACACCTGAACATCTGCTTGAACCAGGAAGTCCAGGCGGGCGACACGCTGTTCGATGATGTCCATCTGGTGCATCAATCCCTTCCGGAAACGGATCTGGAAGAGATAAGCACCTCGTGCGAGTTTCTCGGCAGGAAGCTCGAGCTCCCCCTGATGATCGCGGCGATCACCGGAGGGTGCGAGGAAGCGAGGCAGATCAACGAGGCACTGGCCGGGGTGGCCGAGCGCAAGGGACTCGCCTTCGGCGTTGGGTCCCAGCGGGCCATGATCGAAAAACCGGAACTGACCCCGACCTTTTCCGTGCGGTCCGTGGCGCCTTCTACAGTGCTCCTGGGCAACATCGGGATCACGGCCCTCAAGCAGGTCTCTCCGGACAGGGTGGCCCAGGCAGTGGAGGCGATCGGGGCGGACGGCCTCTGCGTGCATATCAATCCGGGCCAGGAGATCTTCCAGAACGAAGGGGACGATGATTTCGCGGGCTGCGCAGACGCGCTGGCCGGCCTTTGCACGGCGGTCGGTTTCCCGGTGATCGGCAAGGAGGTGGGCAACGGGATCAGCCGGCAGGCGGCAGAGCTGCTGAAGAAGGCAGGCGTGGCAGCCATCGATGTGGGTGGGCTGGGAGGAACGAGCTGGACCCTCATCGACAGCATACGGTCCGGAAAGGACTCTTCACGTTTCCGGCAGTGGGGGATCCCGACGGCTGCATCCATCCTCGAAGCCAGGAGTGCAGAGCTGCCCGTCATCGCTACCGGCGGGCTGCGAAACGGCCTTCACATGGCCAAGGCGATCTCGCTCGGGGCCGACCTTTGCGGCATCGCCCTGCCCTTTCTCCGGATCCTGTCCAAGGACGGCGTCCAGGGAGTCGAGAACTACGTGGATGCCCTCGAGCAGGATTTCCGGCATGCCCTGTTCCTGACCGGGTGCAAGAACGTCGCCGAGCTTCGGAAGGTGAGCGTCATCCTCGGGCCGAGGCTGAAAGAGTGGGTGATCCAGAGGAAGTTGGATCGATAGCCCGACCTAGACCTGAACCCAGGATAGACCCGAAAACCATGAGATTCCCGTTCCAATTCCCTTCGATCCGATGGGTCCTCTCCTGGGTGCTCATCATCGGCCTGTTTCTGGAGCTGAGCATACGGCTCGTGACGGCATGGAAAGAGCCAAAGGGGCGGTTCATCTGGATGCTCGGCAAGAACCGCCTGGAGCTCATGGGGCAGCGGGACGGCTACCGGTTCTTCACGGGACGGAAGAACCAGACCGTGGAATATGGACCCCTCCGGATCAACTTCAACAACCTCGGGTATCGATCCAGGGAACGCGAAATCCTCCCGAAGGCCGAGGGCCAGTTTCGGATCGCCTGTTTTGGCGATTCGGTCACGCTGGGGCAGAACCAGAGCAGATACGAAGACACGTGGCCGGGCGCTGTCGAGGAGCTGGTAAACGATCCGCCCTTGTCGAAAAGCGTGGAGGTCCTGAATTTCGGGATGGCCCACTATACCTACTCCACCAATCTCGTGAATCTCACCCTCATCGGAGAGTACATCCAGCCCGACATCGTGGTGTTCCTGGTCGGCCCGAACGACTTTGTCTGCCTGTACACCCGGGAGTATGAGGCGGACGGCAGCCATGACGGTCAATGGTTGCTCCCGATTGCGGATGCGACCTGGGGATTTCACCCCATCGGAAACATCCTGAAGAAGAGCCGGGTATGCAACCTTCTCTACGGCACTGCCGCCCGACTCCTCGTGGCCCTCGAGGGAACCCGGCTGTTCAATTTCAGGCTTTCCGAGGAGAATCTCCCACCCCGGCTGGAGAAGATGGGGGATCACATCGGCACTCTGTGCACCCTGTCCAGGGCCCTGGGGGCGACACCGGTCCTGTGCACTTATGTATATGATGAGGGGAGGCTCCGCGAGGCACGAGGTGACAACACGGAAGACTTCCTGTCCGTGCTGGCGCAAGTGGACGATACCCTTCGGGGGGTCGCCAGGAAGAAGGGCGCGATCCTGGTGGAGGCGAACGATCAGATGAAAGACCACCCGGAGTATTTCCTCGACGATTTCCATCTGAGCGGCAAAGGGGGACGAAAATTCGCTCAGATTCTGCTTTCAGGACTCAGGGACCGCGGCCTCCTTCCTCACGGGGCCTCCACCGCAGCGGTGCACACCGAAACCGGGGACTGACCTGTCATGCTCTTCAACAGCACTGCATTCGCTCTGTTCCTCCCCGTTGCGGTCGGCGGGTTCTGGTTTCTTCCTTTCGGGTTCCGGAAATGGTGGCTCCTGGGGATCAGCTACCTCTTCTATATGGGCGCGGTCCCGCAGTATGCTTCCCTGCTCTTCTTCGTGACGGTGGTCAACTATCTCTCCGGGCTCTGGATGGAGAGATGGCCTGCAAGAAGGACCCTCGGCGTCTGGATCTCTGTCGCCCTCAACCTGGGCCTGCTGGCGTACTTCAAGTACACGAATTTCCTCCTCGGCACTTGGGCGGATCTGGTCGGGATGCTGGGGGGAGACAGGCCGTTCGACGCTCTTGAAATCCTTCTTCCCGTTGGAATTTCCTTCTACATCTTCATCGGTATGAGCTACTCCATCGATTGCTATCGAGGCAAGTTCAAGCCGATCCGGGATTTCTCGCTTTTTGCCTGCTTTCTCTCCTTTTTCCCACAGCTCCTGGCGGGCCCGATCGTGCGGGCAGGCCAGCTCATACCTCAACTGCGGGAATCCGTCTCCTTCCGCAGAGATCGTTTCGAAGAGGGACTCAGGCTCCTGATGCTGGGCCTGTTCAAGAAGGTACTGCTGGCGGACAAGCTTGCGCCGATCGTGAACCAGGGATTCTCCGACGTCACCCAGCTCGGCGGTTTGGACGCCTGGGTGTCGGCCCTGGCATTCACCTTCCAGATCTACTTTGATTTCTCCGGGTACACGGACATGGCCCGGGGATGTGCGAAACTTTTCGGCTATGAACTGCCGGAAAACTTCCTGCTCCCCTACCTGGCGAGAAACCCGAGGGAGTTCTGGCGGAGGTGGCACATCACCCTGAGCACCTGGCTCAGGGACTATCTGTACATTTCTCTCGGGGGCAACCGGCGCTCCAAGTACCGGATGTACACCAACCTGATGATCACCATGGCCCTGGGAGGGCTCTGGCACGGGGCTGCATGGACCTTTTTCATCTGGGGCGTCTACCACGGCCTGCTTCTTGTCGCCCATCGAAAGGTCCTCGAGATCTGTGAGGCGACACCTTCGCTCGACGTCTTCCTGAAATCACGCTTCGGCGAAGCCGTCTCGGTGGCAACCACTTTCCTGCTCGTTACGCTCGGGTGGGTGTTCTTCCGTGCGGACACCTTCGGCGACGCGATCTCCGTGTTCGCGGCCATGGCCTCGTTCCCCGAAGCAGGGCCGGTAACGGAGATGCTGTTTCAGTCCCATGTGGCCCTTTTCGCGGCCGGTCTCGTGCTCTACCATGCTTTGCGAGTTTACTTCAGACGGTTTGCGAATCTCGCACCCCTGCTGCGTAAGGCCTGGACTTACACGGTCGTGAGCAGCGTGTTGCTTTCCGTGATCTATTTCACGAACTTCTACCCGGGAAAGGCGGAAGAGACCCCGGAGCCGTTCATCTATTTCCAGTTCTAGCCTGCGGATCGACACTTTTTCGTCGGGATGGAATGGGGTATAAGAAACGAGAAATGGATTCTTCTTCAGACCAACAAGAGGCCGCAGCCGGCAACGAGGCCGGAATTTCGAGGTGGAAGTGTCTGGTGGCGCTGCTCCTCATTCTGATCCTGGGAGCCAGTCTCCGCTTCCACCGGATCACGGAGCTGGAGCCGGGCATATGGGATGAAGGCTCCTATCTTCTGGAGGCCCGTTTCATTTCCAGCTTCTGCGGGGCGGTCTGGGACAGCGCGAAGCTGTTCGTGAAGGAGAAGCGGACCGGCAAGGATGTGTGGAAACGGGAAGAACAGCTGCCGGGTATCCGCGAGGCGATCAAGGGGAAGCCTCCTAAATACGGCCGCATCCTCCACTGCACGTTTGTCGCCGCAGCGAACCTCCTGGTGGGCGAACGCCCGTACCTCGGCAACGTGGTGAATGCTGTGTTCGGCACCCTGACCATCTGGATCGTCTTCCTGCTCGGCAGGATGATGTACGATGAGCGTATCGGGCTGGTTGCAGCACTGATCTTTGCGGTGATGGGGTACCACATCCACTACTCCCGCAGTGGGCTCGCCGAGGCGGATACGCTGTTCTTCGTCGCCCTCGCCTTCTTCTTTTACTACAAGAGCCGGTTCCGGTTTCCGGATCTCTCCCAGAAGGACCTGGCCCTGTGCGGGCTCGTACTCGGAACCGGGTTCACCGTACACAACCGATGTATCGTCATCTTCGGCCTCATCTTCCTGCTCGAGCTTCTCCTGTTCTGGAGGCAGGGCGGGATTTCCAAGTCTGTGAAGCAGATGCGCATCCTTCTGCTGACCGGGTTCTTCCTTCTGCCCTCCTTTGTCTGGGAGACGTTTTACCATATGGTATTCATCATCTTCCGGCACCTCGTGATCCCGATGACCACCCCGACCTTTCTGGAGCAGGTTCTGTTCGGTTTCTGGCATTCCCTGCTGTGGGGCTACATCTCCGAGAACTTCCGCCCGTCGGGGTTCTTGAGCTTTCCCTATCTATACCAGCACATGAACGGGATTCTCGCTCTGTTGCTTCTCGCCGTGGGCCTGTACCTCGCTTTTCGGCGTCGCTCGCTCCCGGACCGAATCCTTGGGGCCTGGTTCGTCTTCCCCTTCGTTCTGTACAGTCTCACCAATGCGGGCCTGACGCGATTCTTTGCGCTGATCCTTCCACCGGCTGCGATTCTGTCTGCTGCCGCCTTCTTTTCGTTACCGGGCAAGCAGGGGACGATGTCCCTCTGGACGCGCAGGGCACAGCCGGTCGTGCTGATCCTGCTGGTGCTCACCGGTCTGGCATGCTGCTGGTTTCGCGTCCTTCCCCCTGCGTCCGGGTACGCCGCGGCGATGGAGTTCCTGAAGGGGCAGGACACGACCCGACACATCGCGACGGGGATGCCCCTGTGTCAGGTCTATGTGGGGGTGGAGAACGTGAAGCGGCCGCCCGAAAGCATGGAGGAACTCGAGACGCTCTACCAGGAAGGGTTTCGGTACTATGTGATCGATTTCAACCGGATCATTTACACCTACTATCAGATGAACCGGGTGGAGGTCATGGATCAGGTGTCGGAGCGGCTCGAGCCCATCTTCTCCGTCCGGAACGACTTCATCGGAAGACCCCAGAACGCCTTCGAGGGCAACCTCTATTTCTGGAAGACGCTGGCCATGATGAAGGAGGGGAGGGAGCAGAAGATGGACCGGATTCGCATCTTCGATCTGGACGCCTACTTCGACGCTCCGGATCGTAAGCCTCCCGAGGATTGAATTTTTCTTGACCCTATGAAGTCCGTAAGCTCTGGTAGAACCCGGTGAGGATTGACTTTCCCGCTCTTTTGTGGCTATTTAGAGGGTTGCTGTAGAACCCCCATTAGGAGGCTTTGAGGAAGATGCCGTCAGAAAGCAAGCAAGCTCGCGAATCCCAGAAACAACAATTTCAGGTCGCCATCGAGGCTCGGCGCAATCTGCTGGCCGAAAAGGGGATGGACAAGGACCGGATTGCCAAGGACCCGCGTCTCAAACATCTGCAGGCGAAGCTGAGAAAGACCACGAAGCGTCTCTCCGTCCTCGCGTCCCTGGAGAAGAAGAAAGAGGACATGGCGCTGGCCAAGCAGCAGAAACTCGAGGCGAAGGCCGCGGGCAAAACCGAGGAAGCCCCGAAGCAGGGCAAGAAGAAGCAGAAGAAGGAAAAGAAAGAAAAGAAGAAGAAAGAAGAATGATCCAAAGGGGCCGGCAATTGCATTCCCCGCCGTTGCTCCGATTACTTGCACCTCATCGCTAGAGCGCACAAATACTATTCTCTGGGTCTCGTGAGGCGCTCCTTGGTCATCCGGACTATTTCAGGTTCCTTCTTCTCACCTCTTTGTTAGCACCTCCTCTCTGAGCTTGTAGATGTGCATCGCCTGGACGGGTACGGCATCCCAAGTTCGCCCGTTCAGCAAACGCCCGTTTAGCTTCTTGGCCCGCTTCTTGCCGTCAGCCCCCCATCCACCCCACTGTTTGAAAAAGAATGGCACCCGCTGATCATCGCATTGCTCTTTGAGCTTCAATACCCATTCGCGTTTCATTGGCCGTGCTTTGGGCCCTGATTCCCCACCCACGATAGCCCAATGAATGCCGCTCAAGTCGACCTCCAGCAAGTCCTCGAGCAATGGCTCGGCAGACACGAAGCGAACGCAGGACGGAACCTCTCGCAGGCACTCAAGCCGCGGTATACCATGAACGCGATCTTCTACAGTAACTCCCAACCAAGCATTCTGAGGCGGGGGACGGCCTTGAAAGAACCGCGCCATTCTTTCGGCTCGCTTGGTCAGAATCTGAAAGATATGTTGCGGCGCCTGTTGGATAACGCCTAATACCCTGCACAGGTAGTCGATGGGGATATCCTCGTGGAATAGATCACTCATCGAGTTTACGAAATAGAGCGTAGGCCGTTTACGTCGCAAAGGCTCTTCAAGCCGATCTGGAAGAAGCGACAGACGAAACCCGTTCTCGTATCCCTTGACGCGCATAGCCTGCAGACGTCTGGCCATAGCTTCCGCATAACAGTGGGCGCATCCGGGAGACACCTTGCTGCAACCCACAGTGGGATTCCAGGTATGTTCAGTCCATTCAATGGAAGTTCTGGTGCTCATTGCTTCACCCTGACAAGGCGTTCACCTCTATTTCCATTTGCGGAGAAGTGAATGAATTTCTTGTGCCTTCTTCCCGATGCATCAAGATTTCTCACTCGCCCTTCTCTCTCCAACTCACCGAAGGCCCTCTGGAAGTCACTTTCGAACCACCCCGTGTCTTCGAGCAGATCGGCCAGTTCTTCGATACCGAACCAGCAAGGATCAGCCTTCAACTGCCGCATCCACAGGTCTTTAACCACTTGAATGTCCAACTTCCCTTCGACGTCAAATCCGTCTTCGGGCGTGAAGAGTTCCCCCTGTCCAGAAACGGCCTCGCGATGTTCCTGTTTGGCCCGCATGCGCACCCGTCTCTGGACAAGCTCAAGCTTTTCCGAGGCATCCATGAAGACCTCTATCCCCCTGGGATGGCGGGTCAGATAGACCAAATGATACAACGTACGATCGCGCAGCGGATAGAGAATCGGCACAAGCGCTGTACGGGGTATTCCGCCTCGGACAGGGGCTATCGCCTTGAGTCGGGAGCGATATTGGTTCATCAAGCATTCTTCTCTGTGCTTGGGATTGATTCCCACGGTATCGGGTACATCGCCGAAAATTGCTTTGATGTACTGCTCGAAGCTCTCTTGCGTGTGTGTGCGAAGCACGAAATCATACATGAAATTTATCAGGAACTCGGAATTCGGCCTTTCGAGCAACGGGCGAAGAGTTGGGATCTCAATCACGTTCTTCCAGCCGGTTGGATCGATGAAGAAGAAGGTGAAGTCATCCGTGCCGCACCAATCGAGAATAGATTGCCTCAGGTCGAAAAACTCTCCGTTCCGCGCAGCCGCTGCCACCTCATGAGGAGCAGATTGCTTCAGATACGTATCCAGTCTTTCGAACGCCTTGTTGTCTTTTTCGATGAATAAAGCCTTAAAGGCGACCCTCTTGCCTCTCTGCTCTAGTCCTTCTTGACTCCTTTGCATGATATCGAGGGCAATTCCTATGGAAGTATCCTGAAGGTCATCGCATCCTTCTTGCCATGGACCGGAAAAGCAATCCACATAACGGATGCTGCTCTGATGTTGCCCGATGATCATGAACAATCTTTTCAAGTAGGCTCTAAGCAATTCATGCTTCACAAAGGCCTGTTCACGGCCCCGATAGCTTTCAGGCACTGCCATGACCACCCCGATCTCATGTGTGCCAGTCGACCCTCTCGATCGCGGCAAACCCGGCCTCCTGCCGCATTTCCCCACCGAGTCCTACGATCAGGCCTCCACGGTCTTCTCAGCATCGCGCTTCGTCTTTTGCACTCAAAAAACCGACAATTCATGGGCATTTTTGTCACTTTTCCGTCATGATATAGCAGGAGTCATATGAGGTGCAAGGGAAAAGCCAAGCATCATTTCACTTGTGGGGGCAGCATTCTACGGTTGGCCTATCGGATGCGCTTGGTACAAGGATGAGTAGAATAGCTCACAGAGGCTTCTGTAAGAAGTGGCCTGCGGGAAGGCGAATGCACTACGAGCATTGACCTTCCCAGAGTCAATAAGGGCGTAAGGGATTTGACAGGTGTAATTCCAGCAAACAGCTACTTTCGCGCTTTCTCCCTGGCTTTCTTCACGGTCTTCTTTGTTGCTTTCTTTTTCGCCTTCTTCGTCACCTTCTTCCGGGTGCGGGTTGCAGCCTTCTTCTTCGTCTTCTTCTTTGTCTTCCTCTTCGGCTGTACGGCGCCTGCAAGCTTGAACAGGCCCGGCTTCGGCTTGCTGAACAACCCCTTGTCGTTCCGGTACATCATGACCCGGATCTGTGCCTTGAAGTCTTTTGCACGGGTCTGGTAGCCCTTCTCAACGAGCAGGGCATCACAGATCTCGTTGATGGTAAGAGGCTTGTTCTTTTCTTTCAGGATTTCGACGATGAGCGAGGAGAGAGAAGGCTGGCCGGCTCTTCGCCCCTTCCTCGCCCTTGTCTTTCCGGTCCGTGAAGGCGATGTGGCGGCCACCGGAAGCCCCAGGGACTCGATCTGCCTGACCACAGAAGCAAGCTCTTTCTCTAGGCTCTTCTTCTTCTTTTCAAGCCTTTCCAGCTTCTCCTTCATGGGAATCGCTTTCTTCAGTTCTTCCACGGTCACGGATTCCAGCAAGGCGACCAGCTCCGCCTTCTTCATATGGTTCTCCTTTTCCCGGCTATGATTAGCAACCATTTGTTAGATGTATGATTCACATCTTGGGGTTGCAATTTGCAGGCCTGCTATCGAAGCATTCGCTCGAAGCACTCCTTCTCGAGATGCATCGAATAGTCCAACACCTGGTTGACCATCCACTTCATGTAGGCATTCACCGATTTTTTGGTCCCACGAATCGCCAGGGTGCTTCCGGACACGAGCTGTCTGGCCCGGTCGCGCACGACTTCCATCAGTTGTTCATGCGACACCACGTGGTTCACGAGGCCGATCCTGAACGCCTCCTCGGCATCGAGCATATCCCCGGTCATCAGTAGTTCTTTCGCACGGTTGACGCCCACAAGTAGTGGCCAGATCACGGCACCGCCGTCCCCTGCCACCACCCCCACCTTGACGTGTGTGTCTCCGAGCCGGGCCTTTTCCGATGCGTATACGATATCGCAGAACAGGGCCAGGGTAACACCAAGCCCTGCCGCCGGACCGTTCACCGCCGCAAGGATCGGCTTGTCCACTTCCAGTATGTTGACGATCAGCTTGCGTGCTTCCCAGAAGATCTGTTCCATGGCCTTTTCGACATCTTCTCCCTCGACAATACCCCCTCCGATGTCACCGCCCGAACAGAACCCTCTTCCCGCGCCGGTCAGGATCATCACGTCCGCTTCGTCGTCTCTTTCGAAGTCGGCATACATCTCCACCAATTCGGTATGCAGTTTCGCATTGACCGAATTCAACGAATCAGGCCTGTTGAGGGTTGCGGTCAGGATTCTCTCCTCTTTCTCGAACAAGATGAATTCGTACCCCTTGTAGTCGACCATGTCTTTTCCCCCGTTCTTCTGAAAATTGTCACCCGGCCTAAGACCATACAGGGAAGACCGGGCCCGTGACAAGCTCCGGAAAATCCGAAACCGGGAAAACCTTTTTGCGCCTTTGTTCGTTGTTATCTGCAACAGGGAAAACAGGTGAAATTCCCGGGAATTGCATCCACGACAGCGCAAAGGGAGGAAAAAAGAGATGAAGAGCCATCAAGGGAAGATCGGAATGTTTTTCGGGAAGCCGCTGGCACGGTCGCTGGCGGCCGCAATCTGTCTGCTCTGGTCCGTGCCGGGCTCGGCTTCACCCGAATCCGAGTACGGCGAAGGAAGCGGGCACATGATCGCCGTCCCGGAGGGAGCGGAAGAATCGGTGGTGCTGCCTCTGAAACACACCGGCGTAGAGGCCCAGATCGCGGGCCTGGTTTCCACGGTGGTGGTCACCCAGGAATTCGAGAACCCTTACACCTCACCTATCGAGGCCGTATATGTGTTTCCCCTGCCTCAGCACGCTGCCGTCTACGGCATGAAGATGGTCATCGGAGACCGCGTCGTGGAGGGAGTCATCAAGCGTCGCGAGGAGGCGCGGGAGCTCTACGAGCAGGCAAAACAGCAGGGCAAGACCGCCTCGCTGCTCGACCAGGAGAGGCCCAACATCTTCACCCAGTCGGTGGCCAATATCCTTCCAGGTGACAACATCCTGGTGGAACTTTCCTATTTCCAGGACCTGGACTACGAACAGGGCGAGGTGGAGTTCGTGTTCCCCACGGTCGTGGGCCCCCGGTACATCCCGGGTCAGGCCACGGGACGAACCGGCGAAGGATGGTCGGACGACACGACCCGTGTCCCGGACGCCTCACGGATCTCTCCTCCGCTGCTCCCTCCGGGTGTACGCTCCGGCCACGAGATCGACATCGAGGTGACCATGGATACGGGGGTCCCCTTCCGGGAGCTCGAGACGCCCAGCCATGCAATCCAGGTAGACCGCCACGGGCCCTCCCGGGCGACCGTGACGTTGGCCCCCCGCGACCGGATCCCGAACAAGGACCTTGTCCTCCGTTGGAAGACGAATCCGAAAGGACCGGTAGCAGGCTGGGTGACCCACCACGATGACCTGGGCGGCTATTTCCTGCTCGTCCTGGAGCCGGAAGCCAAAATCCGCAGGACCGAGGTTGCTCCCAGGGAATACGTGTTCGTGGTCGACACCTCCGGGTCCATGAGCGGATTTCCCCTGGACCAGTGCAAGCGGCTGATCGAAAAGTGCCTCAACGATCTGGATGAAGATGACAGCTTTCAGGTGATCCTCTTTGCAGGAAGCGCCTCCAAGTTCGCGCCGGCACCGGTTCCTGCCACGTCCGCGAACATCCGCAGGGCTCTCAATTACGTCAGGAGCGCGCGCGGCGGGGGCGGAACCGAGTTCCTTCCGGCCCTGGAGAAAGCGCTGAAGCAGCCCGTGGACCGCGACCGATCGCGTATCGTTCTCTTCCTGAGCGACGGCTACATCGGATACGAAACCCAGGTGTTGAAGTACATGGACGAAAACCGGGGAGAGTCCAACATATTCCCCATGGGCATCGGCACGAGCGTCAACCGATACCTGATCGACGCGATGGCCCGGATCGGCCACGGCAAGCCCTTCTATCTCCGGCCGGACGAGAACCCGGATGAGACGGTGGCCCGGTTCTTTGACTACGTGTCCCGACCGTCGGTTACCGGCATCGAGGTCGATTTCGAGGGCATCTCGGTCTATGACCTGTGGCCGGACAAGATGCCCGATCTGTTTGCGGGCAGGCCGATCACCCTCGCGGGGCGATTCGACAAGGGTGGGGAAGGAGAAGTGACCCTCACGGGCTGGCTTGCAGGCAGACGTTGGAAACAGACCCTGGAGGTGAAGTTGCCGGACGAAGAGCCCGCAAATCCGGGGCTGCCGATCCTGTGGGCAAGAAAACAGATCGAGGATTTGAGCGACCGCCTCGCCATAGGGGATCTCAAGGCGGACGAGGCGAAAGAGGGGATCACGGAGCTCGGCCTCCGATACAGCCTGATGAGCGCTTACACGAGCTTCGTGGCGATCGATTCCCAGGTGCGCAACCCGGGTGGAGAGGGCCAGACCGTGAGCGTGCCTGTCCCGTTGCCCGACCAGGTCAGCCCTCTGGCTGCCCCGGGCCATGCCTACGCTATGCGCGCATCCGTTCCGTACGGCGCCCGAACCGCGCCCAAAGGATTCCTCTGTCGCAAGCAGGCGATGGCGCCCAATGCAGGCATCGTCATGGAGGAGAGCGTCGCAGCCCCCGGATCCTCGGCAGACGCAGCACTCCCGGTCGAGCGAAAGGAGAAGGACGACTTCGAAGACGAAAGAGAGTCTGGCGTCAGCAATATCCTGATCCGTGGGACCCTGAGCGCTGACGATGTCAGGTCGATCCTGGAGACCGCCCTCGAAGCGTGGATCGACGAGAAGGGCCTGGCAAGCCTCCGGGGAGTCGTGACACTCTCTCTGGTGGTGGAAGAAGACGGAACAGTCACCCATGTATGGGTCCGAAACAAAGAGGATTTTGAGCCGGAAGATCTGCGAGTCCTCAGAGAATATGCCCTCGACCTTTCGTTTCCGGGGAGCGAGGCACGTTCGACCATCACTGTGGATCTCTCGTTCTGAAGGGTCAGTGCTCTACCGAGGCTCGACCCTAGACAGCAGGCACCTCGGCCTCTCCCCTGAATCGGGAGAGGCTGAGGTCATTTGCGGAAGGGCCATACCAACTTGGAGCTTGCAAAGGAGTCCCGGTGTGACATATTTTCTCGGCAATCAAGAGGGCGCAACATGATGACCCTGGACGCATCCGCCCTTCACCACGATTCTCCTCCATGCTGGAGACCCGGGTTGACCGAACGAAGCGACGAACAGCTCATGCTCGCCTTTCAGAAGGGGGATACCAGTGCCTTCGAGACGCTGCTCTCGCGGCACGAGAAGGGCGTGTACGGATTCGCGCTGCGAATGCTGGGGGACAGCATGCTGGCCGAGGAGGTTGCCCAGGAGAGTTTCTTGCGGATCATCAAGTCCGCCTCTCGATACAAGGCAAAGGCCGGATTTCGGAACTATCTTTACCGGATCGTACGCAACCTGTGTATCGATATCCTCCGAAAGAGGCCCAGAGAGCCTCGCACCCCGGACCTGGATCCGGGATCGGAAGGCACACCGGAGGGTATCCCGGACGGAAACCCAGGTCCGGAGAACAACATGGGGGCAGTGCAAGTCCGGTCGGCCATTCACAGGGCCCTGGTCACCCTGCCGGCGGACCAGAGAGAGGCCTTCCTGCTCAAGGAAGTCAAAGGCATGAAGCTCAAGGATGTGGCAGCCATCACCGGTGCAAACCTGAACACCGTGAAGAGTCGTCTCCGATATGCCCTGATGCATCTTCGGGACCGTCTGTCTCAGGAGGGAATCGGGAAGGAGATGGGATCATGAAATGCAAACACTGTGAGGACAGGCTCCTCGAGTACCTCTACGGCGAGCTAGGTGAAGAAGATGCGGCCGCCATGGAGGCGCACCTCGAGGCTTCGGAAGCGTGCCGACAGGAATACGACAACCTTGCGTCCGTCCTGGAGACCGTAGGAGAGGCAGAGGAGGATGGGCCGCCACCCGCGATGCACACGCGCATCATGGGTTATGCGGAAGAGGCCCATCCGCCGAGGCGGTCCCTGTGGGGCTGGGCATTCCGGCCGGCGGTGACGACGGTCATGATCGGTGCGATCACCGCTGGAGTGTACTTCGCGACCCTCCGGCACAAGCCGCCGAGTTATCGCGACGAAAGAGTCCTCACCGAAGAATCCCTGGTTGCACGGTCGAAGCCGAGCAACGCTCCCCCGGACCCGGAGAAGAAGGGACACGCCTCACGGGATGATTCGCTTCCAAGGAAGTCGAAGCAGCGTGCTGTTCCTTCGTCCTCCGGCGGGAAGGTGGACGCACCCAAGGAAGAGGTCAGAGAGCAGGGTTTTCTTGCCGGACTTGCGGAGCCTTCCGTCGACGTAGAGCAGGGAAGAGCGGCTCCGGCAGCGCCGGAGTCCGTGGAAGATACGAAAATGCGGATGATCGCTCCTCCTGCCGAGAGTGAAGAAGCCTACATCGCGGCAGACGCGATAGACGAAGAGACTGCATCTCCGCCCGTACGCATGAAGGCTGCCGCCCCCCTAGCCGAGGAGGACCTGTTCCTTTCAGAAAAGGAGGAACGTTCCCCCGCCGCGACCTACGGGATCCGATCCGCGCCCATGGCCCTGAAGGCCTCGCCGGACGGGGCCCTGATGAGTGAAATGAAACAGACGGTCCCCCGCGAGATCTCACGGGCCCTGGATCTTGCCTCCGCGGGCAAATGCGCCAAGGCCGGCAAGCTGGTCGATGCCCATGCCGAGGACCATCCCAAAGATGAGGCCTGCGGAGCCGGCTGGCTGGAAGTCGCCCGCTGCTACGAGGAAAAGGGAGACAACGAGGCCGCACGGGAGACCGCTGAAAAGGCCCTGGCCATCCCCGGCTCCGAATCCGATGCACGGGCCTTCCTGGACTCCCTGCCCCCGGCTGCAGATTAGAGGCACGTTGGTGCTGTTCTCAGTGCAGGTGCGACCAGTGGGGTGAAAAAGGAACCGGCGGATTTGGCCCTGTAAAGGCTACTGCCGGCCTTCGAGCTCCTGGGCGAGCCGGTTTCCGAGCCGCTCGATCTTGCCGAGGTGGCCCTCCAGCTTACGCCATTCCTCGACAGTGGGGACCTCCTGGCCCTCATCGTACACGATAAGGGGCCGGGCGTTCCGGCGGGAAGGAAGGATGTCCTGGAGCAGGTTTCCGGTGTCTTCGTAGAATCGGTAGGACGAGTGATCGGACACGCCGACGATTGCGAGACCGATCCTGGCGTACTGACGGGCAATGGACCCGTGGATCCTCTCCATCGTCGGGATGGCAGAGGACAACAGGAGCGAAACGATCATGAAATAGGGCAGTACGGGCGCCAGGGCTCCAGTCATGCTTGCATTACCTCTCTCACGGGGGAAGATATCAATCGAACCGTTTTCTGTCAACAACTTTCTAAAGAGAACAATGGGGGGGGGCAAGAGTAGAACGCCATTGCCTCTGTTTAGCCTACTCCGCTTCGATTTCTCGGGTCGCCTTGTGTGTTCTCAAAGGCCTTCCATAGAATAAGAATCGGCCCTTTCTTCCCGGGTCTTTAATGGCCCTTGAGAACGGCGCCGGCCAGCTTGAAGATCCTGCGGAAGGCCCCTAAAATGGTTTGTCAGGACCTGGTCAACTTCCCTCTCAGGAGGTAACTTCATGCAACGGATTTCGCTGGTGCTCGGTATCCTGGTCTTCTTTCTTTCGAGTTGCTCGTCGGTTTCTGTGAAGACCGACTACGACAGGGAGATCGATTTTCAGAAGTACAAGACCTACGCCTGGACGGAAAGGGAGGTCCCGGACGATGCCCTGGCTCAGAACCCGCTAGTAAAGAGGCGGGTTCAAACCGCGGTGAACGCGACACTTCGCTCCAAGGGGTATTCACTCGTCGAACGGGAACAGGCCGACTTCGTTGTGGTCATCCACGCGGGCATCAAGGAGAGAATGCGCGTCCAGGACTACGGCCGCTACGGCTGGTACGACCCCTGGTGGGGGCCTTACGGCGGGCGGGTCGAGGTAAGCTATTACGAGGAAGGCACCCTCGTGGTCGACATCGTGGATGCACAGAAGGAAGAGCTCGTGTGGCGCGGAATGGGCACCGGAATCGTGAAGAAGCGCGTGGATCCGGACAAGATGCAAAAGGACATCGACGAGGACGTGAGGGCGATTCTGGCCGATTTCCCTCGGGGCCAATGAAAGGAAAACCATGAGCCAAGACAAGGAAAGAATCGAGTCCCTCCGCAAGGACGTCTTCCTGGCCCACGCCAACCGCGGCCTGATCTATACCGAGGTCCTGAGGGAAATGCGCAAAGAGCTGGGGGAGGAACGGACGACCGAGATCTTCAAGCGCGCTCTGTATAATCACGGTGTCAATACGGCGAAAATGATGGACTATCCGCAGGATCTCGAGGGCTTCAAGAACTGGCTGCTCGATTTCCTTCCTGCCGGCGGAGAGCTGAACGACCCGGAGGTCGTTCGTTCGAGCCCGGAAGAGCTGGTCGTCAAGCTCCCCCGCTGTCCGCTCAAGGAGACCTGGCGCATGGCCGGGCTGAGCGCCGAAGAGGTCGCGGACATGTGCGACCATGCGGACGCATTCGACCATGGATTCTTCGGGAGCGTCTTCGACTATTCGATGGATCTCTGGTCGACCCAGCCGGACGACGCCTGCGTCCTCACGTTTCGGCCCCGCAAGCAGGGCGAACAGAAGAAATAGCCTTCAGCCGGCGGACTCCCTCGAGGGATCGATCTCGCCTCCCCGGGTAACCGACACGAATATCACATAGATCACGAGAAGGGCGGCGGTAAACACCAGGCTGAAGCCCACGAACCGAAGATTGTTCCAGGGGTTCATCAGGGGAACCGCGAGATCCTCGAGCACTCTGGTGGGATGAAGGAACAGGTCCCAGCTGTTCCATCGCTCGAAACGTCCCAGGTAGACCCCTACGCCACTCAAACCGAGTGCGATCGCCACGAAGATCCAGCTCACGAACCGATTCGTCCACCTTCTGACCAGCATCTGCATCGCTCTCAATGAGGTGATCGCAAGAAAGCAGCCGGTCCAGGCAAAGACCGTGAGCAGGCCGATGTCATACCACAACGGGATGGGCGGGCGTTTCTCCAGATGGTAGAAATCGGTCACGATGTACGGAGCGTTCGGGAAGAAGACGAGCCAGAGCGCACCGGGCAACAGGAGCATCCACCACCTGCTCGGATACAGGCGGCCCCAGGCGACGGCCCACACGCTGCATACATAGGGCACCCAGGCCAGGAAGAGGTTCCAGGGCAGGTTATCGTAGTACCACTTTCCGCTGTAGGAGACGCGAAAGGCGAAGAGGCCGACCGAAAGAAGCGTCGACAACAGGAGCGGGTAGAGAAACCGGCTTGACAGAAACCGCTTCAGGTCCGGTGACTTTCGAAGCATACAGGCCATCCGATCGAGAACATTCTCTTTGAGACCGCTTCATTGTATCATTTGTGGATCAACTTTTCCTAAACAGGGACCCAACCCGAACGAATCGCCTTTGCGGAGAAAGGAGGAGTCGAATTGCACGTACGAGAGCTGATGGAAAGCTTCCTTCGCGGTGAAACGCCACCTCTTGTCTCTGATGATGAGGCGGCATGGTATCGACTCTGGAACGAGAAGCAACTCGGTGGGCTTACGCCGCGGGAGAGCGCCTTTCAGGGAGGCTTGCTTGCGGATCGGTTGCCGTGGGTATTTGTCGCTGCTTATCAGGCCGCTATCCGGAGTGTTTTCGTAGAAGTCCCTGCGGAAGGCTGGACAGCGTTCGCAGCAACGGAAGACAAACGTGATCCTGTCGCATACCCGGGCACAACGCTCCGCGAAACCGACTCTGTGATCAAGCTGAGCGGCCATAAATCCTGGATCGCGCAGTCGCGTCATGTGGATCATCTTGTGGTAACGGCTCGCAGGGAAGACGGTGAGCAGCAATGCGTGTTCCTTGAACGCGACCGGGCGGGGGTTACCCTCACCCACCGGGAAGCGCCCGGCTTTCTCGGCGCCATGAGCCAGGGTTTTGCACGGTTCGAGGACGTGGAAATCCGGCGCGACTGCGTCTACCCCGGCAGTCGGATCAAGCGCTTCGTTCGCAGCGAGCCCCCTTTTGTCATGCTCTCCTCCACGGCTTTTCTATTGGCTCGGCTCGAAAAAGCTGACGCCGGCCTCAGAGATTCGCTGGTAGCTTTGACCCTTGCGCTCTGTGAGCTATGTAGCGAGCAGGGAGAACAGCAGCCTCAGACAACCGGCATCCTGGCCGCCCTCGATCGCGTATTCCAGGAGTGCGTGAGACGATTTGAGGCAGTTGTGGATTTGGACAAGCAACCCGGATGGTCCGAAGACCGACGCCTGCTTTCGATGTACAGCGACCGCATTCAACGGGCTTGAGAGCTCTCCAGCCGCCGGTTCGCCTCGGAGACCGCCCCTTCCAGGATCGCGAGCCCCTTGTCGAGCTGTTGGTCGGTGATCACGAGGGGCGCAAGGAGTCGCATCACGTTTCCGTAGTTACCGCAACTCAGCGTGATCAACCCGCGGTCCCTGCAAGTGGAGACGATCTGCTTTGTCTCGTCCGCGGCCGGTTCCTTGGTCACCCGGTCCCTTACGAGTTCGAAGGCCCTCATGGCCCCGAGCCCACGCACGTCCCCGATGATCTCGTACCTGTCTTTCCACTCGTCTAAGGCGGCGCCGATCCTCTGGCCCATGGCCCGCGACTTCCGGAGCAGGTCTTCCTTTTCGATCAAATCCAGGACAGCGAGGGCCGCGCGGCAGGCGAGCGGGTTTCCTCCGAAGGTTCCTCCGAGACCACCCACATGAGGGGCGTCCATGATCTCGGCCCTGCCCGTCACCCCGGCCAGGGGAAGCCCCGCTGCGAGCGATTTGGCGGTCAACAGAATGTCAGGCTCGATACCAAGGACCTCGCTCGCGAACAGCCTTCCCGTCCGCCCCATGCCGGACTGGACCTCGTCCACGATCAGCACGATCCCGTGCTCGGTGCAGATTTCCCGGAGCCGCGGAAGGTACCCTTCTGGGGGAACGATGAACCCGCCCTCGCCCGTGACCGGCTCGATGATCACCGCGGCGATCTGCTCGGCCGCCTGATGGCTGATGAAGAAGTCCTTCAGATGCTCGGCGCAGGCAAGCCCGCAGCCCGGGTGGGTGAGGCCGAAACTGCATCGATAGCAGTAGGGATAGGGCATTCGGTACACTTCGGGCGAAAGGGGGCCAAAGCCGAGCTTGTACGGCTTCACCTTGCTCGTGAGGCTCATCGCCAGCAGGGTCCGCCCGTGGAAGGCCTGCTCAAAGGTGATCACACCGGCCCGGCCCGTGAAGTAGCGCGCGATCTTGACGCCGTTCTCCACCGCCTCGGCCCCGGTGCTCAAGAACAGGGTCTTCTTGGCAAAGGAGCCGGGAGCGAGAGCATTCAGCTTCTCTGCAAGCTCGATATAAGGCTCGTACATGACCACGTGAAAGCAGGTGTGGAGGAACCGGGTGCTCTGGTCCGAGACCGCCTCGACCACGCTCTCCGGGCAATGCCCCACGTTCACGGTGCCGATGCCGGTGGCGAAATCGATGAACTCTCTTCCGTCCACCGTGGTGATCAAGGCGCCTTTCGCGTCTCTGGCGAAGAGCGGGTGGATGTTGAAAGGTCCCTGGGGAACGTTCTTTTCTCGTGCGGCCAGCAGCTCTTCGGTTGTTCTTGCCATGGTTCGGATCCTTAGTGCCTGTACGGTGGGTGACGGCACGGCGATGATTCTGTTCGAATCACTTCTTGCCGAGGAACTCGGCAATCCCGGGACGCAGCTCGAGGGCCGCCTGATAGTGAGAAAGGATCGCGGACAGAGTCTCCGCGTACAATCCGTCCGCCGCCGACATTTCGGATATGCGGGCCACCGCCTGAATCGCCAGGTAGTTGGAGATCGGGGCGTTTCTACTGATCTGCCCGGCCAGCTCTACGGCCGTGCTTCTTGCCTCCCCTTCCTCGGCGAGATAGTGTGACAGGCCCAGTCGCAGGCCTTCTTCCGCAGAATACCGCCTCCCGGTCAGGAGCATTTCGGTCAAACGATCCGAGCCGATGACCCTGGCGACTCTCACCGTGGCCCCACCACCAACGAAGATTCCTCGACTCCCCTCGGGCAGCTGATAGAACGTCGAGGGCTCTGCTACCCGGACATGCGTGGCCGTCGCAATCTCGAGGCCCCCTCCAATGACGGCACCCTGCATTGCTGTGACCACCGGGAGGCCTCCGAGCTGAATCTTATCCATCACACTGTGCCAGTATCTCGTATCGACCACGTCCCGCAGAGGGTCCGGATCCTTCATTTCCATGACTTCCTGCAGATCCAAACCTGCGCAGAAATGTTTTCCGTGCCCGACCAGCACGGCCGCCTTCACATCATCGGGTGGTGAGGAGAAGAAATCGTCCAACTCGGAGAGCATCTTCCGGTTGACCGCGTTCCTCTTGTCGGCCCTCGCGAGCCCGACAACGGCAATTCCTTCCGAAATCTCCACCTCCAGGTGTTCGTAACCATCCGTCGCCATTTCGCTCTCCTTCTCTTCGGGACCTGTTCGGGCGAGATGATTCTATTCAGGCAGGCGACTCTGTGTCAAAGGGATACACCTCTGTATGCGACCTCTTTCTCTTTGACACACAATTCCCTCCCATCGTATTCTTTTTCTACCCGAAACGAGCTTCCCATCGATCAAGGATGCGGAACGCCGTTCGGAAATGAGCGATGAACAAGAGGCGAACAGAGGATGAAAAGGATCGGTTGCAGCCTGACGATTCTGTTCGCAGCCCTCCTGGGCTGTCAGCCCTATGAGATCGAAGTCACGATCTACGACCCTGATCGTGCCTACAATGGTTATACCTTTTTCGGATCCGGGACCAACCAGAAGATCATTGGTGTGAACATGGAAGGCGAAGTTCTCTGGGACTTCCAGGTTTACGACTCCCTCCAGCTGGGCGAAATGGCCGCATTCGAGGTTCAGGAGGACGGCACGATGCTGTTCATCCAGCACGGCGTTCCTCGTGTCCTCGATCTCTCCGACTATAGTATTCCTTACGAAGGGCCTGACATCCTCGGACACCATGACATCACCCTGACCCCCATGCGAACGATTCTGTGCCCCACCAGAGAGGCGATCTATGTTGATCATGAGCCTTGGCGGCCCTACAACACGCTGACGGCGGATGTCATTACGGAACTCGATATGGCGAGCAATGAAATCATCTGGGAGTGGCATCTGGGGGACTACATAGATCCGATCGAACATCATCATAAGAGCATAGAATACCCA
Source organism: bacterium (assembly GCA_028277985.1). Lineage (GTDB taxonomy): Bacteria > Desulfobacterota > DSWW01 > DSWW01 > DSWW01 > S015-6. Next base: position 6,895 of record JANQFG010000031.1, on the reverse strand, counting down.
CTGGGGGGTGTGCGGGACTGGAGCCATGTGAACACAGTGCAATTCTTTCAGGACTACGTTTTCGAGGGAAACACGTACGATGCGGTCCTATTCAACTCCAGACAATTGAACACTTTCTGGGTCGTCGACTACGCTACGAGCGAAATCCTCTGGTCCTGCGGCGAACATGGCATTCTCGGATCCGAAGGGCCTGATGAGGCGCTTCTTTTCAGTCATTCCCATCAGGTGGAATTGCTGAGCAACGGGAATGTGATGATGTACGACAATGGCAACGACCATTCACCTCGGAGCAGCCGGGCCCTGGAACTCCATGTCGATCCCGTCGCGCAGGTGGTCGAGGAAGCCTGGTCCTGGACCGAGCCCGGCATGTTCGACTTCTGGGGAGGGGCAGCCAAGAAGCTGCCGAACGGTAACGTAATTCTCACGAACGTGGGACGAGGTCGAATCATCGAAATCACCCCCTCGGGTGAGATCGTATGGGAGATGTTCATGAGAGGCACCCTGAGGATACCTCACGCGATCTACTCCTGCGACCGTGTTCCTTACGAATAGACTCCTGTCGGCCCTGCCGAGTCCGACAAAGGCAATCCCTTCCGAGATTGCCGCCTCCGGGTGTTCGTAACCATCCGTCGCGGTTTCGCTCTCCCTCTCCTCGGGACGGTTCAGGCGAAATGCTTTTATTCAGGCAGGTGATGGTGTGTCAAAGAGACAAGGACCGTCCAAACGAGTTGCAGCCCGCCATAGCTTGTGTTATAACTTTTAACAATGTTTTAGGTTATAGAGAAGCTTGGTTGTTGCCGTTCGTTCAGGGAGATGGGGGACTCTGATGCTTTCCAGAAATTCGTCAAAAAGAGCATGGGTGTGGGCAAGCTTGCTTCTGGTCATGGGGCTTTCCGTCTCGATGACGGCAAAGGCAGCGAGGGCCTGTGACATCGATGAAAATGGCCGCATAGACATGAACGACATCACCCTGATCCTGGCGGCACGCAATGCGCCTGCCGGAGGTCCCGACGATCCCCGTGATGCGGACGGGGACGGAGTGATCACGGTCCTCGACGCGCGCAGATGCGTGCTTCAATGCACGCTCCCCCGATGCGCCGTCGCCGACCCGAACCTGATCGACGATGATGAAGACGGATTCGCCGAGCACGAGGGAGACTGTGACGATGGGAATCCGGGTATCCATCCGGGTGCGACGGAAATCCCGGACAACGGCATCGACGAGGACTGTGACGGAGTCGATGTGATTACCGTGCCCGACCTGATCGGGTTGGATCAAAGCGCCGCGGAATCCGCGCTGGGTGCCGTCGGCCTCGTAGAGGGCAACGTGGAGGAAGAGAACAGCGACAGCGTTCCTTCAGGGCATGTGATGGGCCAGGATCCTTTTGCCGGCGTTCTCGTGCCGGAGGGCTCTGCCGTCGACATGGTCGTGTCCATCGGGCCTGTTCCGGATGGCGACGGCGTGGACGACGAAATCGAAGACGGGGCGCCGAACGGCGGCGACGGGAACCAGGACGGAATCCCGGACAGATTCCAGTGGAACGTGGCGTCTCTGCCGAACGGCGTGGACGGCCGCTACGTGTCACTCGTTACCTTGCCTGGAATGAAGCTCGTGGACGTGGCAGCCGTCCCGAATCCGTCGCCCGGCGATGTGCCTAATGACGCCGCTTTTCCTGTGGGGCTGTTCTCGTTCCTGGTTCAGGAACTCACCCCGGGCGGCGCTACGACGGTGACCGTAATCCTGCCGCCCGGCGTGATGTTCAGCACCTACCACAGGTATGGCCCGACTCCGGATGATCCATCGCCCCATTGGTATGAATTCCTGTACGACGGAGTCACAGGGGCGGAGATCCTCCCGGACAGAATCGTTCTCCACTTCGTGGACGGACTGCGGGGGGACGATGACCTCGCACAGAACGGCGAGATCGCCGACAGTGGAGGCCCGACCGTCTATAACTGTGGACCCGAGTACACCCTCGGGCCGGGACAGCCCTTCAGCTGCCTGCTTGCAGGTCCCTCGAGCGGTGTCTCCTGGGAGTTGAGGCCCGGGGAGGATGCGCTTGCAGACTTGCCCCCGGGACTCGAGATCGAGCAGGAGGCAGGCGACTGGTTTGTCAGGGGCACCGTCGGAGAGGATGCCGCGCTGGTCTCGCACGTGGTCGAGATTGACCTGGTTCTCACCTCTTCCGGTGACGTGCTCCAAACAGAGGAAATCGCCTTCCACATAGGCATTCCTTTCAACCTCTGGACGCAGAACACCATGCTTCGGCCCACGGAAGCGATCCCTGCCGCGGTGATCGGATCGGTGTGCGGCGCGGTGCTCCTTCAGCCATGGCTGATCCCCCTGTGTGACCTCCTCATCATCATCGAACTCGAATATCAACAGAAGGTGCAGAACAGCGAGGAGGACAACACGGACCGAACCAACCTGATTCTGCAGCGGGAAGCCGCCTACGATTTCATAGCGCTGCAGGAGGTATTCGACGAAGACCGGTTCGAACAGATCGAAACCGAGAGCGTCCGATTCCTGCTACCCGGCCCACCGAGTACGGGCGTATCGCTGGACCCACTGGATCCGGAGCCTCCCCATATCAGTTCGGGTCTGGCCCTGTTGTACCGGACAACCCTGTCCACTCCCCTCCTCCGGTTGGCGGATGCAACAACGCACAGGGCCATCGTGTTCGAGGAGTGCGAGCGCGATTTCGACGACTGCATGGCAAACAAGGGGGCCACCTTCGACCGGTTGCATGTGGACAGCAACCCGGACCACTACGTCTACATGGTCAACACCCACACCCAGGCCGGATACGGCGAGGCCGACAGGCAGGTAAGGGCAGCCCAGTTCACACAGATCCTGAATCTCGTGAACGCGGAGGCGGAAACCACGCACCCGGTGCTCATCATGGGGGACTTCAACGTGATCGAGCAGGGGGACGAGTACGGCTCCATGCTCTTCAACCTCGGCCTCGATGAGGGGGCAGACCTCTACAGACAGAAATGGTCGGTTCCCGGCGAGCCGGGCTCCACTCTGCCTCCAAAAGACGGATTCACCGCCGATCCGGCTCGAAACGTGTACATGCGGTACTGGTTCCCGGAAGATCCGGCCGCGCGCCTGGACTACATCCTGGTACGGCAGGGAAGCCGCTACAGCATCGAAATGGATTTCATCGGCCTGACGGATTGGCCGATCCAGACGGATCTTTGCAGGGAGGCGGGCTATCCCGCTTCGGAATGTTACCTGTCCGACCACTTCGGCCTGCAGGCGAATCTCAGGCTCGCCAAAACCGAGCCCGAGCTTACCATTGTCAGCCCGGACAACGGTTCGACCTACCATGAAGGTGATTCGGTCCGTTTCGTTCTCGGACTTGGAGAGCGGAATGACTTGCGCCATTCGGTCATCTGGACCTCTGACCTGGCCGGCCAGATAGGAGATGAAGACGTTGTCACCTGGGAAGTCCAGGGTTCCGGGGATCACACGATCCAGGCGTCCGTGACCGACTTCGACGGTGTGGTCTACTCCCGGTCCCTCACGATCACAGTCGTGCCGGATTTCGACAGGGATGGTCTGACCGATCAGGAGGAGATTGCGCTGGGGACCGACCCGGAAGATCCCGACACGGATGGCGACGGGCTCAGTGACGGTGACGAGGTCCACAGGCACAGAACGGACCCGCTGCTCGGCGACACGGACGGTGACGGACTCAATGATCGTGTCGAATTGGAGGCCGGCTCCAGCCCTCTGGTCTCAGACACCGACCGGGACGGGATCCCGGATGCGGATGAGGCTGCCCTCGGGTCGGATCCCGCCCTCCAGGATACGGACGGCGACGGGGCCTGGGACGGGTTGGAAATCATCCTCGGGACCGGCCCTGCCGATGACTGGAGCTTCCCCACGGAAATCCCCGATGGGACCCTGCTGGGAGCAAGCATAGGGCACCTCGCTATCCTCGATCCGATTACGGGCCGCGTGGGGCACATCGGACAACCCGCGTTTGGCTTCGGGTTCGGCCTCTCTTTTGACGTTGCCGGCAGCCTCTACATCTCCCAGACGACCGATCTGGCAGAGGCCTCCCCCCTGACCGCTGATACGACCGCGATCGGTCCCTTCGAGACCGACCTGGGAGAGGGGGTGGATGTCATCACCCTGGCCTACAATCCCGCGGACCACACCCTGTATGGCGTTGAAGAAGGGCCTGCTCCTGACTTCCTTCCCACAGGGCAGCTCGTACGGGTGAACACGAACTCAGGCTCTGTCGAGCGCATGTGGTCGGAGGAACTCGACCGGGCACTCAATTCCATCGCCTTCGATCGGCAAGGCCGGTTGTATGCCGCGGTCGAGGGAGGCGGCACCTCGGATCTCCTCGTGGAGATCAACCCGGTCACAGGAGAGGTGCTCCAGGAGATCGGGGAGATCGGCTTCGATCATGTGTTCGGAATGGTCTTTGACCGTGACGGGAATCTGCTTGCCTCGGCCATCGAAGCGAGCGCTTTCGAGGCCCGACTCCTGGACATCGACCTGCAGACCGGCGCAGGTACACCTGTCGTGCAGTTCGACCAGGCCGTGTTCGATCTGACCGTCATGCCCTGCGCGGCCCCCTGCCTCCGCCCGGCTCCCCAGTCCCCCTTCCCTGTCGGCTCCGGCCCCTTGTCGGTGGAAACAGCCGACTTGAACGGCGACTCGCTTCCGGATCTGGTCATACTGAACTCCTATTCAGGGGACGTTTCGGTCCTTCTGGGCGCAGGCAGCGGGGATTTCCAGGGAGAACAACGATTCGGCGTGGGACAGAACCCGAACGCGATTGCGGTGGCCGACCTCAACGACGACGATGTCCTCGACCTGGTCACGGCCAATACAGTAACAAGAGACATCTCGATCCTTCTTGGCGACGGCACCGGCGGCTTTCAGGCAGAGCAGCGATTCGGGGTGGGATTGTCCCTGTCGGGGATAGCCGTCGGCGATCTGGACGGCGACGACAATCCGGACCTGATCACCGTCGTCACGAATTACGATGTGGGGCCGCCCGTCCTGGTCCGGACCTATGGCGCCACGTTCCTGGGAGACGGGGCGGGGAGCTTCAGCCGCGGCCCCGACATCCACTTGCCCGACGACCCGGTCGGTGGTGGCGCACGGCATCACGTCGAAGTCGTTGACCTCAACACGGACGGCAGCATGGACCTGGTGTTCAGCCTTCAGTTCGCTCAGGAGCTGTATATCTTCCTGGGCGACGGCGCAGGGGGCTTTGCTCCCGGGCCCGGCTCACCCCTGTCGGTCGGAGGCACAGCGAGCACACTCAACGACTTCGCGGTCGGCGACCTGAACAACGACCATGTGCCGGATCTGGTGGCCAGCGCCTTTGATATGGCGGTCGGGCCCTACGGCTCGCGCACCGTGTCGGTGTTCCTGGGGGATGGATCAGGAGGATTCTCGACAAGACCACGATTCATACAAGGGGTCAGCGCGATCGTGTCGGTCGCGTTGGGTGACCTCGACGGGGACTCGGCGCTGGACGTGCTTCTGGCAACCTACTTCGAAGGAGCGCCCGTGCTGTTCGGCAACGGAGCAGGCGGATTCTCGCGGGTGGCGGCCGTCGACGCTATCGTTCCCGCAGACATTGCCGTCTGCGACCTGAACGGGGACGGCCTGCAGGACGTGGCAATCGCAGAGCTGGAATTTTCGGCGGTTGCCGTCCTTCTGGCTGCGCAGTCCTTTTAGCGCGGCCCGGGATCCGCATTTCTATCGAACAGGGTATCGGTATGAGCAAGCCGAATCGATATCAACGGGAAGAGTACATCGCCCGGATCAACCGGGTGATCGATTACATCGAGGCCCACATCGATGAGCCCATGAAGTTGGAGAAGCTGGCCGAGATCGCCCATTTCTCGCCCTACCATTTTCACAGGATCTTCTCGGCCATGATGGGGGAACCGTTGAACCGGTTTGTTCAACGGATTCGAATCGAAAAGGCGGCAGCCAAACTGACGGGCAACCCCAGGGCATCCATCACCGAGGTGGCCCTGGATTTCGGGTTTTCCAGCTCCGCCGCCTTTTCCAGGGCCTTCAAGGAAGCCTTTGGAGTGACTGCTTCGGAATGGCGGGCGGGCAAACCGGAAGACCGCAGCAAGATTCGCAAAACCGAAAGCAACGGCAATCAAACGGTTGGCAAGGATGGGAAAGACATTGTCGTCTCTCCGCTCTATCCTGATCTCCTCTCACAAACCCAGCACTGGAGGATCGAGATGAAAGGAAGAGACGACTTCAGCCTGAAGGCCGATGTTCAGGTAAAGGAGATGCCCGGGTTGGAGGTGGCTTACGTGCGCCATGTGGGGCCCTATGCCGGGGACGCGGAACTGTTCCAGGGTCTATTTGAGAAACTGATGAAATGGGCGGGCGCCCGGGGACTCCTCCGGTTTCCGGAGACCCAGATCCTGTGCGTCTACCACGACGATCCGAACATCACGGACGGTGCGAAGCTTCGCACCAGCGCCTGCTTGACGGTCCCTGCGGATACTCCGGCAGAGGGGGAAATAGGCCGCATGAACGTGGATGGCGGGAAGTATGCGGTGGCACGTTTCGAGCTTGCCGACAACGAGTATGAAGAGGCCTGGCAGTCCATCTATGGCGGCTGGCTCCCGGAGAGCGGCTACCAGCCCGACGATCGGCCCAACTACGAGCTGTACCAGAACGATCCCAGCCAGCACCCCGAGGGGAAATGCATCGTGGACATCTGCATCCCGGTGAAACCCCTGTAGCCGGAGTTCTGTTGACCCCCGAGCCCCGGATGGGATGGGGCCTTCCCGGTGCACGGCCATCTTGAGGGCTTGATTCGACTGGTCGTAGTAGGAGACGTAGATCGTGCCGGTGTCCGACACCTCGATGGAGGTGTACAGGCCCGTG
>JANQFG010000009.1 GCA_028277985.1 bacterium | reverse complement strand
TCATCGACTATCCCCAGGCCGTGCCGAACACGCACGTGATCGACAGGAAGAACGCCCCCTGTCAGCTCACCTGCCCGGTTCGCCTGGACATCCGGGAGTACGTGGGGCTGATCGGCTCCGGCGAGTTCGATGCATCCCTGTCCCTGATCCGTGAGAAGCTTCCCTTCCCGGCCACGATCGGCCGGATCTGTACGAGGCCCTGCGAGGAAGAGTGCATTCGAGGCACCAAGATGGAAGAGCCGATCGCCATCTGCCAGCTCAAGCGGTTCGTGGCGGACAAGGAGATCGAGCAGGGCGGGACGGCGCCCATCGAAAAGCCCGAGAAGACCTTTGAAGAGAAGGTCGCGATCGTTGGCGGAGGGCCTGCAGGCCTGACCGCGGCATACCAGCTGGCACGGAACGGATATCCGGTCACCATTTTCGACTCCCAGCCGAAGCTGGGAGGCATGCTCCGGTACGGCATCCCGGAATACCGTCTGCCCCGGGACATCCTGGACCGTGAAATCCAGAACGTGCTGGACCACGGCGTGGACGTGGAACTTGGCAAGAAGATCGGAACCGACATTCCCTTCGAGTCCCTGATGGGTGATATGGGCTTCAAGGCCGCCTTCATAGGTGTCGGAGCCTGGGAAGGAATGAAGCTCAAGATTCCGGGTGAAGACGCGGAAGGTGTCGTGCCCGGGGTGGAGATTCTGCGTGACATCAACGAGGGCAAGGAAGTCCCGTTAAAGGGCAAGGTGGCCGTGATCGGTGGTGGAAACGTCGCCATCGACGCCGCCCGCAGCGCCCTGAGGCTGGGTGCGCAGGAAGTGAGCCTGTACTACAGGCGTACCCGCGCCGAGATGCCGGCCCACCATGAAGAGATTCAGGCCGCTCTGGACGAGGGGATTCAGATGCATTTCCTTGTCGCTCCGGAGCGCGCCGTTACGACCGATGGAAAGGTGACAGGCCTCGAGCTTCTCCGCATGAAGCTCGGCGAGCCGGATGTCTCGGGCCGCCAGAGGCCGATCCCGATCGAGGGCTCCGAGTTTACCGTCCCTGCGGACGTGATCATCCCGGCCATCGGCCAGGGCGTGAGCCTGCCTTTCGACCCGGAGCAGACCGGCATCAAGCTGACCCGCTGGAGAACGGTCAAGGTCGATACGGTAACCGGTGCCACAAAGGTGCCCGGCGTGTTCGCCGGCGGCGATGCGGAAAAGGGCCCCTTCATTGCCATCGATGCGGTGGCCGGCGGAGCGCGGGCAGCCGAGAGCATCCACCGCTACCTTCGCGGCATGGACATGCACGAAGGCCGCGGCGTGGAAGAGAGCATCCCGGTGGAGGATGCCCGGACAGGGTTCCTCTTCAAGCTCAGGGAGCGGATGCCTCACAAGCCGGTGGCCGAGCGAACCAAGGACTTCGAAGAGGTGGAGACCGGATTCACCGACGAGCAAGCGGTCGAAGAGGCACAGCGCTGCCTCAACTGCCGCAAATGCCTCGGGTGCGGGATTTGCGAGGATGTCTGCGAGGCAAACGCCCTCGATTATCAGGAGCAGGAGCGGATCGAAGAGATCGAAGTGGGCAGCGTGCTCCTGGCCCCGGGCTTCGAGGAATACGACCCCTCGGAGAAGGGCGAGTACGGATACGGCCGCTACGACAATGTGGTGACCAGCATCGAGTTCGAGCGAATGCTTTCCGCCACAGGGCCGTTCTCGAGCATGCCCATGCGTCCCTCGGACGGTGACATCCCGAAGAAGATCGCATGGATCCAGTGCGTCGGATCCCGCGACTGCGATCACGACTACTGCTCCTCGGTGTGCTGCATGTACGCCACCAAGGAGGCGGTCATCACCAAAGAGCATCTCCCCTTTGTGGAGCCCACGATCTTCTACATGGACGTGAGAGCCCATGGAAAGGGCTTCGACGGTTACTACGAACGCGCCAAGGAGGAGCACGGAGTCCGGTACGTTCGCTCACAGATTTCGAGGGTCGTGGAGGACCCGAAGACCCGGAATCTGGAGCTTCGCTACGTGTCCGAGGACGGTACTCTTCAGGACGAAGAGTTCGACCTCGTGGTACTCTCCGTCGGGCTCGGGCCGAGGCCGGAAACCCGTGAGCTGGCCGAGAGGCTCAACGTGAAGCTGGACGAGCACGGCTTCTGCGAGACCGATTCCTTCAATCCTCTGGCCACTTCCCGCCAGGGTGTCTACGTGTGCGGCGCCTTCGAGGCTCCCAAGGACATCCCGGAGACCGTGGCCCAGGCGAGCGGGGCGGCCGCCTTCGCTGCTGCCGACATCGCCGAGTCGCGGGGAGCCCTGCTCTACAAGGAAGAGCTCCCTCCCGAGAAGGACGTGGAGGGTCTCGAGCCACGCGTAGGGGTCTTTGTCTGCCACTGTGGTGTGAACATCGGATCGGTTGTGGACGTGCCTGCTGTCGTGGATTATGCGACGGGCCTGCCGAACGTGGTTCATGCCCAGGAATTCCTCTTCAGCTGTTCTTCGGACAGCCTGGTGACGGTCAAGGCACAGGTGGAAGAGCACGACCTGAACCGGGTGGTGGTGGCGAGCTGTTCTCCGAGGACGCACGAGCCCCTGTTCCGGGAGAGCATCCGGGAAGCAGGGCTGAATCCGTTCCTGTTCGAGATGGCCAACATCCGGGACCAGTGCTCCTGGGTCCACATGCACAACCACGAAGAGGCGACCGAGAAGTCCAAGGAGCTCCTACGGATGGCCATTGCAAAGGCCCGGGAGCTTCAGCCTCTACCCACGGAATACAAGGAAATCAACAAGAAGGGCCTGGTGATAGGCGGCGGCCTGAGCGGGATGAGCGCGGCCATACAGCTCGCCGACCAGGGCTTCGGGGTCTACCTGGTCGAAAAGGAGGCGGAGCTCGGAGGTAACCTTCGGCATCTGCACTACACGGTGGAAGGCAAGGAAGTGCAGCCCTTCTATCGTGACATGGTCGAAAGAGTCCGGAACCACCCGTCCATCGAACTGTTCACCGAAGCAGAGGTGGTGGACGGCTCCGGGTCCAAGGGGACCTACACGACCGGAATCGTCGTCGGCCCCCAGAAGGAGTATCGAAGCCTGGAGCACGGGATCGTCATTCTGGCAACGGGTGGAGAAGAGTGGCAGCCGGACGAGTATCTTCACGGCGAGAGCCCCAAGGTCGTTACCCAGCAAGCCTTCGAGGAGAAGCTGGTTTCCGGGGAGATCGATCCGAAGCAGCTGGGCGAGGTGGTCATGATCCAGTGCGTAGGGTCCCGGAACGAGGAGCGGCCCTACTGCAGCCGGCTCTGCTGCACCAGTGCGGTGAAGAACGCACTCAAGATCAAGGAAATCAACCCGGACGCGAGCGTGAACATCCTGTACAGAGATGTACGGACCTACGGTATGCTTGAGCAATACTACACCAAGGCCCGTCAGCAGGGTGTGCTGTTCACGCGATATGATCTGGACCACAAGCCCGAGGTGAGCGAAGAGAACGGGACGCTCAGCGTCACGACCTGGGACCCCACGATTCAGCGGAAGCTGCGTCTGAAGCCGGACCTGGTCGTTCTGAGCGCTGCGATCATTCCGCGGGACAACGACAACGTAGCGAATCTGTTCAAGGTTGCACGCACCTTGGACCAGTTCTACCTGGAAGCCCACATGAAGCTCAGGCCCGTGGACTTTGCGAGCGACGGCGTGTTCATGGCGGGTCTTGGGCACGGGCCGAAGCCGATCCACGAATCCATTTCCCAGTCTGCCGCTGCGGTGGCGAGAGCCTGCACCGTGATCAGCAAGGACAGGATGACCGTGGGCGGCGTGGTGGCCAAGGTGGAGGCGGACAAGTGTGCCGTCTGTTTGATCTGCGTGCGCGCCTGCCCGTACAACGTACCGACGATTCACGAAGACGGCTACTCATACATCGATGCGTCTCGCTGCCAGGGCTGTGGAAACTGTGTGGCCGAATGCCCGCAGAAGGCGATCGAGCTGCAGCACTACACGGATCACCAGATCCTGGAAAAGAGCCGGGCGCTCATGGTGAAGCCCGGGGCCCCAGGAACCGAAACGACGGTGGCGGACAGTCCAGAAGAAGGAGAGCAGAAGGATGGCTGAGTCATTTGAGCCGGATATCCTGGCCTACTGCTGCAACTACTGAGCATACACGGCTGCGGACCTGGCAGGTTCGATGAGAATGGATTACCCGACAAATGTGAAGATCATGCGCATCCCGTGCACGGGCAAGGTGGACGCCATCTACCTGCTCAAGGCCCTCGAAGACGGAGTGGACGGCGTGTATGTGGCCGGCTGCGAGGTGGGTGACTGCCACTTCCTGAAGGGCAACATCCGGGCGAGGAAGCGTGTGGCGTACGTCAAGGAAATCCTGAAGGACCTCGGACTCAATCCGGGGCGTGTCGAAATGTACAACATGTCGGCTGCCGATGGTCCAAGGTTTGTCGACGTGGCGCGCGAGTTTACGGAAAGGATCAAGACCCTGGGGCCGAGCCCGATCAAGACCGGCCAGGGAAGCGAGTCGACCGAGGAAGTGGTGGAGAAGAAGGAGGAGCCTGAAGGCGACTCGGAAGCGAAGCAGGAGAGCAAGCCCGCCGGTGAGGAATCCACTCAACCGGCAGCAGGATGAATACAGGGGTCAGGGGTCGGGGATCAGGGGTCAGGCCCTCGCCCGAGCCGCCGACCAATCGCGAGAAGACACAGCAACTCTGTGTTGAGTGAATAGAAGACGGGAGGCTTACCAATGATCATCGGACATCGAAAGCCGCTGGAAGAGATCCTCGAAATGATCGAGCCCTTCGACAAGATCGCCCTGGTCGGCTGCAAGGGTTGTGTGGCCGTTTGTGCCGCGGGCGGAGAGAAGGAGGTCGGCATTCTTGCTTCCGCCATCCGGTTGGCGCGCAAGAAGGACGGGAAGGATATCGAGGTCAAGGAGGTCACACTGGAAAGACAGTGCGATCCGGAGTACATCGAGCAGATCGAAGGGTTCGTGAACGACTATCAGGCCGTTCTTTCGATCGCCTGTGGCGTGGGCGTCCAGTACATGGCCGAACGCTACCAGGATGTACCCGCCCTTCCGGGTCTGAATACAGACTTCATGGGCGGCTCCCAGGAGCAGGGCGTCTGGGTCGAAAAGTGCCAGGGCTGCGGCAACTGCGTGCTGCACCTGACCGGCGGGATTTGCCCGATCACTCGCTGCTCCAAGAGCATCCTCAACGGCCCCTGCGGCGGGTCGGCCGGCGGCAAGTGCGAGATCGACCCGGAGGTGGCCTGTGGATGGCAGCTCATCGTGGATCGCCTCGAGTCGCTTGGGCTTCTCGAGAAAATGTACGAAGAGGTGGCGCCCTACAAAGACTGGACCACGAGTCGAGACGGCGGGCCGAGAAAGATCGTCAGGGAGGACATGAGAGAATGAAAACAGCCAGTCGTTTGGAAAAGATTCTGGAAAGTGGGGCTTTCGCTGTCACCTCCGAGTGTGGGCCTCCCCGAGGCTCGGACCCTGCGGTGGTCCGGGAGAAGGGGGAGCTCCTCAGAGGGTCCGTGGATGCGGTCAACGTGACGGACAACCAGACCTCGGTCGTGAGAATGTCCTCCATCGCCGCGTGTGTCATCCTGAAAGAGATTGGGCTCGAGCCGATCTGTCAGATGACGACCCGCGACAGGAATCGCATCGCCATCCAGAGCGATCTTCTGGGCGCCGCGGCGCTCGGAATGACCAATCTCCTTTGCCTGTCGGGCGACCATCAGCGATTCGGCGACCATCCGACCGCCAAGAATGTCTACGACATCGACTCCATTCAGCTCATTCACACCGTCCACCAGATGAGGGAAGAGGGTAAGTTCATCAACGGGGAAGAGATCAAGACCCCGCCGAAGTTCTTCATCGGTGCAGCGGCCAACCCGTTTGCCGATCCCTTCGCGATCCGCGTACCGAGGCTTGCCAAGAAGGCGGCCGCAGGGGTGGACTTCATCCAGACCCAGTGCATTTACAACATGGAAAAGTTCCGGGAATGGATGAAGGGCGTGGTGGACCGCGGCCTTCATGAGAAGGTCAAGATCCTCGCAGGGGTCACACCCATGAAGAGCGTCGGTATGGCACGGTACATGAAGAAATCGGTGCCCGGCATGGATGTGCCCGACGAGATCATCAAACGCCTGCAAGGTGCTGGCAAGGGAAATGCTGCCACCGAGGGCATCAAGATGTGCGTGGAGCAGATCCAGGAACTCAAGGAGATGGAGGGCATAGCCGGTGTGCACCTTATGGCCATCGAGTGGGAAGAGAAGGTTCCCGAGATGGTCGAAGCGGCCGGTCTTTCCCCGAGACCCGAAGTATAGGGGCCAATCCCCTGTCCCGAAACGACCTGCTTGGGCAAAAAGGTGTCAGAAACGAGGTTTCTGACACCTTTTCTTTTGTCGCCGTTCACCGTCCGCCTACTCCCAAACCACCAAGAAATGCATCCAATGAAAGAGACGCATCGGTTGATCCGAGGCGTTCCGACATAGTATGTTGGGTTCCTTTTCAGGGGTGAGACAGAGGGGAGAAAAACGTTGATCCTGGGTTACAGCAGCAACGCCTTCAAGAAGCATTCGATCTATGAGGCCATAGAGAAGATCGGTCGACTGGGTTTCCGGGGGATCGAGGTCATGTGCAAGAAACCTCACGTCCATGCCTCGGACTTCGGAGAGGCCGAGTGGCCCCGGCTCAAGTCGTCCATCGACTCGGTGGGCCTCAAGGTGATCAATCTGAACTGCTCCACCCTCTTCGGCGTGGGAAACGGTCATCCCGCACAGCAGGCAGACCCCTCGGAGGAAGATCTGGATGACCGGATTGCCCACACGCTCCAGTCTCTGCGGCTGGCCTCGTACCTCGGGTGCCGCAACATCTCGATTCCGACAGGGACACCGCCAAAGGACATGACAGAGGAAGCCTTCAGGGCGCTGTTCCACCAAAGGTTGGACAAAGTCCTTCCCCTTGCGGAGGATCTGGAAGTGGAGGTGCTGGTGGAGCCGGAACCCGGGCTCATGAGAGGCAATTTCGATCATTTCAAGACCTTCATCGAGGAGACTCGATCTTCCGCGCTCGGCGTGAATTTCGACATCGGCCATTTCTACTGTCTTGGAGACGACCCAAGCGCTGCTTTCGAGCGATTGTTTCCGTGGGTCGGCCACGTGCACCTCGAGGACATCGCCCGGAGCAGGATTCACGACCACCTGATTCCGGGGCGGGGAGCGATCGATTTTCTCGAGATCTTCAAGACGATGGCGAGGTTGGGTTACGACCGGGACATCTGCCTGGAGCTATACACATACCTCGACATGCCCGTCGAGGCCGGCAGGGAATCTCTGGCCTATATCTTGCCCGTGTTTGAAGAGGCGGGCCTGGAACTGGAAGGTCAGAACGAAAAGGGAAAGCTGCAGGAAGCCCGGGCTTAGTGAGGGGTCAGGGGTCAGGGATCGGGGGTCAGGCCCCGCACCCCCCCCACAGCAGTCATTCCCGCGCAGGCGGGAATCCAGTAGCGTACGGAAATCAAAGATATGAGTGGTCCGGAAGCAAAAGAGAAGCATGATAGTCAGATGCCCAGGGGCTCGCAGGCCGTCTTCGGGTATTCGACCGTAGCCGCCGACGAGAAACCGCAACTGGTGCAGGACCATTTCTCTTCCTCGGCGCGCCGGTACGACCTGATGAACACCTTCATGAGCCTGGGGGTCCATCACCGGTGGAGGCGGATCGCCATCAAGATGATGGGTCTGAAAGAAGGCGACCATGTGCTGGACGTCTGCGGGGGCACCGCCGATCTCGCCATCCTTGCAGGCAAGGTGATCGGCCCGAAGGGAAGGGTGACCCTTTACGATTTCAACCGGGACATGATGGAGGCAGGCAAGCCGAAGGTGGCGCGTGCTTCTCTCTCGGACCGAATTCGTTACATACAGGGAGATGCCCAGGAGATTTCGCTTCCGAGCGGCCGGTTCGATGCGGCCATGGTCGGATTCGGCATACGGAACCTGACCGACCCGAACCGAGGGTTCGTGGAGATGCACAGGGTGCTGAAGCCTGGGGGGACGCTGATGTGCCTGGAGTTCTCCACACCCACATCCGCCTGGTTCCGGAAGCTCTACGATCTGCACTCCTTCCTCTACATGCCCCTGGTCATGCGCACTCTCGGTCGATCGATGCCCTCCTACACTTATCTGCCCGAGTCGATCCGGACCTTTCCTCTCCCGGACGAGTTGTCGGCCACCCTCGAAGGGATCGGCTTCACCGATGTCACCTACAAAAGGCTGACCAACGGGATCTCCGTGGTGCACGTCGGAAGGAAGAAGTAAGAAGGGGAACATGAGCACAAAGCTACGATGTTCATTGCGTTTTTCGCGTTCTGTCCCTCTCGAAGTCGGCCATCACATCCAGGGTCTCTCTCTTTGACACACAATTCCCTTCTGTCGTATTCTGTTCCAAAACATGCCGCCAATACCGAGCTTGCATCGGTCATCCGAGTCCACACTGGAATTGGGCCGTATGGATACCCCACAAATACTTGAAAAAGGGATGAATCATGGGCACTGAGAAAGTCGATGTCGTTGTCATCGGATCCGGAGTTGCCGGCATGACGGCAGCTGCCTTGCTGGCAAAGGACTGCAAGAAGAAGGTGGTGGTTCTTGAAAGGGCCAAGTTTGCTGGTGGAAGATGTCTTTCCTACGTAGGCAAAGGAACGAAAGCCGTTGCCGACGGTGTTGAAATGGACGCCGAGGCCTTCGTGAATTCTCTGGCCTATGCCCACTGTTATCTGGGCAAATGCACACCGGATATTGAGACGATTTTCGAGAAAGGACTGCTCGACGGGCGCACGTGGGAGGCGGGCGGCCACGGTCTCTTCTGGGGCAACAACAACAGGGCGGATTGCGTGCTCAAGCATTTCGGGCAGCATGTGGAGATGCCGCTGAATCGCGGTCTCGGTTTTATCGAATGGCAGGGCTACAACGAGGACGGCACGGTCAAACGCACCCCTGTGCACCAGGTTCAAAAGAGCCAACCTTATACCTGGATGAGCGAAGAAGGGTTTGCCAAGACGATGCATCAGCTGGGCGACATGGGCAGGCTCACATTCGAGGACCTTACCAGTCTGACAACGGTGCCCCTTCAGAGTTGGCTGGAAGAGCGGGGTATGCACCCGGAGGCTTACAACTATGTGAAGGTCCTGGCCGCCTGCCAGACCGGTCAGGCCGAACCCAGGATGACGGCCGCAGCGGATTTCCTTGGTTACATGGCCATGGCCCGGCATATTCGTATGAACCTGGTTACCGGTTCGGTGGCCACGGCAGACGAGCCCGGCACCATTGCCATCCCGCTGGCCATGGAAAAACCGATTGCCGACAATGGCGGCGAGGTATGGCGCGGTACGCCTGTCACAGAGGTCATCGTCGAAAACGGTGTGGCGAAAGGTGTGAAATACAAGAAGGATGGTGAAGAAAAGACACTGCTGGCAGACAATGTGATCTGCACCATTCCTCCCAAGTTTATTTTCGAGGTTCTGCCCGAAGACGCTTTTCCGAAGGAATGGGTCTCCTTCATGAGGGATGATCATTGGGGTATCGGACTTCTCACCGGTTGGGTCGGCACCAAACGCTCGATCATCGGGGACATCGGCCTCGACAACCGCTCGTTCATCTGGATGCCGGCGATCACCACCGAAGAGGAAGGTTTCATCGGTGTCGTGGACATGGTGATGTGCGAATTCACGGCCTGGAAAGATGGCGAGGCGAAACGCGCGCCGGAGGGAAAAGCGGAGTATCTGTTCTCGACCGCCCTGACGGACAAGGAAATGCGCGACCCGGAAAGGGTCAACCTGGTCATCGAGCGTTGTGAAGCCTGGGCAAAGGCGAACTTCCCAACCTGGGATGAGGATGTGGAATTCATTCTTTGGACACCCTCGCCCGAAGCGCTGGGTACGTACCGTCCGATCGGCACGGAACGTCCGGTTCATAAGAACCCGCATGTTGACGGTCTATGGTTTGCCGGTGACCAGTATGGTGAAAAGTGCTGGGGCTGCGGTGTGGACTTTGCGGCGCTGTCGGGCGTCGTCTGTGTAGACCAGATGGCGGGTACGAATTTTGAGGAGACGCTCTTCCCGCCGCATCATCGCGGTCTTCCGATAGAACGAACGGAGTAGTTCCGTCTGCGTTCCTCCCTCTGCATTGCGTGGAACGCCACCCTTCCCAGGATGTGCGGGCCCCCTCTTGTGCGGCCCGGTTTGCCGTAACGGACGGAGTTTGAATCGCACATGCACTGAGGGGGTGGGTGTCATTGCGGTTCGGCGTACGCGCCTACATCCCAGCTTGCACCCTGCTGGTTCCCGTCCAGGTCCTCGCGGTAGTCGAACTTGAAATCCGCTACAAAATCCGCATGCCAGTTGAAATCGGCTGTCCCGTAAGCATCGTCGAAGAGCGAGAAGACCGCGTTCAAGTCGCCGGTCATATCGTCACCCTGATCGATGCAGATGCCGGCGGAGTCGGCATCGAGATGATAATCCCCGTTGGGCAGATCCACGAAAATGTCCGGGTCAGCAGTGACGACGTTGTTGCTGTCGGTGTGCGGCGTCGAGTCCCCGGAGAACGAAATGCCGCTGGAGTTGTAGAAGAGGTTGTTCTTGACGATGGCATTGTCGGAGTCTTCTTTGACGGCCACGGCATCTCCGTTGATGATGGTGTTGTTTGCGAAGATGAGTCTCACGGAATGGGAGAATTGGATGCCCTGGCTCGCATGGTTGTCCGCGAACACGTTGTTTATGTAGATCTGGTCGAAAGCCTCGGCCCCCGCTTGTTTGTCGAATTCCTCTATGGTCTGGTAGGCACGGTTGTGGTGTACCCGGTTGCGGAAGAAGAGGTTGTACCGGTGCCCGCCGTCGGTGTTGTGCCTCTGCCCCCCGTCCAAATGGTCGTAAGAGATAATCAGGTCCCCGTTGCCGTTACAGTCGGTGATCTCGTTGTCGTAGATCAACGTCATGTGGGTGCCGCTGACCGCAATACCATCTGAGCAATCGCGGCTGTGTTGCACGCCGGGCGACTCGGTGTGTCGGGGGTGGTCGGTCAGGTCGATCGTGGTGCGGCTCGGATCAACGAGGATGTCATCGTAGTGTGCATAGCTCGTGACCAGGTTGTTTCGGATGATGATGTCGTTGCCGCATCCGATATCGAGACCGAGGCGGCACCCGAGAACGATGTTGTCGTAAATGTGAAGCTGATCAGCGATTTCGTTGCCTATGCCTGCGAACCCGGCGTCCCAGATCAGGTTGTTGCGTATGATGATTCTGCGGGGCCTGGAGGCCGGCTCCGGAAAACGATCCGGGTAGGCACCCTGGACGTCGATGGCCGAACCACCGGTGGAGTGCACTCGGTTGTTTTCGATCAAGATGTCGTGGGTGTTCAGATTGCGGACCTTGATTCCTTCATCGCCGACATCGTGGACGTAGAGACGACGCAGGATGATGTGGGCGCAACCATCCCCCTGGTTCTCGCCGTTCTGTCCGGTCAGGTAGATCCCCAATTCACCGCTCGGGTTGGTGATCTCGAGGTTCTCCACAATGATGTACTCCTGGTGATGGATCTCCAGGGCTCCACGGTAGCCTCCACCGGATCCGACGATCTTCGCCACTCCGGTGTCGGGCCCCTTGATGGTGATGTACTTTCCGGGCGTGCCGGATACGGTGACCTCGAAACGGCCGATGTAATCCCCTTCGGCGAGAAGGATGATTTCCCCCGGATCCGCCGTGGCCAGGGCGGAGGACAGCTCTGTCGCGTTGGAGACGCTGATGTCGCAGCCTGCCCCCGGATACACCGTCTCGTCATTGTCGTCGCAATCGGTGTTGTCCTCAACGTAGCCGTCGAGCGGTGCATCCTCCTCGCAGACCTCCCGTGGGCTGCCCGGATCGCCGAAACCGTCCGTGTCCCTGTCTCGGTAGAGCGTCAGGGTCGTGCAGGCGCAGTCCTCGTTGACGTGACCGTCGCAATCGTTGTCCACCGTATCGCCGCACGACTCGGTGGCGCCTGGATGGGTCGCCGCGTCGGTATCGTTGCAGTCGATCAGCCCGGGGTGCATTCCCGCTGCGCTGCAAAGCTCGTGGTGCTCGTAACCTCCGGCGCAATACCCGTCCCCATCGGCATCGACATCATTCCGGGTGATTTCCTCAGGAGAATGGCCTGGGCCTGACTCACAGGCGAGACTCAATGCGAGAACAAGAATTCCGAAGCCGCAAACCCTGATCGCCTGTAGAAGCATCGCATTCGTCTCCTTTGTGCCGCCGTTCGGTAGATCTCGCCGTGAGATTTTCTGCAATACTCGGACCAACGGGTTGGTTCGTCCATTCCCCAAGGGGGGTGAACCGCGCTAAGAGTAGGGGACGTTGTTACCTTCGTCAACTATTGACTGCGGACGGGCGGGAAGGGAAAGCTCCGCGGTTGACCGGACGAAAGATTCAGATGTCCTCTGACGACCTCTTGCCACATCTATGCTCCCTCTCATTGCCGGCAAACCATGCCTGTTCGGGTATGCTGAGTATCCGGCAGGACAGTCATTTGTCGTAAGGGATAGCCTGAAATATCCAATATTTCAACATGTTACAGATCTTTGCTGGATGTTCAGCATAAATCTGTTGACAAGAAAGCGAAATAAGTTATAATTACGTTAATCTTTTTGCTGAACGTTCAGCATAAAACCTGCAACCGATACAGGCGATCAACATCGGAGGAGTCCTGTCTTGTCACCTAGAAAAGAAATGCAGGAAGAAAGAAGAGAACAGCTCACCTGGGCTGCCATGCACTGCATCGTCAGGAAAGGTTACGACCATGTGACGCTGGGGGATGTGTGCGGCGAGATCCACATGTCCCGCAGCATCGCCAATTATTACTTCAAGAACAAGGAAGAGCTCCTCGTCTCCGTGCTGGAGAGGATGATCAGCGGCTCGACCGAGTCGATCTGCGCATTCTTCGGCCTGACGGAGGAGCCGGAGAACGATGAAGCGCTCTACCGGGCCATCGAAGAAACCATTCGCCACCGCGATCCAGAGGATCTTCTGCGCACGGGAATCAGAGCGATCGTTCATTACGTGAGGAATAACCAGGATATCGCTCCGGTCTTTCTGGAATTCCTCTCTCAAGCCAACCGGAACCCATCGATAGGAGCGCTTATCAACTATATCAGCCGGCGCTCCTACGAGATAACAGAGATGATCATTCGCGAAGGAGTTCGAGTGGGTGTTTTTCGGGTCGAAGACCCGGGCACCACGGCCAGGATTCTCGTGTCCTCGGGCATCGGAGTCTTCATCGGGCACGCCGTGGTTGAAGGTTTCTTCAACATCGAGGAGAAGACCGGAGAGATGTACGATTTCGCTCTGGCCTATCTCAAGGCACCGGGTGCCGGAAATGCGACACAGGAGCCCTGAGCCGGAATGCAGGGCCGGGTACTTCCAAGAGAACTATGAGGATCATGACGCCCTAGGGTTCCCATTAGCAGGGGATTTCTCAAGGAAGGAGAAGAAATGGCACGAAAGCTTCCGAACAAACCCGTCAGCGAAGTGCGGGTGCTGCTCAGTCAATGCTTCAGGCCGTGGGGTACTGACGATGAGTACAACACGCCGCTCTTGACCTACGAGGGAAGTAATTTCTCCCCCGTGGACGGCATCTGGGCGCCTAGGGGCGTCTGCAATGAGGTTGCAACCCATTTCATCGCCAACAACATTCCTGTGTACACCATGGTCCTGGACAACCCCTCTCTCGAGGAATTTCGTGATGAGTGCGCCAAGGGATACGACATCATCGGCGTGAGCTCGATGACCATGACGATCAAGAAGGCCCGGAAGATGATCGAGACCGCCAAAGAGGCGTGCCCCGAGGCCGTTACCATGGTTGGGGGCTACGTGACCATCACCCCCGGCATAGAGGAGGTCGGAGCTGACTACATATGCCGTGAAGAGGGGGCGAATTTCGTCCGCCGCTTTCTGGGCCTTCCGCCGGTGGAAAAATACCGGAATCCTCCAGGGGTGTCGGTCGTCCAGCAGACGACCATTCTGAACGACGCCATACCCAGCCCGCTTCAGGGCGGGTGCTACATCGCCCTAGGCCTTGGATGCCAGAGGGGCTGCCACTTCTGTGCCTCGTCGCACTACTTCAACAAGCGTTATGTCCCACTGCTCAATACCGGAGAAGAAGTGTATCAGGCCATGATCGAATCGAGCGAGGGGCTGCCTGAACGGAGGTTTTCCATCTTCGAGGATAACTTCTCCACCCACAAAAAGCGGAATTATGAGCTCTGGGAGCTGGCGCGGGAAGAATTTGAGAAGCCCTTCTTCTTCTTCAGCTTCAATGAAATCAAGAGCACGAATGAATACGACCCGGAGATGCTGGCCGAAATGGGCTGCGAGGTGATCTTTCTCGGCGTAGAGACCCAGGCCCCCGGCAGCACCTATTTCAACCAAAGCAAGCAGGGAGGGCTCAGCCCCAGCGAGATCCGACGACTTTTTGCCCGGCTTCACGACGCAGGCATCCAGACCGTGGCGGCCTCGATCATAACCGGCACAGACGAGCACAATTACCGCCAGTATTGGGAGGACCTGAATTTCAACCTTTCACTCGGCGCGACTTTCAGCCAACTGTCTCCGGCTATCGCCATGCCGGGGACCGGCTACTGGAACCAATGCCTGACGGAAGGGCGGATCAAGGTCGACTACCAGTCGCCCGATTTCGACCTCAAGGACTGGACCAAAATCGGTGCCGACATACTGATTCCCCAGGTGCCGAAGAACGCAGGTCGCCTTGAGACCCTGTTCCAGGTGTTGAACGCCTTTGTGACCGACTCCTACCAACTGGGGCCCGATCTCTTTCGCGTCTTTGCAGTAAAACACCATGCCGCGAAGAAGTTCCGGAATTCAAAAAGCAAAGTATTGCGGCGCAAGGCTGAGATCTACAAAGAAGATTGTTATCAGGCCCTTCCGCTCCTGCACCTGGGCTCCAAGAGAGGCTTTGGCGTGAAGAACCCAAAGGTCCGTGGGTGGATCAAGGAACTGCAAAAGGACGTGATCCGCTTTTCGGGCGAACCGTCGGCAGAGATGAAGGAGCGGACTCACGAGCTGGAGCGGATCGCCAAGCGGGAGATGAAGAGGAAGCGTCGTGCCGTACCGGATGTCCGGATCGAGGCTGTGCCCGAGAGAAGGGAGTACAACGTTTCTTCAGCGGATATGCCCTTGTAGGACCTTGCGAAGAAATCACGCGATGCCTTTGATGAGGAGAATACACATGGCTTTCTTGGATACAGAAAGATTCATAGTGTTTGCCATGCAAAGAAGCATGGGAATGATGCAGAACCCCAAGGTAACGAAGGCCATCGTGAAGGCCTTTGAGCACGGAAACAAGACCAAGGCCAGAATCGACGCAAACGACGACTTGCGCTACATCGGCAGATGGCTCAGAAGGAAGGCGAGGGATCGCCTGCAAGGCCGGGAATACGTCTTCACTCGTGAGGATTTTCTGGATCTCTCGAAGGCAATCCGTTACACGAACTGGTTGAGCCCCCGTGTGGCCCATAAGAAATGGTATCAGAAGATGGTGGATGGCATGTTCGGCCCTGTAGAGAACCCGAAGATTCGATCCAGGATCATCCCGCTGAATGCTCAGGTCAAGAAATCCAAGAACGCCGTGGTACCTTATCAATTGATCGATGATTTCATTGACAGTGCCGGTTTCATGATTGTTCTTGATGAATGCTTGTGCCGCAAGGGGATGGAGTGCAAGGATTATCCCGTGGACTTTGGCTGTATCATGTTCGGTGAGGGAGCGCGGACGTTATTGAAAGGAAACCACGGCAGGGTAGTAACTGCTGAGGAAGCGAAGAAGCACGTCCGAGAGGCAGAGAAGCATGGCCTCGTTCCTATCGCGGCCCATGCCAAACCCGAGGAACAGGTTATGGGAATCCCTGAAGACCAACATCACAAGTTCATAGAGCTCTGCCTGTGCTGTCCCTGCTGCTGTGTCGCCATGAAGAACCTGAAGTACTATCCTCCGGATATCTATCGCCACAATTTCATAAACGTCGGCTTCGTTGCCA
The DNA here is from genome assembly GCA_028277985.1 of bacterium. GTDB lineage: Bacteria > Desulfobacterota > DSWW01 > DSWW01 > DSWW01 > S015-6. The sequence continues at coordinate 23,653 of JANQFG010000009.1, read as the reverse complement.
AGGCGCTTCCTGCCTGCAAAGGGTGCAACCAATGCATCTCGGTTTGTCCCGCAGGTGCGATCAAGAAGAACGGCAACAAGGTCTGGGTACAAGAAGACCTATGCGTAGGCTGCGGAGTGTGCCAGCATACCTGCGAAGATGACGCCATCCACCTTGTTCAAATCGGCAAGCCAAAGGGCGATCTTGTCGACCATTTCGATGGCCTGAGGCTGGACGTGAGCTGATTGCCGGACTCTTGATGGAGTCAAGAGCCCGGTTGCTTGTTCACACACCTTCTGGTGTCAGCCCCGATCATCGCTTTCTGACATTACAAGGAAAGCCTCGCATGTGCACGGATCCGCTTATGGGATCGGTGAAGTCGGTCTTGTACAAGAGGTTGACATTGGATCCCTCGGAGGAATACACATCATGTCCGGGCAGGCCCAGTTCCGTGCAGGCCTGCCACCATCCGTGCTGAGTGCATACTACATCGGGCGCAATGCCGTCTACCAACGCGGCCTGCAGCGTGATCTCTCCATGGACGGTTTCCAAAACGATGGGGTCCCCTTGTGTGATGCCGATCTCTTCTGCTCTATCCCGGTTCATCTCCAAGAGCGGATGTGGCTGGTGCTTCCTCAGAGATGGTATGGCCCGGTGTTGAGACTGACAGTATTCGCGTAATTTAGAATTGATAAGAAGGAAAGGATACCTGTCCCGGGCGATCCCAGCCTTTTGGAAAACCTCATGGGGGTCTTTCCATTCCGGCAGAGGAGCTTGCCCTATGTCTTTCAGATGTTGCGAGAACAGTTCTATACGACCGGACATGTTATCAAAACCCACTTTTCTGTGTTTTTGATACTCCACCGGCCCTTGTATGAATATTCCCCCATCAGCTTTCTTCAGGTCTTCCAGCTTAACCTTGACTGGCTCAAGCATCGCTTCGAACGCTGCCTCAATACTTCCATTCCAAAACTTGTCGGAAAATCCGAGCCGTTTGGCAAGTTCAAAAATGATCCACAATTCATCTTTGCTTTCAACGCGTGGCGGTGCCGCCGGTTTGCGCCATTGAAGTACCCATTTGTTATCTTGAAAGGCAAGAGGATAGCCGATACGTCCGGTCTCCCAAAAACTTGTCGCAGGCAGGACGATGTCGGCGAATTCTGCTGTAGGATTTATCGTGTGATCTACATGAACGTGAAACTCCAGTTTCTTGAGTGCCTTTGCCGTCATCTTGCTGTCCGGATTCGCGGATACCGTATTAGCGCCGAAGACGATCAGTCCTTTTACCGGATACGGATCTTCTTCCTCGATAGCTTTGCAGATCAGGTGGGGGGGAACAGACATAATGGAACCTGCCGGTCCCAGAGGATGCTTGGATATGGCGATATTTTTCCTAAACATTTCCGGAGTGACAAACTCAAAGCCGAAAGGATAGGCCAGAGGGGGAAGAGGAGAATTCAGCGTATTACCGCCTTTCTTGTCGTAGTCGCCGGTAAGCGCATAGAAAGTGCAGATTGCTCGATTCGTTTGAACGGCATTGAGGTTTTGTTCCACGCCGTTGAATGAATACCAGCACGACGGACTGTTCGAGGCAACCATACGGACTGCCTTTTCCAGTAGCTCGCCCGGAACCGTTGTCTGCCGTTCGACAAAGTCAGGAGTATAGGTGGCCGCAGATTCTTCCAACAGTGAGAAAACAGTTCTATATCCAACAGACTTGCCATCGGCGAGCTTGATGTCGCCTTGCCCTTCAAGGCTGGGAGCAAAGTCGATCTTTGCTCCGGGTATGTAGGGAACAGGCGCCCTGCTAGCGGAGTCCATGAGATAGAATACTTCTTGGTTCTGCTCGGAGGAATCGGCGGCAGAAACCCGAAGCAGATCACCCGTTTCGCTGCTTACCAAGAAAGGCGCATTGGTCCAGTTGCGCACGAAGCGCTCATCGAAGAGTCTATGCTTCAGCATAAGATGAATCATGCCCAAACACAGGGCACCATCCGTTCCCGGTTTGACCTGTAACCAAAGGTCCGCTCCGGCTGCAATCTCTGTTAGACGTGGGTCAACAACGATCATCTTGGCCCCGTTCTCCCGTGCTGCTTTGATTTGTCTGTAAAAGACGTTGGATGTCGCTCTGGGGTTGTGGCCCCAGATAAGAATGCATCTACTGTTCGTGAAGTCCGGCCAGCCCGCAGCAAAGTCATCTCCGGGTTTGCCAAAGGTGAGAGCTGAACCATTGTCTCTATGCCAGTTGCAGATGTGCGTTGTCGTCATGTGATTGGGCGTACCGTAGATGTTGGATAGCCGTCTTATGAATGATGTGATCTCCCACAACGGCGAGGAAACATTGGTCTGTGAAAAGACGAATGCTTCTGCCCCGTATCGGCTTTCGATATGTTTCATCTGATCGGCAACCGTATCCAATGCTTCCTCCCAGCTCACGCGCTTCCAGCCCGGATCATCGGCACCTTTGGGATTGGTACGCTTCAGTGGATATTCGAGTCGGGTATTGCTATAGACCATTTCCGGCCCGGCCAGCCCTTTCGGGCAGAGCGGTCTGTAGAACCTGTGCTCCTTATCAGGCGTCACTCTCGTGAATCTGCCATTTTCAATGTGTGCCACGGTTGGACAATTGCTCCAACATTGTGCGCAATAGGTCCGTATCTTCTCTGATGTGATCAATGTGCTTTCATCATCGTTCTTCATGGTAGACTCCTTGTTTTTTCATGAGCAAGTTTTCCCGTGAGATGCACGGTACGAATAGACTTCGTGTCCCAAGCCTCCGCCAGAGACAGGCTGTTGCAGGAAGAAATTCATCCTCTGTTCTTCATCTGAACGGACCCCTAATTCTCTAATGATCTCTCTGGTACACCATCCGGCAATCAACAACTACGGTTTCACGAAAACAATTGCGTCATGACAACAGATTGTACGTACTACACGTAATAAGTATAATCCTATATAGTTATTATTCTGATTCCGTTATAAATAGGCAAAAAAAAGACTCTCCCCATCGCCCAACTAACTGCTTCTTGCCCTCCGTAATATAGATCAGAGATTGAATTTGTCCGCCACTTTGGTGAACAACCTAATGAACTCCTGCCTTTCACTCTCCTCGAGTGATTCCAGGATATGACGAAATTGTTCATGGTCGAGCTTGTTATGTTCCTCCATCATTTCTTTCCCTTTTGGTTTCACTTCCAGAGAAAACGATCTGTAATCCTTAGGGTTGATAACCCTTTGAAGAAATCCTCTTTTTTCCAGCTTGGCCACGATGGTACTCAACGTAGTCTGCGGAATTCCGAGTTCTTCCCTGATATCTTTGAGAATGATATCGGGTTCTTCGTACGCCTTACTTATGACATGAATGTCTAGGAAGGTTAGTCCTCTAAGCTTGTCAGATCTTGATTCCGGTCTGGAGACCATGAGTCTGAACCAAAGCTTATGAAAAGCCTGGTTGAGGAGACGAATCTGATCGCTCGCTATTTCGTCGTTTGCCATGCTTACTCCAAAGGGTTCAATTTGTTCGTGATCAGAATATACCTGACTACGTTATACATGTCAAGTGACAATCTGTACGGGCTGAACCTGGGAAACCGGAGATATCTCAGAAGGATCATGCCCCAAGGCCGTCTTGGAGCGGTGAGCAGAATCGGTGCTTTTGCGTGCAGCTCCTCACATCGACCTGACCCAATTGGGATAGTCGTAGCGGAATTGCAGGAGCGGCGTTGCCGGTTGAGGAATTGGTGTCGAACGTCTTGACCGAAGCGGAGCGGATCATTACCGGGCGACTCGCCTCAATCGTGGCCGGCAATGGAGATTAGGGGACTTGTCAACTTTGTTGGAGTGATACCTTGCGTGGTCTTCAGGTTTCGAAACGACATGCCTACGTTCTATAAATTGATGGAGGACGGGAAAGCCTGTATATAGGGATTTGGGGGTTCGTCTCTATGTCCGGGAAACCGACCTATCAGGATTTGGAGCAGAGGATCAGGGACCTGGAAGAGGAAGCGGCCCGGCGTACGGCCGCTGACAGAGCGCCTGAGGAACGTCTTCCCTTTGATAAGCTGCTTCTCGAAATCTCGGCCAAGTTCGTGAATCTACCGGCCCGCGAAGTGGACAGAGAAATCAAGAACGGCCTTCGCAGGGTGGTGGAGGCTCTACAGGTGGACCGAAGCACCCTGTTCGAATCCGTCGAACAGATGGATGATGCTCGGGTGAGCCATTCGTGGGCCGGCGACGGACTGGAGCCGTTGCCCCATGTCCTCGCAAGCGAATACTGGCCCTTTGCGATTCGCAAGGTTCTGGGCGGCGAAATATGGAAACTGTCCGCGATAGAGGACCTTCCCGCCGAGGCAACCGTTGAGAAAGAGTTCTACCTCGGAATCGGCATCAAATCGGCCCTCGCCATCCCCCTGTCGGTCGGGGGAGTCATAGTAGGAGCCCTCGCCATCAGTACGGACCGGTCGGAACGGACCTGGCCCGACGAGCTGGTTCAGCGTCTTCGGCTGTTGGGGGAGGTCTTTGCGAATGCTTTGCAGCGCAAGCGAGGGGAAGAGGCTCTCGACAAGGCATTTGCCGAAATCGACAGGTTACACGGCCAACTCCAAATGGAGAATCTCTACCTCCGGGAAGAGATCAAGCTGGAACACGAGCACTCGGGAATCGTCGGCAGGAGTGACGTAATCAAGGGGATCTTGAAGCAGGTGGAACAGGTCGCGAACACGGGTTCCACGGTTCTCATCCAGGGAGAGACGGGTACGGGAAAGGAGCTCATCGCAAGGGCCATCCATGACCTGAGCACACGAAGGGAACGCGCACTGGTGAAGGTGAACTGCGCGGCTTTGCCTTCCACCCTGATCGAGAGCGAGCTGTTCGGAAGAGAAAAGGGAGCCTTCACGGGAGCCCTGTCGACCCAAACGGGACGCTTCGAAGTCGCCGATGGATCCACGATCTTCCTAGATGAGGTAGGGGAGCTGTCTCTGGAGGTGCAGGCCAAACTCCTGCGGGTCCTCCAGGAGGGCGAGTTCGAGAGGCTGGGCAGTTCCAGGACGATCAAGGTCGATGTTCGCGTCATTGCCGCAACGAACCGGGATCTCGAGGAAGCCGTCAGACAGGGCTCCTTTCGAAGCGACCTGTATTACCGTTTGAATGTCTTCCCCATACTTGTTTCCCCCCTTCGGGAGCATCCCGAGGACATCCCGCCGCTGGTGTGGCACTTCTTGAGGGAGCTGGGCGAGAGAATGGGGAAGAGGATAGACCAGATTCCCAAGAAGAGCATGGAGGCCATGACCTCATATCCCTGGCCCGGCAACGTCAGGGAACTCATGAACGTGGTCGAGCGAGCGATGATCCTGGCAAAGGGCCCCGTGCTGCAAATCGAGTTGGGCGGGCCTGCGGTGCCGGCTGACCCGACGACAACGAATCTCAAGGAAATCGAGAGAAGCCACATGCTCAAGGTCCTGGATATGACGGGCTGGCGCATCCGTGGAAAGGACGGCGCGGCAGAGCTCCTGGGCCTGAAGCCTACTACCTTGCACTCGAGGATGAAAAAGCTGGGTATCAAACGCGAGCCATAGAGACGATATTTCGTCTAATAAACGATATTTCGCCGATTGTTCCACCCTTCTGCATTTCCTGCCTCGGTCTATTCCCAGAAAAAAATAAACGTTTCTAGCTAGTTAATGACATCCAACACGTTCCTCCTCCCTTGGCACGAAACCAGCAATCCATTCGACCAAGACAGCCCTTTCCTTACAGGAGACAGGAACCCGGTGATTGCAGCTACCTTGAAGATAGAGCTACCCAGCCATGAGCGTGGTGAGGTGTTGGAAATGGTCAAGGCCTTGCGGGAACCGACGCGGGCCGAGCCCGGCTGCGTGGACTGCCACGTGTACCAGGATCTTCACGACGAGAACCTGATTGTCCTCGAAGAAGTCTGGGAAAGCCGGAGGGATCTGGATCGACACATCCGTTCGCATCGGTACAGGCACGTCCTCGCCCTGATGGAAACAGCGAGCAAGCGCCCGGAGATTCGGTTCAGAACGATTTCTCACACGGCTGGAATGGAAATCGTCAGGGCAGCAAGGCAGAGATAGCCGGGAATGAACGTTCCGAGTCACTTCATACACATCTCAAGAAAGGAGTGAGGAAATCATGGAACCCAAACAGGAAGAATTCGATGCCATCGTCATAGGCAGCGGCCCTGGGGGTGCAACCGTATCCAGGGAACTATCACAGTATGGAAAGAAGGTCCTCCTTCTGGAGTGGGGCGCCTACAAACCAGTGACCGGCAACCCGAAGAACCTGATCCTGGATTGTTTCATGCTCGGTAAGAGCATGTTCGTCACAAAGAACCTTCTTGCCATGGTACGGGGCATTACCACTGGGGGCAGCTCGCTCTACTATTGTGCTCTGGCGGTTGATCCCCCGGTAGAAATGCTGAAGAAGCACGGTGTTGATATCACGAAGGAAGTGGAAGAGATCAAGAGCGCCGTGCCCTGCTCACCCCTTCGGGACGACCTCATGAGCCAGGCCGGAAAGGTCTTCATGGAAAGCGCCCTGGACCTTGGCTACGACTGCAAAAAGATGAACAAGTACATCTACCAGGACAAATGCCGCGCAGAATGTGATCTGTGCCTGTTGGGGTGTCCGCACGAGGCGAAATGGACGGCTCGAGATTTTGTTGATGAGGCGCTGGAAAACGGGGCGAAGATGGTCAATGGCGCGAAGGTCAGCAGGGTCATCGTGGAAGGCGGGAAAGCGGTGGGCGTTGAATACAAGCACGAGAAGCAAACGCGAAAAGCCTATGCCTCCAAGGTCGTGCTTGCCGCGGGAGGCATCGGCTCCCCGATGATACTCCGCGAGAGCGGAATCGACGGTGTCGGGTACGACTTCTTCTTCGACCCCCTCTGGTTCATGTGGGGGAAGATCGATCGTGTCACCTCCGGAAAAGGAATTCCCATGACGGCGGGAATCCTCCTGCAGGATGAGGGGGTCGTGTTGACGGATCACAACATGCCGCACATGACCAAGGCCATTTTCGACGTTCAGGGACTCAAACCGCACAAGGCGTTCTCGTACTCCAACATGGTGCCGATTCAGGCCAAGGTCCGGGACGGATTGAGCGGTCGCATCGGAAAACGAGGATGGGTCTGGAAGGGCTTGGAGCAAAGGGACTGGCAGAAACTGAATGCGGGATACGAGCACGCAAAGAAGATCCTCGAGAATGCGGGGGCAACCGGAATCTACAGGAGTCCTCTCATGGCTGCCCATCCCGGCGGGACCGTCAAGATCGGAGAGTTTCTCGATAGCGACCTGAAAACCGAATACGACAACCTTTATGTCTGCGACGCTTCCGTCATACCGGATGAAATGGGGCTACCGCCCTCCATGGCCATTCTGTGCATGGGAAAGCGCCTGTCCAAGCACCTCCTGGGACAGGAAAAGGCTGCTCCTGCGAAGGTCGCCGCCACGGTGAGTACCCCGTCATAGAGAAAGGAGGAGAAGGATGGATCTGAATAATGCGTGGGTTCTGGTTACAGGGGCAAGTAGAGGGACCGGTGTCACCATTGCAGAAGAATTTGCCAAGAGCAAGGCGAAACTCGTACTGATCGCAAGATCCATGGACGGGCTCAGGGAGACTTGCGACCGGGTGGAAAAAGCAGGAGGCGAAGCACATCCCATAGCGTTCGACCTTCATGACATCACGCGAATCCAAGACCTGGTCGGACAGATAAGGCAAGTAGCACCCCACATCGACGTGCTCGTCAACAACGCAGGGCTGGAGAAGTACTATTTCTACACGAATTACAGCACGGAAGACATTACTTCGATTCTGACCGTCAATCTGATGGCTCCCATGGAACTGACAAGGTTGTTGCTGCCGGACATGCTCAAGAGAAAGAAGGGCCATATCATCAATATCAGCTCGCTCGGAGGCAAGATAGGAGAGCACTACAACACCCTTTACATGACTTCAAAAGGCGGGATGGATCTGTGGACCGCTACGTTGCGGAAGGAGTTGTACCAGACCGGCGTGAAAATCACTTCGATCGCACCGGGGGGAATCACCGATACCGGAATGATCCACAACATCGGTGTACCTTATCCTGCCCTACTGGGCTCCTGCACCTCCAGGGATGTGGCCAGGGCGGTCGTCAAGTGCACTTCGAGATACCGTGCCCGGGTCTATGTGAACAGTCTTCCCGTTATGCCCCTCATTCTGCTGAATGAGATATTCCCGATGGCCTTCGACGCCCTCTTCCGGTGGATGGGGATATCGAAAGGAAACAAAGAGAAGGTATACAGGCGCATGCGGGCAGACAACGTGGAGATGGAAGAGGATCCCGAAACCATGGCCGCTTGATGCAAAGGCCCTGTTGGATTGACCCGTCCCGGGTCATCCGTTAGTGTGGCTTGAGGATCTCCATTCAAACGACGAGGAGGAAAAGCCATGAGCTACCTGGATCTCAATCTGAGTTTGACCGAGGAAGATATCCAGCTGAGGGAAGCTGCGCATAAATTCGCCAAGGAGGTGATGCGCCCCATCGCCAGAGAACTGGATCTCATGTCGCCGGAGGAGGCCCTTGCCGAGGATTCTCCCCTCTGGGAGTTCATGAGAAAGGCCTACGAGCTCGGGTACCACAAGATCATCATGCCGGAAGAGGTCGGCGGTCTTGGGGCGACGCCTCTGCAGGCCCATATCGTCTTCGAAGAACTCGGGTGGGGAAGCTTTGGCCTCGCTGTTCTTCTCGCGGTTGCTTTCTTGCCGTTCTATGGCCTTCTCTTGTCAGGGAACCAGGAACTGATAGAGAAGTTCACCGTTCCCTTTTGCGCTTGTGACGATGGCAGCATAAGAGGATGCTGGGCGATCACCGAGCCGGATCACGGTTCCGACGCCTTTGGACACGGGGAGGAGTTCTTCGAGTCTCCCAGCATGCGAGCCAACGTGCAGGCCCAGCTGGAGGGGGACGAGTGGGTCATCAATGGGCAGAAAGCGGCATGGGTTTCCGGAGCCTGCACCGCTACGCACGTCATGATGCATCCCCAGATCGATCAATCTCGGGGCATGGCCGGATTCGGCATATGCATCGTTCCCCTGGACCTCGAGGGTGTCACCAAGGGAAAGCCGCTGAAGAAGGTGGGGCAGCGAGACCTGAATCAGGGAGAGCTCTTCTTCGATAATGTGAGGATCCCCAAAGAGTACATGTTTATCGAGCCTGAGGCCTACCACCCCGGCGCGTTCGACAGGATCCTGGCGGCCACCAAAATTTGTATGTCCATATGGTCGACCGGATTGGCGAGGGCGGCCTATGACGAGGCCCTCGAGTATGCCAAGGAAAGGGTGCAAGGGGGTAAGCCACTCATCGAGCACTACGCCATGAGGGAACGAATATTCAATATGTTTGCACGAGTGGAAACATGCCGTGCCCTCTCCCGGGCCGTTACGAATTTCAATCTGAGCGTGCCTACTCCTTTCTCGGAATACTCTGCAGTGGCCAAAACCATTTGTACCCAGAAGTGTTTCGAAAACGCACACGAAGCGGTTCAGATCCTGGGAGGAAACGGACTGACCGAAGAATACTTGACGGAAAAGCTCTTTCGCGATGCCCGGGCGACGCTGATAGAGGACGGCAACAACGAGGTGCTGGCGAGGGAGGGTGGATTTATCTTGTCGGAAACCTACCCGAGGAGTATCAGCATGGGCTAGACCACATGGAGCCGCTCGCTCCATATGGTCGAGTGGATCGACAGGAACCGGCTCTGTGCTCCCCTGGCAGGCTTGACCCCATTCAGGCCCCGGAAAGATCCGCCTGAACTACGCTACTCTGTCTGCGCCCTGAGATGATCAAGCAGGGCGAATGAGAAACAAGGCCGTTCCAGGTTCCACCAGCTGGGCATTTTCCACGCAAATCTTCTCAACACGACCCTGTACGCCCGCCGTGACCGAACGAAAGCATTTCATGACTTCAAGCAAACAAACCACTGTGTCTTCTTCAACCTCACTGCCGACCTCAACAAAAGGAGGCTCATCCGGGGAAGGCCGTCGATAGAAGACACTCACCACGGATGCTTCGATGGGTACGAGCCCCTCTTCTATCGTCTCTTCTTCCTTTTCTGCCGGAGCTGCTGCTGTTGTTTCCGGTGCTTCTTTTTCTACCGACGTAGTTGCCGCTGCAGTAGCCTTTTGCTCGAGCTGAACGGGTTGAGAGACTGTACTTTCTCTCGAAAGATCCATCGAGCTTCCTGTGCCGTCTCCAACATCTCCTCTGGTAAAGGACAACTCCAGGTCACCGATTTTCATATGCAACGCGCAGTCTTCACACTCCTGGATGATTCTCAGTACTTGTTCGATATCCTCTATGGTAAAACTCATGGGTCGTCCTCCTCTTACTGTCTGAAGTCGAAGTAGCTGTTGCCTTTTCGCAGCTGCAAACGGCTCATATCTTTATGTTTCTTCAGTTCGTTGAGCAACACCACCAATGGCTCTTGCCCTGTGTAGTAGCGCTTGGGTGGTCCGGCTTTACGCATGATCTCGATCTGTTCAGTGCCGGTCATGACATAGGCCAGCAGGAAGTCCTCGTCGGAGGCATCGGTCATGCCATAGTCAGCGCGCATCTGCTTGACCGTCATGGTTTCCGCAAGCTCCTTCCGTTGTTCCCATCTCTCGGCAAGGATCTTGGCATTCGGGTGACTGAGAAGCTTGTCTTTGAGGTTCTGATCCATATACGGGACGCCGGCCTCTTCGTCCCCCCAAATACCCAGGGCAAACTCGATCATGTAGTCAAGGAGCTCCTCATACCGTTTTCCTGTTGCCACATTGATGGCAGCCTGAGACACAATGAACTGGGAGTGCGGGGTAATCATAATAGGATGCCCAAGATCTATGATGATCTGTGCGGTATCCTCCAGGACTTCATGCAGCTTGTCCTCGATACCCAAGGCCTGCAGCTGGGCCACCGTATTCGAGATCACGCCACCGGGTATCTGATACTTGTAGACTGCAAGATCGTAGGGCTGTGGGGCGCCGATTGGGAAGCCTTCCTGTTTTGCAATGGCATGGAGCCGCTGCTCAACGACCCTGAGCGGTTCTTCATTGATATTTGTTTTCAAACCCAGGACGTGCGCATTGTGTATCGTATTGAAGATCGATGGATGAGAAGAACCGTATGCCAGCGGCGGAACACAGGTGGTAAGGATTCTCACCCCCGCCTTCATTGCTTCCACCAAGTTCTTTTCATGGTTACCACTCATGCCGTGAGAGTGCATGACTACGGGTAAGTCCCCGGTGTGCTGCGTAATCGCGGGAATCCAGGTGCGCGCACGGTCCGGCGTCAGCAGCCCCATCACGTCTTTGAGGACGATTCCATCGGGCTTCCACTTCTCAACGAGCTCCTTCGTGAATTTCGAATAATATTCGTCGGTATGCCGGGGCGAGACGCCATAGGTAACCATCGGATACAACTCTATCCCCTCCTCCCTTAACATGGGGACCAGCCATGGAAAATCACGCTCGGTCTGATCTGTGGTATTTACGATCTGACCGGAGATCTCATAGGGGAGGTTCTTCTTGGTCGTCTGAATCCAGAGCCTCGTCAGTTCTCTGGGTTGAGCCAGTTCGGCCGAGTTCAGCGCCAGGCCGATGGCCCCGGCACAGCCCCTCATGTTCTTTATCTTTCTTTTCCACAACCGGCAAATTTCCCAGGGATCTTCTCTCAAATTGAAAACGGCATTCTTGAAATAGACATTGTGAACCATGTTCGGCTCGACATTGATCATGCCACCCTGATCCAGTTCCTCCAGGACGGTCTCCATCGCACCGTAGCGCAGCCCCATAGCCCACAAACTCTGGACTCCATCACGTAGGGTTGTGTCCTGAAATTCCACCACATCGCTGACACTCATGGTTTATCACCTCCTCCCGTTACTGCCTGAAGTCAAAGTAGCTATTGCCTTTTCGCAACTGCAAGCGGCTTATGTCTTTATGTTTCTTTAGTTCGTTGAGCAACATCCCCAATGGCTCTTTCCCTGTATAATAGGTTCTAGGCGGTCCAGTTGCACGCATTGCATCAATTTCTTCAGTGCCACCCATGAGCCAGGCCAATAGAAAGTCCTCATCAGAAGCATGGGTCATGCCATAGGTCGCGCGTAAATCTTTAAGTGTTGTAGTTTCTGCAGCCTCCTTCCGTTCTTCCCATCTTTTGGCAAGCACCTTGGCATTAGGGTGGCTAAGAAGCCTGTCTCTGAGATCTTGATCCATATATCGGGGTCCGCATTCTTCCTCTCCCCAAATACCCAGGGCAAACTCAATCATGTAATCTAGAAGCTCTTCATACCGTTCTCCTACCGCTACATTGATGGCAGCCTGTGACACAATGAACTGGGAGTGAGGGGTAAGCATAAGAGGATGCCCAAGGTCTACTATGATCTGCGCGGTTTCCTCCAAGACTTCACCGAGCTTATCCTCGATACCTAATTGCTGTAGTTGAGCCACTGTATTTGAGATCACGCCTCCGGGTACCTGATGACTGTAAACTGCATGATCGTATGGCAAGGGGGCTCCAATGGGAAGGTCTTCCTGTTTTGCAATGGAAGTGAGTCGTTCCTCAACGATCCTGAGTGGTTCTTCATTTATATTTGTTTTCAACCCCAGGACGTGTGCATTATGTATCATATTGAAAATTGACGGAAGAGAAGAGCCCCATGCTAACGGCGGAACACACGTGGTGAGTTTCCTGACCCCAAGCTTCATTGCTTCTACATAGCTCATTTCATGATTGGCACTCATACCGTGAAAATGAACCTGTAGTGGTATGCCCTTTGCTTCCCGCATGACAGTTGGAATGAGAGTGCGTGCTCGCTCAGGCGTCAACAATCCGCCCGCATCTTCAATACAGATTTCGACGGGGTCAAACCTCATAACGTCCCTCGTCACACGGGCATAAAACTCGTCGGTATGCCGGGGCGAATGTCCATACATGATATATGGGACGAGTTCTATCCCCTCATCTCTTAACATAGGCACAAGCCATGGAAAATCACGCGTGGTCTCATCTCGATTATTGATTAGTTGCACAGATCGGTCACATCCGCTGTTTTTTTTGAGCGTCTGAATCCAAAGCCTCCACACTTCTTTAGGTATAGCCATTTCAGCTGAGTTCAGCGTTAGACCAATTGCCCCACCGTATTGCTTCATATTTTTTACTTTTCTCTTCCACAACCGGGAAGTCTCCCATGGGTCTTCCTTTAGAAAGCGAACAGCCATTTTGAAGAAGATAGGATGAGCCAGATTCATTTCAATCGACACGATACCGCTCTGATCCAGTTCTGAAAGAACTGCATCCATCATACCGCAGCGCATATTCATAGCCCACAAGCTTTGCGCTCCATCACGCAACGTTGTGTCATGAAATTCTACTACATTGCTCACACTCATAGTTTATCACCTCCTGCCATTACTGCCTGAAATCGAAGTAGCTGTTGCCTTTTCGCAGTTGCAGACGGCTTATGTCTTTGTGTTTCTTCAGTTCGTTGAGCAACACCACCAACGGCTCTTGCCCTGTGTAATAGCGCTTGAGCGGTCCGGCTTTACGCATTGCCTCGATCTGTTCAGTGCCTCCCATGATCCATGCCAGAATGAAGTCATCATCGGAAGCATCGGTCATGCCATAGGCCGCGCGCATCTCCTCGACCGTCGTGGTTGCCGCAAGCTCCTGACGTTTTTGCCATCTCTCGGCAAGGACTTTGGCGTTAGGGTGGCTGAGAAGCTTGTCCTTGACGTCCTGGTCCATATACGGGACGCCCGACTCTTCGTCTCCCCAGATACCCAGGGCAAACTCGATCATGTAGTCGAGGAGCTCATCATACCTCTTTCCTGTTGCGACATTAATGGCAGCCTGAGACACGATAAACTGGGAGTGCGGGGTAATCATAATAGGGTGCCCGAGGTCCACGATGATCTGTGCAGTATCCTCCAATACTTCATGCAGCTTATCCTCGATACCTAGCGCTTTCAGTTGAGCCACTGTATTTGAGATTACGCCACCGGGGATCTGATACTTGTAGACTGCATGATCGTATGGCTGTGGGGCTCCGATGGGGAATCCTTCCTGCTTCGCAATAGAAGTGAGTCGTTGCTCAACGACTCTAAGCGGTTCTTCATTGATATTTGTTTCCAAACCCAGAACGTGCGCATTATGGATCGTTTGGAAGATCGATGGATGCGAAGAACCGTATGCCAGCGGCGGAACACAGGTGGAAAATATTCTCACCCCCGCCTTCATCGCTTCCACGAAGTTCTTTTCATGGTTGCCGCTCATGCCGTGGGAGTGCATTACGATCGGCAGGTCCCCTGTGTGCTGCATAATCGCCGGAATCCAGGTGCGTGCGCGGTCCGGCGTCAACAACCCCATCACGTCTTTGAGGACGATTCCATCGGGCTTCCACTTCTCAACGAGGTCCTTCGTAAAGTTGGCATAATACTCGTCAGTGTGCCGGGGCGAAACGCCATAGGTAATGGCTGGATATAACTCTATCCCCTCCTCCCTTAGCATGGGGACCAGCCATGGAAAATCACGCGCGGTCTCATCGCGGGTATTTACGATCTGAAAAGAGATGTCATAGGGAAGGTTTTTCTTCAGTGTCTGAATATAGAGCCTGTGGAATGCTTTCGGTACAGCCATTTCGGCGGAGTTCAGCGCCAAGCCGATGGCACCTGCGACGCCCCGCATGTTCTTTACTTTTCTTTTCCACAGCCGACAGATTGCCCAGGGATCTTCCTTCAAATTGAAAACACAATTCTTGATATGGACGGGATGGACCAGGCCTGGCTCGACATTGATCATACCGCCCTGATCCAGTTCCTCCAGGACGGTTTCCATGGCGCCGTGACGCAGACCCATGGCCCATAAGCTCTGTACTCCATCACGCAGCGTTGTGTCGTGAAATTGCACTAGATTGCTCACACTCATTGTTCCTCGCCTCCTTCTTGTATCTCCAGAAACCTAGGCATCACGTCTTCTATCCATTTGATATTCACATCTCCTGTGATGAATTCAGGTTGGTCGACCAAGAACTGGAGAAAAGGCACATTGGTTTCTAGACCGGAGATGGACAGGGCTGACAAAGCCGTTCTCAAATTCTCCAATGCTGAATCGCGATCATCACCTACGGCAATGACCTTGGCCATGAGCGAATCGTAATATGGGGGGATCATGTATCCCTGATAGCAGTGAGTATCTACCCTGACGCTATTGCCGTCAGGTACAACAAGACGGGTTATGCGACCAGGCGATGGCATGAAGTCATCTCTGGGATCTTCGGCTGTCACGCGACACTCGATCGCATGACCCCTAAACTGGACTTCCTCTTGGGTCATGGAGAGAGGATCTCCGAACGCAATGCGGATCTGTTCCTTTACCAAGTCTACGCCGGTGATCATTTCGGTGACCGGATGTTCGACTTGAATACGGCTGTTCACTTCCATGAAATAGAATTGGTTGCGATCTCTGTCCACCAGGAATTCAACCGTGCCGGCATTGCTGTAACCCACAGCCTCGGCAAGTCTTACGGCCGCCTCCAAGATGCTCTTTCTCAAATCATCAGACAGACCGGGAGGGGGAGCCTCCTCGATCACTTTCTGATAATGCCGCTGAGAAGAACAGTCACGTTTTCCCAAGTGAATGACGTTGCCGGAACCATCGCCAAGAATCTGTACCTCAACATGTCTGGCATTCTGAATATAGCGCTCCACGAATAGAGTCGGATCGCCAAAGGCTGTCTGTGCTTCATTGGAAGCCATGTCGAAAGCATTCTTCAAGTCCTTTCGTTCCATGACGATACGCATCCCACGTCCACCACCGCCCGCAGAAGCCTTCAGCAGAATTGGGAAGCCCGTTTCTTCGGCTTTCGCTTCTGCATCTCTGAGACTGGCAATTCCCTCACTGCCCTCAACGATAGGAACACCGCTCTGTTTTGCAATCTTTCGCGCAGTGATCTTGTCACCCAATTGGCGCATGGTTTCCGAGCGTGGGCCAATAAACGTGATTCCATACTTCTCACATGCTTCAGGCAGCCCCACGTTTTCAGCAAGGAAACCGTATCCCGGGTGAATCGCATCGGCCTGGGTCCCCATAGCCACAGTCATAATGCTCGGTATGTCCAGGTAGCTCTTGTTAGCTTGAGGAGGGCCGATACAGACCACCCTGTCTGCGAGTCGAGCCGGCAAGCTGTCTCTGTCAGCTTCTGATACAACCAGGACGGTTTCGATATCATTCTCTGCGCAGGCTCTAATGATTCGAAGAGCGATTTCTCCTCTGTTGGCAATGAGAACCCGCTTCTTGCTCATCAACCTTTTCCCTCCTATGCCGTAACGAATGCCTCTTCAAAAAGGATTCCCAGAGACCGTTCCAGCGCTTCGGTTCGTGCCGTCTTGGAGAAGGCGCTGAAGGTGGTCTCCTTCCGGTCGCACAACAGACGAATGGCTCCGCAGAGGACGCGGAAATCCTCGGATTGAAGGTGCTGCTCGAAGTCGGAGGGCGTTCTCCAATCTTCCGTGAGGATGAATCGGTCCCCGCTTTCCGTGTTCAGGTAGAAATCGCAGCCCTTGCATCCGGGTGTCTTCCGGGCCGGGCCCATCCACGCGAGAAGGGTCTGAAGAAGCTCTTTCCGTTTGTCGGGGCGGGCCTTCATTTCCAGCGTGACGAGAAGCAAGGTGGGGTCCTCCCTGTGGATCGGAAGCACTTCTCATCCCGTGTGATGGCAAGGTCTGTGCCAGGAAGACGGAGTCTCTTTGAATCAAGCCAAGCATTTGATATTGAATGTTCTTTTTGTGAAAGCGGGTCAGAAACATATGCCCGGCAAGGGGAAGTTCTCGTCAAATATGATCATTTACGTTCTATTTGACAAGAAAGGGTGCGCGGATCGGCTATTTCGCAACGGTCGGTCGCCGGATGCCGAGCCTTCGCATCCGTCCGCGGAGGGTGCTCGGGTTCAGGCCCAGAAGAGCAGCCGCCCCATCCTTCCCGGATACTTTCCAGTAGGTCTTCTCGAGTGTCTTGGTGATGTGTTCCCGTTCCACCTCGTCGAGCGCCCGGATCCTCTCTCCTCCGACGGGATGCGCACGGGGCTTGTCGAGCCTGTCCGTAAGACGAAGGGAAGAACCCTGCGTACCGATGACGGCCCGTTCGATCACGTTCTCCAATTCCCGGACGTTACCGGGCCAGGGGTACTCCTGGAGAGTCTTCATTGCCCTCTGGGTAATGGTCTGGATCTCTTTCCCCAACCTCTTTCCGTACCGGTTGACAAAGGAGTGAACGAGCAGAGGAATGTCGTTCTTCCGGTCCCGCAAGGGAGGAACCGTGATGGGAAAGACATTCAGCCGGTACCAGAGATCCTCGCGGAAGCGACGCTGCCGGACTTCCTCTTCCAGGTTCCGGTTCGTGGCTGCAATGATCCGTACGTCCACCTTGACGGTGCGGGAGCTGCCCAGACGTTCGAACTCACCCTCCTGGAGGATCCTCAACAGTTTACCCTGAAGCTCGGGCGGCAGTTCACCGATCTCATCGAGAAAGAGCGTTGCGCCGTTCGCGACCTCGAACCGGCCGCTCCGTCTGGAAAGGGCCCCGGTAAAGGCACCCTTTTCGTGCCCGAACAACTCGCTTTCGATCAGGCTGGGGTGCAGGGTGGCACAGTTGACCTTCACCAGGGGCCTCGCCTTCCGGGGGCTCGCGTCATGAATGGCACGAGCGATCAATTCTTTTCCGGTCCCGGTCTCGCCGAGGATGAGGACGGTTGTCTCGGTGGTGGCGATCTGGTTCACTTTGAAGAGAACGTACTTCAGCGCATCGCTCTGGCCGATGATCTGGTCGAAACCGTGATCGAGCCGGATCTCTTCGGTGAGATAGGTATAGTCGGACTGAAGCTGCTCTTTCAGCTTTTCGATTTCCAGAAGTGCCTTGCGCAGGGCGTCTTCCGCATCCTTCCGGGCAGAGATATCGACTGCCAGACCGATCACATAAATGGATTCTCCGAGCTGGACCCGTTTTGCACTCCCGGAGTACGGGATTCGGCGCCCGTTCTTCGTAACGAGCTCGTACTCGATGGAACCCTGCCCCCCAGTCAAGCACGTTTGGATTCCTTGCAGAACCGTCGAGTGGTGGTCAGGGTGGACGAGGAAGTTGGCGTGTTGATGGGAGAGCTCGTCCGCAGAATATCCCAGGGAGATCTCGAGGTTCTTGTTCCACCGGATGTACCTGCCTTGCTCGTCCAGAATCCAGAACAACCCCGGAAGGCTCTCGATCACGCTCTCGGAGAAGGGCTCCTCGGCGAGCACCAGAGGGTCGACAGCATTCTCCGTTCTTCCCTGACCAGAAGTCTTTTTTCTCGAGCGGCCCTTTCCCATCTCTCCCATCTACCAACTGATCATCACGACCACAAGCATGGCCAGGGGATAGTAGCTCGCCCGGTTGAACAGGGCGATCGCTTCTTGCGGGGTTGCGCCTTTGTGGAGTTTGTAGGCAGGCAGGAGGAGGAGAAGAGAGCCCGCGACGAGGCTGCCTGCCAGGTAGAAGAGGCCCAGCCGGGTCGGGGTCACCCAGAAGAGGACGATGCTGAGCACCGCGGACAGGACCAGGGACGTCACGATCAGCAGGACCGATCCTTCCGGGCCGAACCGGACGGGGACGGTCTTGGCCTCGAGCTGAAGATCTTCCTGCAGGTCTGTCCAGTCATTCGGGATGTTCTGCCCGCCGATCTCCCAGAAGAAGATCCAGAGGAACAGGATGGCCAGGAACCCGGGAGAAGGATCCGGGTCGACGGCGTACACGGCCGCGACTGCCCCGAGGGTCTTGACCACGCCGCTCACGATGACGCGGAGGTAGGTGACCCTTAGAAGAAGACAGTAGACCGCCTCGAGCAGGCCGCCCAGCAGGAAGATCAGGGCACAGACGGGATTCAGGAGGTAAGCCCCGATCAAGGCCGTCAGGGCCCACCCCACGGTCCAGACGATCGCGTGGCCGAGGCTCAGGTAGCCTTGTGCGATCGGGTGACGCAGGTATACGGCGTCCAGGTCGCTACCGGATTCCTGGAGGAGGCCCTGTCGGACCTTTTCCTGGTCCACCCTGTAATCGACCACATCGTTGAGGGCGTAAACGGCCGTATAGCCGGCAAAGGCTGTCAGGAGTCCCAGAGCGATGACCGTCGGGGCCGGAAAGCCGCCGAATGCCAGGAGGGCCGCCAGTCCGGGGGTCGCCATGTCCAAGATTCCGTGAGGTGTCCTGGAAAGGGCCAGGAAAAGCTTCAGGCGCGAGATCCCGGATGATGCAGGGTCGTTGTGGCTTCCAGGTTCTGTTCTCATATCCCGAGGATGTTAGAACCTAAGCCTGGCCGAGTCAAACGGGTTGTGTTATACAGGATGCCACCATCTCGGCATCGAAAGGGGGGACGGGCCATGGCGAAGAAAATCACGATTACGTTGGGGCTCCTCGTACTGCTTGCAGTGGGCTGGGTCATCTACCTCTACTGGATGGCCGGGCAGTTCAAGACGATCGAGCCGCACTATGCGGGTAAGTGCAAGGCCGTGGGTGGTGTGGTCGGGCCCGAGGATATCACGATCCATCCGCGTACCGGCATCGCCTATGTTTCGGGTTGCGACCGCAGAGCTGTCCAGGAGGGCAGGCCGGGCCGAGGCGCGATCTACGCCTATGACCTGAACGCGGTCACCGCCGAGCCCGTGAACCTCACGCCGGATGCGGATCCGGATTTCCGGCCCCACGGGATCGGGCTATACGTCGGCCGGACGGGTGAGGAAGTGCTGTTCGTCATCAACCACAAAGGCGGGGAGCACAGCGTCGAAGTGTTCGATCTGAAGGAGGGGGCGTTGGTTTACAAGGAAACCCTGACCTCTCCGATGCTGGTGTCGCCGAACGATATCGTTCCTGTGGGATTCAACAGTTTCTACGTCACCAATGATCACCGTTACCCATCGGGCTGGAAGCGCATGATGGAGGACTATTTGCGTCTTCGGCGCTCCAATGTTCTCTTCTATGACGGGTCGGGCTTTGTCGAGGCAGCGTCCGGAATCGGATATGCAAACGGAATCAATGTGAGCCCTGACGGAAGGCTGCTCTATGTTTGCTCCATAACGGGCGGCTCGCTCCATATCTTCGCCCGTGATCCGGCAACCGGAGGGATCGAGTTCCGGGAGGAGGTCGATCTCGGCACAGGGGTGGATAACATCGAAGTGGATTCCGAGGGAGGGCTGTGGATCGGCGCCCACCCGCAGCTGCTCACGACCGCAAAGCACTCCAAGGACCCCTTGACCGTATCGCCCTCCCAGGTGATTCACCTTACACCGCAGAAGGGAGGAGGATACGATGTGGAGGAGGTCTATCTCGACAAGGGTGAAGAGCTCTCCGCCTCCACTGTGGCCGCGGTACGGGGGAACCGCCTCCTGATCGGCGCAATCTTCGATTCGAAGTTCCTCGACTGCCGCCGCTGAAGAAGGGCATTCTCTGTCAGGTCCGGGAGGGGAGCATGGGCCTGCCCCCTGTTCCCTGATCCCTGACCCCTCCCACTGAGCCACGCTGCTACCCCTCGTTCGCAAGATGATCAAGGAGTAAAGATCCTGTAGATTCCGCCGTCGATGTCCAGGGCGTAGAGCTCGCCGCCCTGGTCTTCACCAAAGCTCACGATCTTGAGCTGGGTGTTCGTGAGCAGCTCGCTCTGCCACAGGCCGCCCACCCGCTTCATGCCCCACACGCCCCCGTTGCAGAAATCGCTGTAGATATACATCCCTTCCAGGCAGGGTGAGTCGCTGCCGCGATACACGAATCCTCCGATGATCGAACAGCCGATGGCATGGGTGTACTGAAAGGCCGGAAGCTTGAGCCCCGTCCGATCGCAGAAGAAACTCTCGAAGCATTGCGTTCCCTCCGTGATGTTCCACCCGTAGTTTTCTCCACCACCGCTCGAAGCGGGCTGGAAATTGACCTCTTCCCATCGGTTGTGGCCCACATCGGCTGTGTACAGGTCGCCGGTCGCCCGGTCGAAGGAGAACCGCCAGGGATTTCGGAATCCCAGGGCCCAGATCTCTGCCCTGTATCCGTTTTCACCGACGAAGGGGTTGTCGGACGGGATCCCAAAGGGCGAAGGGCCCGACTCCGTATCGATCCGCAGCATTTTGCCGAGCAGGGAATTCGTGTTCTGGGCGTTGTTCTGGAAATCCTCGGCCGCCCCGCCATCCCCGAGGCTCATGTAGAGATATCCGTCCGGACCGAACGCGATGAGCCCTCCGTTGTGGATTGCAAAGGGCTGCACAACGGTCAGGAGAATCTGCTCGCTGCCCGGGTCTGCCAGATTCGGATTCGCCGGAGATACGAAATACCTCGAAAGGACGCTGTCTCCATCCAGGCGGGTGTAGCTCACGTAGAAATAGCCTTTCTGAGCAAACCCCGGAGGAAAGGCGATCGCAAGAAGCCCCTGTTCGCCGCCGTTGGAAACACGGGACGAGATGTTCAGGAAGGGGGTTGCCAGGAGTCCGCCGTTCGCAATGATGCGGATCCTGCCCCCTTGCTCCACCACGAAGAGCCTGCCGCTCCGGTCCGGTGCGTGTGTGATGTGAATGGGCCTGTTTGCGGAAAGGAAGGTGTACTCCACCGTGACTTCAGGCCATTGGGGGCACTCGTTCGTGCTCCCGCCAAGTGGCGGTGGAGCCGGATTCGGTTCGCCGGGGTTCTCCACGATATTCTCCGTACCGCCTGAAGGGGCAGAGGAATCTCCCGACCCACACCCCGGGAAGGTGCCCGAGAGGGCCAACAGGACGGATATCACCAACAAACCCTGCAATCTGTTCTTGATCGCCATGGTCCGGTTCCTTTCTTATGATCCAGGTATTTGCCGAAGGGGATGATCGGGTGATTGCGTATTCGTTCTTACCTAGTGCGATGAGGTGGGCCGAGCCATGGGTTCCGGCGGTTCGGCGCTCGTCACAACAAACGGACGACACCGTTTGTATGCCGGGTCCGGCGGATCGGGCATAAGGACATGTTTTCCAGCGGGTTTGGCCTGCTTGCGGAAGGAGTGAACCGTCGAGTGCGGAGGGAAATCCGGGCAAAGGTCCGGCCTGAATTCTTCGAGGTGGGTCGGCCTGCTTTGTGACGATCGTCACAGAGTCCGGGCGGGACTCAATGATGGTTGTGGCCGAGTGCCTCCATTACATCCTTCACACAAGGCCCGGAATCCGGGAGTTCGGAGAGATGACGGATCAAATCGGCGAGCCGGTCATGTGGCACCAGGTTGGTGCCGAAAGGCTTCAACTCGAGATGGGCTGCGATAAGGTAGTACGTACAGAGCATATTGTGAGGGTGACCTTCGCAGTTCGCCCCTTCGACCAGGCGATTGATGTTCTCCAGATACTCCTCCTTTTCGCCGTTGATGAACCGGTAGGTCAATGCCAGGGTAAGAAGCCATCTGGCCTCGATCAGGTTTTCGTCCAGCTCGTAGGCCGAACGCAACAAGTCGATGGCTTCCATGGGCTTCCTGCGATTGCCGGCCGCATCTTTCTGTTCCCAGAAGTACTTCCCGTACTCGAGGAGGATATCCGGCCTGTCGTTTCCCATGTTTTCGCAGGCCCAGATCCAGCTCCATGCCTTCAAATGGTTTGCACCGATTCGATCCGAGTAGTGGTTCTCCCCCCAGCCGACCCGTTTGAGGATCTGAAACTTGTTGATCATCAGGAACTCCCTGAAGGCTGTCTCTTCAAAGAGCTCAGGGTAGAAGAGCCTGGGCCAGTGATGGGTGAGCGGGCTGGGCGTACTCAACACGAAAAGTCCTCTGGGTTTGAGGACCCGCTTCACTTCCTCGATCACGAATTGGGGATTGGCAAAATGCTCGAACACTTCAAAGGAGAATGCGACATCAAAGAAGTCGCCGTGAAAGGGGAGGCCGTCTGTGTCGAGATTCCGCAACTCGATGTCGAGACCCAACTTCTCGCAGTTCCTTCGGGCGGAGGCCGACACATCAATTCCGTGCACCTCGTTGTGTCTCGCAAGAGAAAGCAGGATACCGCCTTCTCCGCCAATACCGATCTCGAGAATGCGTTTGTCCTCGATCTTTCCTGAGAAGCAGGTGTCCAGGACTGCCCGATTTCGTTTCTTTGTATCCTGAGAAACGACATCCCCTTCCTTCCAATAGTCGTCGTAGAAAGCGTTCGAGTCGGTTCCCAGCTCAATTGTAGCGGTGCCCGACATTTCGATTGTCCTGTTCATCTGTAACTCCCGGCAGGTTTCTGGAAGACAGCCGACCACGGGGAGATTCAAAGGTGCAGTACCTCCGATCCATCGGAAAAAACCGAGCAGAAGTTGAATCGAACCGCACCTTCAGCGGTTTCTGCATTTCTTGGAGGGGGCGGCTTGTGTGTTGCTCTTCAGATGGTGCCGGTTACCTCATGCGTCCGTGCCAGTGGGTCACGGCTTCGGAGCAGGTGGCGAACCAGACATCCGGATAGCCGCCTATGTATTCCAGCAATCTGTCCAGCATCTTGAGGCGATGCCAGCGGCCGATGATCTGGGGATGGCAGGTCAGGACAAAGGCGCCCTGGTTCTCGTAGGCCCCATCGAATTCGGCGGCCCAGATATCGAAGACCTTGCCGGGGGAGGCCATCCCTGCCAGATAGACCGGA
>JANQFG010000190.1 GCA_028277985.1 bacterium | reverse complement strand
GAGCAGGGACAGGTCGGCCAGGTCTCGGAACTCCTCCCCGGTGAGGCCGCAGAAGTTGAGCGCCTCTTCCAGCCTGAGGTGCCGATCCATCGGTTCGAGCTTGCTGAAGAATTCCAGGACCGGGTTCGGCAACCATTCGCCCTCTTTCGGGATCGATTCAAGTCCGATCTCTCGCCCGTAGTCCGGTTGTTTGCGCAGCCGTCCCAACAGGGAGCTGCCCTTCGGCACGCCGAACCGGAATACGTTTTCCAAGGGGATCAGAAACTGGGGGCGTCCGGGGTAAAAGGCGCTGTAGTCCCAGATTCTCTTTCCATCGATCGACACCTGTTCGGGCGCTACAACCGGAACGGCCCTGACGAGGAGTCTGCTCGATGGTGCCCGCAGCCGATCGAAACGAACGCACTTGTCGTTTTCATCGAGAAGGCCGAGGTAGTGGGAGGCCAGGCCCTTCTCGACGAGCCTCTTCCCGGCGCTCGATCTTCTGAGACGATCCTTCACGGCCTTCCCGCCGACTCTCTCCCAGACCGGACCCCTGCGGAACAATGCCTTCCAAGCCGACGGGTTCTCCATCGCCTCGAAAAGATAGGCACTCATCATGGCGATGGCGGCGCCCTTCCCACGGATCGGATCCGGCATCTTCCCGTAGTCGAACACCGAATAGTCGTCCGTGAACTCGAACACATACCGTCCCGGGCTGTTCTTCTTCGGCTCCTTTGCCATTCGGATGTTTTTTACCGAGCCCTTGTAAACAATCGGATAAGCTTCTTGTTTCATGCGTCTTCCTTCCTCCAAGTCTCCCGAATGAGTTTTCTCAAAACGTGAAAGGCACGTCCGCATCGAAATCGGGGACCCCGACGTTTGCCGAGGTCGCCTCCTGGTACCAGAGCCTCTCAAAGCCCAGGGACAGAGCGAAATCCAGAACATCTTCATACTCGCTCGGCTCCAGCGTGCGATCGAGAGGCGGATATTGACTCGCCTTGTGTAGCGGCACGTATTGTGCCATCAGACTCACGCAGAGTTCGGTCGTGAACTCCCTTTTCAGGTGGAGCAGGGAGGCCTTTGCTCCCTCGATATTATCGGGCAAGATCAGAATGCGGACCATGAGGCCTCGCCTCGCCAGTCCGGTCTCCGGGTCTTCCTCGAGATGTCCCACTTGCGAGAACATGGTTCGGAGGGCCTCCCGGTTGACCCTGCAATATTCACGGATGCCGGAGACTCGCTCGGCTTGGGCGTCATCCACGTATTTCACATCCGCAAGATAGACATCCACCCTGCCGTCCATCCATGCAAGAGACTCGGTGTCGTATCCGTGCGTGTTGTAAACCACCGGAACCCTCAGCCCCTTTGCTCGTGCTTCGTCTACGGCCAGCGCAATCTGAGGCGCGTAATGGGTCGGCGAGACCAGGTTCACATTGTGGCATCCGATCTCCTGGAGGTCGGTCATGATCTCCGCCAGGCTCTCGATAGACCGTTCCTCTCCGTGGCCGAGTTGGCTGACGGAGAAATTCTGGCAGAAGAGGCAGCGCAGGGAACAGCCGGTGAAAAAGATCGTTCCGGAGCCTTCCGAACCGATCAGGCAGGGCTCTTCGCCCATGTGCGAAAGCCAACGGGCCACCTTCGGAAGCATCCCGGCCTCGCAGGCTCCCCGGGCCCCTCCGGAGCGGTCGGTGCCGCAACTGTGTCCGCAAAGGGAGCATCTTTGCAGGTACGAAGCGATCTCCCGGTTTTCCGTCTTCTTCGGGGGGGCGATCTTTCGGAGAGTGTCCACTAGTCAGCCTCCGTGAGGCCGTCGAGCAACCGGGCAAGAAAGAGATCATTCAGGGCTTTCGAGGCCTTGCGGCTGCGCTGAAGTAATCCCAGAAGCTCCAGGAGCTTGAGTGGATGCGTGACGAGGTAGGGGATCAGCTTGCCGAACTGCCTCTTTCGATACCACCGGAAGACCTGGATCATGTCGGGCAGGGAGAAAGAGGCCTCGTCCAGCACGACCCGAACCACGACGCACGGAAGGGATGCCTGGTCGGCGAGCTCGGCGACCACAGCACTCTCCATCTCCACACTGGCCGCATCGTACGCACGCCCGAGCCCGTGCTTTTCCTCGCTCGTGATGACCACATGATCCGAAGTGATCATGCGGCCCGTGTGAATCTTCCAGGGCCCGTTGCTTGCCAGCGTCAAGACCTTCTTGCGAAGATCCGGATCGGGCCGAAAACAGACTTCGGGCAGAGGAGGAACCGATCGCACCTCTTCAGGCACCAGGATGTCCCCAAGCTTACACTCGTCCTTGAGGCCTCCGGCGTATCCGATGGACAGGATTCCCCGATAGGGATCTCCGTTGAGGAAGGGGGAGAGTCCCTGCCGGGCCTGCTGAGGCCCCACGCCCGTCCGAACCAGAAGCAGGCGGGTTCCCCGCCAATGGCCTTCCCACGCGTTCTCGTGTTGGCCGGAGAGGGGCTGCCCTGCCCGAAGGCCCGTTCTGAGCCCCTGGATTTCCTGTTCCACTGCTGCGGCGATCAGCCACGGAGGACCTGAAGCACTCATGCTCTGTCCGTCTTCCCGCTTCCCTGCTTTGCGATCCTGTCCAGAATTCCGTTCAGAAAGCCCTTGCTCTCGCGTGTTCCGTAGGCCTTGCCTATCTCGATCGCCTCGTTGATGCTGACCTTCATCGGGATGTCGTCACAGAACAACAGCTCATATGCGGCGATACGGAGGATGTTCCGGTCGATCAGGTTCATCCTCGAGACGCTCCAGTGATCCGCATGGGCCCCGATGGCCCGGTCGATCGCGTCCCGATGCTTGAGAATCCCGGCAAGAAGGTCCTCTGCATGGTCTGCACTTGTGGGCCACCGATCTTTCTCGTAGAGGTGCTCGGAGATTTCCTCTTCCCAACGTTCGACCAGATCCATTGCGTACAAGGCCTGCAAACACATCTCACGAGCCTTACGGCGAGAACTCATCAGAGCCGTTCCTGTTCTACTTTTCGATGGTCGTCTGCGATCCTGGTGTGCATCCGTTGCTGCCCCCCTCTTCGAGGGGTCGGATGAACCGGAGTCAGCCCGGTCTCGGCCCTTCGAAGGAGTGTGTCATGTACCGGTTGAGAGGCTCGGCAGGGCCTACTTGATTGCCTTGAGCAGATTCACGAGCTCGATGGCAGACTCGGCCGCCTCCCATCCCTTGTTGCCCATCTTGGTGCCTGCCCGTTCGATCGCCTGCTCCAGCGTGTCGGTCGTGATCACTCCAAAGGTGATCGGGACTCCGGTCTCAAGGGCGGATTGGGCCACCCCTTTGGCCACTTCGGCGGCCAACACATCGAAGTGAATGGTGCCCCCCCGGATCAGGGCGCCGAGACAGATCACCGCATCGAAGCGGCCCGAAGCGGCCATCTGTTTTGCCAGCAAAGGGATTTCGAAAGATCCGGGTACCCGGATGATCTCCATCATGTCCTCTTTGCCGCCATGCCGCAGCAGGGCGTCGATGGCCCCTTCCAGCAAGCGCTCCGTGATGAAGTTGTTGTAGCGACTCACGACCAGACCAAATCGGAATCCCTTCGCATTCAAGACGCCTTCCTGGATCTTTGGCATGACCTTCTCCTACATGCTGTTAGTGCTGAGCCTCTTCAAGTCTTCTTCTTGCGCCTCAGCGCTTCGAAGGAGACACAAAACCATGCTTCTCGAGCAGGCCCTTGCTGACCCCTTGCGGGTCACCCGCGGAAGGCTCCTGCGGCGAGAGTAGCTTCTCTACATACTTGCCAATGATGTCCGCTTCAAGGTTGACCGGATCCCCGGGCCGCAGAAACTGAAGGGTCGTTTCCTTGAGGGTATGGGGAATCAGGTAGACCATGAACGTATCCTTCTCACATACGCCGAGCGTCAGGGAGACCCCGTCCACGCAGATGGAGCCCTTCTCCACCAGATAGCGGGCGACGACCGGGTCTGCCCGGAACTTCAGGTCCACGTTCTTTTCCGTCTCTTTCTTCGAAACGAGATGGCCGATCCCGTCCACGTGGCCCGTGACCAGGTGTCCGCCGAGGCGGTCGGACAGGCGCAACGCCCTCTCGACGTTCACCTGGCGCCCGGGCTGGAAAGAGCCGAGCGTTGTGCGGTCGAGGGTCTCTTGTGAGACCTCTACCTGAACGGTCCCGGCCGAAAACCCTACCGCCGTCAGGCATGCCCCCTGAACGCAGAAGCTGTCGCCGATCTTAGAATCGGCGAGATCCAGGGGCACCGTAAGAGAGAGTTCGACGATTCCGGCCCTTCTCTGGGTCGATCTGATTTCCGCGATACACTCCACGAGACCGGTAAACATCTCAAACCTCTCCAGCGAACCGGGTTCCGGGGCCGGAACAGTATGCCTCCAGCATCAGATCCCGATCCGAGCGCCTCCATTGCAGATCGTGAACCGGCAGCCCTTTCCGGGGGCTCGCAAACCCCACGCCATCGAAAAGGGTGGGTGCTTCTCTGCCTCCGAGCAGGAGGGGCGCCAGGAAGAGAAGGAGCTTGTCCACCTCCTTCGCCTTCAGGGCCGTTGTGTAGATGCCGGATCCGCCCTCCAGCAGGACGTGCTGCATTCCCCTCTTGGCCAGATGCTTGAGCAGGGTGCCTACCGGAACCCTTCCCTGCCGATCCGGCCGGAAGACCTGCACGGTGACCCCTCTGGCCTCGAGGTCCCGGATTCTTCTCCTCGATGCCCGACTCGTGGTCGCCACCAAGGTCTCCGCCTCCGGTTCGAGTATCCGGGCGGTGAGGGGAAGCCGAAGCCTCGAATCCATGACCACCCTGCAAGGGTTCGTGGAGGCCCGGATCCCCCGGACCGTCAATTGCGGATCGTCCTCGAGGACGGTGCCCACCCCCACCAGGATCGCGTCGACCTGGTTTCTCAACCTGTGGACCTTCTCCCGTGAGGCCGGAGAGGAAATCCACTGCGATTGTCCGGTGGAGGACGCGATCTTTCCGTCCAAGGTCAGGGCCGCCTTCAGCGTGACGAATGGTTTGTTCGTCTCCACGCTCTTGAAGAAGGTCTCGTTCAGCCTGCGGCATCTGTTCTCCAGGACACCACTCGTAACCCGGACGCCCTTGCGTCGGAGAGTCGCAATGCTTCTGCCGCTTACCAGGGGATTCGTGTCCAGGGTGCCGATGACGACGCGACGGATCTTCTTGGCCAGGATCAGATCGACGCAGGGAGGGGTTCTGCCGTGGTGTGCACAGGGTTCCAGGTTCACGTACAGGGTGGTGCCCTGCAGGCTTCCCTTCGCTCGCTCGATGGCAACGACCTCTGCGTGCGGGGCGCCCGGCTTTCTGTGATAGCCGGTGCTGCAGACCTTGCCGTTCCTGACGAGCACGGCCCCGACCATCGGATTCGGTTTCGTGCGCCCCCTGCCACGGACGGCGAGTCTGCACGCCAGGTCCATGAAGGTTTCGTCTGCTTCGCTTCGGGCCTCCCTACTCATTGCTTTCCGAATCCTGCTTGAGGATCTTCTTGACCTCTTTCATGAAGTCGGTCACGTCCTTGAACTGCCGGTAGACAGATGCGAAGCGGACATAGGCGACTTCGTCGATTTCATGAAGCTCGTTCACCACCTTCTCGCCGACCGCGGAGCACTCGATCTCTTTCTCCCCTTTGTCTTGAAAGCCCTGTTCGATCCTGTCCACTGCCCGTTCGATCGTATTGATGCTGATCGGGCGCTTCTCGCAAGCCTTCTTCATGCCGGTGAAGATCTTCGAACGGTCGAACGGCTCCCTCCGCCCGTCCTTCTTGATGACGAGGGGAAGGATCTCCTCGATACGCTCGTAGGTAGTGAATCGTTTGCCACAGCCAATGCACTCTCTGCGTCGCCGAATCACGTTGTTGTCTTTGCTCAGCCGCGAATCGATCACCTTGTTCTGAAGATCGGAGCAGAAAGGGCACTTCACGGGGTGTCCTCCATTTCGATCCGATGGAGCTCCATCCCGGATTCCCTCAACATTCTTTCCGACAAAGGATCCGGGTAGCCTTCCAGATAGTAGATTTGCCTGATCCCGGCATTGATGAGCATCTTGCTGCAGATCACACAGGGAAAATTGGTGCAGAAGAGGACCGAACCCTGGATGCTGACGCCGTGATAGGCAGCCTGGAGAATCGCATTCTGCTCGGCGTGAAGACCCCGGCAGAGCTCGTGTCTCTGGCCGGAGGGAATGCCTTCCTCGTCTCGAAGACAGCCTACGTCCGAGCAATGGGAGATGCCGGAGGGGACGCCGTTGTAGCCCGTGGCGAGGATCTTCTTCTCCTTGACCAGGACGGCCCCGACTCGCCTGCGAATACAGGTGGACCGCGTGGACGCGAGCTGGGCCATCTTCAGAAAGTAGACTTCCCAGGCGGGCCGGTGTCGGTTCAAGTCTTGAGCCACGGCGCTCTCTCTTCTCCTTCCGGACGGCGGGATAGTCTGGAAAACGGTCGTCCGGAGTTGTCAACCCGGGGGCGTGTTCTCTCAGTCCCTCTCCTCTATCGCCCGGATCTTGTCGAGTCTTCTCTGGTGTCTTCCTCCTTCGAACTCCGTGCGCAGCCATACCTTGACGATTTCCTCCACCTCCGCTCTCTCCATCTTCCAGCCCGGAAGCACGAGGACGTTCGCGTCGTTGTGTTTGCGGGCCATCTCCGCAGCCTTCGCGTTGGAAACGAGGGCCGCGCGAATTCCCGGAAACTTGTTGGCCACGATGCTCATGCCGACGCCGGAGCCGCAAACGAGCACGCCCCGCTCCGCTGTTCCCGACACGATGGATCCAACGGCAGCCTTCGCGTAGTCCGGATAGTCCACAGAGGCATCGGAGTCCGTACCGAAATCCTCGTTCGGGATCTGGGTCTCGTTGAGGATCTCTTTTACGATTTCCTTCACACGAAATCCGGCATGGTCAGAAGCCAGGGCCACAGGCCTTTTCATTATGCAGATCTCCTTGGAAGATCGTCACCCGCCGAAGCTCAAGCCGCGTTTTGTAGCCTCGCCACGACATAGTCGATCGCTTCCTGGACCGTCTGGATCTTTTCCGCTTCCTCGTCCGAAATCTCCGTGTCGAACTCCTCCTCCAACGTCATAATCAGTTCGACGATGTCCAGCGAGTCGGCTCCCAGATCTCCAAGGAAGGAGGCCTTTTCCTTGATTTCCTCTTCCGGCTTGCCCAGCTGCTCGGCAATGATCTGCTTGACCTTCTGTGCCACTTCTTCCACGGGTACGCTCATCTCTTTCGCTCCTTTCCCCCGATTTTCTTCTTCGCTTTTGCGAAAGGCGGTGCTCTGCCTTGCCCAACCACGGATCAGACGTAGAGGCCGCCGTTCACATGGAGAACCTGCCCTGTGATGTAGCTCGCCTGCGGCGAGGCGAGAAAGGCAACCGCATCCGCCACTTCCTCCGGGGAACCCACCCTTGCCATGGGGATGTGTTCCTGGATCTGCTCCCGGACCGCTTCCTCCAGCGAGGAAGCCATCGCCGTCTCGATGAATCCGGGGGCCACGGCATTCACCGTGATCCCTCGCCTGGCATACTCGCGGGCCGCCGTCTTGGTCAAACCGACGATACCCGCCTTTGCGGCCGCGTAATTCGCCTGCCCCACATTGCCCGTGAACCCCACGACCGAGGTAATGTTGACGATCCGGCCGTACCGTTTCCTGGACATGGCGGGGATCACCTGGCGCATGCAGAAGAAGGTGCCCGAAAGGTTCGTCTCGAGGACCTCCTGCCATTCCTCGTCCTTGGTTCTGACCAGAAGCTTGTCGTTGCGCAGCCCGGCATTGTTCACCAGAATGTCGATCCTGCGCGCCTCGGTCAGGATTTCCTTTACGGCCCGGGCAACGTCCTCCTGGTCGCGTATGTCCATTCGGACGGCTATCGCCTCTCCGTTCCGATCCCTGATTTCCTCGGCCACGGACTCGAGGGGCTCCAGATTTCTGGAACAGAGGTAGAGCCTCGCTCCCCTGGCACTCAGGGCCATGGCAATCGCCTTGCCGATGCCCCGGCTCGCCCCGGTCACCAATCCGATCTGGCCTTCCAGGTTCATGAGGGGGTTTGTTGCCTCCTTCGCAAGTTTCACCATCCTTCAGGCCCCTTGGCGGATCAGGCGAGGGCCCTCAACTCCTCCGGAGTCTCGGCCGCCTCGCAATGGATCGCAGGATCGATCCGCTTGCAGAGCCCCTTCAGGACTTTTCCGGGCCCCAACTCGATGAACCGGGTGACTCCTGATTCCAGCATCCCCCGAATGGAGGCCTCCCATAGAACCGGCGAGCGAACCTGCTGGGGCAGAAGTCGCCTGCATTCGGCTTTACTCACCACCGGCAAACCGGTCACGTTGGACACCCAGGGCGTGGCCGGGTCCTCCAGAATCACGTCCCGAATCGCCTCTTCGAGCATCTCGGATGCCTGCACCATCAGCGGGCTGTGGAAGGGAGCGCTCACCGGGAGGCGAACCGTCTTGCCCCGTCGTTCACGGGCCAGCGAGATGGCCCTCTCGAGCGGCTCCTCTTCGCCGGAGATGACGATCTGTGCCGGAGCGTTGTAGTTTGCCGGCACCAGGATTCCCCCAGCCGCTGCCTCACTGCAGATGCTCTCGACATCCTCCGACGCGAGCCCCATCACGGCTGCCATGCCGCCCGTCCCATTCGGGACGGATTCCTGCATGAAGGCCGCTCTCTTCTGTACGAGGCGCAGCCCGCTTTCGAAACTCAGGCTCTCTGCAGCCACGAGGGCTGCGTACTCTCCCAGGCTATGGCCGGCTACGAAGGCCGCCTGCAGGTCCGTCTCCTTCTGAAAGACCCGCAACACAGCGACGCTCACGATGAACAACAGGGGCTGCGTGTACAGAGTCGTATTGAGACGTTCCTTCGGGCCCTCGAAGCAGATCTGCTCCACATCGAACCCGAGTAGGTCCGTGCCGGTTCGAAAGAGCTCCTGAACGTCGGGATAGGTCTCCCACAGGGCTTTGCCCATCCCCACGTACTGGGAACCTTGGCCGGGGAAAAGCAAGGCAGTTTTCATGCCCCTGATAAGCTCCTGCCCGATGCTCGGTCCGGGCCTTTATTCCACCTCGATGATCCCTGTTTTCTTGTAATATCCGCAGTGGGGGCAAATGCGATGGGGAAGCCTGGGTTCGTTGCACTGAGGACAGGGTACAACCGTCGGGGCTGCAAGCTTTTCGTGTGATCGCCTCTTGTCTCTTCGGGACCGTGAAGTCCTCTTCTTTGGAACTGCCATACAAATTCCTTTTCAGTATAGGAAGTTATCTCTCTTTTACCACAAACTCCTTTAGACAATCAAACGGGGACTTTCCTGTGCTGTCCGGACAGTCGCAGTCCCGGTGGTTCCGGTTCGCCCCGCAACCCGCACAGAGGCCCTTACAATCCTCGCTGCAGAGGGGCCGCATGGGCAACGAAAGCAGGAGGCTCTCCTCGACGACGCTCTCCAGGAGGAGTTCCTCCCCGCTGTAAGTTGCATAGTCCAGATCGTCCGGTGCAAGCTCGATTTCTTTCGCCTCGACGCGCGAACTCCCCTCCGGGCGCAACATCTGACTGATCGTTGCCTCCACGGGGAAGGGAAAGGACTCTAGGCAGCGGCCGCATTCGAACTTCAGGGAAGCACGGACCTCGCCCTGGACGAACACGTCCTGTCCACGTCTCTGGACATGGAGATGCCCTTGGGGCGACTCTTGGACAGAAAACCCCTTCAGACCATCCCATCGGGCGTCTTCGCCTCGAAAACGAATGCGTAAGCCGTCCTCTGGAATGTCCGGAAACGCTACCTTCACGACCTTAAGGACCCTATATACATGCGTATTAGAATCCTCACTTATTATCTATTTGTGGGGCCTTATGTCAAGCCGACCCGGCGGTTGACAGCCCGGGGGTGGTTGGTGATACTCGAAAGAGTCTACACACGAAGCCCCCCCGGGAGGCGAACTGGCAATGCTTCGAAGGGCCGCCTATGCAGGCGATTGGTACCCGGCAAACCCGGGTAAGCTTGAGGAAGCGCTCGATTCGTACATGGGGAGAGCGGGTGGGGAAGACGAGGCGGTTGGGGTGGTTGCCCCTCATGCCGGCATTCAGTACTCGGGCCCTGTGGCTGGGGCAGTCTACAGTCGTGTCAGAGTCCCCGACACGGTCATCGTGCTCTGTGTCAACCATCGGGGTGTCGGTGCCCCCGCCGCTCTTCTCGTTTCCGGTGAGTGGGAGACCCCTCTGGGACGCGTTCCCATCCAGGAGGATTTTGCGCAAGCTTTGATGAAGAATGCCGCCCTTCTGGAAGAGGATTCCTCGGCCCACTCGCAGGAACACTCCCTCGAAATGCAGGTCCCCTTTCTTCAGCATCGGAACAGGGACGTGAGCATCGTCCCAATCTGCTTGCAGCGGCTGGACCTCGATGAGTGTAGAGCCCTCGGACAGGGCCTTGCCCGGACGATTCAGGGTTTCTCTTCCCCCGTGCTCATGGTGGCGAGCACAGACATGACGCACTTCGAGAGCCAGGAGACGGCGCGGAAGAAAGATATGCTCGCCATCGAGAAGGTCCTGGACGTGGACCCTGAGGGGCTCTACCAGGTCGTGACGAGAAAGAGGATTTCGATGTGCGGATTCATCCCGACCACGGCCGTGCTCTGTGCCTGCAAGGCACTGGGCGTCTCGAAAGGCACCCTGGTGCAATACGCCACCTCAGGTGATGTGAGCGGGGATTATTCCAGCGTGGTCGGCTACGCCGGGGTCTCACTCCCCTAGGCCGCCCCTTGAACGAAGCATCGCGCAGTATGCGGCCAAAGCCCTCATCAATTGCTTGAAAATCTTTGAGCAACCCCTTATAATCGCGCTACTGGAATGCTTCGGGAGATGGATGGCCTACCCGAAGACCCGGGTGGGGTGTCGTCTAACGGCAGGACACAGGGTTCTGGCCCCTGCAATCAAGGTTCGAGTCCTTGCACCCCAGCCAATAAGAACATCGCTGAACCTAGTGTTCCTTTCTGGTCCCATCGTCTAGCGGTAAGGATTCCGGCCTCTCACGCCGGCGGCACGGGTTCGAGTCCCGTTGGGACCGCCAATAGAAAAAGAGGGGTTAGCTGAGCACAGCTAACCCCTCTTTATTTTTCCGGTTGCCGGGAAAATCCGTCAAGATCCGGACGCGTGCATGATCTCCTGAATCTGCTGTTCCGTGTCCCTGTAGTCTTCTGCTTCCCCGTGGATCTCCTGAAAGATCTGGAGCGCTTCTTCGTCCCGGCCCGCCGACCGGAGCGTCAGCGCCTGCTCGTATCGAATCCCGCGTCGTTGGTCCTGATCGAGGCCCTCGGTGATGAGCACCTTTTCATAGAAATCCAGGGCGACTTCCGGACGGTCGAGGTCACGGGCACAGCTTCCCATCAGAAAGTAGGCGTCGTATTGTAAGGCCGGGTCCATGCAGGCGATCTGAAGCTCCTCGATCGCGTCCTCGTACAGGCCCATCTCATGGTAAGCAACACCCAGGTTGTAGTGGGTTTCGTAGTCGTCTCTTGCGACCTGGCCCTGGATGCCCTGCTTGAAATTGTCGAAGAGATCCTGGAATTCGAGGCGCTCGAGAGGAGAGCCGTCGGGCGCGCCCTCTTCGCCGTCTTGTGCGGCCTGCGCCGGCTGTACCTGTTCTTCCATGGATTTCTTCTTGAGCAGGTCGTAAATGTTCGCCTCCATCTTCACCTTCACCTGCTCGCTCGTGGCATCCGCCGTGGGCCCGGGCTGTTCGTCGAGCGTTCCTCCGGCAGGGCTTGCCCAACCGGATGCTTCTCGATACTGCTGCAGGAACTCCTCCTTCTCCTTCAGAAGGTTCTGTTTCTCATAGAGGCCCTCGAGTTGCCGGACCGCCTCCTGCAGTTCCACGCGTTGTCCTGCCGACTGAAGGAGCGATACGAAGATCTCGTGCCCCT
>JANQFG010000226.1 GCA_028277985.1 bacterium | reverse complement strand
AGAAGGGCCACGTCCGAAGATTCGAACAGGTACTCGCCTGCCCAGCTTGTTACCGATCCGTGGCCGGTGTAGGTGGTGACGAGCCGTCCCAGGTTCAGGCTGGAGAGGATGTCTGCTGTTGCGTCTTCCACGTCACCGTAGAGCTGAAGGTAGACCCTGTCGATCTCGAACTCGGGAGGCAGGAGTGTGATGAGGTCCTCATTCAGGCTCTCGAATGCCCCTTCGTCGTCCGCAGCGAACAGGGCGCCCGGCGTTGCGGGCCACGGGACAACCTCGTAAAGGAAGGTCTTCCACATGACTTCCCAAGTGGTCATCAGGCTCGAGGCAGGCAATCTCCCTATGAACAGGTCGGCGAGCGGATCGTCGCCGTCGACGCATGCGTACCAGTTGTCGTCCGGTGTGAGGCCGAAACCGTTTGTAACGGAAAGATGGACCGGGACTCTGCTCGCCTTTCCCGTGTCCATGTAATCCCGGTAGTCGGTGTTGGCATCGCCGATCAGCAGCACGTAGGTCGGCGCGGGCGGGGCCCAGTTCCCGTAAGCGTACTGAAGGAAGTCCCGGATCGCCTGGGGATCGGTCAGGCCACCGCCGAAGGTGTTGTAAATGTCTTCGACACCTATGGCCCTCACGCGAAGTCCCTGGGTGTACCGGAGCCAAAGGAGCGGCCAAGTGACGGGAAGGAACTCCTGCGGGGCAATGATCAGATAGTCGGCGCCGTTCACCGGGGCCGTGAGGTAAGGCGGGGTCCAGCCGGAGACCCCGAGAGGCCCGGAGATCCTGCTTTCCGTCAGGGCGAGGTAGGATTTCGTTCCGTCGAGTCCGTCTTCGAAGGTCGCATGATAGCCCCCTGCCCCGTCCGGCTCCACCGTACAGTTCACGATTTCTTGTACTTCAAGAGGAAGGGTGACATCGAATATTCTCACGTCCGGCTCGCTGAAATGCGTCACAGAGACTTCGACAAGACCCGACCCGGCAAGAGAAAAGGCCAGCTGGTCGTCCAGGGCTTGCAGCACCCGGGTATACTCCACCTCGACCCAGTTGGTATAGACCACGTCCACCACTGCGCCCGTATCCCCGGGCAGTCCGATGTCGAGGGAGTTCGAACCGTCCGCGATCAGGTGGTCCGGCACGGAAGCCTCCTGGACGTAAACCTCGGTGCCATCCCAGAAGGCATCTCCTATGGGAGTTCCTTCCAGACTGAGGGTCGTATGATGGTTCGGATGGGGCGAGGCTGTGGTCCGACCCTGAAAGGCGGCCCGCAGGACCGCTGCCGGGTTCACCACGGGCGACGGCAGTTCGAGGGTGTAGGTGGTCACAGCCGGTGCCGTCATCTTCTCCCAAAACCAGGGATCCGTCTCCGGAGCGCCGGGAGTGGCCTCCCAGATCGTGTGGTTCTCCTCCGCCCGGATCGTCTCTCGAAAAGAATCCACGGGGGTACCCAGGCCCGTAACCTGGCCGTCAATCTGCGACATCTGTTTGCCCTGACCCTCCCAGGCAGAGAGCCAGTATACGTTGATGTCTGTAAAGGGTGTGTCCACCCCCCGGCCATGGAACTCGATCCAGTCTCCAGCAGTGAACAGCCACCACCCCGAATTGCTCACGACCTTGACGGCATTTTCCTGACCATCGTTGTGGAGCCGGAACATCCAGGGATAGACATCGGTCGTGTCGAAGCCCGCAGCGACGATATCTTCGTATGAGATCCGATACATCCCTTCCTCGCGGACCTCGATCCTGAGGAACCGAGCTTGCGTATCCGCCTGTCTGGAATACTCGGGAGACCGTATCGTGGAGGATTCGGCGCGGAGCCCCTTTGTCCGTCCGTCCCTCCGGCTCTCCGATCCCCGATAGTTGAGAACTGCTTCTTGCAGTAGTCCATCGAAGGGGCTCGCCCTATCGCCGATCTGCTGCATGGGCACGGCGTTCTCAGAGAGGAAGGCCGAGTGGCTGGAAGCCCGGTTCCCTGCCGGTAGAGGCTGATCGAACACAAGTCTGAAGCGGAGTTTCTTGGAGATGACGAGCTCGCCGGCAACAGGGCTCCACCGAAAGGGATGCACCGTAACCCGGGCCACGGGAACGCCCCTGCAGACCATCCTTTCACCCACCTCAACAAGGGACCTGGGATAAAGGCCCTCCGAGCCGTAGACGCCCTCGTCCTCTTCGAAGACCTCACGGATCGAGCCGTCGTGCTGGATCATCTTCCTGGGAACGGGTACGATCCGGCCTGCAGGCATTGTCTCCTTCACGTGATCCAGGATCCGGACGTCCACCCTGCCGTTACGGGGAACCTGCACGAGAAATGACTTGATGGGGAGAGCGGGTGCACCGGCCTTGGCGAGCTTTGCCCAGTTCCGGATAAGGATCCTCGTATAGGCATCCCTCCCGTGCTCCTTTCCAGTGGAGTTCCCGACTTCGAACTCGGGCGTTCCTATTTCGACCTCGAGCCCCTGCTCGTCCATCTGAACAATGCGCACGTCTCTGTCCATTCCTGCAAGCGAAATCGCAGGGCAGAGCATCACAACGATGACAAGCAGTGCCTGAAGCCTCATTTCTTCACCTCCCTGCTGCCCGTCCGGGGATGTTCTCGTGCATCCCGGGCTCCACCGATGACCTC
Organism: bacterium; assembly: GCA_028277985.1. Taxonomy (GTDB): domain Bacteria; phylum Desulfobacterota; class DSWW01; order DSWW01; family DSWW01; genus S015-6. The sequence continues at coordinate 7,526 of JANQFG010000226.1, read as the reverse complement.
CAAAACAGACTGGACCATGGAATCGAGCCCTCCCGGGGAAAGACGATAGCATTCTGTTCCATTCAGAAGCTCTGCGACCTCGAGAAGGAGCTTCCCGGGTCGGCCACTCCGGCCACCTTCGTTTTCGGCTCTTCCCGGCCCAACCTTTAGGTCGCGAAGGACCCGGAAGGCCGCCTCGTGAAGGGGCAGCCCGGTCAGGCCGGGCGCTCCACCGAAATCGGGTGTCACCTCGTCGTCCCGGAAGACATTCCAGACCGATTCTCGGTGCTCCTGAAGACATGCTCTAAGCCTGCCCGAGAGACCTCTTCCTGAAGGGTAAGTGATGCGAAAGCTCGAAGCTTCTCCCGGGATTTGTTCTGCCCGGATGTCGGCGTCGATCGCTGAAAGGGCGCTGAACAAGGACGATTCAACGTCTTGTTTCAGGCCGATCTCCAGAGTGCTGCTCCGGGAGTTCACTCCCTCGACTCCAAGATAGAACAGGTGGGTCGCCCGAAGAGGCCGCCCCCCTACCCGCCCTTTCCAGCTTTCTGCGGGAACCGGCGACTTGCCCAGACCGGGCCGGGGACACACCCATGCGCTTCGAGGAAAGGGATGCACGAGTCGGGTCGCCCGCTCCACGGGACAGACATCATCCGAAAACAAGGAGAAGCCTCTCTCGAGGAGTGCCAGGGCCAGCGTCGTCTTCCCGGAACCAGGCGGTCCCGCCAGGACCACAGCACCCTCCTCGTGTGCCACCACCGCTGCGTGAACGAGCACGAATCCTTCGAAGCTCTGATAGAGGCGCTCCAGCACCCGCTGGTGGGCCAAGGAGGCTGGGTTCGGGTGGCCCTCGAGACTGGTTGTGTCCCCGCCGATCCGGATGAAAGGCGACGAGGTGGGCACCTTCAAGCGAACCCGACACGCAAGGGAGGCCGAAGGCTCGAATGCAGGGACCCGGAACCATGCATAGTCCCGGTCGAAGGCATCAAGGAAATCGGACGAGTCCGTCTCGATGCAGAGGTCCGTATCAAGGATACGGTAATGGCCGGTATGCGGGACCGGATCGCTGGGCTCGCTGCAGGGTGCGGATGTGAGGGGCTCCATCAGGAAGCGACTCATGCTCTGGCTCTCTCTGCCTCATGCTTCAAGATTCGCTGAAAGGCCCTGCTGTAGGCTCGTTTTCTGTAAGCGCAGAAGAAGTCCGTGTCCCATACAGACCCCTCATTGTCCAGTGCCTGCCCCATGCACCCGGCCTGGCAGAAGCTCCGCCACTGACACGCGCGGCACTCGGCAATCCTCGACCTTCGATCCACGAGGATCCGGCAAACCTCTGACATCCCCTGTGAGCGAATGGTGTCGACGAGACAGTCATGATACACACTGCCCAGACGGAAGGTGTCCTGCATGAGAAGCACACAGGGAAAGATGCTTCCATCTACGTCCACCACCAGCTGTTGACCCACGGAACACCATATTCCATCCGCCGGGCAGGAATCCGGTAAATCGAGGAGAAACCCGCTCAACCCGCAACTCACCTCCACGGAAAGGGCCCGGGTACTCTGCAGGTCCCCCGCGTGGTCGTAGAACTTCTCTTGATCCCGGATCGATACGCCTGCGCCGATTTCGTCCCAGAGCGCCGCAGCCCTGCCCCTCCTGGACAGAGGCAGGAAGCGCACGACCGGCACCTCGAGTTCCTCTGCAAGCCCGATGATACGGGAGAGATCGGGAAGGTTCTGTTCCATGACTGTTGCACAAAGAGCCAGGTTGTCGCCCAGCCCAGCTTCCTGCAGGAACGATACCGCGCGGAGGGCCCTCTTGAAGGTTCCTTTCCCCCGAATTCTGTCATGGATCTGTTCTGTGGAACCGTCGATGCTGACTTGGACCTGAGCGCCCAGGTCCACAAGAAGGCTTGCCCACTCCTGGTCAATAAGGGTCCCGTTGGTGAGCAGGCGAACCGAGAGCTTTGAGGAAGCGTGCCCGAGGATTCTCTTGATCTCGGGGTGCAGCAGCGCCTCGCCGCCACTCAGGGTTATTCCGGTTCCTCCTTGGGCAGCGACCTCATCGATCAGACGACAGATCAGATCGGCCGGCATGTCTGCAGGCCCGGCCCGGGAAGGGTAGTAGCAGTGGAGACATCTGAGATTGCAGCGGTTCGTGACATGGAAGTAGGCGCTTTGCAGGGAAGGAACCCGCCCTTGCTGCTCATGGTGCACAGGACCGAGGAAGCCTTCAATTGACAGCTGCTCTGCCACCTGGCGCACGTCGCGTGTCGCTACCTGAGAAGCGATTCCGTACGAAGAGACCAGCCTGTCGGCAATCGCCTCCACGGTCTGTCCGGCATTCAGGGATCGGGCGATCTCGAGTGCGGTCGGATTCGCGACGAGCCATCTTGGCTTCGCCTTGTGAAGCAGTACAAATGCCTCCGAGTCAACGTGTCCTGAAGCCTCTGCGGGGTAGATGAAGAACGGGTCAGCGCGGTCAGCCACAAAGCGCTCCCTCAGCAAGACAGGCTGCCATCATGGTGGGGTGAGCTTGAAGTACCGAACGAACGGGAGGCGTCGGATTCGGCAGCCTCAGTTGATGCCGCAGGGCGACGGGCTGCAGGCCTGGGCGGGCCCGATCTGTTCCAGGATCTCTTCGCTCGTGTAGGTGACGATCCGCGGCGTAACATACTCCGGTTTCGGATCCTGCTGTTCCTCACTCTTCTCCTTGGGTTCCCTGTCCTTCATGGTCCCCCTCCTTTCGGATCTCGTCCAGCCTACGCCTGCCTGGTCGGCCCATTGCCTCGGGCCCGCAGAAAATCTACGAGTCGGCAGTGTACTCCTAATACCAAATCTTCTCGTATCACAACCGCAAAACCCTGTCAACAAATTTATGAGAAATCCCTTAGAAGCACCTGATTTTGTTTACTTATCTAACTGTCGGACGGTGTGAAGGACAGCGGAATCCGAAAGGCCAAAACACCTTCTTCGAACTCGGCGAAAGTCTGAAGGGATCCAGAGTTTCCACCGGTCCCACCAGACGGGGAAGGGTCTCAGATGGGCTTCTTTCTACGGTTTCTTCTGATCCACAGAGCAATGACCGCTGCCGGAGGAAGAATGAGCCCAAACAGGTTGAACCCCTTCGAGGCAGCCGCCGTGCCCACAGACATCTGATGTGCCTGAGCTGTCTGCACCTGCCAGGCCTCTGAATCCACCGAAATCGGCCCGTGCCAGCTACTGTCTCCTTCGAAGTTGATGTCTTGGAGCATGTAGAAACAATACCAGCCCGGGCAATCCGGGTCTTCGAATTCGTAAGCCGCCCCTTCCACCGCGCTCCCTACGCAGGGAATGAGCGTTTCGTTGATCCGTACGTATTCACCGTCTTCCGTGTCCGAGCTCCACAGGTTGAACCCAGCGCAATCCAGCTCCGTTGCTGTCTCCCAGCTTACCAGCACGTAGCCCTCCTGCGGATGCACAACTGCTGTGAAGGAATCCAGTTCCACCACCAGCGGCCCGCCGGGAGGTGTCTCGGGGGGGTCAGCAGAAAGCCTGCCGTTGCCACCCGTGTACTGTGCCCAGGCGGGCATACAGAGAAACGTCGCTAACACCATGATCGCCAGACTCAGCCCGGCACGTTTCATCTTCCTCCCTCCCAGATCTTATCCGTGATCACACGGTCTTGCTCATGCCTGCCGGCCCGTTAGGGGGCCGTCCTCGCACACCGGAACCCGAGGTAACGGCTCCGATCCTCCTGGGCGAATGCCGCGCTGTCGCGGTCCGAAATCCACAAGTAATCCTCGACATCGCACCAGGAGCCTCCGCGAAAGCCGGCACCGCTCGCCGTGCTGCCGGACGGCCAATTGGTCGCGTCCGCCTTTCCATCGGCAGTCAGCGCACCATCGCCGTGAACACCCGTGAAGACCCGTCCGTCCGTATTGCCCAGGGTGACACAGCGTTCCCACAGGTTTCCGGAAAGCTCCATCACGCCGTAGTAGCCCGAGCCCGCATCGATGCGGGTGGTGCTCGCCGTGGCGAAGATTCCACAGCGGCACGGCCCGTCGAGGCTCCCTTCCGTTGAATCATACAGAGCATTGCCGGTGGGATCGCTCGCGGCATTGGATACCGTGGCATCCGGCTGCCCGTCATCGGAAAGCACGTAGGCCGTGCTTGCCACGTTCGTGTTTCCCCACGAGAATTCCTCTTCTACCGGTATGGTGGGACCTCGCGCCGCCTTCTCGTACTCCAGTTCCGTCATGGGCCGTAACCCCGCCCAGTCCGCATACGCCAGGCCGTCCGACCAGGAAAGGTAGTTGCACGCCCGGTTATGAGCGGTGGCCTCACGGTCACCCTGGGACCCGCCCAAGGTGTAACGAGCGGCACTTCCCGAATAGTACCGATTGCCGTCCTGGGTCGCAGTCAGCGTGTTGAGAAAGTTCGCGTACTGCCCCTGGTTGATCTCGTACTTCATTATGTAGAAGGCGGTGTAGCCCGTGGGATAGTCTGTGTTGTTCGGAGGGCCGCTCGCCCCGCTCGTGTTGATCCCGCCGTCCCCGTCCACAAAGATCCCTGCTCCTTCAAGCTGCGCGTCATCGTAGTCCGTACCGTCGCTCATCACCGTAACACCCGTGCTCGAGATCGGCACGGGCCTGTTCATACCTGTCTCCCTGAAGGTCCCCGTCGAGGCACCGTCTCCCAAGTAGTAGTCCCCTTCCGGCACATACACCATCTCGATCGCAAACAGCCTTACAGTGACCTCGGCATCATCCGGGAGTCCGTCCGTACCGTAGTTCCAGCGCAACCGAATGTTGTCCCAATCGTTCGAACCAGTGCCGTCCCCGTCTCGGTAGATCAGCGCACCGACGCCCTCGCCGCTCCCCTCGTCGGGCACTTCGATCGTGGATATCGCCGGCCCGGCCGATCCTGTCGTGCTCAGTGTGCAATGGTTCCAGTCACCGGCGTCGAGCTTCCACTTGGCGAACACCCAGGCCGCATCCCAGTTGTTCGGCGCACTGCTCGTCCTCCACGAATTCTCCCACGATACGTCGAACTCGATGTGTGTGTAGTCGTTTAGAGGGCTCTGCTCCTTCAGCGACGCGTTTTCCAGCACCAGATTGTTCGCAGAGCCGGGCACCGGCGTTGCCAAGAGAAATGCGAGCACTACGCAGCCCCACACCCGCGACACACAGTTCCGCCCGCAGATCGCCACGTCCTTGATCTTTCGCATCACATCTCCCCTTCTCGACGTCTGTCCTGTCCCACAGGAGGTTGGCCGTGTGTCCTCGTGCTTTCCCCTAGCCTAGACCCGACCTTTGCCTCCCATCCGGCCCGAAGCGTTCCCCATCGGTTTCCGCGCTAATCCTACACCAGGTTGTGTCAGATCTCCATAAGAACCCGCCTCGACCTTTCTAGCCTATATATCGCACCGCCCGAGACAGAACTTAAGTCCCCCTGGCCGGCAGAAAACCATGCGATTCCAGGACCTTGCAGTCAGCGCCCCGGGGCAGCTGCCGCCGGCAGCCGTAACCCCACGCAAACAAAGCATTTTCTCGAGAACCCCGACATGGGGAGACCGTGCGAGTCTGTCCGAATCCCTGTGAAATCCGCCTTCTGGACACCAGGGCCCCGAAGTGCTATAGAGACTCCACCTTGGATCTCAGCGGGAACCCACATGCCCTTCCATGTCTTCCTTTGGGGTATCGCCCCATATTCCAACAAGATCTACATCTATCATGAGAGTCGATACTGCCTGCGCACGGCCGCCAGGTATGGCTTGTCTCCGGAGATCATCGGATTCGGATATGACAGACCGGATCGACCCAAGAGCGTTCAGTCCCAAAGCCGGTTCTATGCTCTTGAAGAGAGACTCAAGACCGTCTCGGACGACGATGTCGTTCTGGTCATGGATGGTTTTGACACCCTCTTCTGCGGCACAGCCCACGAAATCGTTTCCACCTTCCAGTCGTTCAATACGAAGGTCCTGTTCTCCGCCGAGAAATCCTTCACGTATCAATGGGCCGATTATCAAGCCAACTACGAAACCCACCCGAGCCCGTATCGATACCTGGGGGCAGGAACGTACATCGGATACGCGCATGCTATACGCCACCTCACGGAAGAGTGTATCAGGATGGCGGGTACCCGGCGTTTTTGCGACGGCTTTGAAATGGGAATCATGGGAGCCTACCTGCACGAGAACTATTTCAGGCAGGAGACCTATCGCCTCGACAACGGCTGTGACCTGTTCTGGGTCACGACATTGGATCCACCCGTTGAGGTCCAGGGCAACAGACTGCTCAATCCTTTCACGAATACGAACCCATTGATTCTGCACTATGTGGACGGCCACAGGCACAAGAAGGCGGAGTACATAAGATGCTTTCATCAAATCATGAGCAGCCCGCAACCATGAAGCCCTTCGTCCTTGGCTGCAGCCCTTCATAACTGCTCTGTTTCGATGTATTCACGAATCACCGCAAAGAGCATCTTCTCGGATATATTTGTACCGAATCGAGGGTGGGGTGGCGGCTTCCAGGGTCTTGTCAGTGTGTCGTTGGTGTAGTGCTGCTTGAACCACAACAGCTGTGTTTCTTCTTCATCAGCAAAGATGCGAACAGGATAGTGGATGATCGAGTACAGCCGGTGGCTGTATTCCTTCCATGACGTGAATAGACCCACAAACTCCGTTTTCACCTTCAGGCCGTGTTCTGCCATCGCAATGATCAGGCCGTACATATCGGCCTCCCAGCAGTCCACCTTCTCCCTGATTTCGTACGCAACGGCAATATACCGGTCAACGATCGTTCTCATGTCTCCAACCGTGATGCAGAAGGGATACATGACCAGATATTCCGGGGTAATGAGGTGCTTGTTCTTGTTTGCGAAACGGAAGTTCCATGACTTCTCCATCCAGGGATCCAGCCACCTCTGTCCAACCACTTCGCCCGGTTCGACATGGAATCGCACCGGCTTGATGAAGATCATGTCCGGGTCCAGAAAAAGTACTACGTCCTCGTCGCCAAGGCCCGGATATGTGGAAATCCACTCTTTGGTCGAGTTGAGTTTGTTCGCGATTCCCCAGTAGTCCCCTGTCCGCTCGTTCTTCATCCATGATCGCATTCGAATCACTTCCGCACATCTCGATTCTTTGAACGGCCTTCCGGGGTACTTATCATCTTCCGAACAGAGTCGAATCAGCTTCCCGGGTTGCTTCACTTTCTGATATGTATAATCGAGCAACTCGCATTGCCAGTCTTGGTACGGACTGTTGCTCGTGCTGTAGACAACGTACTTGATGTTGCACATGGATTTCAGACTCTGCACGACGGGTCCGTCCCGGCTTGCCGAAAAAATGATAACTTGATTATAATGACCCGGATCATAATCGGCCGTGGCAGAAAAGTAAATGTGGCGCTGGCTGCGGATCCAGCACCTCACGAAAAGACCCTGGTGTCAACCTCGCGGAAGGCTGCTGTGGTAGCAACGGGAAAATGTCCTAGTTAACGGCAAAGGTAAAATGTCCTCCATTATGAGAGAGACAATTGCCTTGAGCCAGAGACAGTTGAGACG
>JANQFG010000187.1 GCA_028277985.1 bacterium | reverse complement strand
CGCCGTCAGGCGCCGGCACAAACCAGTTCCTGCCCCACTTGGTCATGTAGACGCCCTCTTCAGCGATCTTCTCGATGTGGAAGCCCTGCACCTTGTCCTTCTCCGTATATCTCTTTCCATAGAACATGGCGGAATTCTCAACATTGCCTTCAAGGTCCAAGACGCTGATGATTCCGGTCAGCTTAGGCAGAATCGGCCCGGATTCCTCCTCTTGCACGACGTCGGCCGCGGTCTCATTGTCCCACACCTTCAGGACCGCTAAAGGCTCGAACTTGGAGAAGACCCGATCCATGTCCACCTCGGCGACTGCCTTGGCCTCACGAATCGCCAGGGAGCTCAGCTGCTCGAGCAGCTTCCACTGCCGACGGATGCCCTTCACCTCCCGGGAATTCCCGAGAAGGGGCTGATCCAGCAGGTTCGTCAGGTTCAACCCATTGAGGCCCATAACGAGCAGAGCCGCCAGCACCCAGCCGCCTATGAAGGAACGTTGCTTGTCCCCGACCGTTATCTTCATGTCTGTGTCTCCGGGCCGACGATCCTGTACCGGTAGTTGAGCAGCACCTCGCACTTGGCCGGCGCTCCGCGGCCCTCGATCTCTATCTTCACCTTGGTGACCGGCGCGTAGGCATGATCCTTGCGCAGGGCCTCCAGGCATTCGACCATCTTCTTCAGGGATCCTTCGCAGGATAGAACTACCGGAATACTGTTGCCGCTGTCCTGGTCCATCTGGCTCTGTACATCGACCGCGGTCAGCTCGTACTGGCCTGCGAGCGCCCCCAACTCATTCTCGACCGTCAGCAGCCCCAGGTTCAGGGCCTCTGCGGAGTGGAAGAACGCCTCTCGCTTCTTCAGACTCTCTTCGATTTCTTCGGAATGGGCCCGCAGGAACCGCTCGTCCATGGTCAGGAAGACCTTCTTTTCCCGGGCCTCTCGAATGCGGTACATCTCGCTGATGTTCCAGTAGTTGACCGCAAGGGCCGAGATCCAGATCGCGGCCACGGCAAGCCATCTCTTATTCATTCGATCCATCAGCAAATCCATCATGGCAATCCGAAATCCAATGCTATGGCGCAGGTGTGGCTTCCATCCACTGTCTCGCAGTTGTTCGCGTCGACCTCGATGTCCTGCAGGCCTAGGGATCGGGCCCCCTGGAAATGATTGTTCAGTCCGCCCAGAAACGCTGACAGGGTCTCCCGGAACTGGCTCGGCCTCGACGCTCTCACCGTCCCGGTCAGCTCGACACCCGGGCTCGGCTCGGTCTCGACCACCATTTGATCTATCCAGACATCCTCAGGGAGGGCGCTGGCAAGATGAATGATCGTCTTGCTCGCGGAAGGCCGCTGGCTCTCTTTCAGGAAGAGCTCCAGGGCCTCGTTGTATTGCCTCAGGGCCATCTCCGCTTCTCTCGCTTCCGCCCTGCTCCGTGAAGTGGTTTCCATCCCAACGGGCCTCGACCATTTCCAGAGCACCACGCCCTCGCCCACCAGAAGAAGGAGCAGAATCAACCCCACGGCAATGCCCATTTTCTGCACCGGCCTCCACTGCTGTTCCTTCTCCATCTGCTTGTGTGAGATACCCAGGAACTTCTGTGCATCCGAAAGGTCGGGCATGCAGAGCCCGCTCAGCAGGCCCGGCAGGCCGATCGTGGTCGAATCCTGTGTGAGCGCCTCCTCCAGGCCCTCGATCTCTTCGACTTCCTTGCCGAGACTCTCGGCAAGCTGGTCCGCCTCCACGTAACCGAAGGAGGCGGTGTAGACCCGGTCGATTTCGGCTTTCGCCTTCTGAGAGAAGAGATACAGGGATTGATTGGTCTCGTACGTCAGTGTTTCGAGCTGGTCGGACGAATCCTCCACGAATTCCGGGAGCGTGATCTGCCTCGAGAACAGGAAATGGCCTTCGAAGAAGAAGTACAGGAAGCACTCCTTCGCCAGGATGTGAACAAAGGCCTTGCCCCCTTCCCGGAAGTTCGGAATCCGGTCCTTGAGCTGGGACTCCCACAGAAAGGCGGGTGTGGTGATCCGTCGGGGGTGCAGGTTCCAGCCGGAGAGATAATCGTAGATCCGGAAGAACATGGGCTCCCGCAGGAAGTATGCGTACACTGCGGTTTCGCCCTGGTCGGTGTGGTGAAAGAAATACTCGAAGAAGTCGCCGACTTCCGGCGTGTCCGGGAAATCGGCCCTGAGCTTCCTTTCGAGAAACGCATCGGCCAGCGATCTTTTCTTCGATTGAAACGGGAACGAGGTGTTTCCGATCCAGTAGTCCGGCACAACCATCACCGAGTTGGCGTGGTGCTGGAACTCGGGCGGGATGTCGCTCAGGTCCAGGTCCCCGGCCATGAATCGCTCGAGGGGAAGAGGATCCAGGATCTGTCCCTCGCCGGCACCTCTCTGCAGGACGAAGTAGATCTCGTCATTGCCGATCAGGGTGATCGGCGTGGAACGCTTTTTGAGAATCCTCATTCCTTATCCTGTCCATGCAGGGGTTCACGTCCAGGGTGCGTCCCCGACCGGCTCGAGGCACGGCTCCCCCTCGCGAGAATCCCTTGACGATTTTTGTCAATCATGGGCACGAGATTACCGTGTTTCCAAACTTCCTGGATTCATTGGAGCTTCGCTGTCTTATAGATCGGCACAAGGAGTGAAAAAATTTACTGTCCTGGCAAGGAATTCGGGATAACTGCAACAGATTCGCCCCCCCCGCCCGCTCCCACGACCGAGCCCGTGCCCGATAAGCGGAAGATGCAAAGCGCTTCCGGGCGCGGGCGCGGGAGGGGGCACGGGCGCGAGAAAGCAGGGGTCAGGCCTTGGCAGGTCAGAGGTCAGAAGCGAAAGGGGGAAGGGGGACAACCAATTGAAATTGAAAGAAAATATTTGACATCCACACCTGAGACTTGCCCCGGGGGACGGTTGGCCATTGCGAGCATCGCCCATACCGCCAGGGCTTGCCTTCTTCGCCCGACGACCTGGCTATTCCGCCTTCTCATACCTGGCACCCATCTCCAGAAAATCCTGCCGGATCTCGTCGGAAAGGGGGAGGTTCAGATCCGCCGCGAGCATGTAGCAGGACCTGGCCAGTTCGCGTCGCATGATAGGCTGGTTTGCGAGTCGCCACTCCTGGGCATTCACCCTCGCCAGTTCTTCCGCCCATTGGAGGATCTGCCTCGCTCTGGCGGATGCCGAGTGTTGCTCCGCGACCTTCTTCTGCCCCCTCCGGGCGAGCTCTTCCAGGCTCTCGGGTTGAGCAAGCATCTGCCGGGCGGTCTGCACCGCGGCGTTCACGTCTCCTCTGGGAAAGGTCAGGATGTCGTGTCCCGGAGAAAACAGTTCTGTCAGTCCGTTATCCACCTCTTCCGTCAGGACCGCGGCGCCATGCGCGGCGGCCTGAAAGATCCTGAAATTCAATTCCGCCGCGGCGCACTGGTTGAGCACGATCCGGCTTCGAGAGAACACGGGCCCATAGTCTCCCTCATGAAGCAACAGGTCGTGCTGTTTTCGAAAGGCATCGAGAAACGCCCACCTTTCGGGGTTCATGGGCGGCTTCAGGGTGCCCACGAAGCTTACCGAGATGTCCCTCTCCGCTCCCGCATCCCTGTCCCGCCGTGGGTCACAGAAAAGGGGGAACCAGCGGCAGGGCCTGGCCAGATAATCCTGGTCAAAGTCCGGAAGAAAGTCCTTCTGTGCGACCAGAAAGAGGTCGAATATGGCGCTGTAGGGGACGTGCCACGGATTGCAGTACTGATCGACCGAGAAACCGATGCTTACGGCCGGCAGTCGCTCGAGCCCGTGCACGGCGGGAGGGTGGCAACTGTCGTTCCAGAGGATCAACTCGGGCCAGAACTCACGGGCCTCGAGGAATGCGATGAGGCCCTTCAGGTCCAGGGATGTCGTGATTCTGAGATCGCTTCCCGCCTTCTCCCCTATGGTCAGGACATCATGCCCCCAGTCGCGGAAACAAGAAACGAAATACTGTTCGTCTACATTGAGTATTCTCATGGTTCCCGGCCGCAGTCAGGGATGCCCTCTACAAGCAGGATTGCCTTGCCATTCTTGTATCCCCTGCCCTTGGGTTCGTCAAGCAGCATGGCGCAGCAAGGGGGCCTTCTCACTGTCCGTAATCTTGACGTCGTTTTCCACGACGATTCCGAACACCCGTCCTTGCTTCGTGCATCAAAAGCAGAGTGAACGGGTTGAACGCTTGCCCCCAGAAACCACGGGAGGATCCGAAATGTTGAAGATCTACGGCGCAGATCTATCCTCACCTTCCAACAAGGTGAGGTTCGTGGCAAACGAGCTGGGTCTGGAGTATGAATACGTGAAAGTGAATCTCATCGACGGAGACAATCAAAAGGAGGCACATCTCAAGCTTCATCCCGGGGGCAAGGTGCCCGTTGTCAACGACGACGGATTCGTCCTCTTCGAGAGCAATGCGATCATCCGGTATCTTGCGGACAAGGCGGAATCGCTCCTCTATCCGGCCGCGGCAAAACAGAGAGCCCTGGTGGATCAGTGGTCCGACTTCGTGGCCCAACATATCGCCACGGCAGTGGGCCGCGTTCTGATGAACCGGGTCTTCGCGCCTTTCCTCAATCAGGAGGTGGACGAGCGTTCCCTTGCCGACGGCCTCTCCTTCCTCGAGAGGTTCCTCCCCGTGGTGGACGCCCCGCTCAAGGAGCAGAGATATCTGGCCGGAGGGGAACTCTCCCTCGCCGACTTCAACTTGCTCTCAGCCCTGGACCCGGTCGAAGTGGCCCAGGTGGACATATCCGGCCACTTGAACATCACGAGGTGGCGGCAGGACCTGATGGGCCGGGATTTCTACACCAAGTGCCACAAGAGCTACGGGGATGTTCTGGCCGCCATGGCCGGCGGCTGACCAGCCGGAGCGGGCCTGCACAGATAAGGCCTGACCCCTTTTTCGGTTCACTCGTCGTAGCGGAAGTCCTTGAAATTCAGCCGAAAGAACAATGAGTAGAGCACCGGCACGAGGCCGAGGGTCAGTGCGGTTGCGAAAAGCAGCCCAAAGATGATCGAGATGGCCATCGGCTCCCACATGGGTCCGCCGCCAAACCACAACGGCAGAAGCCCCCCGATCGTGGTCATGGTCGTCAGCAGGATGGGCCGCAGACGGCGCTGGGCCGATTCGAGCACGGCCCTCCGGGGTTCGAGCCGGTTTTCCTCGATCTCGATTCGTATCCGGTCCAGCAGAACGATTGCATTATTGATAACAATTCCTGACAAGGAGATGATGCCGAGCAGGGTCATGAACCCGAAGTAGGATTTTGCCACGATCAGCCCTACGACCACCCCTATCAGCCCGAGCGGGATGGTGAGCAGGATAATCAGCGGCCTGCGAAGGGAATTGAACTGGGCCACGAGCAGGAACAGGATGATGAAGCCCGCAACGGGCACCTTGTCCCCGATCGACCGGTTCGCCTTGACCGATTTCTCCAGCTCCCCGCCCAGCTCGTACTTGTAGCCCGCCTCCCACTGCGCACTCTCGCCCTTAAGCCAGGCGTCCAGTTCGTTGCTCACCGCAATCGGAGTGGTGTACGACTCGATGTAGCACTCCACGGTGATGGTCTTGAGCCTGTCCCGTCGGAAGATCTTTGAAGGCTGCCAGACCACCTCCACGTCGGCCACCTGCTTGAGAGGCACGGATTGCCCGGTCGATTGGGCGTAGATGTTCAGACTCTCGAGCTTTCCGATATCCTTTCGATCCGCTTCCACGGAACGGAGGATGATCGGGATCACCTCATCCTCTTCCCGGTACTGGGTGGATTCGTAGCCACTCAACACGGTCTGCAGCGACAGGGCCACGTCCGCATTGGTCAGTCCTGCCCGTCTCGCTCTCGGTTGATTGACGTTCACCCTCAGCTTCTTGGTCCGCAGCCCCCAGTCGTCCTTGATGTTCCGGGTGCCCGGGATCGTTGCGAGCTTCTTTTTGACCGCATCCGCGATCTCGAAGAGCACGTCCGGATCCTTGCCGGAGATTCTCGCCTCGACCGGAGCGGAGGGCGGTGGTCCGGTAGGCAGCAGTTCGACTGCGGACGAGAGGTCCGGGAACCTCTCGAAACAGAAGGCTTCCATCCTGGGGATGATCGTCTCCTGGATGACCGGAACCGAGGTTGCGTTCACGATCATCACCGCGTATTCCGGCTTCGCCTGCTCCGGGTTGAAATTGAGCACGAACCGAGGCGCTCCCTGGCCGATGAACGAGGCCCAATCGACGATTCCCTCGGGGCGATCCGTGGTCGCGGCCAATTCCTCCTGCATGAAGGCCTCGATCTCCTTCACCACGGTCTCTGTATTCTCGATCGGAGTCCCCATGGGCAGCTCGAATTCGGCCTTGAGAATCGCCTTGTCGTTCGGGGGGAAGAAGATGCTCGGTATCAGACGGAATCCCTGCATGGCAACCAGGAAGATCCCGAAGGCCGTGGCCAGGGCAATGAACCGATGCCGAAGGCCCAGCAGCAGCAGCCTTCGATAGGTTCGGTAGAACCCGGACCGATAGCGTCCTTCCGTCGAGGCTGTCTTCGGCCTGAGGAAGGTAGCGCACATCAGGGGGGTCATGGTCAGTGAAAGCACCCAGGAACAGAGCAAGGCAATGGAGACCACCTTGAAGAGCGGCGCCGTGTATTCCCCGGTGTTCGACTCGGCAAGATAGATCGGCAGGAAGGCGGCGGCCGTTGTCAGGGACGACGTCAGGAGGGGAATCCTGAGCTCTGCACCTGAATCAATCGCTGCCTTCACGGGTTTTTTCCCCTCCGAGATCTGCACCATGATCGATTCGGACATGACGATCGCGTTGTCCACGAGCATGCCCAGGGCAATGATCAGCGCTGCCAGCGACATCTGGTCGATCCCGATATCCAGGATCGACATGACGAGCAGGCTCATGACCATGGTCATCGGGATCAAGGGGGCCACCACCAGGCCGGTGCGCAGCCCCAGGGTGACGAGCATCACCCCCATCACGATTCCGATGGCCTGAAGGAGGTTTCGCAAGAAGGTATCCACTTTCCTGGACACGTGCTCGGGCTGAAATGCCACGATGTCGAACTCGATCCCGATCGGATAGATCCCCTGCATCTTGTCGATCGTTTCCTTGACCTGCCTGCCCAGGGTGAGGATGTTGCCGCCGTCGCGGAGGCTGACGGCCAACCCGAGACAGGGGTTGCCTGTGTATCGCATCTTCGATTCAGGGGGATCGATGTAGCCGCGGTAGACGTTCGCGAGATCTTCCAGGTAGAGCAGATCCTGTCTGCCCGGCAGCTTGATCACGGACCTGCGGAGATGCTCCACCGACTCGAAGTTGCCCGTGGGCTCGAGCACGATACGTTCCGACGCGGTCTTTATGTCCCCCCCGGGGATGATGATGTTGTGTGTGTCGAGAATCTGGGCAAGCTGCAGAGGGGACAGGCCGAATTCGGCCAGCCGGGCGTTGTTGTACTCGACGAAGACCCGCTCCTCCTGGGCCCCCTGAATCTCCACCTTTGCGGTTTCGCCGAGCAGCAGGAGCTCGTTGCGCACGTCGTCCGCCACCTCTTTCAGCTCGGCGTAGGTGTATCCTTCCCCGGTCAATGCGACGATGATCCCGAAGACATCGCCGAACTCATCGTTCACGATCGGCCCGATCACCCCGTCCGGGAGCTCGGGTCTCACCCGGTCGACCTTGCGCCTCAGGTCATCGTATATCGGACGCATCTCGGAGAAGCTCTCGAGGATGTTCACGTAAATGAGGGACACACCCGTCTTGGATTCGCTCGACAGGTATTCCAGCTCCGGAATCTCCTGGATCGCCTCCTCGAGCCGGTCGGTCACGAGCTGTTCCACCCGCTCCGGGCTCGCTCCGGGAAAATAGGTGATCACGAGGGCGACCCGGATGATGAAGCCCGGGTCCTCGTTCTGCGGCATGTCCTGATAGGCGGCCAGCCCCGCGAAGAGGATGACCAGCAGGGCCACCCCTGTGACCCGGTTGTTGTCGAGTGCCGCCTTGGTGATGCTCATGGGCCGTTGCTCCTCTCGAGCTATGGAAGGAGTTTCACCTTCATCCCGTCCACGATCTTGCTTATGCCGGCGATCACCAGCAGATCGCCGTCCGAAACGCCTTCGAGGACCTCGATCCCCTCCTCCCTGAGCTCTCCGACCTTCACGGGTCTCCTGCGTGTCACCCCCATGTCGTCCGAATCCTGGTCCACCACGAAGACGTAACGGCCATTCCGGTCCTCCCCTACTGCGATGGGCGGCACGATGTAGCGCTCCCTGTCATCCGGGGAGCCGAAGCGGAAGGCCACCTCCGCCGCCATGCCGGGTCGCACGTCCGAGTCCTCCTCCAGGAGCTTGACCGTCACGGGATAGGTGGTACTCATGCCGGTGACCACACCGACCTCGGTCACCTGCGCCCGAAAGACTTCCCCGGGAATCGAATCGAGGGTCACCCTGACCGCACTCCCTTCCTCCACCCGGGAGATCAGAATCCCGGGTACACCCACCTGGACCTCGGCTCTTGCGCCGGAGGTGAGAAGGACCACGGTCTGGCCTGCCTGGACGTTTTCGTTTATTTCCACGCCGACCTGGGCGATGGCCCCATCCGTTGCCGCCTCGAGGCGTGTATAGCTCAGCTGCGAGCGGGCGAGCTCGAGCCGCTTCTCGATAGAGTGAACCTGCGCTCGAGCCGATTCCGCACCCGCCCGGGCCGCATCCAGATCATCCCTGGAGGCGTTCCGGTTCTCGTACAAGGCCCTGATACGTGCGTACTTGGCCTCGGCATTCCGCAGATCCGCCCGGGCCCTCTCGAGGGAGGCTTCGGCCTCTTCGACCTGGAGTCTGTAGTCGATGGGGTCCAACTCAGCAATCAGGTCCCCCGCCTTGACATGGTCTCCCACCTTGACGTTCAGGATCTGTACGGTTCCCGCCACCCTGAAGCTGAGCCGCGATTCGAGACCGGCCTGAGCCGTGCCGGAGAAGGTCCGAGTCCGGGTGCCGCCAGTTGAGTAGACGAGCTGAGTGCGGACGGGTCTGATGATCGGCTCCCGAACCGGCTCCTCTCTTTCGCAGGCCGGCAGCACGGCCGCCCACAGGATCGCGGCCATCAGGATATGGATGGGGGATCGTGCACGCATTTTCTTCTGCTCCTCTATTTTCTGATGCGGATGAGTCGGCTCGCGGCTCTGATCATATCGATGCTCATGGAGCAGGTCTAGCCGCAGACATATAATCATAAATAAACATCGTGCATTCTCACTGCTCCTCGCCCCTGCGTTCAAGATACTCTTCCGGGGTGCAGTAGGGCGCGGAGCGCAATGCCTCGTTCTCCTCGAAATATGCCACCAGTCTCTCGAACCAGGCCTCCCGATCCTCGGGTGTCTTGAAGAAGTCGAAATCGTTGGCAGCCCGCTCCATCTCCATCAGGTCGATCAGGAAATCGTAGACTGCGTTGGCAGCTACCTGCGACGACACCAGCGCCGAGGTCTGGGCATCGATCAGGTCGATGACCGAAACAACACCCAGTGAGTAGGAGTCCTGCACCAGGTCGAGGTTCTTGAGCGAGGTCTCCCGGGCGTCCCTGGACAGACGAATGCTCGGGCCGGAAGCC